>CAWCXX010000098.1:0-68013 GCA_963799445.1 uncultured Acidobacteriaceae bacterium | reverse complement strand
GCCGCCAGTGCAGGCTGTTTTCTACGCCCCAGTGTTGGCGCACAACCTCGTTGAACCGCTGCGGCGTCAGGGCAGCGCTGAGCAGATAGTAAGCAGTTTCTGTGCTGGTGTTCTGCGCCGTTTCTCGCACCCGCACCACCTTGCCGATCGCCTTCAGGCCCGGCCATTGGTGCTGCTTTGTCAGCCAGTCGATCTCCGTGGAAACCATCGCCGTGCGCGTTTCGATGCGTCCGTGGTCGGCCTCGACAACCGGCTCCGAAGTGCTCGCTTTCAGCTCCGGATCATCGAGAAGCAGGACCACATCGTCAAACAGTGTGTCTTGATTGCCCTTCAGCGCCAGTGCGTAGTCGCCACCCTGATCGACGATTTGTTCGGCGATCGCGCGCTGACAGTTGAGCGCATCGGTGGTCACAATGGCCCCTTTCAGGGCCAGCATCCCGAGCAGCTTGGGCACCGCCGTAATCTCGTTGGACTTGGCATCGGTGGCGATCTGCGCCAAGACCAACCGCTGCTCCGAGCCCCATGCGCTAACCATGTGTAGGGCCGACTTGCCGCTGGCACGATCAAACGAACGGCGCAAAACCTTGCCATCGATCGCCACCACTCCCTGCAACTGCTGCGAAAACTGCGCCATAAACCGCTGAAATGAATCGCGAAATTGATCTGGATCCAGGTTGCGAAACAGACGGCTGAACGTGTCGTGGCTAGGCACTCCGTTAGACAGAGTGAGAAAGCTGCGCAGAAAGGGCTCCTTCGCCTCGGCAAACAGTGCCATGTCCACTGCCCCCTGACCGCCGCACAGCACGCAGCATAAGGCGATCATCAGAAGCTCATGAAAGTCATGCAGGCCGGCATTGCCACTGCGCGGATCCTCAAGTCCTTCCCAACAGGAACCAAACTGCTCCAGTGTCTCTTTGCTGGACATGAAATCCCCCTGCAAGAAACTTCATGCCTTCCAACTCCCATCGTAAGTGCTATCCGTGGTTCAAATGAATTTCAAATGCGATTGCCCTGGGAGATCATTGAGTTGCGGGAGTACGTGGCCAATGCGCGTCCCGCGCGTCCCATCTGCGAACGAACCTAAGCGTCCCGAATCGCCGATTGAACCTTCTTAGCCATTTCGGGAGGTATCTCGCTCATTCCGTGCGCGGTCTTTGCATGTTCCGCGCACTTCTTCATCACGTCTTCCACGGTTTCGCCGGTTGCTTTGAAATCGCAATCGACACCTACATCGCGACAACTGACCGATTTTGCCATGGAACCTCCTTGGGGTTACCTCTTCCATCCGAGGCAGGGGCAAGTTTATCACTGAGGCCTTTGCCTCCGCTACGATGCCGAACGGATGGCCGAACATCAGGAAGTCGGGCCTAGCTTCGGAGATTGCTCCCAGGCAGGTCAGCGAGGGGCTGAGTGATCGTCTTCGGGAACGCCCAGCGGCGGGCGCGCAGGTTCCCACTTAGATCGGCAGACTGTCCTTGGTTCCGCTACCTCGCGGAGCAAATTCTCCCTCAGTATTTCGGCACCTTAGGGTCGATCTGGTCGGCCCACGCACGAATGCCTCCGGCGAGGTTCTTCACGTTGGGGTAGCCTGACTGCGCGAGAAACTCGGCGACGCGCTGGCTGCTGATGCCCAACTTGCAGTGGACCACGATCTCGCGGTTGCGGTCGATCTCGGCCAGCCTGCCGGGCACTTCGTACATGGGGATGAGCTTGCCACCGATGTTGGCGATCTGGTACTCGAAGGGCGCGCGGACATCGAGGATGAAGAGATCTTCGCCGGCGTCGAGGCGCTGCTTGAGCTCCCGCACACTGATCTGAGGGATGCCGTTCTTCACTGCCTGTTCCTGTTGGGTTTCAGGCGCGATTCCGCAGAACTGCTGGTAGTCGATGAGCTCGGTAACCGTGGGGTGGGTGCCGCAGACGGGGCAGTCGGGATTCTTGCGCAGCTTTAGCTCGCGGAAGCGCATGGCGAGCGCGTCGACGAGAAGCAGGCGCCCGATGAGCGGCTCGCCCTTGCCCAGAATGAGCTTGATGACCTCAGTGGCCTGGATGACGCCAACCAGGCCGGGGAGAATGCCCAGCACGCCGCCCTCGGCGCAACTGGGCACGAGGCCGGGCGGAGGCGGCTCGGGATAGAGGCAGCGGTAGCAGGGCCCCTCGCGTGTGGCGAAGACGCTGGCCTGGCCTTCAAAGCGAAAGATGGAGCCGTAGACGTTGGGCTTGCCCGTCAGCACGCAGGCATCGTTGACCAGGTAGCGCGTGGGGAAGTTGTCAGTGCCGTCGGCGATGATATCGTAGTTGGCGAGGATTTCGAGGGCGTTGCCGCTCACGAGCATGGTCTCGTGCTTGACCAGGTTGAGCGCGGGATTGAGGGCGAGGAGTTTTTCCTGGGCGGAGTCGAGCTTGCTGCGGCCAATGTCCCTGGTGGAGTGGATGATCTGCCGTTGCAGATTGCTCGCGTCGACCACATCGAAATCGACGAGCCCAAGAGTGCCGATGCCGGCTGCGGCCAGATACAACGCAAGCGGCGAGCCGAGACCGCCCGTTCCCACGCAGAGGACGCGCGCGGCCTTCAGCTTCTGCTGGCCCTCCATCCCCACTTCGGGCAGGATGAGATGGCGCGCGTAGCGGGAGAGATCGGCGGCGGTGAGCTCGGGCAGTTGAATTGGGGAGGGTGTGGTCGCCATGGTCCCGGTTCTCCGGTGACTTCTAGTTTATCGGGCCGGAGGGCAGGGTGGTAGGGCGGCACGGAAAGTGCGGCTCCGCGCATCGCGGAGCCGCTCAGGTGAAAGATTCGTTTGAGCCGCAGGCGAACTTTACCTCGGGGGCATTTTGGCGGCGGGGAGGGGCTTTACGGCAGGCTTTTCAGCCGGCGCCATGGCCGGCTTCGGCGTCCAGAAGTCGGGATCGGCCTTGACCCAGTCATCAGGCGGATAGCTTTGGCGCGGGTTGATCTGGAATAACTCCGAGTCGACGCTGTCGGTCGAGGCTTGCTCCAGCTCGGTGAGCTTTTTCAAGCCGTCATCGCCGAGGGCATCGCGGAATTTTTTGTCTTCGGCATAGCCGGTGTCGATCTCGGCCATGGATTTGTCGGCGCTGAAGAAGACATACTCATCTCCACCACCGTAGGCAATTTCGAACATCGCCCACTGCGCGCTCGTGCCGCCCTTCTTGTGGGCATCGATGACCATCTTTACGGCATCGGAAAAATCCTTCCTGTGGCCGGGCTTGATTTTGACCACAGTGATCTCCATGAAGCGAACGTTCGCCAGGCTGGACGCGGGGCGATAGCTCAAATCAGGGTCGTAGTAGAGGACAGCCTGGTCGATTCCATCGAGCAGCTCGCCGTCGGTTACGCTGTCCTTGTCGAGCTCGGCGGAGAGAGCCTTGTTCTTGTCGATGGCGGCGTTGTCCTTTTCCCACGCGTCAAAGGAGGCATAGCCGGTGATGTACAGGGCGCGCGACTTGCCGGAAAGCGAATTCATGGCGACATAGTGGGTTGGCCACTTGGCTTTGGCCATTGCCGCCACGAAATTGCTTTCCGATTTGTCGTGGATGGCGCCGCTCTTTCCCGGCTTGATGAACTCCCGCGTAATTTGCAGGACTTTCGGCGGACCTTGCATTTGTGGTGCCGCACTTTGCATTTCTTGTGCCGCGGCGAACGAACTTCCAACCACCGCGAGAGACAGTCCCAACAGTACGGGGCTGATGATTTTCATGGCTGAGAATCCTCCTTATTTTGTCCTGAGATGTCTTGCGAAGTGGGAATGGGGAGGGGAGCGCAAGTTCTCTAAGGCACAGAAATTATGGGTCCTGGAACCGGCCGGTGTAAAGAAGTTTTTGTTTCTTCGTGAGACGGGGAGTCCGATTTCATGCGGCGGCACCAAATTTGTACCGGCTGTTCGCCATTAACGAGACTTGCCGGCTGACCGGCGGCCACTGGGGCTGGGATCAGGCGCGGCGCGGATTGGCGGAGCGATTCTCAATCCGGATGGTCTGCGGCTCAAAATGCTTGTCCTCTTCCGTCGTTCCCGCGAGCAGGAAAGCCTTTGTCAGCGCGGCTTTTCCCTGAGCGACCTCGGTGATGACGTAGGAGCAGCCCAGCCAGTGAGCTTCAGCGAGATCGGTGGATGATGGTTGAGCGGGGTGGTCCGGGTGGGAGTGGTAGAAGCCGGCGATCTCGAGACCTCGGTTGCGCGCCTCAAGCACGATGCCGGCCAGATCCGCCGGAGCGATCTCGTAGCGGTTGTGCGCCGAATCCGCGTGGGCGTTGGTTGTTCGCATCAGTGACTCGACCTGCCAGCCATCCGGCTCGCCTCCCTGTATCGCGCGGCCCAGCAGCGCGCCGCAGCACTCGTGCGGCCAGGCTTCTTCGCCGTGAGCGCGGAGATCCCGGTAGACCGAGCGGGGCAGATGAAGAACGCTCATGTTTGCCATACGGATGCCTCCGGCCCGTGCGGGGCCGGATTGTTGTGTGCCAATGTCCATGGAGAATTGCAGCCCACGCTGCCGGTGTGCGAGATTGGAGGGATGGGGACCATCGTGCCTACACCCCCCATTCTTCCAGACTGGAACGCCATGATGAAACGAAAATCCGCTCATCCCAACTTCGATCAGACGCTGGAATTGCTTCGCGTCCAAGGTTTCGATGTTGCGCCTTATGCCAGCGTGGCAGGGGGCGTGCTGGTGAGCAAGTATGGAGCGGGAGCCGTGCTGGTTGGAGCGCCCGAGATCAAAGACGCAGACGATCCGGCGGCTGCATATGCCATTCACCCCGGAGTGGTGGTAAAGGGCGAAGTGGCGCGGCTGCTCGACCGTGGCTACCAGAAGTTTATTAAGACTTCCCAATACGAGTTGCCCGCGTCGGCCAGCCAGTTGCAGGCGATTCATGCGTTCAGCGAGGAACTGAAACAGCTTATCGGGACGATCAGCTTGTACAACGAGTCGCTGGGCACTACCAGTGACGTGTATCGCTACGATCGCCTGGTGGGCCGAGAAGGCGCGCCGGCGGGACCCGCCAATTCCCGGGAGCTGCCGGAGGGGCACTGATCTCCGCTGAGCCTGCGGCCACGGAAGAACGCGGCAGCGCAGGCTGAGATTGACCCGTTGCGTTTCACCCTGCCAGGTGTGTGCGGAAGAAGCGGATGATGCGAGTGCAGCAGTAGGCGCGTAAGGCCGCATCGCTCGAGGCCCGTCTCCCATTTTTTCAACTCCATCCAGTGTTCAACCGCCTTGCGCCGGTTGATAGACTTTGTTTGTTCGCGCTTTCAGGGAGGGATTGGCACTATGCCAGCTGCCATGCAGGCCGTTGTGAAAACCAAGGCCGCGCCGGGGATCGAGTTGCGCGAGGTCCCCGTTCCCGCTCCCGGACCCGGCGAAGTGCTGGTGCGCGTCGAGGCCGCGAGCGTGTGCGGGACCGATCTGCACATTTACAACTGGGATCCGTGGGCCAAGGGGCGCATTCATCCGCCGCTGATTCCTGGGCACGAGTTCTCAGGCGCGGTGGCCGGCGTGGGCCGCGGCGTGACCACCGTGCACGAGGGCGATCCGGTGAGCGCGGAGATGCACGTGGCCTGCGGCAAATGCCTGCAATGCCGCACGGGCCTCGCGCATGTGTGCCAGCACGTCCGCATCCTGGGCGTGGACGCCGACGGCGCCTTTGCCGGCTACGCCATTATTCCGGAATCGAACATCTGGAAGCTTTCGCCCTCGATTCCGCACGACTATGCCACGCTGCTCGACCCGCTGGGCAATGCAGTGCATACCGTGCTGGCCGGGCCGATTGCCGCTAGTACGGTGGCAGTGATGGGCTGCGGCGCCATCGGGCTGTTTTCGATTGCCGTGGCCAAAGCCTGCGGAGCAGCTCGTATTTACGCCATCGAGGTGAATGCGCACCGCAGGCAGGTGGCTGCGGAAATGGGCGCCGATCTGGTTCTCGATCCAACGGCCGATCACGCGGAGAAGCGAATTCTTGAGGCCACCGGAGGCACTGGCGTGGACGTGCTGCTGGAGATGTCGGGGAATCCCGAGGCTATGCGGCTGGGATTCGCGCTGCTGCGCACCGGCGGGCGGGCTTCGCTGCTCGGCATTCCTTCGCGGCCCTTCGAACTCGACTTTGCCCGCGACATTATTTTTAAAGGCGCAATTGTGCAAGGCATCAACGGACGCAAGATGTTCGAGACGTGGTTTCAGATGGAGGCGCTGCTGGCCACCGGCAAGCTGAACCTGGAGCCGGTCATCACGCACCGCCTGAAGCTGAGCCAGTTTAAGAAGGCGATGGAGCTGTTGCAATCCGGCGAAGCGATCAAGGTTGTGATGCGGCCGGAGTGAAAAACAGGGGGCAGGAGTCAGGCTTCAGGGTACCCGGCGCCTCGGCAATCCACTGTTCATTTTCTTTGGAACCACGCGAAAAAATGTTGACCGCAGGGCTTAGCGGCATAGCCGGGTGCCCCTTGTCTCGACTATGAGACCCAGGAAAGGGCGAACCCGAACTCACCACTCGATTTCGACCCGCCGCAATCCCCGCACTGCATTGGTGAGATAGATCGCATCGGCGCTGCGTAAATCTTCTTCGTGCAGATATGCGCTCCTCGATCTCCGGCCGCGTTTTGAGCAGGTGACGGCGGTAGACGCCGGGCAGAAGGCCGCATTCGACGGGCGGCGTCAGCCAGCGGCCGTCTTTCTCGACGAAAACATTGCTGATGGCCCCTTCGGTGACTTCGCCGCGCAGGTTGAGAAACAGCACATCGTCAAAGCCTGCGCGCGCCGCTTCGTTGAACGCCTGCGCATAGACGGCTCGGTGCGTGGTCTTGTGATAGAGCAACGGGTCGGTGGGATCAGTGCGTTCCTTGGCGATGCGGACGCGCCCTACGTGCTCGACGCCGCCGCCTGGAGCCAGAACCTCATCCGTAATCTGCAGTTCGCCGTCGCTCAGAAGGAGCAGCCGCACTTTTCTCGGTTGGCCGGCACTTGTGCCGGCGAATTGTTGCGCATGTGTTTCCAGCGCCGCTTTGACTTGATCGCGCGCGAAGGGAAAGCCGAAATACCCGGCCGAATCCGCGAGCCGGTCGAGGTGCAGATCGATGAGTGGATAAGCGCCATCCCAAAGCATGGTTTCGATGAGGGACAACGGTTCTGCCGATTGCGCCGAACTGCGCGTGAGGAACTCGGCTTTGAGCATGCACTCGCGGAATTCCTCGGCCGCGTTGGAATCGATGACGATGCCGCCGCCCGCTCCCAGCGTTCCCTGCCCGCCGTCCAGCTCCAGGGTGCGGATGGCCACGTTGAAGACCGTCTGCCGCGGCGAAAAGAAGCCGATGGCGCCGGTGTACACGCCGCGCGGCTCGTCTTCAAGCTCGGCAATGAGCTGCATGGCGCGCACCTTGGGCGCGCCGGTGATGGACCCGCAGGGAAACAGCGCCCTGAAGATGTCATGGAAGCCGACTTCCGGACGCAGCTCCGCGCTCACGGTCGAGGTCATTTGCCAGAGCGTGGGGAGACGCTCGACGGCAAAGAGCTTTTCCACACGCACGCTCCCTGTGCGTGCCACGCGGCCTAGATCGTTGCGCTCGAGGTCGACGATCATGACGTTTTCGGCGCGGTTTTTGGGGTCGTTGGCGAGCCACGCGGCAATTTCGCGGTCTTCGCGCGTGGTGCGCCCGCGCGGCGCGGTTCCCTTCATGGGGCGGGTGACGATGCGTCGCGTTGCGCCCTCCCAGTCCACGCGAAAGAAGAGCTCCGGCGAATAGGAGAGGATGTGACGACCCGCCTGCCAGTGCAGAAACGCTCCGTAGTCGACCGGTTGCCGCGCGCGCAGGTGGGCATACAATGCCGCCGCGCCGGCCTTTGTTCGCAGCCGAAATGGAGCCGTGAAGTTGAGTTGATAGACGTCGCCGGCGCGAATCCACTCGTGAATCCTGGCGATACGCTTTGCGTATTCGGCTTCGGTGAGCGCAAACTCGGCAGAAAAGCTTTCTTCAGGGGCTAAAGCCCGCCGTTCATTTTGGGGCGATTGCGGCACGCGACCCACCCACTGGGTGGGTGCCCCGCTCGTGCCCTGATACAAAGCTTCCACCGTTTTCTCCGCTTCCGCTTGATTCTCCGCCCGGAAGCGCGCCAGCTCTGGCGGTTCGCCGTCGACGAACTTTCCTGTCTCATGGTCGAACCCGTAGCTCCGCGGGTAGATACCGAGCCATGCTAACGGTTGGGCTAGAGGCTGGGCTTGTCGTTGGTTCGAAGTTTGATCCGGCGGCTGGCCTTGCCGGCTCGGGCGCATCGGAGCCTTCGGTTCAAAGAAGCTTCCGCACGCGTAGGAGAAGAATCCCGCCGCACTTTGGCCCGCGGCTACCGCGCTTTCGATGGCCGCAAAGAGCGCGGGGATCTCCGAGGCATCGTAGGCGGCGCACACACGCACGGGAGCCGTGAACAGGCGGGTCCACGGCTCCCCATTCGATTCGGTGCGGTCCAATTCGTTGTTGTCCGGTCTCCCGCCTTCCAACAGCACGGTAGCCGGGGTTTGCTCTACGAGGGCGTAGACTTCCGCGGGAAGGGAATGCCGGCGATTCATGCAGGCAGCTCCGGCTTAAGGCCTATGCCCTAGTTCACCGTCACCGAAATGGTGGTGGAGTTGGTGATGGCGGTAACGCCATTGCTCGATTGCCCGGTGACAATCACGTTGTAGGTGCCGGACGGGGTCGGGATATTGGTGGGCGGGCCATGATTGTAGTAGCGATAGAGCGGACTGCAGGCCGTTGTGCCCAGCGTGGTGATAAGGCCCAGCAAGGCCAGCAGCATCAGCCGGCGAAGCCATGCGCGGCGCCGCGCTCCCAATACCAAACCGCCAAGCCCCAACATACCCGGCAGCAGAAAGGCCCAGGCAACGGGACTGCTCCTGGGCCCAAGCCGCGGGGCCGGGACGGCACGGGCAGTTCCCTGCGCTTGCGTCGAAAGCACCATGGTGCTCGTGGCGCCTTCATCCTGGCCGGGCAGGATCTCCAAATTTTCCGGTGTGAAGCTGCAACTGGACTCCTCCGGGAGCCCCGAACAGGAGACGGTGATGAACGCCGGCGCATTGCCCAAACTGTCAATGAAGGACGCCAAGGGCGTGATGGTGACGGTCGAGATTCCCTGTTGCCCGGCGGTGAGCGTGCTCGACGGCGACATACTGGAGACAGTGACGGCAAACGATGCGCTGCACTGCGAACTGATGGTCTGGGAAGTCGAAGCAGAGGTTGAACCCGCATGCGTCGAGTCACCGGAATAGACGGCGGTGAGCGTGTGGGTGGCGGCGGAAAGAGCAAAGGTAAAGCTGGCCACTCCGCTTGTGCCGCTTGTGCTGAGCGCCTGGCTGCCGATAGCAACCGGGCTGGTGACCCCGTCGTCGATCGTGACCGTTCCGGTCGGCGCGGTAGAGCCGCCGGTCACGGTTACCGCGACTGTCGTGAGCGAACAAACAGCCCCGGCCGGGTTGGTTTGCGTGCTCGACTGGCTGGTCTGTGCGCCGATTGACGTAGATGTGGTGGCCACCGGCGTTGCCATCAGCGCGGGCGATGCCATCACAATGCCCAGCGCCCAAACCCATTCAAGCCGCAGAACGCGGCGATTCATGCTTCTCACGTGCACCTGCTCCAACTCTTCAGAAAGATCGCGCAATCGCCTTACTGCGCTTTACCGGTTTTGCCTCTGCGTAGAACCCTATTGTATCCGCCGGGGGCGGACTGCGGCCAACCCCTCTGTCCCCCGCTCCACAACCCTTTTTGACGCAATACCGGCCAGAATGCTATCCGGGCTCCGCGCTATGCTTTGTGTTTGAGGTGAATTGCCATGACTCAGGCCACTCCTCGTCCACAGCTTGCCCATCTCACCGCCGTTCTCGACGAGCTTCGCGCCAAAGGCACGTACTTCAAGCTCCGCGTCCTCGACGATCAGCAGGCGCCGGTGTGCCACTACGACGGCCGCGAAGTGATTAACCTGGCCAGCAACAACTACCTGGGCCTCGCCAACGATCCCCGGCTGATTGAGGCGGCCATCGCCGCCACGCGGGCGTTTGGCGTGGGGTCGGGTGCGGTGCGCACCATCGCCGGAACCATGCGCATCCACATGGAGCTTGAAGAGAAGATTGCGCGCTTCAAAAACGTCGAGGCGTGCGTGGTCTTCCAGAGCGGCTTTTCGGCTAACGCCGGCACGGTGAGCGCGATTCTGGGCAAGGAAGACTTCATTCTGTCGGATGAGCTGAACCATGCCAGCATTATCGACGGGGCGCGGCTGTCGCGGGCGACGATCAAGGTTTTCCGGCACAAAGATACGGCCCACTGCGAAGAGCTGTTGCAGCAGTTGGCGGGCGAACCGGGAAAGAAGTTGGTGATTACAGATGGCGTGTTTTCAATGGACGGAGACATTGGCCCGGTGGACAAGCTGGCGGCGCTGGCGGAAAAATATGGCGCCATCATGATGGTGGACGATGCGCACGCTTCGGGCGTGCTGGGGCGCAATGGGCGCGGGAGCGTGGATCACTTCGGCATGCACGGCAAGGTGGACGTGCAGGTGGGCACGCTATCGAAGGCCATTGGCGCGCTGGGCGGCTACGTCTGCGGAACGAGGGATTTGATCGACTATCTCTACCATCGCGCGCGGCCGTTTTTGTTTTCCACGTCGCATCCGCCGTCGGTCGCGGCTACGTGCATTGCGGCCTTCGACATTCTGGAGAGTGAGCCGGAGCGGATCGAGCGGCTGTGGCAGAACACGCGGTATTTCCAGGGCGAGTTGAAGCGCGCGGGCTTCAACATTGGCGGCGTGAACACTCCGGCCACAGAAACGCCGATTACGCCGATCATTGTGGGCGAGGGCCGCGCGGCGATGGAGTTTTCGCGGGCGCTGTTCGACGAGGGCGTGATGGCGACGGGGATTGCGTTTCCGACGGTGCCCGAGGGCAAGGCGAGAATCCGCGCCATTTTGACCAGCGAACACACACGGGCGCAGCTCGACAAAGCGCTGGAAACACTGGAGCGCGTCGCCAGGCGGATGGGGATACTATAGAGGCTGATTCGTCAAGGGCTTTGTAACAGGGCACGACTTCAGTCGTGCCGAAACCGGCGCATAAGAAGGATCGGGCTTTAGCCCCTGCGGAATTTTGTCTTCGGAAGACCTATGATCGCTCACCTGCGCGGCAAGCTCATCTACAAGCAGCCCGGCCAGGCCATTGTTGAGGCCGCGGGCGTGGGATACGACGTCACCATCTCCGTGCCGACGTTTACGGCGCTGCCTTCGGTGGGCGCAGAAGCGGCGCTGCACATTCATACCCAGGTCTCGGACGACCAGATCGCACTCTACGGTTTCTTGGACCGCGAGGAGAAGCGGCTCTTCGAGCGGCTGATTACCGTGAGCGCCGTGGGGCCGAAGCTGGCCATCAAAATCCTGAGCGGGCTTTCGGTGGAGCGGACGGTGCAAGCCATTCGCGGCCAGGACCACGCGCAGCTCACGCGCATTCCCGGCGTGGGCAAAAAGCTGGCCGAGCGGCTCGTGGTCGAGCTCAAAGACAAGCTCGACGATTTTGCCGTAGCGCCGGTGCAAGCGGCCGTGCAAGGCCCGGCCGTGGACGATGTGCTTTCTGCGCTCGTCAATCTCGGCTATCAGCGCGCGGCGGCGGAGAAGGCCATCGAGCAGGCGATCGCGAAGGACAAGGCGCTGGCCGCGGATTTCGATGGGCTATTCCGCGGGGCGCTGAAGGTGATCCGGTAGGAAGACAGCTTCCAGCTTTTACGTCTTAGCTACTGGCTGTTGGCTTGCAGCCGCCGGCTCTTTCAGGTTTCTCGAAATGCGGAGTTGCCTGTACGCACCATCCTCGACTATCGCAGCCAGCGCCGCTATCCAGATTGCAGGAGGGCGATCTGCCGTGTGTCACAATGGATGAGCAACTCCTGCATAACCAACAAAGGGGGAGATTGAAATGAAGATCGCGCTCGTTGGATCCACCGGCAATATCGGAAGCAGGATTCTTTCCGAAGCGCTCGGCCGCAAGCATCTGGTCATCGGCATTACGCGCGACCCCGAAAAACTCGTGGCGCGGGACGGCCTCACCGTAAGGAAGGCGGATACGCACGACGTTAAAGGTCTGGCGGAAGCTCTGCGAGGGAGTGATGCGGTGATTGTGGCAGTCAAATGGACGGAGAATGACATCGCCGAGGTGATTGAAGCCATTCGAGCGTCGGGGGTCAAGCGCGCCTTGTTCGTGGTGGGGGCGGGCAGCCTGCTGCGCGACGACGGGCGTCTGCATTATGACCACATGGTCGAGAAAGGGCCTCCGCTCCCGGGGCCAAAAGCGGCCATGCTTGCGCTTGACGTCATGAAAAAGCTCGATGACCTGGACTGGACCGCGATTTCACCGTCGGCTGAAATTCAGCCCGGCGAGCGCACCGGCGTTTTCCGCCTTGGCCTCGACCATCTGATCCAGGACGCCGAGGGCCGCAGCCGGATCTCGCGTGAGGATTTTGCCATAGCGATCCTCGACGAGATGGAAAAGCCTCAGCACATCCGCAGGCGCTTCACTGCTGGATACTGATTGAGCCGCAGAAACAGGGCGGAGTATCAAGACCGGAGCCGGGAAATCGTAGACCCTTTCCGCCCGCCCACGCGTTAAACTTCTCTTGCATGGCAACGAAGCAAAAACCCGCACCCGCCGCAGCCGTTCCCTACTTTCGTCCTGAAGCTCTCACCTTTTTGCGCAACCTGGCCAGGCACAATGACCGCGCCTGGTTCACCCCGCGCAAGGCGCAGTTTGAGGCCGAGCTGAAAGAACCCATGCTGGCCATTGTGCGCAGGATTACCGACGCGATGCTTGACTTTGCGCCCAACCACGTGCGGCCCGCGGAGAAGTCGCTGTTCCGCATCTATCGCGACACGCGCTTTTCGAGCGACAAGCGGCCCTACAAAACGCACGTGGCGGCGTGGTGGTCACATCAGGGTCTCGAAAAAACTTCGGGAGCGGGCTACTACTTCCACGTGAGCGCGAAGGAGATCGTCATTGCCGCCGGTTCCTATATGCCGGACAAGGATCAACTGGCCGCCATTCGCCGTTGGCTGCTCGATCACCACGCGGAGTTCCGCGCCCTGCTGAAGAAGCCGGCAGTGCGGAAGATGTACGGCGAGTTTGAGGGCAACGCGCTGACGCGCCCGCCGAAGGGTTTCCCTTGCGAGCATCCGGGGATGGACCTGATCCGCTGCCGCCAATGGGGATTGGCCGCGGAGCTGCCGGCGAAAGCTGCACTCAAGAAGGACATCGCGGACGTGGTGATTCGCTACTTCAAGATTGCCGCGCCTGTGGTGGACGCGCTCAATACGCCGATTGCCGCGGCGCTCAAGCCGAAGAGAAAGGTGCTTTTCGGGCTGAAATAACGAACTCCCGGACGCAGGTGCGGACCGGAGTCCCGCATGACAGCCGGTCAGGAGACCGACGCTACAGGGCTGGTGGGCGCTGCGGGGCTGCCGCACGAGCACCTGCGGCCCATACGAGAAAACCCGCTAAAATCGCGGGTTCAAAGGAGCTGGAAGGGTAAAAACCGGCAAAAATAGGCTATTTCAGAACAAACACCCAAAAAACCTGTGGAAATCGGGCTTTTTCGATTGACTTTGCCCACCCTAAAGCCGCATTGTAACCATCGGCAGGGTTCTTCGTACCCGCATGAATACAGGGGTTTCGCACAGAAGCTGTAGCGATCGACCTCCCCACTTGCGGTAAGTGTTTCGCGGCGAAGCCCACCACCCGGCAGCCCTGAGGGCTCGCCCACAAGGAGAACATCGCATGGCAACTGGAATGACTAAGACCGCCCTGATCCGTCACATGGCCGAGAAACTGCAAATCACCAACAAGCAAGCCGCTGCCGGACTTGATCTTCTGGCGGAAACCGCAATCAAGGAGACTAAGAAGAACGGCGTCTTTGTAATCCCCGGCATCGGCCGCCTGGTAAAGGCCGAGCGCAAAGCCCGCATGGGCCGCAACCCGCAGACCGGCCAGGCCATCAAGATCAAGGCCAAGACCGTGGTCAAGTTCCGTGTGGCCAAGTCCGCCAAGGACGTGATCGCGCCCCCGAAGAAGTAGCTCTTTCCTCCGGACTGCGTACAATCAAACGGTAAAAGGGAGAGCCTCGCGCTCTCCCTTTGCTGTTTTATCAGAAGCTATTGATCCGGCACGTGAACAGTGGAGGGTCGCCCACCCTCGCGCCGGAAGAAAGGCGCAAGGTGGGGCATGGAGTCTCAGTGTTTTCCTGCCGGGTCGATACTGGCGCGGTTCGTTTTGCGGTCTCCAATTGCTGCTACGCGGCGGCGGCCCTGGGGTTGAAAATTGCCCGCACCACAAGAGAAATCCCAAAGCTGACCAGAATGGCTTTGATCATGAGCTCGTTGTTGTAAGTCCATGAGAGAAACGCCAGCGCGACGAAGATGCCGATCGCAGTTATCTCAGTAAGGACTGCAGTGAGCCAGTGCGGTTGCGCGGCGGAGGCAGGCAGACCGGATCGCAGACGGGGCAGGAGCCGCGGCACCGCGCGCAAATACTCGGCATAGGGCTCGCCGAGCTGCGCGGCAAGGAATGCCTCTTCGCCCAGGATGAGGCGCAGGAAGTGGATGGTGAACAGGGCCATGATGAAGAGCGCACCGCTGGGCGGCATGAGCAGTGAGATCGCGATCATCATGAACCAACCGCCCAGATAGAGGGGATTGCGCACATAGCGATAAGGCCCGGCGGCCATCACGCCGCCTCCCTGCATCTGCGCGTCGTGCACGACGTTATATCCGAGGTAAGCCGCGCCCCACACGCGCAGCACGGCGCCAATGGCGGCGGCGAGCGCTCCCAGAACAATCACAATGGGCGTGGCAACGGTGAAGCTGACAAGGCCCAGCCGGCTGATCTCGAGCGCCAGCCACTCCAGGGTCGCGATGCGGCGGCCCGGATCGAAGGTTCCAGTCGAGGACTCCAAAAAACCAATCCATGGCGCCCAAAAGCCAAGAATAACGATGACGATTTGAATGACCATGCGAAAACGAAACTCGATTGCGCTGGCTTTCATGCCGTTCTCCGCCGGGAGGATTTTCCCTTGTCAAGACTACGCGATCGGGGTCATGCACGAGCCGGCGGCTCGGCCTGATCGCACATTCATCGGTATTGGGAGTAGAATTTTCTGCAATTCAAGAACACAGCCCAAACATGTGCGGACGGCTCGCCTGGCCATGCGTTTTACTGCTTTTCCATTGTTCCGCCGAGCGCCTCCGATCCGGGCTGAAGACAAGGCCGTGCGGTTTTTCCTCGGCGCAGGGGAGAAGATTGCAATGAAGAAACTTCTAATCACCATCATCCTTCCGGCAATTCTGGTGTTGTGCCGCATGGCCGCGGGCCAGGCAGCCGCCAGCAGTCTCGATGACCAATTGGGCGCTACCGCCTCCAACGGCGATACGGCAGCCGTGCAACAACTCCTTCAAAACGGCGCTCATCTTGAAGCCCGGGACGAAAACGGCGACACGCCGCTGATCCTGGCGGCCCAAAGCGGCCAATCCGCAGTGGTGAAGCTGCTGCTGGCCAAGGGCGCCAACATCGAGGACGCGGACGAACAAAAGGCTACACCCCGCTCTTCTCGGCCGTCACGGACGGTTCCATGGAAACGGCGAAGCTGTTACTCGAAAAGGGCGCCAATACGGAAGCCCGAGAGAGCCAAATGGGCGACACGCCGCTGTTCTGGGCGGCAATGAGCGGCAAGAGCGACATCGTGGAGTTATTGCTTGAAAACAAGGCGAACATCGAGTCGAACAACCTGGTCGGCCAGACCGCATTGCTCGGGGCGGCGCAGGCCGGCAAAACCGACGTCGTAACGCTGCTGCTGGCCAAAGGAGCCAACGTCGAGGCCAAGGACAAAGAAGGCATGACCGCGCTCATCGTTGCCAGCGACAAGGGCAAAACCGCAGTGGTGAAACTGCTGCTGGAAAACGGAGCAAATGTCGAGGCCAGGGACAATTCCGGCGCAACAGCCTTAATATGGACGGCTTTGGAAGATGAGGTTTCGCAAGGGTTTCCGGATGTGGTCGCATTATTGCTAGAAAAGGGCGCACGTGTCGATGATCGGGACAACCATGGCGATACCGCGCTTTCATTGGCGCTGCACGGACAAAAGACCGAGGTTGTGAAGATGCTGCGGGATCACGGCGCACAATAACCTCCAAATGAGATATTCCGTGCGGCGAACGCGTAGCGCGTCCCGGAGCGGCAATTCATCGCTGGAAGAGGTGAGTGTGAAAAAAGTCTTGTCGGCCATCGCACTTTCAACCATGGTCTTATTCGTCTGCGCAATAACGGCCGCCCAAACCGGCGCCAACTCGCAGGAGACCACGTTGCTGAAGGCAGCCTATGAAGGCAACCTCGCGCAGGTGCAGCAACTGCTTGCGCAAGGCGCGAACATCAACGCGCACGATGAAACCGGCATGAGCGTGCTCGACTACGCGATCGTGAGTCAGAGTGTCGACCTGGTCGAATATTTGGTCAATCAGGGCGCGAACGTGGAGCAGACCAACAACCAGGGCTGGACGCCGCTGATGTACGCCGCGGGACGCGGCGAAAATCCGGCGATCACGCTGATGCTCCAGAAGGGCGCAAAGATCGACGACAAGGACAACAACGGCCAAACCGCGTTGATGCGCGAGGCCACGGGCGGCGACAACAGCTCGATCCTGTTCCTGCTTACCAGCGGCGCCAACCTTGAGGCCAAAGACTTGAACGGCCGCACGGCGCTGATGCTGGCCGGGCAGAGCAACAAAACGGAGATGGTGGCCCTCCTTCTGGCCAACGGCGCGCAGATCGAAGCCCAGGACTCGAACGGCCAAACGGCGCTGATGCTGGCGGCTTTGGCCGGCCGCTACGACGTGGGGACGGTACTGCTCAACCAGCACGCCAAAATCGACGCCGCAGACAACAATGGCGCCACGGCGCTGATGCTGGTTTCCGGAGCGCAGGTGATCAAGCCCTATCTGGCGCTCAATAATGCGTGGCTGGGCAGCTTAGGCAACACGCAGAAGGTGCGCGGCATTCAGACCAGCGCTCAAAAAACGCTCGCGCTGCTGCTGGCGAGCCGGACCAACATCGCGGCACAGGCCAAGAATGGCGACACCGCTCTCATTCGCGCCGCCGGCGCCGGAAATGCCGAGGCCGTCAAGGTGCTGTTGAGCAAGGGAGCGAAGCTCGAAGCTACGGGTAATTACAGCCAAACGGCGCTCGTCCGCGCTGTCGCTTGCGGCCAAATCGAGCCGGCGAGGCTGCTGCTCGAGAAGGGCGCGAACATTGAGGCGCACGACGTGCCCGGATGGACGCCGCTGATCTGGGCCGCGAGCACAGGCCAGACCGAGATCGTGCAGTTGCTGCTCCAGAAAGGCGCGCAGATCGAGGGCACAGATACGGCCGAGTGGGGCATGACGCCGCTGCTTTGGGCAGCCAACATGGGCCAGCCGGACGCAGTGGATGTATTGCTCAAGAATCACGCCAACGCGGAGGCGCGCGACAAGAACGGCATCAATTCGCTGATGTACGCGGCCATGAGCGGCTCGGTCGATGCCATCAAACTGCTGCTGGCCACGGGCGCCAAGATTGACGACGTCAGTAATGGCCAGAGCGTCACCGATTCGAACGGCATCCCGTCGGAGGTGGCAGGCTACACGGCGCTGATTGTCGCAGCCATGAACGGCAATAGCGACGCGGTCAGGCGCTGCTCGATGCCGGCGCGCAAATCGAGTCCAAGGACAGCATTGGCTGGACGCCGCTGATCTGGGCCTCATACCAGGGCCACATCGATGTCGTGAAACAGCTGTTGGCCAAAGGCGCGGACATCGAAGCCAAGGCCACGAAAGGCCAAACGGCGCTGCACGAGGCAGGCTACATGGGCCACACCGACGTGCTGACGTTTCTGTTCTCGAAAGGCGCAACGATTGACGCCAAAGACAAGAAGAATTGGCCAGCGCTGCCTGAGGCGGCCAGCCAGGGCAACACTGAAGCCGTGAATCTGCTGCTTGCGAAAGGCGCCAGCATCGATTCCAAAGACGAAGAAGGCCGCACCGGTCTCATCACCGCGGCCAAAGCGGGCCAGATCGGGATAGTGAAGCTGCTCATCCAGAAACACGCCAACATGGGGGCTACAGACAAGGACGGCGAGACGGCGCTCATCGTGGCTGCCGCTGCCGGAAAGGTTGACGTGGTGCAGGCTCTGCTGGACGCGGGGGCGAACGTGGAGGCCAAGGCCAGCGAGTATCCCAATGCGGGCGCGACCGCGCTGATGGAGGCCGCTGCGCACGGCAGTACCGGCGTAATGAAGGTGTTGCTGGCCAAAGGCGCTAACATTGAAGCCACCGACACGCAGAAATGGACGGCGCTGTTGTGGGCCGCAGACAAGGGCCAGGCCGATGCGGCGCAACTGTTGATTGCGGACGGCGCCAACATCAATGCCAGGGGCGATAGGGATTTGACCGCATTGATTCTGGCCCAGGACGAAGGCCATCCGGCCGTGACCAAGCTGTTGAAGGATCACGGCGCCAAATGAATCTCGGCCGGGCCGAGGTGAAAGAGCGGGGAATCCTGGCGTAAAGTTATGCGGCTGGCGCTCGTCCGCAGGATGCAGCTTGAAGCGGAAGAAGGATGTGCGGAGGATATACTTTGCGCGTAGGGAGACAGATATGAAGAAGACCTTGCCGGCGTTTGTTCTTTTCGCCGTTGTTTTCTTGTTGAGCGCGCTGGCAGCGGGCCAGGCAGCGGCGCCGAATCTTGACGATCAACTTTTTGACGCGGTGCAGAAGGGCGACGCCACGGCCGCCGGGCAATTGCTCGATCAGGGCGCAAACGCCAACGCCCAGGGTTCGACAGGCGAGACGCCGTTGATTGTCGCCTGTGCGATGGGCCATGTGGATGTGGTCAAACTGCTGCTCGACAAGGCCGCCAAAATCGACGCCAAAGACAATCGCGGCGAAACTGCGCTGCATTATGCGGTGATGACCGGCGACATCGAGGAGGCGAAGCTGCTGCTCGACAAGGGCGCGAACATCGACCTCAAAGATGGGGACGGCTTCACCCCGCTCATGCGGAGCATCGTATCCGGCTCGCCGGATCTGGTGAAGTTGCTGCTGGACCATGGAGCCAACGTCGAGGCCAAGGACAGCAATGGATTCACGTCGCTGATGGCGGCCTCGGGCGGGGGGCAGCTTGAGATGGTGAAGGCGCTGCTGGATCACGGCGCCAACGTGAACGATAAGAGCAACGACGGCACGACAGCTTTAGGCCTGGCCATCAGCCAGAAACACCCTGAAATCGAATCGTTACTGCGGGCCAAAGGCGCGCACTAAGGCACTTCTCCTTCAGAACACTTCGGACAGTGCATCGAAGAAGATTCGATGCAGGGATTGAATAGCTCGTCGGCGATTCAACGAGGTCGGGGGGATCATCCCCTACTCGTTCGTTACCCATCGATAAACATAGCCCGTTCGCTCCACTCGAGCGGCACTTTGCCGCCCCGTAGAATACTCTTTCCATCGCCAGGAATGATTCTGGATCTGATCCAAACCTCTGACAATCTCAAGTGCTGCGGAGGTCAAATTGCAGAGCCGGAACCTCAACCTGAATTGCTTGCGGCCGCATCGAGAAGACCGAAATCAACTCTAGAAGTCCGGCGCCCATCCACCGCACTCGCGAGGAGTCTCCCAGTTCGATCCGTTGCCGAGGATGCCCGCGTTTGCACAAGTGAAGCCGTGATCGATGACCCCCTGCTGCTCCGCCATCGCCCTCAGATACATTTGGACCTCGGCCGCACTGCCAGGCCCCTGACCAGGGGATGCCCAGGCGGGGAGCGTATAGGGGGAAAGCATCTTTTGCACCCAACCGGGAGCTATCTTGTAGCTGTTATAAACGGCCGCATCCGTGGGCACGGTCTGGCTTGCTATGGCCGTGGGCGCCGTTCCCATTAAGAGGACCATCTTGAACATTTGGGCGGTGTCAGGCGGGAGCGAACAGAATACGCCCATTCCTTCGGCAGGCGCGGCGGTCCCGGAGAAGGCGACAGCAAACATGCCGCACTGGCCGATCGTTGCCGGCACTTGAAGAGGCGTTGCGTAGATGAACTTAATCTTTGCAACTGGCTTTCCGCTGAGCGACTCTTGCTGCTGAAGAAACATGACGAACTTGTCACTCAGCTTCGCCGACAAGGGCATTGACATCACCGCGGCGCCTGGACCCTTCTGTCCCAATTGAAACGGGCCGTCGTGCGCGACGAATACATCTCCGAAGTTGATGGTTTCGCCTTGTGGTCCTGACATATTGATCGAACCACCCCCAGCACTGATAACTTTCCATCCGGACGGCACACCGGCAGAGACGCTTTGGTCCTGCGCAGTGTAGGCCTGCAACTGGACTGGGGGTGCGGCTGGGGCCGCAGACGGCTTCGCCTGCGCTCGAGCGGAGACAACGGCTGGAATCCCGATGATGATCGAGATCACCGGCACGGCGGCGATCCGCAGAAATTTCATGGCATCGCTTACTTGCATGGTTAAGGTCCCTCGTCCTTGGTTTTTTGGCCCTGCGCTTGTTTCTGCACCTGGATATGCGTAGGGTAGCATTCACGATGGCCGACGGCTATCATCTTTGAGCGCGAAGACGCATATAGCCCTTCAACCGCTTTATTTAAGGTTCCGAATCTGGGTTCCCTGGGGAATATCCACCTCGAACTGCTTGTCGGGAAGATCCACATTCTCCTCGACCCTTTCGACCGTCAGCACAAGTTGAATTCCCTCCTGCGGACGCTTGATGGTCACCGTAGAGGGGTATCTGCCTGCGCTGAAATCGGCGTAGTTGCTATAAGTGACCTGTGTCTCCAGAGTGCCCGTGCTGTCGTAGATATCCTGGTCATAGGGCAGCATGTCATCGCGATGAAACGTGATGACGCGCACCGCCTGTTTCTCGTTGCCCGCCTTGGGCCGCATGACGTTCAGGACATATTCCGGCATGGTGTATAAGTGTTTCTTCGCGGCGTCTTCAACCGTCTCGGTATCGTTCGTCATCATGTACTCGTTATCCGGGTCCAGGCCGCGCACCACAAGCGCGTCAAGGAAGAAATCCGGACGCAGGTTTTCCCACTGATTCGCCGATTTCTCGGTCACCTTATTTGAGCCTTCGATCACCAGACTCTTCGTCGGCATAACGAGCGTGAAATGGCTGCCGTTGCTGGTCATGTCGAAGATCTTGACGCCGAAATATGTGCCTGCGACGCGCAGCATTTGAGGCTTGCGCATCAAGATGAATCCGCGGCAGGAGGGATAATCCGTCGCAATGCCTTGCTCCGTTTTGACCCCTGTGGCGTAAATCTCAACGGTGGCCGTGAGCGTATTCAACGCGTTCCAGCGTTGGTTGATTTGTTTGACCAGTTCCTTTGGGGTTGCCGTTTGGACAAGAGCCGGCGCCTTGGGCACGGGCAGATGCCGCGTGGTGGGGAGGATATTGCAGCCCGCAAGCAGGAGCGGAGGGACAAGGGCCGCGACACAGGCGAGACGCCGGACGGACCTCATCGTTCACCTGCTTTCTTTTGCGCCTTTCGGTAGCCGGCGACGTTGCGGTTGTGCTCATCCAAAGTGGCGGCAAAGAGAGAATGGCCCTGAGCGTCGGTTCCGGCGGCCACAAAGTAAAGATAATTCGTTTTGGCCGGATGCATGGCAGCGCGCAACGAAGGTGCGCCGGGATTGGCCACCGGGCCCGGCGGCAAGCCGGCATGCAGATAGGTGTTGTAGGGGGTATCGCGGGCCAAATCGCTCTGGTGAATGACGCCACGCCAATGGCCTGTCAATTCCAGCCCGTAGATCACCGCGGGATCGGTGTTGAGCGGCATCTTTTTGGCAAGGCGATTCTCAAAGACGCTGGCCACGAGCGGGCGCTCCGCATCCACTGCCGACTCGCGCTCGACCAGAGAAGCCATTGTGACCACCCGATGCACGTTCTCCTTCAATCCCAGTTGCGCGGCCACCACGCGGAACCGCCGCACCATGGCAGCGGCAATTTGCGGCGCGGTAGCTGTCGGCGAAAAACGGTAAGTATCCGGAAACAGGTAGCCCTCCAGGCTTGTCGCTTCGGGATCCAAATCTGCCACCAAACTCGTCTGGCTCACCGCCGCGTCAAGAAAACTCTGGCGTGTGCCCAGCCCTGCCTGTTCGACGCGCGTTGCAATGTCGAAAATGTTCGCGCCCTCCGGCACAGTCAAGCTGAGAGTAAATACGTCGCCGCGCGCAATCCGCGCATATACTTCAGTGGCTGGCGCGGGATGGTCGAAGCGGTAGACGCCGGCCTCGAGCGTTCCACGCCGGAACCAGCGCAACAGATCGAAGCCATAGCGGCTGCGTACCACGCCCGCTGTCTCCAGCTTGCGGCCGATGGCCACCGCGGAAGAACCGGGCGCCACACTGACGAATGTCTCCGTCTCAGGCCCGTAGGGCGTGAGCACCAGCCACGCCGCCGCGCCTGCCCCGAGCAGTAACAGAACGAGAACAACCCCAAGGGCTGCCGCCGCGCCAGAACCCCTCTTCCTCCTGCTCTTTCTTTTGCGGCTTGCCATTCCGTTATTCTTTACCCTTCAATCCCTTAGGACGCGCAGAGTTCCCTTGAGAACTCTCTATCATTCGATTGTACCGGGCGCAAACTGGCGCGGACGCTGAGAACCCGGGCCAGAATCCGGGAGGGGGCCGTAAGCTGAATGCAAGGAGCAGCATCGTGGAAGGGACCGCGCCTCCGCGCTATTTGGGCCTCGACTTCGGCAGCCGCCGTATCGGCGTGGCCGTGTCGGACGAGTTAGGGTTGACGGCGCAGCCGGTGCTGACGCTGGAGCGGCAGAGCCGTTTACGCGAAGACTTACGCTCGCTGGCGCGCCTCTGCCGGCGGTTTGGCGTGGCGGGCATCGTGGTGGGGAATCCCGTGCACCTCTCCGGCGAGCTGAGCCCGCAGGCAGCCAGGACGCAGGCTTTTGCCGCCGCACTGGGTGAATTGACCGGTTTGCCTATTCACCTTTGGGATGAACGGCTGACTACTCGCGAGGCCCACAAGATTCTGTATGAGGCCGGCCACGAGCGGCAGAAACACCGCAAAGTGGTGGACCAGGTGGCAGCGACACTGATACTGCAGTCGTTCCTGGACGAAAAGCAGAGATCAGAGAACAGAGATCAGAGATCAGTACGCGAACAATGAGCGAGATTCAGTCCCTTACCCCTGCGCTGACCCCTGTCTTATAATGAAGATTCAAGGAACGCTGATTTTTTGCGGTTGGAGCAGCCTCGCTCCCCGCTACCGGACTACGGATGCCCGAGCACATCAAGAAAAAGCTTCTCGAAGAGATCCACCAGCTCGAATACGAGCTTGCCCACGAGCTTCCGGCCGAGATCAAGAAGGCCAGAGCCATGGGAGATCTGTCGGAGAATGCCGAGTATCACATGGCCAAGCAGCGGCAGGAGTTCGTGAATGCCCGGCTGGGCCAGCTCAAGAAGCGGATGGCGGAGCTTTCGCTCGTCAACCTGACGAATATTCCCAGGGACAAGGCCGGATTCGGATCGACGGTGGTGGTTTACGACTCCACAAAGGACGAGGAGATTGTCTATCGCCTGGTGACCAGCGAGGAATCCGACATTACGAAGGGGCTGATTTCCACTACTTCGCCCATTGGCCGAGGAATCCTGGGCAAGAAGGTGGGCGACGTGGCCACCATTCTGACGCCCAACGGCAAGCGCCAACTGGAAATCCTGAAACTCACCACGGTCCACGACGAAGCCGGCGACGACGAGAATGAAGCCGCAGCTGGTATAGCGCAGTAGGGCCTAAGAACGGGATCCTGGCAAGGAAGATTGCAAATGACCTGGACAAGCGCCTTTGGCCGTGCCTGCGGATGGCTTTTGGACCGTATCGTGTATGGGCTGGCGCTTACGCGCATCTCGCCCAACGTGCTCACCTTCATTGGGCTCGTCATCAACATCGCCGCCGCGTTCCTTTTTGGCCACGCTAACGCCGCCAACGGCGACCGCATGTTTTTCTTTGCCGGGCTGGTGATCTTCGGCGCCGGAATCTTCGACATGGTGGACGGCCGCGTGGCGCGCCGCATTAACAAAGTGACGGTTTTCGGCTCGTTCTTCGACTCGGTGATCGACCGCTACTCGGACGTGGTGCTGTTCTTCGGGCTGCTGGTCTACTACGGGCGCATCAACCGCTTCCGCTACGTAGTGCTGGTGGCGTTTGTGATGGTCACCTCGCTGATGGTCAGCTATACGCGCGCCAAGGCCGAGTCGCTCATCGGGCAGTGCAAGGTGGGCTTCATGGAGCGGCCCGAGCGCATCGTGCTCATTCTTCTGGGCGCGCTCTTCAACCATTGGGGCGTGATGGCTCCGGTGCTGTGGGTGTTGGCCGTGTTCTCGACCATCACCGTTGCTCATCGCATCGTCTACACCTACCGAAACACCAAGCACCTGGCGCCGCTGGGGTAGGGCCGCTTCTCGCTTCTAGCCGCCACCTGCTAGCTTGTTCTCGCCCGGGGAAGCGCCCTGCCCTGTGTGCAACGCGGCTAGGGGGCAGGGCATCAAATCTGACGAATGACACAAAGCCCTCTGCTTCAACACAAAGGAGCTAGAGGCTAGAAGCTAGGGGCTAGAAGCTGTTTTATGGAAAAAGCGACATTTGGAGCGGGGTGTTTTTGGGGCGTGGAGGCGGCGTTTGCGGCCATCCCCGGCGTGACGGCGACGGCCGTGGGCTACGAAGGCGGGTCTCACAATCGGCCCACCTACAAGGACGTATGCACTGACCAGACCGGCCACGCCGAAGTGGTCGAGGCTCGATTTCGACCCCGAAAAGGTGAGCTACGAGCAATTGCTCGACGCGTTCTTCTCGTTCCACGATCCCACGACCCTCAACCGGCAGGGGCCGGACTGGGGCACGCAGTACCGCTCCGCGATCTTCTTCCACTCGCCCGAGCAGGAGGCGCAGGCGCGCGCCAAGATCGAACAACTGACCGCAGAAGGCAGGTTCAAACCGAAGCGGATTGTAACCAAGGTGGAACCGGCGCAGACCTTCTGGCGCGCCGAAGAGTATCACCAGCGATATCTTGAAAAGCGCGGGCTGGCGAGCTGCCATATCTGAGACACAGGGACCAAGGGAACGAAAAACAGCTGGGCGGCCCAGGTCCCTCGCCTTTGGGGACCCGGGATAGCACGAACCGACTTGCTGACTCGCTAACTCGCTGACTTGCTATCTGCTGGGTGCGGAAGTTGCTCGGCAACGGGGGGCGCGGCTTCCGCGGGATCGGCGGCGGCTTTCGAGCCCGGCTCGTCGATCCAGAGGCATACGATCCACCACACCAGCGCGGCCAGGAGGACTACGCTGTCGGCATTGACGAACTTATCCTGCAAACCCATCACGCGCACATAGTCAGCCCGGCTGTTAATGGTCGTGTGCAGCGCAATCACCTGCCAGATTGCGCGCACGCCCAATTGCGCCATGGCCGCTGTGGAGAGCCCGATCACAATCTGCTGCACGTGGCTGCGCCAGCCGGCATGGAAGCGGCGGCCAAAAAGCACAACCAGGATGCCGAGCTGGATCACAAGCAGGTCGGCGAGCGTCTCGGCCTTTTGCGCGATCAACTGCATGAGGCGCAGGACGCCAAGGGTCGAGCCGGCGAAGAGCGTTTTTGCGGAGGGCCACGGGCCCCACAAGACCACCACCACCCCACCCACGGCCACCAGTACCAGCGTTGCGGTAATCCACGCCACGCGCCCGGCTCTCGAGAAGGCGCGCCGCGCCATCTCCACCACCACCAGCAAAGAGACGATGGCAGCCACCAGGCCCAGCGCCAGGAAGATTTCGCTGGAAACCATGGGCGCCATCTTGCCAAAGAGAAGGCGGCTGGCCACCATGCGCAGGGCCATCATCACCATGCTGGCTGTAAACCAGGGAAAACGCCGCACTCTGTCGCGCCCGAGCAGAACCACCAGGAGCACAAGTGACGCCGCAAACGTAAGCGTCCAAAGAATCTGGACCGCCGAAAAACCGAAATTCAAGTGCATTGGAACCTTGTCCGGGCTCGGCTCTGGCTTGCGCGCCGATCCTCTTTCAGTCTAATTGGGCGGGCCATCCTGCCATAATTCCATCATGCTGGTTCTCGCATCCGCCTCGCCGCGCCGCCGCGAACTGCTCACGCAGGCGGGTTACCGGTTTGAGGTGCATCCGGCACACATTCCCGAGGATCCGCTGCCGGGCGAGGACCCCATCGCCTACGTCACGCGGCTGGCGCGCGAAAAAGCCGAGGCCGTGTTTCGCGATCTCACAGATGCCAGTCCAGAACCAGAAAAAACCCTGGTGGTGCTGGGCGCCGACACCACCGTGGCTCTCGACAACACCATCCTGGGCAAGCCGGAGGACGCAGCCGACGCCGCGCGCATGTTGCGCCTGCTCTCAGGCCGCACGCATCGGGTCATCACCGGCGTGGCCGTGGTGACGAAAAAGGGCGCGGAAGTAGCCGCTGAAGCTACGGCGGTGCGCTTCCTCACGCTGTCTGACGCAGAAATTGCAGACTATGTGGCGGGCGGCGAGCCGATGGACAAAGCCGGAGCCTATGCCATCCAGGGCCGCGCGGCGCGCTGGATTCCGCGCATCGAGGGCTGCTACTTCAACGTGATGGGACTGCCGCTGGCATTGGTTTGCTCGCTGCTGGAGCCGTGCAATTCCCTCATTTGATCGATTCAAGAACTTTTTAAAAGCAATCCACGCGGCGAAGCCGCGCTCAAACCTGTCGTCGGGAGTGCCTAAAAGGCACCCATCCACAGATTCTCCGTCCAGAGAAGTACCCCGCCTGAGCTATCCTCCTTACTGAGAAGCGTTCATGTCCTCGCTCAACCTGAAACCGACTCACGCGCCGGTCAAGAAATACTACGCGACCCTCCAGCGCTTCGCCCGCGGCCATTTCGACAGGGAGGGCAATATCCGCGGAGCCTTCGAGGACCTGCTTAAACACTGCGCCCGCCAATACGACTGGACTCTCGTCCCCGAGTACTCCATCCCGCGAAAGGACCGCAATCCCCTCAGCGTCAACGGAGCCCTCCTCGACGCATTCAATCTCCCGCGCGGCTACTGGGAAGCCAAGGACACCAAAGATTCGCTCGCAGCCGCGATGAAAAAAAAGCTTGAGTTTTAGATCAGGTACAAACGACCTATGCCCATCAACGCCGATAAGCCTCAGCTCTGGAAGGCGGACACCCGCGCGTCGGTTGATCAGTTCAACAACTGGTTTACGCAATTCGCACCCAAAGCGTATCGCGATTCGCGCAAACAGACGATTGAGGACGTAGAGCGCGGCCTCCGCCTTACCAGAGACCTGAGCCTCGTCACCCCCGAAATCATCCAGGCAAATCCTGAAATCCTGCAGATGCTGCGGATGTCAACCTGTCCTCCGCTTGCCCGTGACCGCCTGATTGGGCTCGCCTATTCCACGAAGAATTTTGTGGGGCGGCTGGAACAGGGCAAGATTCCGCCAAAGCTCGCGCCCGAATTGGTGTTGGACCACTTGGACAAAATTTCCACAGTTCTCAGAAAGATGCTCGACGTGGATGTCTGCCCATGGCTGGAGGAGAAGCGTCTGCCCACCGAGGAAGAGCGCTACCGGTCGTCAACAATCGTCGCCGATCGTCTTTGCGGCGCTGTAGCCGACCCTATCGTGCGAAATGCCCAGGAAAGACGACAATTAAGCATCATTGAGCAGCATCTCGTCGCCAAGGGATATCGGCACAAACCGCACCCGGCGGCCGCCCCGCTCACGGAAATGGAACCGGGCACGTTCACTTTTCGAATGAATGTCTTGGTAAAGCCCTCGAAATCGGGTACCAAAACGGTAAGGATTCCCGTTGATGCAGTGATCCAGCCGAAAAATATTAAAAAGCCGCATATCCCGCTTCTCATTGAGGCAAAATCGGCAGGAGACTTCACGAACGTAAATAAACGCCGGAAAGAGGAAGCGACCAAGATCAATCAGCTTAAGACAACTTACGGAGATGAGGTCGCTTTCGTATTGTTTCTGTGCGGTTACTTCGATGCGGCTTATCTCGGCTACGAGGCGGCAGAGGGCATAGACTGGATCTGGGAACATCGAATCTCGGATTTTGATCGACTCGGCATTTGAGGGCAGTCATGGCAACGATGGCAAAACCCGGGATCGAGGAACGCAGGCAGGAAGAGCAGGCACGTCTCGATCTTCTGAAGACTGCCGTTGAGCGCAACAAGCTGGGGCAGTTTGCGACGCCGCCCAAACTGGCCCTGAGTCTCATGCGCTACGCCCAGACGCTTCTCGAAAACCGCCCCGTGCACTTCCTCGATCCTGCCGTAGGAACCGGTTCGTTTTTCTCGGCGCTGTCACAAGTCTTTCCGCGGGAACAGGTCCAATCCGCCACCGGGATCGAGATTGACCGGCTCTTTGCGGGAACCGCGCAGGAATTGTGGGCAGGGGGTGGCCTGCGGATTATCGAGGGTGACTTCACAAAACAGCCTCCAGAGCCGCTCTATAACTTGGTGCTCACGAATCCGCCCTACGTTCGCCACCACCATTTACCTAGACCCGAAAAGGAACGTCTCAAGGCCCAGCTTGCGCACTCTCTGCAGCTCAATATCAGCGGTCTCTCAGGACTCTACTGTTATTTTCTTCTGCTCTCCCATGAATGGATGGATTCGCAGGGGCTTGCAATCTGGCTGGTCCCATCGGAGTTCATGGACGTTAATTATGGCGTCGCTGTGCGCCGCTACCTAACCGATCGCGTCACCCTGCTCCACATCCATCGCTTCTGCCCAACCGACGTGCAGTTCACGGATGCCCTGGTCTCCTCAGCGGTGGTGGTCTTTCGCAAAGCGCTACCGCCGCCTGGGCACAGCGTAAGATTCTCTTTCGCAGGCCCTATCGATCATCCCCGGTCAGAAGCACTTGTCCCACTCGATACATTGCGACAGTCACGCAAATGGACGCAGTTCCCGGCAACAATAACAGTTGCGGAAGGGCCGGAACTGAAACTGGGAGATATTTTCCAAATCAAGCGCGGGCTCGCTACTGGCGCAAACCGTTTCTTCATTTTGAATCAGGATCAAATCGAGCAATGGCAGATTCCTGGCCATTTCCTAAAGCCGATCCTCCCAGGACCGCGCCACGTCACAAGCGATGTCGTGGAGGCGCTCGCCGACGGGACGCCGGATGTTTTCCCCCGGCTCTTTCTCCTCGATTGTTCGGAGCCCGAGGAACTCATTAGGTCCAAGTGGCCACGCTTCTACGCGTACGTAAAGATCGGCCATGACGAGAATATTTCCGACACCTACCTCGCCAGCCGCCGCGCACCATGGTACTCGCAGGAAAAGCGTCCCCCGGCTCCCTTCCTCTGCACTTATATGGGGCGATCGCACGACGGCAAGCAACCGTTCCGCTTTATTTGGAACCGCTCAAGCGCAACAGCCCACAATGTCTATCTAATGCTGTACCCCAGGGGCCCGCTGCTCCATGCATTGCAGAATCATCCGGAGTTGCACTCAAAAGTGTTTGAGGCCCTGAAGCGCATAACCCCCGCCCAATTGCTTTCAGAGGGCCGCGTGTACGGAGGCGGGCTGCATAAAGTTGAACCGAATGAACTCGCCCGAATTCCCGCCAGCATCGTGCTGGACAGTCTCGGCCCGCAGGTCCGGATAGAACGACAGGGATCGCTGTTCATGTGAGGCGGCATCCTGCCCGAAGTCTACGAATACCGCCTCGGCAACCGCAGCGCCCTCGAATGGGTGCTCGATCAGTACCGCGTCTCCACCGACAAGCGCTCCGGCATAGTCAATGACCCCAACCGCGACGACGATCCCGAGTACATCGTCCGCCTCATCGGCCAGGTTGTAACCGTCAGCCTCGAAACCGTTCGCCTCGTCCGCGAGCCTCTCTGCTCTGCCCCTCCTCAATCCCGAAGGCTGTGGGTGCCCCCAAAATTTCCCCCGCCCTTTTGCAGATAATTTCCCCCTCCCGGCGCACAATCATTTCATGATGCCTCCCGGCGGAGGGCCGTCTAACGCAAAACCAGAGTCGCTGTGCCCCCGGAGCCTCAACCGCTAAGTCGATGCGACCAACAGGGAGCAGCGACCTTCGAAAAACCTCAACAAGACACACCAACTCTGGTTTTGCCGTAAAACAGCAATCCTCTGCCGTCGGGACCGGCATCCGTGCAAATGTTGCTAAGAGAGTAAAATTCGTGCTCGAAATCGACCATAACTCCTTTGGATTTTGGATTTTACGAAATAACCCCCTTTGTTATCAACCGGCTAGAGCAAATGATCGGAGATCAAACCGCTGAAAGGGAATCACTTAGCTCCAAAAAGAGGATGGGGGAAGGGGGAGTGACTGAAAGATAAACACCTGCCAGAGCGCCAGCGAACCGGCCGGCGAGGTCACTGATCTCCGTCACTTGGGCTGCGGTCCCGGCGCGCATCCCTCGCCGTAACCGGACCACTCTGCCTTTACTGGAGAAACAACTGTATGTCGAATGATCCAACCAACATAACCTTCGATGCGCTCTCGAAATCCAATCCTGCGCTCCAAAACCCCGCTGTCGCGCGCTGCTGCAAAGCCTGGAAAAAGGTCTTCCGGGCGGAATTCGAAGAAAGCGAGTATTCCGGTCGGAGAATGGCTGCCGAGGCCTATCGCGCCGCCCTGCCTCCGCTCACCAGCCGCGAAAACTGCCGCGACTTCATCGCCTGCGTCGCCCAGGGCATGCTCCTCGGCGCTATCGCAGAAAAAGACGGCGGCAAGCTCCTCTACGCGGCGCAAATTGCCCTCAGCGCCTCCGCCAGTCAGGAAAATGCCCCCGGCAAGCAGGAAAAATCGCAGAAACCCACCGCCGACGCTGGAAATCTCCTCGATTTCGAAGCAAAGAAGGTTCAAAAATCATGAAAAATATCACCGTCTGCGTACCCGATGAGACCTACCGCCGCGCCCGCGTTTGGGCCGCCGAGCGCGAAACCTCCGTCTCCCGCGTCGTCGCCTATCTCCTTGAAACTCTTCCCAATATCAAGCGCGTCACGCGCCGCTTCCCCATCCCCGATCAACCCGTAGCCTCACCCAATTCCCTGGCCCCTGACCCCTGTAACCTGACACCTGCTCCTCCTCCTACCCACCCCCCTATGCACACTCAAAACCCCGGTTGTGAGACTGTGGAATCCACTAACCAGCTTCCAATCAACCAGTTAGCCACGAAAAATAGCCCAGCCCACACAAACTGTGCTCCTGTGGACCTGCTCCAACCCGTTTATCCTCAACGGCTTCCAGCCACCCCCTCCACAGGCTCATAGCCACTTTGTTTCTGCGCTGGCACGCCCGTGAGTCAGGCTCTAGTTCGGCGCCTCCCAGTCGTCGGTGGCAGTCTTGCCGCCATCTGTCCACGTCACCTCGATTGTGTCGTACTCCATCGTGATTAACTCGCTACCCCCGGCCTTTCGGTCCGCGGTAATCCTGGCGTTCGTTAGTGTGACCGTGCGTACAGCCTTCTTCTCACCCGCTCCGGCGTTGCCGAACACGATCGTTACGTCACCGAGTACTTCATTCGTGCTCAAAGCCTGAAACAGCTTGGGAGATGCCGCATCGACCTCTCTTCGTATCGTGATCGCACCGTGCTGGCGCCTGCCTGTCGTCATCCCCGAAGCCATTTTGACGTCATGGCTCACATTCGTCACGGCGATTTTTTCCGACATTGCTTCGCCCTTAAACCGCCCCTGCTTCGTCCCATTGATGGTCATATAGGTGTCGAATGCCGCCATCGCCGGTACCGCCGGCAGCATTGCGCTCACCAAAACACATGTCACTACCCGACGTTTGATGTCTCCAAAACGCATGACAATACCCTCCTGGCTGTTTGAAGTGTGAACACGGGGAACCCAACCGTATCTCGCCGTATCCTACTACCACGGTTCAAAAAACGGCAAAAGACCAAGACCTGGAAATCGAGAGGCGCCGGGTCTCCTGCGCTTTGCATGGGTTCGGCGCCTCGCGGTGCAAATCAGCCTATTTTTTTCCCTGTATAGCTTGGTTCATCCTGCGATTTCGCTTCACTTTTGACGCATTTTGTGCTCTATACTGCGTCTAGCGCGAGGGTTTCTCCCCGATGGATGCGGTCTCCTCGCCGACTTCTATGGCAACGCAGCTAAGCCGCAAACACGCCTACGAACCGCCTGCGATTCCGGATCGCCTCTACTTCAAGATTGGAGATGTGGCGCGCCTGTGCGGCGTGGAGACTTATGTTCTGCGTTTTTGGGAGTCGCAGTTTCCGCAACTGAAGCCCAACAAGAGCGGCACCGGGCAGCGGCTCTACCGCCGGCGGGACGTAGAGATGGCGCTGGAGATCAAGCGCCTGGTTCATGCTGAGGGGTATACGCTCGCGGGCGCGCGAGCGGCTCTCGAGCAAGGGCAGCGCAGGCAGAGTCCGCGCCCAGATTCGCGCCCCGTTCCGCGTGGGGGGCCGCAGTCCATTTTGCCTTCTGCAGCCGGGCAAAACAACCGGCTGGATGCGGTCGCCGCGGTCGTAGGTCGCGCGCGCGCTGAGTTGCGCGAGATTGCCGCGCTGCTGGGGGCTCCTGCGCAGCCGCCGGCGCGCCGCCGCAGCCGCCTCGCTTCGATCTCAACCGCTTCCGGTTCGCTGTTTCCGTCGTAGGCGTCTGTGTGCTATCCCACCCTTTCGCGCGCAACGCGAAAGGATGGAGCAACACAGTTCTCTGCAGCCCCGGTTCCATGTTACTCGGCGGCAGCTTCTTCTGCGGCCGGTTCAGCAGCGGCTGTCTCCGAGGCGACTGACTCCTCAGCCTTGGCTTCCTCTTCCGCTTCAGCCACAACCTTCACCGTCACGCGCGCAGTGACTTCGCGGTGCAGGCGGATGGGAACCTTGAACTCGCCCAGGCTCTTGATGGCGTCGCCCAACTGAATCTTGCGGCGATCGATCTCGTGGCCCTGCGCAGCCAGTTCCGCGGCAATGTCAGATGATGTGACCGAGCCAAAGAGATGGCCTGCCTCGCCGGACTTGCGGGTAAAGCTGAGCATGAGCGGCTCGAGTTTGGTGAGCAGCTCTTCGGCCTGCGCCTTCTCTGTGGCAGAACGGCGCGCGGCGGCGGCCTTCATCTGCTCGATGACGGCTTTGTTGGCTGCAGTGGCCTGCATGGCGAGCTTGCGCGGCAGCAGAAAGTTGCGTGCGTAGCCGTCGGCGACCTTCACTACTTCTCCGCGAAAGCCAAGGTTCGCTACATCTTCTTTCAGAATTACTTCCATACGAATTCTCCAAATTCATTTTCCGGCGCCCGCGTTGCGAACGCGCGAGTGCGAGTTCCATCGGCCGGCGCCGCGCAGGGGCTAAAGCCTCTCGTGCCTCTGCGGCGCGGTTTCGGCATGATTAACGCCACCCCAGCTAGGAAGACCTGTCGCTGGGGACCCCGCCAAGTTATGCCCTGATACAAACCCCATCCGCGCGCATCTTCGAGATGGCAACGAAGCATTTGCATCGAGCTGGGCGCCAGGTGCAGTCAAAAGCAACCGTAGATCCCCTTCGACCACTCTCAGGGCAAGCTTTCGACTTCTGACTGCGCTCGTTGCTCAGGATGACAGCTCGTAACAAAGCGCCGGCCTGAGCGGCGGCGTTTAGTGCCGCGTGGCAAACGGCAGCAAGGCGATGTTCCGGGCCTGCTTGATGGCGCGAGTCAGCCGGCGCTGGTGCTTCGTGCAAACGCCGGTGAGCCGCCGTGGCACGATCTTGCCGCGCTCGGCCACAAATCCTTGCAGCAGTCTGACATCGCGGTAAGGAATCGCATCGATCTTCTCGGTGCAGAACTTGCACACCTTCTTGCGGCGGAAAAACTTGCCGCGGCCACCGGGACCGCCGGAGGGCCGGCCTGCGCCACGCGGGCCGGAGCCCGGTCCCGATGAGGCACGGGGGGTTGAGGTTGCGTCCGCAGAGGACGTCCTTGCTTGGTTTTCTTCAGCCATCGTATTTCCTCTTTGCTCTCGTTGTTCCGGCGCAGCCGGAGGATCTTTTGAGGGACTAGGGACGCAGGGACAAGGGACCAGAAAGTGCCGTCAACACTGGAGCCTCTATTCTCTGTTCCCCGTTCCCTATTCCCTGCCTTTATGCGCTGGCCTGGGTTGGCTCGGTTGCTTCAGGCAGCGCTGGAGGTGCGGGGGCCGGGGCCTGTTCCGCGGGCTCCGCGCTCACTTTGCGGCGCACGCCACGCAGAGCCTTCACTTTCGCCAGGCGCTTCTCTTCCTCGTCCATGCGCACGGTGATGAACTTGATCACCGGCTCAGTGACGCGCAGGCGGCGCTCCAGCTCCAGAACCACCGCGCCGTTGGCTTCAATGGTGAGCAGCACGAAGTTGCCGTCGTTGAACTTGCGCACCAGGTAGGCCAGCTTGCGGCGGCCCATCTTCTCCACCGATTTGACTACGCCGCCGCCGGCCGTCACCGTGGAGCTAAAGCCGGCAATCAGCTTGTCGGCTTCTTCTTCCTCCACATCGGGGCGGACAATAAACATCACTTCATACAAACGCGACATCAGCATTCCTTTTCCGCGGAAGCGCTTGGCTTCCGCTCACATCAGACAGCTTTCAGCTCTCGGCCTTCAGCTTTCGGTTCAAGGATCGTAGTTCGCAGTTCCTGTTCCCTATTCCCTATTCGCTGCTCCCTCATCCTTGTCTTTCCGGTTGAACTCGTTCATCGCGGCTGCGGGTCCCAGTTCGAGAATGCGCCGCGTGGCGGTCGCCACCACGTCCAGCACCTCGTCGAGCACCGCCAGATCCGCCTTACGCATGGGCGAGAGCAGGAAATCTTTGCCCGGCCGCTTTCCGCCACCGGCCGCTATTGCCTCCGGCGGAAGATCGGGGCCCACGCCAATACGCAAGCGCAACCACTCTTCACTGCCCAGGGCGCCGGTAACGCTGCGGGCTCCGTTGTGCCCGGCGGGCGAACCGCGCTCCCTGATCTTGAACGTCCCCAGCGTCAGATCCAGCTCGTCGTAGATCACGAGCAGATCCCGGGCCGGGTCCGCCTCAAACTCCCGAACCAGAGCGGCGACAGCAGCGCCACTCAGGTTCATATAGGTTTCCGGCTTTGCCAAAACCACTTGGCGGCCTGCAATGCGGCAGGTCGCAGTGGTGGCCCGGCAACGCCTGTTCTGGACCACAACGCCCTCCTGTTGGGCGATGCGGTCGATGGCCATGAATCCCGCGTTGTGCGGGGTCCACAGATACTCAAGGCCGGGATTGCCAAGGCCCACGATAAGGAAAGGGCCTCGCCCGGCGACGGACTCGTTCCACTCAGCCAAGGCTTACTTCTTCGCTCCGCCCTCGGGCTTCTTGCCTGCCGCCGGTTCCGCCTCGGTCTTGCCCTTCTTTGCCACCTCAGGTTCGCCCGGAGCAGCACCCTCACCCGGCGCCGCAGCCGTTCCTGCCGCAGCTTCCGCACCTTCCACTGCCTCCGGCGCGGCAACCACTTCTTCGCGGATCGACACCACATGGGCTACGGTCGCGTCTTCTGCGGTCAGATACTTGATCTTGTCGGAGTGGGGCAATCCGCTGACGCGCAGCACCTGGTGCATCCCCAACTCGCTCACATCCACATCGATATGGCTGGGAATGTCCGCAGGCAGGCATTCGACCTCGACTTCGCGCATCACCTGGTCCAGGATGCCGCCTTCGGTCTTGACGCCCATCGGAATGCCCAGCAACTTGACGCGCACCCTGACGCGAAGAACCTTGTCCATGGCGATGCGCTTCAGGTCGATGTGGATCAACTGATCCTTGATCGGCTCGCGCTGCCAGTCGACGATCATGGCTTTGGCCGCGGGCTGGCCCGCGACTTCAACATCGAAGATGGTGTTATGGCCGGTTTCAGAGAAGAGGATCCGGGAAATCTGCTTGGGGTCGACCTCGACGGCCACAGGATCCTGCCCGGAACCGTACAGCACGGCCGGAATCTTGCCCGCGGCGCGCACGCGGCGCGCTGCGTTCTTGTTGAATTTGCCCTCGCGGGCCTTGGCTATGACAACTTCTGGCATTTCGGTTTCTCGTTTCCTTAAATTCGGGCACGGGAAACAGCCTGTAGCTTGTAGCCGGTAGCTTGTAGCTCTGGCTGCGTTCAGACCGGTTCTTTCCGCTCCCTTTGTGAAGCAGCTCCAATTGAAGCCGCGAATTGTGGTTGCCCCGCGATTCTGCTCCAAGCTGCGGGCTACTGGCTACTGGCTAAGAGAACAGCGTGCTCACGCTGGTCTCCATGTGAATGCTCTCGATGGCTGCGCCCAGCAGGCCGGCGATGGTGAGCACTTTGATCTTGGGTAACTTCTGCGCCGAGTCGGTTGGCGGCAGGGTTAGCTTCTGCGCCGCCTCGCGCAGCGGGATGGTGTCGGTGACCACCAGCTGCTCCAGCCGCGAATTGGCAATGCGGTCGATGGCCGGGCCGGAAAGCACGGCGTGGCTGGCGCAGGCATAGACGGCGGTCGGCGCCGGAGGCGTAGAGCGCGTCGACAGTTTTTACCAGCGTGCCGGCTGTGTCGATGATGTCGTCGATGATGAGGCAGGTCTGGCCCTCCACGTCGCCGACCACGTTCATCACTTCGGCCACGTTCATGTCGGTGCGGCGCTTGTCCACGATGGCCAGCGGCGCGCCGACTTTTTGCGCGAAGAAGCGCGCCCGCTCCACGCCGCCCGCATCGGGCGAAACGACCGTCAGATTGGGCAGATTCAGCTCGCGGAAGTAGCTCACCAGCACCGGGCTGGCGAAGAGGTGATCGACAGGAATGTTGAAGAAGCCCTGGATCTGGGCGGCGTGCAGATCGACGAAGAGGGCGCGATTGGCGCCTGCGGTCGTCAACAGGTCGGCGATGAGCTTGGCGCTGATGGCTACGCGCGGGCGGTCTTTGCGATCCTGGCGGGCGTAGCCGTAGTAGGGCACCACCACCGTGATCCGGGCCGCCGAGGCCCGCTTGAGCGCATCGATCATCACCAACAGCTCCACCAGGTGCTGGTCCACCGGATAGCAGGTGGGCTGCACCACGAAAACATCCACGCCGCGCACGTTCTCAAGCAGTTGAAAGTAGACCTCGCCGTCGGCAAAGCGCTGCAGCTTGGCCTCGCCCACCGGAACCCCGATGTGCTTGCCGATGGCCTCGGTCAGCTTGGGGTTGGCGGTGCCGCTGAAGAGCTTGAAGCGCTTGTCCTCGCTCAGGCTGCGGGCCTTTTTGCGCTCCGGCGCAGGGGCTTGTCTTGCGTCCCTGGCCTTGCCGTGCTTCCTGCGCCGCGGGCTCTTTTTGCGAGCCGTCGCGTGTCGCTGCCGGCGGGTTTTCCTGCTGCTTGCTTTCGACTGTCACCACAGTTCCCACTTCCATCTGAAGAGCACCTCCAAGCTGGTTGGCTTTGGCTGCGTTTCTTAATGCGAGCTTCTAGCTTCTTGCTTCTAGCTCTTTCCTGCGGGAAGAGACGACTCTCGCTCACCCGTGGAAAAGCCAGGAGCTAGAAGCTAGCAGCTATTCGCTGTTTTTCTGGCTGGGCGACCAGGATTCGAACCTGGATAAATGCCTCCAAAGGGCATTGTCCTACCATTGAACGATCGCCCAGCAAAACCGACAGCCGTTCGTGAGTCTCGCTTGCCCAACGGTGGACTGTCAATCCCTGAAAAACAGCTTTTAGCTTTGAGCCATTATCCGTTAGCTCCTTCTTGCTGAAAACGCACGGCCTGAACCCGCACACGATGAAGCTAAAAGCTAAGAGCTTATTCAACAAGCATCTGGCTCCAGTACCCGGTCCGCGGCAGCGTCCTTGTGATTCGTGCTTCCACGTTCGGAACCTGACGCAGGCGATCTTGCGCTGCCTCTGCATCTCCCCGGGATTTGTACAACCCGAAGAGCGCCGAACCGGACCCCGACAGCGAAGCATGAAGGGCTGCCTCCGGCGTGCCGGCGCCCGCAAGAAGACGCTTGATTTCAGCAAGGGAAGGATGCTGGGGAAAGACAACGCGCTCGAAGTCGTTCTCGATCCAGCTCGTGATCCCGGTGCGGACAAGCGCGGACTTCTGTGGTCCGGCCAGGTCCTCGCCCGCGGCGAGGACACCGGAGGAGCCGATTCCCTGCCCACCCTCAGGGATTGCTCCCTGAAAGGCGCTGACGTAGGCACGGCTCAACTCTCTTAGTCTAGCGGCACTGGCCTCAGCGGTCAAACCTTCGGCGGCGCAGAGCGCGTCCCAGTCGCGAAAGGCCTGCGGGGTGGAGACGCCGATCTCCGGAAGGGCGACCACGCACCAGACGGGCTCGATGTCGGCGAGTGGAGAGACCTCCTGCCCGCGATCCAGGCCCAGCACTGTTCCGCCGATGAGGAAGAGCGGGACGTCGGAGCCAACCTTGGCAGCGATTCCCAACTTTCGCGCCGCCCAACTCTTGCCTTCCAGCTCTTGAAGCAAGCTGCGTTCGGAGGAAACATCCGGCCTGATCCCTGATCCTTGATCCCTGATCCCTGCCTTTAGTTCCTTTTCCAGCCCCACCAGCGCCGCAACGGCGTTGCCAGAACCTGCGCCCAGTCCGCCCTGCACCGGGAGCCGCTTGTCGATATGAATTTCCGCTTCTGCGGTTACACCAAGCTTCTCCAAGGCCAGGAGAATCATCTTCCAGGCCGTATTTCTGTTGTCGGTGGGAACGCGGCTGTCGTTGGAGGTTAGTTGCAGCGCAGTCGCCGGAGCGCGCCGGGCCGTAACGGTAACAACGTCATGGATTTCCAGCGTTTGATACACGGTAGTGAGGGCATGGAATCCGTCGCACCGTAACGCGCCGAGAAATAGGCCCAGGTTGATCTTTGCGCGGGAACGAACGTGCGTGGGCATACCGCTCTATTTTAGGGCCGAGGCCGAGCGGAGCGATTACTGGCGGGTGAGAGTGCAAATGTTGCTCGCGCCAATGGAGCCGCCGAAGGAACTAATTTCGACTTGGAGGGTGGACTCGCTCGAATCCGTAAACCACCCATCGAGGGCGAGCGTGGAACCGTCGTTCATGATGTAGTTCACGATGAAGGAATTTCCACTGATCGCACTCGCCCACGCCAGCGGATTTGCCGTGGTTGTTCCTGAAGTCAAGGTGGAGGATCCCCCGATTGTGATGGTAGAAGTCAGCGGAGTGAAATACACGAGAGTAGAAGAATTTGAACTCAAGGGAGCAGATGTGAGTGCTCCCTGACTCATTTGCACGGAAACCGTCCAGCCTGAACCAAGGTTTGGTCCAGTAATAGTTCCGGCATAGGTCCCGTCGAGTGGAGAATAGCTGGTTGCGGTAAAGGTTGCGGAATTATTAAAGAGACAACTCGTTTCCGTGGCAGCGTTGACGACGGTGTAGCTGCCTGTCCAGGTTGTCGCGCCGTCGGCGGGAGCCGTCCCTTTGATCGTTACCTGGATACTATCGAGAGGCTCCGCAGAGTTGCTAAGCATGAATGTCCCATCTGAGGCAATCTGGCCTGTGAGTGACATCCCGCTCCCACCGCCAATTTCGGCGCCACTGGAGCACGTCACTCCCACGGTGCTGCTCGCATAGATTGCGTTTCCGCTCACCCCTATCGAGAGGGTTAGTAATGGAGACTGCGCCAACGTAAACAGATCGCTTCCAGACTCTCCCGCGATGTGCCAGTTCCCCTCTATCGCCGTATATGATGGAGCGGTATTCGAATTCCCGTTGCCTTTGGCACATGATGTGAGAAACAGGCATGAGAAGAGGAGCGAGGCGAGAAGAACTCTTCGGACGTGCATGGCGATCCCCGCTGAGTCAACTTCGATTGAGAAGTAAAGTCATAACAATACTACCGCGCGGTCGGCTCTGACCGTCACAACAGGTAGTGTCCTAATTGTGCGTTGTCCTAGCCGGTTAACGCCTGAGAAAAAAGGCCCACTCCCGAAAGAGCGGGCCGGTTTCCAGATGCGTATTGTGCTACAGCACTAAACCCTATTGGTCGCCTCTGGCCGCGTCAATGGCACGTTTGTGTGATGAATCTAAGCCATGACGGTCCTAAGGGTGCGCCTTACCTCTCTAGGCCGCCACCAAATCAGCAACGCAGAATTAGGACACTACCGTCACAACACGGTGAATTTTCCGTGCATTTGGAAGCTGCCATCGGAGACCAACGAATCAAAAACAGTCATGCGGGAGGTGCACGCTGCGCTCGAACCAACGGCACACGAATACTTCACTATCCGCCTGCTCCGCGCTGCTGGCTACGCCGAGCCGTGCAGGCGCATGCACCCTTCGCCCGCACGGTTTGTTCTTGAGATTCTCCGGGACCGCGACGGCCTCTGCGCTGCCGCCGTCAGGATTCCTTGTAAAGCGCCGCGCCGGCAATGGTCCCGACGACGACCTCTACAAGCCCTCCCAGCGTTGTGTAGAGCGTGAGGTGGCGCGTGAAGAGGTGCGCAACGTACATGAAGCTGGCATTCGGCAGGAGTGTTCCAATAATCCACGCGGCCACTCCGGCATAGATCGCTGTCTTCACTCCAGGACCGAAGCGCGGCCTGATCCCAGCGTAGATCCAGATGGCGACGAGTCCGCCGGCAATACCAAGCAGATCGAACCCGATCCACGTATGCGTCGAAAATGGGTTATGTCCGAGCAAACTCATTTCCACGGCCCACTTCTGCCCCAGCCACAGGTTATCCACCAGGTAATCCAGAAGATCTGCAACGACTCCGGCAACGATGCCACCAAGGATCAAACGGCCAATATTGATCTTTCCCATTGCTCCTCCTTAGGGAGTATTTTGGGGGATTGCGGGAGTATACGCGCGCCCGATTGCGGTGTGCAATGAGAAATTGCGGGGCGGGGTGCGCGGCCGGCGTCTGCTACCTTGGATGGGATTCTAGGGTTTTGCTCCGCGCCATGCCGTTTTTCTCCCGATCGCCGCGCGCCGTTCGCTCGCCTGAGCGTGTGTGGGGTTTGCGCGACTGCGTTGCCGGTGTTGCGCTCTTTGCGGCCACAGCAGGCGTGGTGCTGTGGCAAAACTCGCACGTAGCAGTCCTGTTCGATCTCAGCTACATTCTCAACACCGCGACGCGCATCGCCCAGGGCCAGATGCCGTACCGCGACTTTCCCCTGGCGCACGCGCCGCTCACCTTCCTCATTCAGGCGGCCATCATTCGCCTCACGGGCCGCGTTTTCTTCCATCATGTGCTGTACGTCGCAGTTGTTGGAGGGCTGGGGACGGTCGTTGCCTGGCGTGTCGCATTTGAAACGCTGCGCGGGCGCGTGGCGGCCGCATGGACGGTGGCGCTGCTCGTCGCCGCGCCGCTTGCGGTCGTGGGAGTCTACTGCATCGTGCCCAATCCGGAGTACGACTGCGACTGCGCGTTCTGGATTCTGGTTTCGCTTTGGCTGTTGCAAAAGCTCGACAAAAAAACCAACTGCAGCCTGGGGATTTGCCGCCGGCGTTTTCATTTCCGTGCCGCTGTTTTTCAAGCAAAACATGGGGCTGCCGTTTCTAGTAACGGTGGTCGGTGCGGTTTTGCTGGTTTTCGCGATGAAGTGGCTTCGGCGCGGGCAAGCGCCGGCCGCGCTGCCGGAGACACGCGCGCTGCTTTCCGTTGTGGCGGGCACGTGCGTCGCACTTGGGTCAGCTGTGATCGTGCTGCATTGGACAGCGGGCATTGGCAACTACGTCCAGTGGACGATGCGCTATGCCGCCGCGCGCCGCTTGCCGGGATCCGGCGACATGCTCGGCGTCTATAGCGATCCATTGCTTCTTTGGACGCTGCCGTGCGTTGCGGCTGCTCTGGTGGTCTTGCGCAGCAGGCTCGGCAAAAGGCGTTGGGCGCAGGTCGCGGCGCTTGCGTTGCTGGCAGCGCCGTTTCTCTTTACGCTCGCCTCGCTGCTGATCTACGACGATGCCGACTCGCGCGGCGACAGCCTGCTGGCGCTCTGGCCGCTGCTGCTGTTGTTTGCGGCCGCGCTGGCAATCGCTAATCTGTTCGGCTTGCGGCGGGAGCCACGGCTGCGCGCGCTCGTGCCGCTGGTTCTGCTGGCCGCCATCCACGGCACGCTCATGTCGCAGCAGCTTTGGGGCTCGACCTATGCCATCTGGCCGTTGCTCGTGCTGCTGGTGGCAGAGATGCTTGCGTTTCTTGAGCGTTTTGCGAGCGCGCGCCGCCGCGCGATGGTTTGTGCCGGCGCTGGCTGCGCTCATCTCCGTCACGCTGCTGGTGTGCGGAGGGTTCTACACGGCCAGCGAAGAGCGGCTCTCCTACGCGAACCTGTCCGGACGGCCCGCCCGCGCATTCCGCGTTTCCGCAGCTCGCCGGTCTGGCCACGCCGGGGCCGTATCTGCCGGAAATCGACGAACTGCTGCGCTACGCCCAGGCCAACATTCCCTTCGACGATGGCTTGGTTCTCGTTCCCGGCGAGGAGCCGTTCTACTTTGCCACCGGCCGCGTGGCGCGCTTTCCGGTGCCATTTTTCGATCCCACCATCGACCCTTACTCGCCCGCTGAGATTGCCTCGCTGGTGCAGTCGCGCAACATCCGCTGGCTGATTGTGAAGCGCGACTTGCAGACCAAGGAAGACCCAACGCCCGATCGCGCGGCATTGATGGATGCGCTTTATGCACGAGTTCACGCTGGCGGCGCATTTGCGCGGGTACGATGTGTATCGGCGGTAGACAAAATCAACCATATGAATCATAATGATCATATTGATTATTATGATTTGGAGTTCGCTATGATTAACGAAGTCAGCGCCGTGAGTTTTCGCCAGAACCTGGGCGAGATGCTCAACCAGGTTCAGTACCGGAATGACAGCATCGTGATCAACAAGGACGGCAAGCCGGTGGCCGCTCTTGTCGACGCCGACCTCTTTGCCCGCATTCGCCGCATGCGCGACCGATTCGATGAATTGAGCGGCCAGGTGGCAGCGGCTTACAGAGATGTCCCCGCCGAGCTAGGTATGGCGGAGATCGATGCAGCGGTAGCGCAGGAACGCCAGCGCTGATGGCACGGTTGCGCGTGGTTTTGGATACCAATGTTCTGGTGTCTGGATTGGCTTATCCGGAGAGCGTTCCCGGCCGCATCTTGAGCGCATGGCAGCAGGGTGGGCTGGATGTGGTGCTGTCCAGGCACATCCTCGATGAGATGGTCCGGGTACTGCCGCGACTTTCCCGAATCAAGCTGAACTCCACCGGGATTCGCGATCTTGCCGACAGCTTCATGTTTCTGGCTGACATCGTCGAGCCAACCACGGAGCCCAACAAAGCATTACGCGACAGCAGCGACCAGGCGGTATTGGGCACTCTGCGCGCCGCGCAAGCAGACTACCTGATCACTGGAGATAAGGATCTGTTAGCGCTTGCCGGGCAGTATCCGATCGTTACGCCGGCTGTGTTCTGGGAAAGGCACGGAAGTTAGAGGATTTGAGCCTCTCATGGTTTCGCTTTTCGCGACCGCCGCAACTGCTCCCAATCTTTTTCCGTCTGGTCGGCGTAGGCGACGCCGAAGCTGGCCAGCGCCTCGGCGAAGGCGTCGCCGGAGCCGATGTAGCCGGAGATCACCTGCGGGTCGCCGGAGCGGGCGTGGCCGCGGGCGAGCAGTTCGCCGCAGACCTCGGCGTAGGCTTTCAGATTGGCGCCGGCCAGGTCTGCAATTTCGATGGATCCCTTGTGATCGTTGAGCTGGCGGACGAGATACTGGCGGCTGCCGATGTGCGTCCAGCCGAGAAACGGGTCGGTCTGGATCTGCATGGCGCGCTGGCCCTCGGCCACGCGCTGGCCGTTGTGCGCCGCGGGGTGCGCGTCGGGCAGATACGGCGCGTAGGCCGAGGCGGTCTCTTCCTTGATCTGCAGAAAGAGCGGATCGCCGGGGCCGTTGCCTTCCATGTAGATGCAGTAGTCGCGCAGGCCCACCGAGCCGGTGCCGACCACTTTGAAGGCCACGTCGACGGGGCGGTAGAACGAGAGCAGATGCTGGCGCTGCGGCTCCAGCATTTCGCGGTAGGGGCCAGAGCGAGGCCAGCACGGCGGCGGCGCGCGCGCCGGTGACGCGCGTGAGCATGGGTTCGGATTCCTTGAAGCGGCGCGGCGCGTGGGCACGAAGCGCAGTCGGCGATGAGCCGGGCCGGACTTGTAGCTGCTCCAGCGTGTGCTGCGGCGTGGCGCGCTCGGCCTTGGCAAGCGCGTCGTGCACCGGCTTGGCCAGATCGATGCGGTGCACCTGAAAGCGGTTCACTTCCAGCAGCGGCATGCGGGTAAAAGCGCGCATCTGCGCGGCGTAGCGCTCGATGCAGGCCGCGGCGGCCTTGCGCGCCGAGCCGTCTTTGTGTCCCGCGGCGCGGCCGGCCAGCACCAGCGAGGCCGCCATGCGCTTCAGGTCCCACTCGAAGGGGCCGCGGATGGTTTCGTCGAAGTCGTTGATGTCGAAGACGAGGCGTCCGTCGGGCGCGGCGTAGGCGCCCAGGTTGCGCACGTGGGCGTCGCCGCAGAGCTGGCTCACGATGCCGGTAGAGGGAAGCTGCGCCAGGTCCGCGGCCATGACCGGCGCCGCGCCGCGAAAGTAGGCGAAGGGCGACTCGGCCATCAGCTGGTACTTGAGAGCGATGAGCGCGGGCACGCGGCCGCGCATGGACCGCTCGACGATTGTCAGAGCGGAGGCTTGCCGCGCCTTGAGATCAGGGCATCGTGCTGGTGGCGGCCCACCTGCTTGCGCCGCGCCTGGCCGAGAGCGCGGCGTTCTTCAGGAGTTGCCCAGTGCATACTAGCGGTTCTCCAATTCACTGGCACCGTCGCTGTCCATTTCAAAGTTCACTTGAGACTACAGGGAAATGACCGATGCACGGCGACAGTTGCAGGTAAGCCAATTGTAGAACCGCGCCGCGGAGATACACGGTCCACGTTTGCGGCGCAACAAGACGCAGGTCGTGATTTACACTTTTTTTGGTAGCCCCGCCTCTCTCCATCGCGGCCAGAAAACGAGATCCTTCCGGCTCAGTTCCAGAACTCCCACCACAGGAGGAATTCCCTTTGACGCGAGCAACCGTCCTTTTAGTTCCCATTGTTGCTGCTTTGCCCCTTGTTGCCTTTTCCGCTGCCGCGCAGGCGCCGGCGAAGCCGCTCACCGTGGAGGCGATCTTCGCGCATGGACCGCTCATCGGCGAGCCGCCCGACCAGCTCACCTGGTCGCCGGACGGAAAGCACCTGACGTATCTGGATGGCGGGCAACTGATGGATGTGGATGCCGCGACGGGCAAAGTGCACGTGCTGGTGAGCGCCGCCAAGATGGCTCCGCTTGACGGCAGCAGCGGCTCAGAACAGGACCGCGACCATCGCGAGCGCTACAACATGGCCAGCTATTTGTGGGCGCCGGACTCGACGCACCTGCTCTTCGATGCCGACGGCCGGCTTTGGCTTTACGATCTGCACAACGGCACGGGAGTGCAGATTGGCTTTACCGGAGCGGTCTTCCGGCGACGATCCGAAGTTTTCGCCGGATGGTTCAACCGTCTCGTTTATCCGCGATCACAGTCTGGCCGTGATCCGGCTGCGCGAGCCGGGCACGCCTACCACCCGTTGGCTCCGGCGCCCAATCCGCCGGCCGCCAACGGACAGTTGATGCTGAACGGCGAGGTGGACTGGGTATACGAAGAAGAGCTCGACGTGCGCAGCAACTACTTCTGGTCGCCGGACTCGAAGAACCTGGCCTATCTGCAGATGAACGAGACCGCAGGTGCCGCAATACCCGCTCACCGACTGGATTCCCAATCACGCGCAGGTGGAGTGGCAGCGCTATCCGCAGCCCGGCGACGCCAACCCCGAGGTGCACGTTGGGGTGGTGAGCGCGAAGGGCGGCAAGACGACGTGGATGAAGCTGCCCATCCAGGACGGCGACGACTACATTCCGCGCTTTGGCTGGGTCGACCGCAAGACCTTGTGGATCGAGACCCTGAGCCGCGATCACAAGCACCGCGCGCTGTATTTTGCCGATGCCGATGACGGAGACGCACGCCAGATGCTCGAGATCGGCGACGACAAGTTTGTGGACGAAAACTACGACGTAGCAGTGGGCGACGGAGCGATCGTTCTGACGCAGTTGGAGCGATGGGCACAATCACCTCTATCTCTACAGCTACGACGAGGAGAAGCCTCTTGCGGCCGACGCCAAGCTGGAGCGGCAACTGACCAAGGGCGATTTCGAAGTGGGCGATGTGTACAGCGTGGATACCGCGCAGAAGGTGGTGGACTACGCATCGAACGAAGGCAACCCGCTGGAGCAGCAGATTTGGCAGGTGAGCTTCAACGGCGAGCGCAAGGCAGTTGAGCGCGGGCGCAGGCTTTCACGAAGCCACCTTCTCTCCCGACGGCAGCGTGTTTACCGATAAGTACTCGACGCGCATGGAGCCGCCGGTGATGCGGCTTTGCCATGGGCCGGCTCTCGGCCGCCGCAGCCGGGGCGACTTGCCGCGTGTTTTGGCAGACGCACGCGCTCGATGCCTACGATCTGCGCGCGCCGGAGCAACTGGAGGTGAAGGCGCACGATGGAACCACGCTTTATGCCACGCTGCTGCTGCCCGCGGGCAGCAGAAATCCGGCTACCGTGCCGCTGATCGTGAATCCCTACGGAGGGCCGCACGACCAGGAGGTGGTGAATGAATGGAAAGACGGCCTGCTCTTCGACGAGTTGCTGGCGCAACATGGCTTTGCCGTGCTCCACGCCGACAATCGCGGCATGGGCAGCCGCGGGCGCGCCTTTGCGCAGGCGGCGTATCGCAACTTTGGCCCCGTGCAGCTTGAGGACCAGTTGACGGTGATCGATGCGGCGCTTGCGAAGTATCCGCAACTGGACCCGAAGCGCCTGGGCTGGTGGGGATGGAGCTGGGGCGGCACGTTCACGCTCTACGCCATGACGCACTCCGACCGCTTCAGCGCCGGCGTGGCCGTGGCGCCGGTGACCGACTGGCGCGACTACGACTCGATCTATACCGAGCGGTATCTGGGCCTGCCCGCGGAGGATCCGGAGGGGTATCGCGACTTCTCCGTGGTGAACTCGGCGGCGCACCTGAAGGGACGGCTGCTGCTGGCGCACGGAACCGGCGACGACAATGTGCACATGGAAAACACGGTGCAGTTTGTGCAGAAGCTCATTGAGGCCGGCATTCCGTACGACCTGCAGATTTACCCGCGCAAGACGCACTCGATCGAGGGGCCGGATGTGCGCACGCACCTCTACAACCGGATTCTGGCGCAGTTTGAGATGTACTTGAAGCCGGAGGCAGCGGCTGCGGGCGGACAATAAGCAGCGTTCAGACTTCGTGGCGCTTGAAGAGTTCGTCTTTCTCGCGGCTGGGGCACTTGGTGCACTCCACGCAGCAGACAAGGAGCACGGCCACGCCTACCGTCACCAGCACGGCCAGAACGCTTCCATTCACCACGAGCCAATGCGCCAGGTGCTGCATCTTCCTGTCACCGCTCTTGCGGGCGGTCGGAGCCCGCTTACGAACCAACCTGCACTGCAGACTGGAGCAACTTTGGACGGGCAATACGTTGAACTGAAGTAATCCTAGACGAAAGGTTACTCCTGGTTCGCTGTTGACGCAAGAGAGAATTCAGTTGCAAATAAGCGAATAAAAGGCGAAAATAGTCTGACGATGGCCGCGAACTTCCAATCCGGCGTTGTCGCCCGTTCCCGAGGAGTGGCCGGAAGAGCTTGCGCATCTTGGAGTTGCGGCCGATGGTACGCAACGAGAGGCGGAGGCGCAAGAGGATGCCGGTGCTGCCCAGGGGCTCGGCTGCTGAACTGGCTCTTCGTCGATCTGAACTCCTACTTTGCCAGCGTGGAGCAGGAGGCGCGGCCCGAGTTGCGCGGACGGCCGGTGGGCGTGGTGCCCATGATGGCCGACACCACCTGCTGCATCGCGGCCAGCTACGAGGCCAAGGCCTTTGGCGTGCGGACGGGAACGATTGTTGCCGACGCCAAACGCATGTGCCCGGAGATTGTGCTGGTGGAAGGCCGCCACGAGCTTTACACCGAATACCATCACCGCATTGTGGAGGCCGTGGAGAGCTGCGTGCCGGTGACGGCCGTTTGCTCCATCGACGAGATGGCGTGCCGGTTGATGGGCCGCGAGCGGGCGCTTCGTGCCGCCCTGGACCTTGGCCTCCGTGTCAAACAGACAATCCGCGAGCGCGTGGGGCCGATGCTGCGCAGTTCGGTGGGCCTGGCGACCAATCGCTACCTCGCCAAAGTGGCCAGCGACATGGAAAAGCCCGACGGCCTGGTGGCGCTGCCGCTGGACATTTTGCCTGAGGCGCTGCGCGGGCTCACGCTGCGCGATCTGCCCGGCATCGGCGCGCGCACCGAGAAGCGGCTGAACGAAAAAGGCATTCGCACCATGGACGATCTGCTGGCGCTCGACTGCGAGCAGGCCGGCGAGATTTGGGGATCGGTGTGGGGCGAGCGGCTGTGGCACTGGCTGCGCGGCGAAGACTTCGAGATGGCGGAGACCGAGCACCAGAAATCCATCAGCCATTCGCATGTGCTGGCGCCGGAGATGCGCACTGCGGAAAAAGCCTGGGCCGTGGCGCACAAGCTGCTGCACAAAGCGGCCATGCGGCTGCGCGCGGCGGGGCTGTGGGCCAGCAACATCGGGTTGGCCATCGGCTTTGCGGTGCCGCGCAGCGAAAACATGCCGGTGAGCCGCTTCGGCGTGCCCGCGCGCGGCTGGCGCAGCGAGATCAAACTGAGCGAGTGCCAGGACAACCAGACGCTGATCGCCGCGCTACGCCGGTTGTGGGATTCGCGGCCGGCAGGCGCGCAGTATGAGCACCCTTATTTCATCGGCGTGCAACTGAACAACCTGGTACCCGACCGGCTGCACACGCTGGCGCTCTTCGACGGCCTTGAAGAAGAGAAGAGCCGCACGCGCCTGCTGGCCACGATGGACCAGATCAACGATAAGTACGGCATGAGCACGCTGGCGCCCGCCGCGATGCTGACCGCGTACAAGGCCGCGCCCACGCGGATTGCGTTCCACAGCATTCCGGATTTGTTTTGACGTCAGCGCGAAGCCGTCATCAGGTCCACAAACATCTTCTGGAAGCGCGGCAGATCGAGGTCGAGCTGCGCGTGGACGAGGCGGACGCCGGTGGCAGGCTTCAGCTTCTCGGGCCAGGTGAGAGTGTCGCCGTAGCTGGGGCCGTGGCTCAGATCCACATCCATATAAAGAATTTGCTCCTTGGTGATGAGCGTGGGGTCGATCCACGCGCAGGCGGCGAGCTCGTCCCACATGTAGAAGCGCTGCTGGCTCCAGGCGGCGATGTAGCGAGCGGCGGGCGACTGCGACTTCGAGATCGCGTCGAGCATCGCCTGCGTGAACGGCGCCTTGATGGAGACATCGACGGTGGTGGCGTCGATGCGCGGCCAATCGGCGTGCAGGACGATGTGCGCGGCCTCGGGATCGAACCAGAAATTGAACTCGTGGCGGGGATCGGTGGCGAATTCGGGATCGGCGGTTTGCGGATTGAGGCTGCCGCCCATGAAGACGATGCCCTTGGTGAGCGCGGCGAACTCAGGATCGATGGAAATGGCCAGCGCGATGTTGGTGAGCGGGCCTGCGGCGTAGATGGTCACCTGGTGCGGATGCGCGCGCACCTGGCGGATGAGGAAATGCGCGGCGTCTTCGTCGATGGGCTTCGTGGTGGGCAGTCCCTCGGGCATGGGCGGAATCTCGTAGGGGCCGTGCGACTCGAACTTTGCGGGAGCGGCAGGCGCGCGCCGGCGGCGGTTGCGGCAGACATCGCGGGCGCGCGGCCCCACGCGCCCAGCCACGTCACTTTGCCGTCGAGCGCCGTCTCAAGGCGCGTCTCTTCCTGGGTGCGGACGAGCGGAAACACGGCGCCGCGGGCCACGGGAACACCGGCGTGGCCGGTCAGCTCCAGCATGCGCAGGGTGTGCAGGGTTTCCTCGTCGCGCCAGGCGTCGCCGGTGACGATGGTGATGCCCAGAACCTCGACGTCAGGCGACTGCAAGAGCGCCAGCATGGCCATCTGATCGGAGCCGCCGGGGCCGGAGCCGTCCTCGTCGATGAGGACCAGGCGCTTTTGCGCCGGAAGCAACGCTACGCAAGTCGCCAGCAGCAGCGTGACAAATGCTTTTCTCATAGACGTGTATTTTGGTACACCTCCGGGCACATTGCCCGGCAGTATCGTCAGTGCGCTTTATTGACGCCGGAAACCGGATCGCTGACCCCGGCCTTCTCCGCGTCCAAGGCCTCTGGGCTTGAACTGCGGCGTCACGGGCAGGTTGGTTTTGCCTTCAGGATAGATCACGAGAAAGCGGTCTTGCCCTTCGCCAACGCTGGCACTTTCAACGCCCTGGAGCGACCGGCAAACCAGGTGCAGCTGCCGCCGCTCGTGGCTGTTCATGGGCGGAAAGCTGTAGGGGATTCCCGACTGGCGGACCTTTTCCGCGGCGGTTTCGGCGGCCAGGCGCAGCTCCTGGGCGTGGAGGGCTTTGAAGTTGCCGGCGTCGAAGCTGATCAGGTTGTGCTCGTGGTGATCCAGGCGAAGCATCTTGAGCGGCCAGGGTTTCGAGTGCGCGCAGCATTTCCCCATTGCGCTGGATGACGAGAGGCACATCGGGGCCGGCCAGCTCCACGTTGAGCAAGGGCGTCGCGCCGCCCTCCGCATCGGGCTTTCCATCGCCCGCCGAGATGCGGTACTTCAGGCGCAATCCGCCCAGCTTGTTCAGGGTGTTAAGAAATTCGGCAATTTTTCGGGCGGCTTGCTGCAGGTCGTCAATGGGCATAACAGACAAGTATCGCAGAGACGGGCTAGGATGGGGAGCGATTTCCTGAAACCCACCCCTCTTCGGTAAACGCAGCCGCGCCGCTCCCGTTTCTTCTCAGACCTCATTGATCACAAGGTCGTCCGCTTCTACGGCGGCGCTCTTAGGTACTTCATTTCAGATAAAATTCAGTTTTGCCTAGTATGCTTCTAGTGTGACCGGAAAAGACGTAACTCGTTGCGTCATGAGACAGTGCGGCCACTCACTCCTGGCCTCGGCTACCGTCTTTCTTTTTCTTCTGCGTCCGGCTCTTGCCGCCTGCGCTCAGGCGCAAGCCAGCGCAGCCTTAGCGGACGCCTCCACTGCCGGCAAGCCGGTGGTCGTCACGCTCGACGAGGCGATTCGCTTGGCGGAGGCGAGCGAGCCTGCCTTTGCCGCTGCCGCTGCCTCGAGCCGCAGCGCGGGCCTGGACCGCTCGATCGCGCGCTCCGGCCTCTTGCCCAATGTGTCCTATTACAACCAGGGACTATACACTGAGCCCAACGGCGCGCACGGCCAAGTGGGCCAGGTATCCGACACAGCGGATCTGCCCAAGTTCATCGCCAACAACGGTGTCAGGGAATACTTCAGCCAGGCGATTGTGAACGAAACGCTGGGCCTGGGGCCGGTTGCGGCCATGCGCCGCGCCGATGCATCCGCCGCCATGGCCAGCGCGGAGCAGGAGATTGCGCGCCGCGGGCTGGTGGCCGCCGTCACCAGCCTGTTTTACGGCTCGCTCGCCGCGGACCATAAGCTCATCGTCGCCGGGCAGGCGCGCCAGGAGGCCGCCGATTTCACCCGGCTGACCACCGAGCGGGAGCAGGCACGCGAAGCCGCGCACGCTGACGTGGTGAAGGCGCAACTTGTCGAGCAGCAGCGCGACCGCGACCTCGAAGACGCGCGAGTGGCCGCGGAAAAAGCTCATTTGGAGCTGGGTGTTTTGCTGTTCTCCGATCCGCGCACGCCCTGCACGCTTATTGCACCGGAGTCTGCGCCCGCGCTGGCCTCGAAGGAAGACGTAGAGCAGGCCGCGGCACGAAACAATCCTGAGCTGAAGAGTGCGCTCGCCAGTTTGGCCGTGAGCAACGCCGACGTGCAGGCGGCATGGGGCGCCCTGCTGCCTAACGTGGGCCTCAACGTAACCTATGGCATCGACGCGCCGCAATTCGCGGCCAACGGTCCTGACGGGGTGCGCAATCTAGGTTACTCGGCCAGCCTGACGGTGAACATTCCCGTGTGGGATTGGCTGGCGAGCGAGAACAAGGTGAAGCAGAGCCAGATTCGCCGCGACGCCGCGCAGGTGGCCCTCACCAACACGCAGAGGCGGCTCATCGCGCAACTGGAAGAGGCGTACTCCGAGGCTCAGGCAGCGCGCGACCAGCTCGCGTCGCTCGACCAGAGCGTGTCCACTGCCGCTGAGAGCCTCCGCCTCACTAAACTGCGCTATACGGGCGGTGAAGCCACAGTTCTCGAAGCCGTGGACGCGGAAAACACCTACGTGAGCGCGGAAAACGCGCGCGAAGACGGCCGCGTGCGCTATGAGACCGCGCGGGCCGTTTTGCAAACTATGGCGGGAACGATGTGAAGAACCTGGATCAGCGAAAAGTGAGTTGAAAGATGAGCGAATCGATCAACGCGAACGCAACCGGAACAATGCGCCTTATGATGTTCTCCGCGCTGGCGCTCCTTCTTGCCTTGCTGCCTGGCTGCAAGAATGCTGCCGCGCCGCCGGTGCAGGTCACCGTGCAGGCCCAGCATCCGGTGCAGGGGCCGATCGCCGAGCAAATTGCCGCCGACGCCATTCTGGCGCCGATCGCCGAGGCCGCGATTGCGCCCAAAATTACCGCCCCGGTCAAGAAATACTATGTCCAGCGCGGAGAAAGGGTGAAGGAAGGCGAGTTGCTCCTCACGCTCGAAAACGCCGACTTGACGGCCGCCGCCATGGACAACAGAGGATCGCTCGAAGCGGCCCAGGCAACCTACGCCACGACCACCAAAGCGCAGGTACCGGAAGACACCCTCAAAGCCGAGTCGGACCTGGCCGCGGCCAAGGCGAATCTGGATTTGAACAAGAGCATCGTAGAAAGCCGCAAGCAGTTGTTCGCCGAGGGAGCGATTCCCGGCCGCGACCTCGACACCGCCGAGGCCGCGTTGGTGCAGGCGCAAGCTACCTACGATGCGGCCGCCAAGCATTTGGAGTCGGTGCGCAGCGTGAGCCGCCAGGCCGCGCTCAAAGCGGCGAAGGGCCAACTCACTTCGGCCGAAGGCAAGTACAAGGGCGCCGAGGCGCAGGTCGGCTATTCCGAGATTCGCAGCCCCATCAACGGAGTCGTCACCGATCGGCCCTTATTCGCCGGCGAATCCGCTCCCGCCGGTACGCCGTTGATCACTGTGATGGATACCTCCGTGCTGCTGGCTAAGACACACATCGCGCATAGCCTTGCGGTGCAATTGAAGGTGGGGGACACGGCTGAAGTGCATGTGCCAGGAGTGGCAGATCCGGTGCCCGCCAAAGTCTCCATGGTCAGCCCCGCGCTCGACCCCGGCTCGACCACCGTCGAGGTCTGGTTGAAAATCGACAACAAGTCCGGGAAGCTCAACGTGGGAGCGCCGGTAAAAGTGTCGATCACCGGCAAGACCGTTGCCCAGGCATGGAAGGTGCCTGACTCCGCCATCGTGACGGCGGACGATGGCTCGAAGTCGGTGATGGTGGTGGGTAGTCACGGCGAGGCGCATCGCAAACCCGTCACGCTGGGCATTGACGACGGCAGCAACGTGCAGGTCGTCAACGGCCTTGCGCCTGCGGATCTCGTCATCACCGGCGGCGCCTACGCGCTGGACGAAGGCACCAGGGTGAAGATCGGCCCTGCCGCCGGCGACCAGGACACGGGCAGCGGAGGAAACGACTGATGCCCGCCGAGGCTCACGATCCCAGCCAGAGGCCTTTCTGGCTGGCCCGGTCCACACGCACCATCTTTTTCTTTGCCGCCGTGCTCACGCTGGCCGGCATTTACCTCGCTCTTCAGGTGCCGATCTCTGTTTTCCCTGACACAAACTTTCCGCGCGTCATCATCGGCATCGACAACGGCGTAATGCCGGTCGAGCAGATGGAAGTGACCATTACGCGTCCCATCGAGGACGCCGTCAACTCGGTGCCCGGCCTGGAAACCGTACGCTCCACCACCAGCCGCGGCTCAGCCGAGGTGAGTTTGTTCTTCGATTGGAACATAGACATGGTGACCGAGCTGCAGCTGGTCGACGCAGCGATCTCGATGGTGCGCCAGTCGCTGCCGCCGACGGTGAACATTACCACCAGGCGCCTCACCTTTGCCAGCTTCCCGATCCTTGGCTACAGCCTCACTTCAGACACCGTACCTTTGACCGCGCTCTGGGAGATCGCCACCTACGACCTCAAGCCGCCACTCAACCGCGTGGCCGGAGTGAGTACCGTGATTGTGCAGGGCGGCCAGGTGCCGGAATTTCACGTCGTCCCAAACCTGGCGTTGATGCAGGCTGCGGATGTAACCATCCCCGATCTGGTAAGCGCGATCGAAGCCTCTAATATCGTTGAATCGCCGGGGCTGTATGTAGCCAACCATCAGCTCGTCCTCGGCCTGGTGGGCGCGCAGGCGCACAATGCCGGCGATATTCGACAGCTTGTGGTGAAGACCACGGCCTTGGGTGCGCCAGTGCGCGTTGCCGACGTCGCAACGGTGGAGGATGGCACCCTGCCTGTCTACACCACCGTCACCGCCAACGGCAAGAACGGGGTGCTGCTCAGCTTCATGCGCCAGCCTACCAGCAACACTGTTTCAGTTGCCGAAGGCGTGGCCACGCAGATCACCGAACTGCGCAAAAGTCTGCCTGCGGGCGTCAAGCTCGAGCTCTTCTACGATCAGTCGCAACTGGTCCGCGACGCCATCTCCAGCGTCCGCGACGCCATCTTCATTGGCCTCGTACTGGCTTGCGTGATTCTCTTCTTCTTCCTGCGCGACTGGACCTCGTCGCTGATCGCCGGCCTCCTCATTCCGGTTACGATTGCTGTGACGGTGCTGGTGCTCAAGCTGGACGGCCAGAGCTTCAATTTGATGACGCTTGGGGGAATGGCCGCAGCCATCGGCCTGGTGATCGACACCGCCATCGTGGTAGTTGAGAACATCGTGCTCCACCGGGATAGCGGCGAGAGTAGAGGCGAAGCCGTACGCAACGCTCTCAAGGAAATCACCACCCCGCTAGTGGGCTCGACCATTACCCCGGTGGTCGTCTTTCTGCCGCTGGTTTCGGTCAGCGGCGTCACAGGCCTCTTCTTCCGTGCTCTGGCCGTCACCATGACCGCCGCGCTGCTGACCTCACTGGCGCTGGCGCTTACCTGGACGCCCGGCCTCAGTTATGTGCTGCTGCGCGAGGAACGCAATCGCCCGGATCGCGATCATCACGTCGGACGCCTGCTTTCCAAAGTGTTAGGCATCCATCGCCTCGTGCTCGAATGGGCGCTGGCCAAGCCGCTCTGGATCGGCGGAATTTGCGTCATCGCTGGTCCTCGCCACATGGGGTGGTTACCGGCTTCTCGGTTCTGACCTGCTGCCTCAGATGGATGAAGGCGGCTTCATCCTCGACTACATCATGCCCGCCGGCAGTTCGCTGGCCGAAACCAACCGCGTTCTCGATCACGTGGAGCGCATCCTGCACTCGATGCCCGAGGTCGAGGTCACCTCGCGCCGCACCGGCCTGCAACTGGGCTACGCCGCCGTCACTGAGGCCAACACCGGCGATTTCACCGTCAAGCTCAAATCGAAGCGCAGCCGTTCGGTCTGGGAAGTAATGAGCGATGTGCGCGACCGCATCAAGACCACCGAGCCCGAGCTGGACATTGAGTTCTCCCAGGTCCTGCAGGACAACATCAACGACCTTTCCAATGCACCCGAGCCGATCCAGATCAAGCTCTTCTCGAACGACGAGCAATTACTCACAAAGCTCGGGCCAACGGTTGGCGACGCCATCACGAAGATTCCCGGCGTGGTCGATGTCGAAAACGGCATAGAAAACACCATCAGCGGCCCGGCCACCAATTTCCAGGTCGATCCTTCCGTGGCTTCCCGCCTCGGATTTACGCCGCATGAGGTCAGCGAAAATGCAACTTCGATCCTCGACGGCATCCCGATCAGCGCGCCGCTCATTGCCAATAGGCGGCAATACACAATTCGCGTGCGTCTGGGCGACGAGACCCGCGCTTCGCTCGATACAATTCGCAACACCGTTTTCAACAGCGCCTCCGGCCACACGGCAACGCTCGGCTCGCTGGCCGATGTCCAGCAGCTTCCGCCGCAAAACGAGATTCGCAGAGAGAACCTGCAGCGGCACATTGTGGTCACCGCCAATCTCGAGGGTACCGACCTCGGCACCGCTGTCGCCAAGGTCCAGCAGGCTGTCGCAGGCTTGAATCTGCCCGCGTCGGTGCGCGTCGAGTACGGTGGCACCTACGAGGAACAGCAGAAGTCATTCCACGATCTATTGCAGGTGCTGTTGCTCGCACTGGCGCTGGTCTTCGGCGTGCTGCTCGCTGAATTCCGCAACTTTGAGGCACCCATCGCCATTCTCAGCTCTTCGGTGCTTTCCATCTCCGGCGTCATTCTGGCCCTCCTTGTCACCGGGTCCACGTTCAACGTCGCGTCGTTCATGGGGCTCATAATGGTCATCGGCATCGTGGCCAAAAATGGCATTCTGCTGCTCGACGCCGACGAGCGCTTTCGCGCCCTGGGAGCTTCGGCACGCGAGGCCATGCTGCACGCGGCGCAACGCCGCTTGCGCCCCATCGTCATGACCGCTCTGGCCGCCGTCTGCGGGATGTTGCCGCTGGCCTTCGCCCTCGGCGCCGGCTCGCAGATGCTGCAACCGCTGGCCATCGCTGTCATCGGCGGCCTCACCATCTCCATGGTTCTCTCGCTCGTCATCACGCCGCTGGTCTACTTCCTGCTCGCGCGGCATCGCGCGGCGCTACCTGACCAGACCACATAAGCTCGGATCGCCCATGGGACAATAGACTTATGCCGCTGACAGATCCCATTGTGCTCACTGCCGCTGAAGCGCGGGTTCTGGGCGCATTGGCCGAAAAGGCTGCGACCACACCGGAATACTATCCGCTCTCGCTCAACGCGCTCATCAACGCCTGCAACCAGCGCTCGAACCGCGAGCCGGTGATGAACCTCGACGAGGACGATGTACGCCAGGCCCTGCATGGTCTCGAAGACAAGGGGCTGGCGGGGCGCGCGCGCTCGGCCGACGGCCGCGTCACAAAGTACGAGCACTGGCTGGGCGAGGCTTTCAATTTCAGCCGCGCCGAAGAGGCGCTGGTGTGCGTGCTGCTGCTGCGCGGGCCGCAGACCACTGGCGAGTTGCGCGGGCGCACGGAGCGAATGCATCGCTTTGAAGAAATTGCCGATGTGCTGGCCGGGTTGCAGAAGCTGATAGAGCGCGAGCCGCCGCTGGCTGCGGTGCTGCCGCGCCAGCCGGGCACCAAGGAGCCGCGCTATGCGCATCTGCTATCGGGGCCGGTGGAATCGATCGTGCTTGGCGCGGGCAAACCGGCAGCCGGCGGCGACGAAGCCATGCGGGACGAGCGCATCGCGCAGTTGGAAGCGGATGTGGCCTGGTTGCGGCAGGAAGTGGGCGCACTGTGGCAGAAGATGGACAGCCTTGGCAGGGATTGAGGGATTACGCTGCCGACTGCGTGGAGAATCGCCCGCCCGAAGCTACTCCACCCGACCCAGGCATACCGCAAACCATCCATTCTCGTCGGTCCAGCGTGCCGCCGGCGCAAAGCCTGCCTCGGCCAGCAGTGATTCCGCCTGGCCGGGCTGGAATTTGTAGCTGTTTTCGGTGTGGATGGTTTCGCCCGCCGCAAAGTCCACTTCCAGATGGAGTGCCGCAAGACGCACGCGTTGCGCCAGACGGCTCACAAGGTGCATCTCGATGCGCGAAGCGGCGACGTTCCACAGCGGTAGGTGCGCGAATGCCTCCGGGTCGAAGTCCGCGTCCAATTCGCGGTTGAGGCGCGCGAGCACGTTGCGGTTGAAGGCCGCAGTCACGCCAGCCGCATCGTCGTAGGCCGCGAGAAGGATGGAATCCTCCTTCACAAGGTCTACGCCCAGCAGGAAGCTGTCGCCGGTTTTGAGTCCGGCGCGCACCCGCTGCAACAGCTCCGCTGCTTCGTTCGGCTCGAAGTTGCCGATGCTGGAGCCGATATAGAGCACCAGTTGGCGCTCGCCGCGGCGAGGCCGATCAAGATGGAAGCTGTGCCCGTCGCCGTGGGTGTAGTCCATCACGCGCGGTGTAACGGTGACGCCGGGAATCTCGCGCCCGATCCGCTCGCAGGCGCCGTCGAGGGCGCTCGCGGAGACGTCCACGGGTTCGTAGAGGACCGTTCGCTGCCGCTCGACGGCGGCCTTGAGCAAGAGGCGCGTCTTCTCAGCCGAGCCCGCGCCCAGCTCCGTGATGCGCAGACGCACGCCGTCTGCCGCCTGCGCGATGATCGCTCCAGCGTTTTGCGGCGAAGATTCCGCGCTCGGTGCGCGTGAGGTAGTACTCGGGCAGTTCGGTGATCGCCTCGAAGAGCCGCGAACCCGCTTCGTCGTAAAACAGCCAGGGCGGCAGCCGCTTGGGCTGGGATGCGAGGCCCTTACGGACCGCTGCGCGACGTGTTCATCGATTTGTTGGGCTAATGCAGGGGAAGCTGCTGCGCTCATGTACCTTTCGTTGGATGCGGCTCAATGAGATTACGACGCCAGCCGGATGCCGGAAAATTGCCATCGGGTTTCGGGGGAGAAGAAGTTGCGGTAGCTTGCGCGGATGTGAAGGGCCGGCGTGACGCACGATCCGCCGCGCAGAACCATCTGCCCGCTCATGAATTTGCCGTTGTACTCGCCCAGCGCGCCGTTCAGCGGACGAAAGCCCGGATAGCCAAGGTAGGCGCTGCTCGTCCATACCCAACAATCCCCGAAGTACTTCGTACCGTTCTGGTTTTGGACGAGATCAGTGGCAGGCGCAGGCATGAAGCGTCCCGAGTCCAGCAGATTTCCTTCCACTGGCTGGCCTTCGGCTGCAGCCTCCCACTCGAACTCCGTGGGCAGCCGGCGGCCGGCCCAGCGGGCGTAGGCGTCGGCCTCGTAGAAACTCACCTGGCTCACAGGCGTCGCTTCAAGCTGTTCGAGCGGCAGTTCACCGCGCAGCGTAAACACGCTCCACGCGCCGTCTTTTTCTGTCCAGTAGAGGGGCGCGCGCCAGCCGTTGGCTTTCACCGCATCCCAGCCCGCCGATAGCCAGAACTCCGGTTTGCGGTAGCCGCCATCAGCCATAAACTCCGCATACTGGCCGCAAGTGACCAGGCGGTTGGCGAGCGCATACGGCTCAAGCCAGACGCGATGGCGCGGCAGCTCGTTGTCGAAGCAGAAACCGCGGCCCTCGTGGCCGACGTCGCGCAATCCACCTTCAAATTCCTGAAATTCCATCACCGGGCTTCGCGGTGCGGCCTTGCCTTCTTGTTCCCTCGGCCCCTTGGTCCCTGTTCTCTGTATTTCGGCCGCAGCGGATTGGTGAAAAAGGCGTGCAGGATGTCGGTGAGCAGCAGTTCCTGGTGCTGCTCCTCGTGGTTCACGCCCAGCTCGATGCGGCGCAGCGCCTCCGCCTCTGGCTCCCGCTCCAGCAGACGCTCCATTGCCGCATCCACATGCTCGCGGTAGCGCAGCACCTCGTCGAGCCCCGGCCGCGAAAACGACGATCGCAGCCGTTTCTCGGGAAATGCCGAAAAACTCTCGTAATAGCTATTGAAGAGCCACGCGAAGTCTGCGTTGAAGACCCGGTAATCGGGCAGAAACTCCCGCAGCACGAACGACTCGAAGAACCACGTGGTGTGGGCCAGGTGCCATTTGGCGGGCGAAGCCTCAGGGCACGACTGCACCATCATGTCCTCGGGCGTGAGCGGCTCGCAGAGGTTCATCGTTTGCCGGCGTGCGGCGCGAAACCGCTTGGCAAGAGTAGTTTGCAGGATCGGGGAAGTGGTTGCGCTCAAGGGAATCCTCCCGTCTTGGGTGAGTTTAGATCGATTTTCATGAAAATGACTGCCTTTTGTCCAGGTAAGGCCGCGTCCTTTTTTGAGGAGGCGGCCAAGGCCGTCGTCAATATAGCGGTTCTCCAATTGGTGTAGAGCGGAACCGATGCGGTCAAGTGGCGTTTTCCCTAAGAAAACGCCACATCGCTCGATCCAAAGACTCCACAGGATTGAGAATCGCCGTAAACCGCGAGAATCGTGCAATACCTATGGGCAATTGCCGGTTTGATTGCAGGATTTAGCTGCCCGGGTGACGCATAATGTGCCCTGGACTTTGCTCTGCAATGGTGCTCTAATTTCAGCGGACGATGTTGGACGTTTGTCGCCCCCTGGTTCCTTCGACAGGAGGGAATATGTCCAAGTGCATGGAAATCAACCGGATTTTGCTTCCGGCAGTACTGTTGCGATTTCGCTGGGTGTAGTTCCACAGACTTTGCTGGCCCAGCCGGCAAATCAGACCCAGGCCCCAGCCACAGCCTCCTCGCCCACTCCCGCCTCGCCCCCTCAACAAGTTACAGCCGAGGAAACTCGGCGATTCCCTGATGGCACACCAGCGCTATCAGGCGGCGATTGCGGCATACGCCAAAGCGCCGCAGATGTCGGCGGCGATATGGAATAAGATGGGCATCGCCTACCAGATGATGTTCAACGCAAAGGACGCCACGCCGCTGTTACAAGGAATCGCTCAAGCTTGAATCCCGGCAACTCGCAGGTCCTGAACAATTTGGGCACGGTCTATGCCTCGCAAAAGGCGTATGGGCAGGCAGACCGCATGTACCGCAAGGCGCTCAAGCTCGACCCGCACTCCGCAATCATTCTCAAGAACCTTGGCACCAATCTGCTGGCAGAGCATAAGTACAACAAAGGCTGGGAGGCTTATCAAGCAGGCGGTTGCCATCGATCCGCAGATCTTTGCCGACCACGGCGGCCCGATCGGTCGAGGATCCGTCGAATGTGCAGCAACGCGGCGCGATGAACTACTACATGGCGCTGGGCTGCGCGAGCGCCGGCTACACCGACTGCGCTCTTGAGTATCTTCGCAGGGCGCTGGATGAAGGATTTGTCACCCGCAAGAAAATCGCATCCGACAGCGAGTTTGCCAGCCTGCGCAGCAATCCCGCCTTCCAGCAGTTGATTGCCGAACAGCGCAGCCAATAATTCCAGCTAAAAGCACTTCATAAAGCGTCTTATGGTTCTCGCTGCGGCGGCGCACCTTGGCGAAAAATTTTCGCTTTTCCAGGCAGCGGTTTCGTGGTTTAATACATCGCAAGAGAGCAGTACGGCATCGATCAGTTGGAACAGTGAATCGCCCCTTCGATTCGCGCTTCCAGGAGGTAAGATGTTGAGGCTCAATGGATATGTCTGTCTGCCAGTGCTGGCGCTGGCGGCGAGCGTACTTTTTTCCCAGGAGGCTCCAACCGCTGTTCGTCAGGAAGCCCTGCTTTACCCACCTTCAACTTCTGTGTCCGCCACCGCCGCCAATCCGCGCCAACTGACCCCCATTGAGACTGGCGACGCATTGCTCCTGGAGCACCGCTACCAGGCAGCCATCGCGGCTTATGCGAAATCGCCGAGTATGACAGCGGAGATCTGGAACAAGATGGGCATGGCTAACCAGTTGATGGACAACGTGGATAAAGCGGTCCGGTGCTATAACGAATCGCTCAGGCTTAACCCGAACGATCCACGGGTTCTGAACAACCTTGCCACGTTGAAAGAGGCGCTGAAGGACTTCGGAACAGCGGACCACTTGTACCGCAAGGCGCTTAAGCTGGACCCAAACTTCGCAATCTACTACAAGAATTTCGGCACGAATCTGATCGCAGAGAAGAAGTATCGGGAGGGCTGGGAAGCTTACAAGCAGGCATTGGCTCTCGATCCCGGAATCTTTGCCGAGGATAATTACATGACGGTCGGAACTCCGGCCGCCGTGCACGACCGTGGCGCGATGTACTATTACATGGCGCTGGCCTGTGTGCGCACCGGACAAAACAGCCGCGCTCTCCAGTATCTCCGCAACGCGATGAACGAGGGCTTTATCGAGCCTGAGAAGATCGCTTCCGACAGGGAGTTCGCGGCGCTGAGCGGGGATCCCGGGTTCAAGAAACTTCTCGCTGAAGAAACCAGCCGGTAGGGCTTTATTTCAATCTCAACGGCGCTGGTCAGAGCGGAACCAGAGTAAACGTGTCCTTGCGTTCGGTTGCGAAAGGTGGCTTTTTCTCGAGGAAAGCGCCACTTGGCTGATGTGCTTCCGGGATGCATCGACTCTGGTTCCGCTGTACGCGCCCCCGTCGTCTCTCGCGAGGCTTCGCGCGTCTATCTGGTAGGCCTGTGTTTCGGCCGCCAATAGCGGTTCCAGGGCTACTGTACCCCGAAGCCGGCACACCCAAGTCGATGCGACCGACAGGGAGCAGCGACCTTGAAGACACTCAAAATGAGTTTAGGTGCCCTGAAACCGCCGTAGGAGATGGTATGAAGACCCACCTGTTGTCCGCGTTCGTCGTTGCTGCTGCTCTCGCTGCCACAGCTTTTGCTCAGGATGCCGGCTCCCCGCCGCCATCCGGCCAGAATCCCGGACAGAATTCCGGCCCGGGAAATGGCGGAGGCTACGGCCAGCGCGGCGGCCGCGGCGGCGGCATGGGTATGATGGGCCGCGGCCTGATGGGCACCGTGACTGAGGTTGCAGCAGACCACTACACCATCAAGACCGACGCGGGCGACGTGTACACCGTCCATTTCAGCGCCAACACCCGCATTGTCAAACAGGGAGCCGGCATGCGCGGGCCCGGTCGCGGGGGTGGTGGCCAGGGCGCGGGCGGAGGCGGCGGTTACGGCCAACGTGACGGCTACGGCGGCGGCAATCCCCCGCAGCAGCTCAAGCCCTCTGACATCAAGGTGGGCGACGTAATCGGCGTCATGGGCGAGATTGACGCTACGGCTAAGTCCGTCGGCGCCACGGTGATTGCCCAAGTTGACCCCGAGCGCGTGAAGCAGATGCGCGAGATGGAGGCCAACTTCGGCAAAACCTGGCTGCAAGGCAAAGTAACGGCCATCAACGAAACGAAGATCACGCTCACTGGCACGCTCGACAACGCTCCTTACACCGTTGTCGCTGATGAAAACACCACCTTCCGCAAGCGCCGCGACCCTGTGACCCTGGCCGACATTCAGGTGGGTGACACCATTCGCATCGAGGGCGCCATGAAGAATGGCGTCTTTGCCGCGGTCAGCGTAAACGTAGGCGGCATGATGGGCGGTGAAATGCCTACTGTCCCGCGCAGCGCGCCGCCGCAGTAGCGCCTTCCAGGATTTGATCGCAAAAGCGCAGGGCTCCGGGCGCCCGGAGCCCTGCACGCAGTTTATGCTATGCCGTCTATGAGACTACTTGCCTTATTCGATCGATTTCAGGCTCCAGGCTCCATTGACCAGCGTAAACGTAGCCATGCGCTTCGTGCTCAGCGTGTTGCCGGGGTCGTGCGCCATGGCTTTGAGCGCGTCCGGCACTCCATCCAAAGTCACCTCTTCAGTGAACGTCACAGTCTTGTCGTCGGCCAGATTCTGGACTTCGCCGAGATTGCTCGCCTTAAGGTGACTGCTGACCAGGGGCAGGACAGTGATCGCATATTGCGCATCGTATGGTTTGGAAGGCCGCCACTGGACCGTATCTCCGCCGGCGGCCAGTTTCAGCACTTTTTTCCCGTCGGGGGTTAGGGCAAAGTCGGCCCAGTACCCGTTCGGATAGCGTTTGGTCCCGGCCCAGTACTTCGCTTTGACCCCCTGCTGCATCCCCTGGTCGCCGACCCAGATATCTGAATGGCGTGGCGGGAGTGGAATCGTACTTGGCCTGAATCAATGTCATTGCCTGGGCCTGCGTTAACGGGGGCGCCGATTTGCAGCCCGCAGTCCACAGTCCAGCACCCAATAGAACCAACACTCCCAAAGCCTGCATCCTTACTGCGTTTTTCACGTTTCCTCCGTACATCGCTTCAAACGGCCTGAATTGCTTTGCTTCGCCATTTTTCTCTTACTTTCCTCTGCTGTCAATGGAGTTGCAAGTGACCACGCTCACAGGTGGTGGTGCAAATGGCGGGACTCGTCAACGCAACGTTATAGAAGGCTGGTTGCCGATTCATCGGACAACGCGGAATTGGCAAGGTAAAAGCTCAGAACGGCGTCGCCCTGCTTGAGCTGACGCGCGCGTTCCAGGTTGCCGTACTGCTCGTCGAGCACCTGCTTGCGCGCGTGTTCCGCAACGACGAGCGCGCTGGGCGCAAGAAGTGCGGCTGCGGATCCGCCCAGCAGTCCCAACGTGGATGTGTACTCCCGCTCCTCATCGTACGGAGGGTCGAGAAACACTACTTCGTAGCGTTCTTCTCTTGGACTGGCTTTTGCGGCAATGCGCAGAAACGCTCCCACACTGCCCGGATGAATGCGGAAACCGTTGCCGATCCCCAGGCGCTCCAGGTTGCCTCGCAGCACCTTGAGAGCCGCTGGGGCGCGTTCGACAAAGGTGACATGCGCGGCCCCGCGGCTGAGCGCCTCAATGCCCACCGCGCCCGAGCCGGCGTACAAATCAAGGAATGCCGCGCCCTGCACGCGCGGCGCGAGCACGTTGAAGAGCGTCTCGCGCAGGCGGTCGCTGCTGGGCCGCGTGCTCAATCCCGGCGGAGCTTTGAGTGGGCGCGAGCGATACGATCCGGCAATGATGCGCATCGACTACGAGCATAACCGACGCGCTCGCCAAGCTTGCCCCCGGGGGCACAGGCGATCATCCGGGACCTAAATTATCCGATCGCCGAGACCTTCTCGCAGAACTGTCGGAGATACTTTTCGCGCTCTTCGTCGGAGATCTGCGCTACTTGCCAGGCGACAAACGGCTCCAAGACCTCAAAACCGTTGAAACAGAAGATGCCGTGGTGGATCGGCTGCAGCAGTGTCTCCATCGGCGTATGCAGGCCGCCTTCTCCGTACATATGACTCCCGCTGCCGGTCGTCACCGAGACCATGGCCTTTTTGCCCCGGAACGAGCCGGTTTCGTACCACCTTCCTTGGCCGTAAATCCTGCCCATCGCGAAAACACGGTCCACCCAGCCCTTCAGGATTGCCGGCATACCGAACCACCAGAGCGGAAATTGCAGCACCAGCACATCGCACCAAAAGAGCTTTTCCATTTCCGTCTTGATCTCCGGCACAAAGCCATCGTGCTCGTTGGCGTAAAGCTCCTCGCGTTGCTGATTGTAGTGGTCCGCGTCGCAAACGGTCGTAAAATCGCGCCGGTCGGCGACTGGCTGCCAGTTCATCGCGTACAGATCGCTGTGCTGAACGCTATGCCCTTGCTGACGGAGAAACGACAAGGCCTGCTTCACCAGCGAATGGTTAAAGCTTTTCGGTTCCGGGTGGGCGGTTACGAAAAAAAACTTGCTCATACTCTCTCTTCTCTTGATCTAGATTAGAAAGCCGTCAACACCTGACACGCAACTCCGAATAAATTAACCTGTCATTTTCGTTCTGACAAACGGAACCGCCTCCTTGTTCGTTTGAGGGGTGGAAGCCTCTACAATCGAATTATGCGCGGTTGGTCAATTCCGCTGGGCCGATGGATGGGCGTAGAGATGCGCGTCCATATCTTCTTCCCGCTCCTGGTCCTGGTGCTGTTCGCTATCAGCGGCGGGGACGGCTGGCCCCGTGGATTAGCCGTCTTTGTTCTACTTGTGGCGGCGGTGGCGGTGCGCGAGACGGCGCGGCTGCTGGTTGCGGCCTGGATGGGACTGCGGTTGCGCGCCATTCTGCTGCTGCCTATCGGCGGCTTGTTTGCCTACGCCAACCCCGCGAGCCAGGAAAACGCCAACAGGGGCGGCGGACAGTTTGCCCTGGCGCTGGCCGGCCCGCTGGCAAACCTGGGCGCGGCGCTTGCCGCAGCCGGCGCCATTCTGGGCGCCAGCGGCGATGTGCGGCTGTTCGACCAGCCATTTATCACCCCAGCCCATCTTCTGCGCAGCCTGGTCTGGACGCAGGCTTTTCTGGGACTGCTGCATCTGTTGCCTGCTTATCCGCTGGATTGCGGGCGGATAGTTCGCAACAGCCTTGCCCGCAAGCACGGATTTGGCCCCGCGGGCCGCGCGGCCGCCGGCGTGGGCCAGGCACTGGCTTTGATCGCCATGCTGGGCGGCATGTTGCTGCACGATCCCTGGCTTATCCTCACCGGCTTCTTCATCATGATCGGCGCGCAGGTCGAGGATCAGGGCGTGTTCTTCCAATCCGTCGTCGACACTGTGCGCATGCGCGAGGTAATGCTCACCGACTTTGCCACGCTGTCGCCTTCTGACACGCTGGCCGACGCCTTACACCGCTGCGTGCATTCACTGCAAGAGGATTTTCCCGTGGTGCGTGGCCCGCAACTGGTGGGCATCGTCTCGCGGCAGCGGATTGTGGACGCCCTGCGCAACGACGGCAACGGCTATGTGCAGTCGGTCATGTCGCGCGCCTTCCAGGTGGCGCGACCTGAGGACACCTTGGGCACCACCATCCGCCGCCTGACTGCCGGCCACGGCCTGCCGCTGATTCCGATCACGGAGAGCGGGCGCGTGGTGGGCATTGTGAGCGTACAGAACCTGATGAGTTCCATGTCGCTGCTGGCCGAGCAGCGGCGCATCGAACGCCAGGAATCGGAAAACTGAAGGCTCGTATGACGGAGGAAGAGCAGGTTCTCGCGTCACCACTCGCGGCGAATTTGGCTCCGGGCCTCTACCTTGTTGCTACTCCCATCGGCAACCTGGGCGACATTACGTTGCGTGCGCTCGATGTGCTGCGCGGGGTGGATCGCATCGCCTGCGAAGATACGCGCCAGACGCAAAAGCTGCTCAATCATTTTCAAATCGCCAAGCACACAGTTAGCTGCCACGAACACAACGAGCACACCCGTGCCACGGAACTAATCCAGAACATAAGGGCCGGGAAGGCCATCGCGCTCGTCTCCGACGCCGGAACGCCGGGCGTGAGTGATCCCGGCTCCTGGCTGGTTCGCGAAGCCATTGCGGCCGGCGTGCCGGTGTTTCCGATCCCAGGCGCGAATGCCGCTGTCAGCGCGTTGATTGCTTCCGGACTTCCGGCTGAAGAATTTCAGTTCCTCGGATTCCTTCCGGAGAAGGCCGGTGCGCGGCGCACGCGCCTGGAAAAATTGGCTGGCGCCCTCTCGCAAGCCGCCCCTCGCGAGTTGCCGCGCACCTTGATCTTCTACGAGGCGCCGCACAGGATTCTCGATACGCTGGCCGATTTGGAAGCCGTCTGGGGCCCGGAGCTGCGCGTGGTCGTTGCGCGCGAGCTGACAAAGCTGCACGAGGAGTTTGTGCGGGGAACTGTCGCGCAGGTGCGGCGGGAGTTCGGTGGCAGGGATCGCATTCGCGGGGAGATCACGCTGCTTCTCGAAGCGCCGGAGCGGACCGTATCGTCTGGCGGCGCGCCGGGCGCGGCTTCAACACGCGAAAAGCTTGCAGACCGTGTCGCGCGCATCCAAGCCGAGGGCGGAATCGACGAGAAGGAAGTGCTCAAGCGGCTGGCCGCGAGCTGGGCCGGTCAAAGAGTGAACTCTACCGCGAACTGCAGCGCGAGCGCGCCCGCAAAGGTTAACTTTTTGCCCGCTCTCAAAAAAATTACCCCCGCCTATTCTTCCGTGAATTGGCTCGCGTAGACTTGTCTGAGGCATCTCCATGCCATTCTCCATAGGCGACAAACTCGGCCCTTACGAGATCCTGGCCCTCATCGGCGCGGGCGCAATGGGAGAGGTGTGGAAAGCCCGCGACACCAGGCTGAATCGCTTCGTCGCCGTCAAATGTCTGAAGTATGAGCATAGTTCCCGATTCGAACTGGAGGCGCGTGCCATCGCGGCATTGAACCATCCGCACATTTGCCAGATCTACGATATTGGCCCGGATTACCTGGTGCTGGAATACGTCGAGGGCGCTCCGCTCAAGGGACCAATGGAAACAGCAGAAGCGCTGCGGCTCGCGCTCCAGATCGCCAGCGCGCTTGAGGCCGCCC
>CAWCXX010000097.1:0-6263 GCA_963799445.1 uncultured Acidobacteriaceae bacterium | reverse complement strand
TGAAAGCCAGTGCCTTGCCGTAGTCCGACCTCCACTCCTGGTACTCGTACAGGCGGTATCCGCCGTATCCAGCCCCGCCCAAGGCAACAGCGATAGCGATAGAAGCCACTATCCACCTCTTCATGCCGTTCCCCTTCCGCCGCCAGTCTAGCACCGTCTCACAGACCGCTTCGCAGTTCGCCGCACGGTAAGGCCAGAGCAATCGACGCGCACGCATGATCCCGCGCAGAGCGGCGCAAACACCGTTCCTGCTGGAGTGTGGCCGGTCACAGCCCACACGCTTTGAATTCTCCATAGGCGCTGGTTGGGGGAAACCTCACGCCGGTTCCCCCCAAACCCCTCTCCCGCTTTTCCCGCCCCAGAACCTCAAAGCTCAGAACCAATCCTTGTTGGAAGCCCTCTGACGGATCAGCAAACTTTGCCGGCGCGTTCAGCAAATAATGCCGGACTGGTGCTGCTACCGTTGCCCTAGGTACGGCAAAGTTTGCTGAACCCCGACTCGCCCGCAACTTTCGGCCGCGACGGGTTTAGGAGCATGGAGCGCCCGCGGTTTCTTCGGCTGCCGCGGTCTGTCCTCTACTGGCACCCATGCGAGCTGTACCGGGACCAGAGTGTACGTGTAGCTGTTTCCCGCTTCGCGCACAAACGAGACCAGGCCCTCGCTACGCAGCTTCGTCCGAATATCACGAATTGTTCGCGGGCCCATTCCAGTGTCAGCGGCGAGCGATCGGTCCCCGACCGAAAAAACATTCGCGCCTTTCCGATTGGCATGTTCGCACAGCGCCGCGTACACTGTGACCGCGGATGCTCCAAGCCGCGGCGCGATGCCATTTTGGAAAAGCCCTTTAGGAACCCTGAAATATGGCCCCACGTCGGGATTCGGTCGCGGCGCCGCGTCTCCAGCGGCAGCCATCAGCGCACCGCAGAGCGCGCCGGCGCGTTGCCCTGTTGCGTCTGTGCGGCCTCTACGCGCGCGGCAATCCAGGCGTCAACCTCGGATTCGAGCCAAGCCACAGCGCGCGCCCCGAGGCTGTAGGGGCGGGGAAACTGCCCCGCTGTTATCAGCCGGTAGATTGTGGCGCGAGAGTAGGGCACGCGGTTCCGGACTTCGGAGAGCCGCAAGAAACGCACGGGGCCGCCATCTGCGGGCGTCCCTGCATTGTGTGAAGGGAGAGGGGGCTGCGTTGAACCTATCACCTTGAAACCCGCCGCAAAGCCTTCCTGCCGAATGCCGGAAGTGTGCATGAGAATTGCTCCTCACTGCCGGCGAATTCGTTGTCGTTTTGCGGGGTGGGAGCCCCGAAGGTGCTACAGCGCCATAGTATCGCAATCGCTCACAGCGTCCAATAGGATTCTGTGCAAATCAAGGCTGGAATCTCATCCGGCGATCTGTCCGAAGTTGCCCACAATCACCTTGGACTCGTTCGTCAGGCCATCCACGTAGTCAGCCCACCATCGCAGCATCTTCTTTCGCTGCTCCGCAAACTCGGCTAGGATGTAGACGGCACGGATGCCCTCACGCTCATGGCTCAAGGCTTTCTCGATTACGTCCTTGTTGAATCCGTGTTCCGTCAGCAGCGTTGCGCCCGTGCGCCGCAGATCATGAATGGTGAGCGGGTCCATGTCGAACGTCAGCCCCTCCAGGGCCTTGTTGAGCGCGTTCTTGGCGAACGGGCGCGAGAGACTGCCCCGGCCCGGTAGCACCAGCTCAGAATCGCCGGCCAGCGCCCGCAGTTCCCGGAACATGGCAGTCACTTGGGTTGAGAGATAGACCAGGTGCGGCTTGCCCGTCTTTGCGTTCCCTGCCGGCACCAGCCATTCGCCATTGTCCAGGTCAACGTCTTTCCACCGCGCAAGCAACAGTTCCGACTTGCGGGCGAGCGTGAGCAACAGGATGTGAAGCGCGAGCTTGAATTGGCGCCGGACGTTCGACTGGTAGATGGTGCGAAGGTACAAACGGATCTCGTTCGGCGTGAGCACGCGGGACCGTTTGCGGGCCTTGCCGATGAACCGAGCGGCCACCATTGCCGCGGGATTGACCGTCAGCAGCCGCGCCTCTATCGCGTAGTCAAACATTTGCTTGAGCACTAGGCGAAGCTGCATGGCCGCTGCGATGCGCCCGTTGTCCCGCTTACGATAGACCAGCCCTTGCACGTCAAGGGCGTTCAAGTCCTTGAGCGCCTTTTCGCCAAGGGTGGGGAAAATCTCGCTGTCGAGATACCGGCGGATGTGCTTTGGGTCTTTCCAGCGTTCCACCACGATCTCGCTGTAGTATCGTTCGGCAAATTCCCGCAGAGTGGGGTTTGTGGGCATCCCGGCCCGCGCCAGTTTCTTTTCGAGCGCCGGCGATTCGCCCTTGACCACCTGCACGGCCAGCTCGTCTCGCTTGGCGCGCGCTGCCTTGAGCGACAGATCGGGATACCGGCCCAGCACCAGCTTTTCCCGCCGGCCGTTGAGCCGGTAGCGGTACACCCATGAGCGAACCCCGCCCGGCGTAATGTCGAGCATCAGGCCGTTGCCATCGGCCTTGCTGTACCGTGCCCCGGCCTTGGGTTTCAGCCCCTTGATTTGAGCATCTGTGAGCGCCATTCTTGCATCCCGTCCGGGACTCCAGAGTGGTTTTTTGCAGTTCTCGCTCACCGGAGTCCCACCGGAGTCCCAACTTGCTTGCGCTGTCTTGGGACTCTGAGAGACATTCTAATACATATTCTCGCGGAAATAAAGGGATTGTGTGGAAATCTCTATCTTTCTTGAGATGGCCTGAAACACCACTCTATTTTCCGATGCAGAAAGTGGAGAAGATCAGATTCAGGATGTCGTCGGGGGTGGTTTGGCCGGTGAGCGAATCGAGGGCCGAGAGCGCGCGATAGAGGTCGAGCAGGATCATCTCGTGGGGAATGCCGCCGGCGTTAGCCTTTGCAGCGTCGGCCAGTGCGGCCAGCGCGGTGGTAATGGCCTGATGCTGGCGAAGATTGGTCAACATGCCGGGCTCTGAAGCTGCGCCGCCGGTGGCGAGCGTCAAAATCCGCTCGCGCAACGCAGCGATGCCTTCGCCGGTCAGCGCGGAAGTGGAAAGTGAAGCGATCCCGTCAAGCGCCGGCGCGGAGGCCTGCGCTTGAGCCGGATTCACTTCAATCAGATCGCTTTTGTTCATGGCTACCAGTGCGGGACGGCCCTGGACGGCGGCGAGCAGACGGTGTTCCTCTTCGTGGAGCGGCTGCGTGGCGTCGAAGACAACGAGAACCAGCGCCGCATCGGCCAGCGCCTCGCGGCTGCGGCGGATTCCGAGTTGCTCCGCCTCTTCCAGATTTACCTGCGCGCCTTCGCGGCCCTCACGCAGACCGGCCGTGTCGACCAGCTCGATGGGAATGCCGCCGAGCGAGATGCGTTCCGTGACCAGGTCGCGCGTGGTGCCGGGGTGTGCGGTCACAATGGCGCGGTCGCGCTCCACCAGGCGGTTGAAAAGCGAGCTCTTGCCCACGTTGGGGCGGCCCACGATGGCCAGCGTCAATCCATCATGAACGATGCGGCCGCGCGCGAAAGAAGCTTCGAGCGCGGTGAGCGGCGGCGTCAACTCGTCGATGCGCCGCGCGATCTCGGTCTGCGGCGTCACGTCCACATCGTCTTCGGCAAAATCGATGCCGGCTTCGAGCAGCGCAATCAGTTCTACGAGCAGTTGTTTTGCCGGAGCCACGCGATGGCTAAGCGCGCCACCCATCTGGCTGGCGGCCTGGCGCGCCTGTGTGAGCGTCTGCGCGTCGATCAGGTCGCGCACTGCTTCGGCCTGCGTGAGATCGAGCCGGCCAGCCAAAAATGCTCTCTGCGTGAACTCTCCGGGCTCGGCCAAACGCGCGCCGAGCTCCAGCGCGCGGCGCAGCAGCAGCTCCAGCACCACCGGCGACCCGTGCGCGGCAATCTCTACCAAATCTTCCGCGGTGTAGGAGTTCGGTGCGCCAAAGAAAGTCACCAGCGCTTCGTCGATACGCGTAGACTGGGCTGGCGCGTTCTCGGCGCTGTCCGTGTCGAGCACGTCTGCCAACTGCGCACGGGCGTGTTCGAGCGGCTGATGCGGCCTCGCGAGTCGCGCGGCGATGGACGCGGCCTGCGGCCCGCTCAGGCGCACGATCCCGATTCCGCCCCGGCCGGGCGGCGTAGAGATGGCAACAATGGTGTCGGTTACGGTATCTGGGGCAGCCATTCGATTCATGCTGGTTCTACTCAATTCTGCCACTCATTCTGGAAATAAGCTGCCAGGCGTTCCGGGGTTATGCACCGCCGGCTCTGCGCAGAGCTCTTCCCTGGGGTATCCACAGACTTTTCATAGTTTTCCCAGTTTCTGTCTTACCTTTTTCTTGACCAAGTTGTGACTTAAGTCGCTTTTTCCCCTCCCAACCTCCCCTATGATGGTGTCACCAAGCAATCTCACATTCGAAAGGCGATTTCCAATGTTTTGTTATCAGTGCGAACAGACTAAACAGGGTCAGGGCTGCCAGACCCTCGGAGTTTGCGGAAAAGACGAAAACACAGCGACGTTGCAGGACCTGCTGATCCATACTCTCAAGGGTGTCAGCCAATATGCCCATCGCGCCGCACAACTCAGCGCCCGCGACCCGGAGATCGACGCCTTCACCATCGAGGCCCTCTTCGCAACCCTTACCAACGTCAACTTTGACGCCGACTCTGTCGCTGAGCTGGTCTACAAGGCTGCAACCGTCCGCGACAACGCCCGGTTTCTCTATCGAGCGGCCGCGACTAAGGCCGGCCAGCCCGTCGAAACCCTTGCCGGACCAGCCCTCTTCGAACCCGCGCCAGATCGCGAAGCCCTCCTTGCCCAGGGCCGCCAGCAACTCATCAAGATTGCGTTATCCAACGGCGGAGCGGAGATCAAGAACCTCGAAGAGCTTGCCATTTACGGTCTGAAGGGTGTGGCAGCCTACGCGTATCACGCCATGATACTCGGCTCCAGCGCCCCTGCCAGTTACGCCACCATCCACGAACTACTGAACACACTGACTGAAAAGCACACTGGCGAAGAGCTGCTTGGCCTAGCCCTCAAGGTCGGCGAGCTCAACTTCAATGTGCTTGAGCAGCTCGATCGCGCACACACTGAGACCTTCGGCGCGCCTACGCCCACAGCGCTGCGCATCCATCCCGTCAAGGGCAAGGCAATTCTCGTCTCCGGCCATGACTTGCACGACCTCTACCAGCTCCTCGTCCAGACCGAAGGCACTGGCATCAACGTTTACACCCACGGCGAAATGTTGCCCGCCCACGGCTATCCCAAACTCAAGGCCTTTAAGCATCTGGTGGGCAACTACGGCGGCGCATGGCAGGACCAGGCCGAAGAGTTCGCGGCATTCCCCGGCGCCATCGTCATGAACACGAACTGCATCCAGCAGCCCAAACAGAGCTACACTGACCGCATCTTCACCATGAATGCCGTCCAATGGCCAGGCGTCCAGCACCTTGATGGAACCGACTTTTCTCCTGTGATTGCCGCCGCACTTGCCGCGCCGGGTTTTGCCGAGGATGGACCCGGCGACACCATTCTTACCGGCTTTGGCCACACTGCGGTGCTGGGCGTTGCCGGCACGGTGATCGACGCCGTGAAGTCCGGCGCTCTCAAGCGCTTCTTCCTGATCGGTGGTTGCGATGGCGCCCGCTCAGGCCGCGACTACTACACCGAACTCGCCGAAAAGGTGCCTCAGGATTGCGTGATCCTCACCCTGGGGTGCGGCAAATACCGCTTCAACAAGCAGCAGTTCGGGACCCTCGGCGGCTTGCCGCGCCTTTTGGACATGGGCCAGTGCAACGACGCCTTCTCGGCGCTCAAGGTGGCTCAGGCGCTCGCCGGAGCCTTTAACTGCGGCGTCAACGACCTGCCTCTTTCGCTGGTCCTCAGTTGGTACGAGCAGAAGGCCGTCTCCATCCTGCTCACTTTGCTCTGGCTCGGCGTCAGAAACATTCGAATCGGCCCAACGCTGCCGGCATTCCTGTCGCCCGCAGTCATCGGGCTGCTGAACAAAAACTACAACCTGATGCCGACAACCACGGCAGATGCCGATCTTGCCGCAATCATGGCTTGACAAGAATCAACCGCGTTCCTCCGCGGAGGAGCGCGGTTGCTCACCATTGGCGAAGCGGCGGGCTTGCCGGAATCGCCATACCTCCAGGGCCCAAAAAGGCATGAGCGGACGCAGTCTTAGATTGCGCTCGCTCATGCCGTGGAGGTTGCAAAGCTCAAGGTCGAAGTTATCTACCAT
>CAWCXX010000096.1:0-11971 GCA_963799445.1 uncultured Acidobacteriaceae bacterium | reverse complement strand
ACGCATCGCTGGCCGGGAGCGGGATAATGTACCGGATGATCAGATCGATCAGATACGTCAGCGGCTGATGGTCGAGCTTGGCACGCCGTCTGATTTTTCGTCTGTTACAGACCGAGGTTTTAGGATTGACCTGGGAAAGACGATCACACGAAGATATGGTATATGTTCAGAACAAGCCAATCCGGAACTCATTCGATTACGATGTCCTGCTGGATAAGCAACTGCAAGCACTGTCTGACGCAGCCGATGCGGAGAGCATCCACCGCAGTTCGAACCCGCGCCAGAGAGTCATTCGTTTTTTTAATAGAGCAGGATGCGTCTGACGCTGCGGACGCCCGCCCGACAGGCCAGCGGAATGGGTGCCCCATCCTTGGCGCGTTCCGTGTGCAAATGTGGGAAAGCACGACGTACACTTACGACAATATGCACTGGCTCGCCGCCAAGAGGCCGCGCTCTCGCTCCGGGCCTTTACCTTGTCGCCACGCCCATCGGCAACCTGGGCGACATCACGCTGCGCGCGCTCGATGTGCTGCGCGGCGTAGATCGCATCGCCTGCGAAGACACGCGCCAGACGCAAAAGCTGCTCAATCATTTCGAAATCGCGAAGCCGACGGTCAGCTGCCACGAGCACAACGAGCGCAAGCGCGCCACGGAACTGATTGAGGCCATAAAGGCCGGGAGGCCATCGCGCTCGTCTCCGACGCCGGAACGCCGGCCGTCAGCGATCCCGGCGGTTGGCTGGTGCGCGAAGCCATTGCCGCCGGCGTTCCGGTGATTCCGATTCCCGGCGCGAATGCGGCCATCAGCGCGCTTGATCGCCTCGGGACTGCCGGCCGAAGAGTTCCAGTTCCTTGGATTTCTGCCGGAGAAAGCCGGCGCGCGACGCACGCGTCTGGAAAAACTGGCTGCCGAGCCGCGCGAAACGGCGCGCACTCTGATCTTCTACGAAGCGCCGCATCGCATTCTCGACACGCTGGCCGATCTTGAAAGCGTCTGGGGGCCGGAGTTGCGCGTGGTCGTTGCACGCGAGCTGACCAAGGTCCACGAGGAGTTTGTGCGCGGAACGGTGGCCGAGGTGCGGCAGAGAACTCGCAGCCGCGATCGCATCCGCGGCGAAATCACTCTGCTGGTCGAAGCGCCGGCGCGGACCGGATCGTCGCGGCGCGCAGGGCGCGGAACACGCGAAAAGATGCGGACCGCGTTGCGCGCATCCAGGCCGAAGCGCGGAATCGACGAGAAGGAAGCTCTCAAGCGGCTGGCGCGCGAATTGGGCCGGTCAAAGAGCGATTTCTACCGCGAACTGCAGCGCGAGCCACGCCCGTCGCAAGTAAGCACGGCACTTCATTGTTTTGGAATCGCGATTTATCCGACTGGAGACGCTAGGAACGTAGCCGAGCTAAGCAACCTCATTTGCTTCCTGGCTCCCCATGCTCTTCAGCAGCTTTCCGAACTCTGCCCATCCTAACTTATGGCCCAGCCGTTTGTTCTTCGGGACCCACACGAGCGATCCATTGCTGACTTTCAGCGTGCCTGCATCTCTCCGTCTCGCTTCACAAGAAATTCGATGTCGGCTCTTCCCAGCTCGCGTTCAGGCAGGCTGAAAGTCACGTTATGTCTCGCCATAACAACACCTCCTATAAGTCTGAAACGGTGATACGATTCTACAACTCGCGAATGAGTCGGGCGCTACTTTAATTTTCTTGGAGATCTTGACAAAAGTTCGTATAGTGCGTATAGTGCTCTTATTAACCTAAAGGAGGGCAGGATGCCACAGATCGAAATTGACTTTGAAGTGTTTAAGGCGCTAACGGCGCGCCGTTTGACCGAGTACGAAACGGAAAATGACGTTCTGCGTGCCCTATTGAAGCTTTCCATTTCCCCTGAGATCAAAGAAGATTTCTACGAAGAATGAGACCTCATGGGTATTGCCGAGCGCAACCTTCCCCGCTGGACAGAAATTCATGCACGTCCACAAAGGCAAGGAGCGCCACGGCTCGGTGTAGACGGGAGCTTCTCTTGATGACGAGGTCGGGCTTTTCATCCCCTTCCCAAGCTGCAGTCCAGGTCTACCAGGGAGCAACGCAAACGGATGGCGCTTTTGGAAATGCCGATTGCCAGGCACATCGAACTTTGTGCTCATGGAACGCCTGCGCGATAGGGCGCACTGATGCGGCGCATGGGCGGCTGGCTCGCGAGCTGGGCCGGTCAAAGAGTGAACTCTACCGCGAACTGCAGCGCGAGCGCGCCCGCAAAGGTTAACTTTTTGCCCGCTCTCAAAAAAATTACCCCCGCCTATTCTTCCGTGAATTGGCTCGCGTAGACTTGTCTGAGGCATCTCCATGCCATTCTCCATAGGCGACAAACTCGGCCCTTACGAAATCCTGGCCCTCATCGGCGCGGGCGCAATGGGAGAGGTGTGGAAAGCCCGCGACACCAGGCTGAATCGCTTCGTCGCCGTCAAATGTCTGAAGTATGAGCATAGTTCCCGATTCGAACTGGAGGCGCGTGCCATCGCGGCATTGAACCATCCGCACATTTGCCAGATCTACGATATTGGCCCGGATTACCTGGTGCTGGAATACGTCGAGGGCGCTCCGCTCAAGGGACCAATGGAAACAGCAGAAGCGCTGCGGCTCGCGCTCCAGATCGCCAGCGCGCTTGAGGCCGCGCACATGCACGGGATCCTGCATCGCGACCTGAAGCCCGCCAACGTGCTGGTGGCCGAAAGAGGAGCAAAGCTGCTGGATTTCGGGCTGGCGAAGCTGAAGGTGGATGCCGACAAGGACGCCACAGCAACCGACGAAGGTACGGTGCTGGGGACAGCGGCTTACATGTCGCCGGAGCAGGCCCAGGGCAAGCCGCTCGACGAGCGCTCGGATGTGTTCAGCTTCGGCGCCGTGCTGTACGAGATGCTGTCGGGCAAGCGCCCGTTCAACGGCAATTCGGTACTCGACATTCTGAACGCCGTGGTGCGCGATGAGCCCCTCCCGCTCGAATCCCCGATGGCAGCCATCGTGACGCGATGCATGGCCAAGCAGCCCGCGCAGAGATTCCAGAGCATGGCCGAAGTGAGGACCGCGCTGAAACAGGTCTCAACTGCCAAGCCCGCGGAGCAAATGCCGTCCATCGCCGTGCTGCCCTTCGCCAATCTCAGTGCGGAAAAGGAGAACGAGTACTTCAGCGACGGGCTCGCCGAGGAAATTCTCATCGCCCTCAGCCAAATCGAAGGCCTCCGCGTCGCCGCCCGCAGTTCTTCCTTCTCCTTCAAGGGCAAATCGATCGAAATGGGCGAAATCGCTTTCAAACTCCACGTCGCCAACATTCTCGACGGCAGTGTGCGCCGCGCCGGCGATCGCATCCGTGTCACCGTCCAGTTGGTCGACGCCCGCAACGGTTTCCAGCTCTGGTCCGAGCGCTACGACCGCCAGATGGAAGATATTTTCGAAGTCCAGGACGAAATCTCCCACTCCATCGCCGACCACCTCAAGGTCACCCTCGGCGTTGGCGTCAAGCTGGCCACCAAGAACCTCGAATCCTACGAGAACTACCTCAAGGGCCGCCACCTTCTCAACCAGCGCATGCCCACCACCGTCCGCCAGGCCATCGAATGCTTCGAGAAGGCCATCCAGCTCGACCCGCAGTTCGCGCTTGCCTACTCCGGCCTCGCCGACTGCTATTGCATCCTTCGCGTCTATGGTTGGATCTCGGCAAAGGAGGGCGGGCCGCCCGCCCTAGCCGCCATGACCAGTGCCGTCGCCCTTGCCCCCAACCTCTGGGAGGTCAACTTCTCTCGCGGCTTCTACACCTTCTTCTTCGTGCCCAACTGGCGCGAAGCCGGGCCTCACTTCGAGAAAGCCCTCGCCATCAACCCGCGCTCTTCCTTTGCACATGGATACTGCGCCATCTTCGACGCCATGTGCCGGCGCAATGACGAAGCTGCCGCGCACGCCACACAGGCCTGCCAGCTCGACCCCGTTAGCGCCTACATCCACGCGCTGATTGCCTGCGCTTACCACCTGATCGACCGTGATGAGCTGGCAGAGAGCTATGCGCGCCAATCGCTGGAGCTGCAACCGAACTACAACTTTGGCCTGTGGATGCTGGGGCTGGCGCTGTCTTCGCTCGAGCGCCACCAGGAGGCCGTCGAAAACCTTGAACGGGTCGTCGCCAACTCACGCGCTCCCATCTTCATCGGCCTCCTCGGATGCGCCTACCAGCGCGCAGGCCGTAGCGAGGACGCCAGTCGCCTCATAACTGAGCTTGAAGAACGCCGCAGCCGCGGCGAGTTTGTTCCCGCCGCGTACCTTCTCAATATCTACGCCGCCACCGGCGAGATTCCCGCCATGCGCCGCTTTCTCTCCCAGGCCATCGCCGAATCGTTTCCCGCGTTTACGATTCACCTAATCAGTCTCTCGGTTCTGGCGCCACACCGCTCCGACCCCGAGATCAACCGCATGCTCGTTGAATTGCTCGGCTATTGAAGCCTCACACACATTCGGAGCCCTGGTTGCGCGTGTATGGGCGCCCATACGGAAGTCAGGAGTTGATTGCCCCAATGAGGCCGTAGGCTTGCCTTACGCTTTTGCCACTTCCACCAAACTCGAGTAAAACGTGGCTCCGCCGCCGATGTCGGTCAGCCGCTCGCTGGTCAGTGCGTTCACGTTGGCGCCACCGGGATGCAGCTTGGCCCAGTCCAGCCGCGCCGCTACCACGCCGGCAGGCAGGCTCGGATTCAACAGCGCCGTCAATTCCAGTGAGCCCCGGTCGTTGAAGACACGCACGCGATCGCCATCCGCAAGACCGCGGGATTGCGCGTCCAGCGGGTGGATTTCGAGCCGCTGGCTGGTCTGCGCCTCCATCTTGCGATGGCCGGGTAAATTGGCGAAGGTCGAATTCATGTAGTTGTCGTTCTTGCGGCCCAGCAGTTCGAGCGGGTATTTTTCCGCCGCCTCGCTCCAGCGGGATTCAGCGGGCGCGATGAATCCTGGAAGCCCCTCAAAGCCCGCGGCGGCTAACGCCTCCGAGAAGAACTCGATCTTCCCGGAGGGCGTAGGAATCGGGCCGGAGGTGTACGGCTGGAACGGCTCGTCCTCCGGGCTGCGATGAAACGCGAGCGGGATGTGGCTTTCGCGCTCCAGTCCTTCCAGCGTGATGTGCTCCATGCCTGCGTTCGTCGAGTGACCGTCGGCGCCGATTCGGAGCGCCTGACGAATCATCTCGTCCGGTGTGTCGCGGAAGCAGGGCTCAGTGAATCCCATGCGCTGCGCAAGCTGCCCGAAGAGCCAGACATTCGACCGCGCCTCGCCGAGTGGTGCAATGGCCTGCTTTGAAAGCTGTACAAAGTAGTGGCCGTAGGCGCCCTGAACGTCGGTGAGTTCAAGGAACGTCGTCGCAGGCAGGATGAAGTCGGCATAGTCGGTGGTGTCGGTAAAAAAGAGCTCGTGCACCACGGTAAAGAGATCCGTGCGCTCCAGGCCGCGCTGCACTGCGTTATGATTCGGCGCCGCCGCGCCCGGATTCGAGTTATACACAAACAACGCATGGACCGCGGGGCCATCGTCGTTCCCTCGATCCCTGCCTTGCTCGTTTGTTCCGTGTCTTCTCGTTCCCTCGTTCCCCGCTGGGGCCCCCGGCGGATGATCTTTGTCCGCTGGGGTGGCTTGTTCCCTGCCGGGGTCCCCGGCGAGCGATCTTTGCTCGATGGGGTGGCTTGTTCCCAGTTCTGTAAGCGCCCGGCCAAGCTCTGACATGTTCACCACGCGCGCCAGGCGCCCCAACGGCGAGGCCAGCGCCAGATCGGGCCGTTCGAGAGCATCTTTGTTCCACGCGAAAGCGCCCGAAGTGGAGAGCTGTGCGCCACCGCCGCGATATTTCCACGCGCCGGTAAGCGCGGGCAGCATGGCGATGGCGCGCACGGCCGCGCCGCCGTTTTCCGATCGCTGCACACCGTAATTCATGCGCAGCGCAGCGGGACGCACGGTGGCGTATTCCCGCGCCAACTGCTCAATCTCGGCCGAGGTCATGCCGGTCCACGCGGCCACGCGCTCTGGCGTGTACTCGCGTACGCGCTCGGCCAGCCGTTCGAAGCCGTGCGTCATCTCCGCAATATAAGCGCGGTCTTCGAGGCCCTCGTTCAGGATCACGTGCATCAGGCCGAGCGCCAGCGCCGCGTCGGTTCCGGGACGAATGGCGATGTGCCAGTCGGCAACTGCGGCGGTGCGCGTTCGGTAGGGATCGATGACGATCAGCCGCGCTCCGTTGCGCCGCGCCTCCTCAACGAAGGGCCACAGGTGAATGTTGTTGCCGTGGATGTTCGCGCCCCAGGCGAGGATGAGTTTGGCCAGGCGGAAATCTTCCGTGGGGAGCCCAAGTTTCTTGCCGTAGACCAGGTTCCACGCCTGTCCGCCCGCCTCAGAGCAGATGGTGCGGTCGAGCTGGCTCGCTCCAAGGCGATGAAAAAAGCGGCGGTCCATGGAGCCGTAGCCGAGCACGCCGATGGTGCCGGCGTAGCTGTAGGGCAGAATGGATTCCGAGCCGTGTTGACCCGCGATTTGCTGGAGGCGCGCGGCGATTGCGTCGAGCGCTTCGTCCCAGCTCACGCGCTCGAAGGCTTCGTGCTCGCGCCCGCGTTGCAACGGCCCTTTCGCCGCGCCGGGCTTGCGGCGCAACGGATAAAGGATGCGGTCGGGCGCGTAGATGCGATCGAGATACTTCGCTACCTTGCCGCACAGAAAGCCTTGCGTCACCGGCTGCGAGGGGTCGCCCTCGACTTTGACCGCGCGGCCCTCGTCGTTCACCGTGACAAGCACCGCGCACGAGTCCGGGCAGTCATGCGAACAGACGGTGTGCACGATGCGAAATGGGGAAGCGGGGCCCATGTGGCTATTTTAGGCCAAAGCCAATTCTCAGTCTCTCTCGCTTGGCGGGTTCATCTCTGGCGGATATGCCGCAGTTCTCAGGTATCCTGCTTCCTCGCCGCCGCCAAAAGAATCAGCACGCACATAATGACAACCAATATGGAAACATTCAGCAGGACCGCGACTGTTCCTTCCATCCAGGGAGCGGCGCCGCCGGGCATTGAGGCGCCATTCACAATAAACATCCCTTTCGCACTCCACACCGCTGAAAGAAACGCCCCCAGCCAATTCGCATAGAGGCCAACGAAAGCGCAGAACCGCGCTGCTGTGACGATGCGACCCCGGCCCAGGGATGGCCAAACCGCAGCCAGAGCAAAGAGCAGCGTCCCCTGAATCACACCGATATTGTGGGCTTCCAATCCGGCGATTTTGGCCTTGACAAACAACGGGCTGAAACCCGAGAGCAAGCCGAGGAGCAACATAATGGCCCCATGCACCACCAAACCCCGATCGGCAGTGAACACCTGCGCAAGGGGTTGCGTCTTCGTAGATGAATTCAATTTGAACTCCTGTTCCGGGGAGGGAGAATACATTCTATCTCGATATTGTTCTTTTGAAATCTTAAAATGCAGTCTTTATGCAACGCGGCGCAGGCCTTCGCGACAATCTCCTTTGGACACAGCCAACTGCACGTGTACACTGACCACGCTATGAGTTGCCTCTTTTGCAAGATTGTTGAAGGACAGATCCCGTCGACCGCTGTTTATCAGGATGAACTGGCGTATGCCTTTGCCGACATCAATCCCAAGGCGCCGGTGCATGTGCTGATTGTGCCGCGCGAGCACTTCGACTCGCTGGATGAGGCCGGCCTCGATGATACGGACGTCGCCAAGCGCGCTTTGCTCGGCCACCTGTTGTGGGCGGCAGCGGAGATCGCACGCCAGAAGGGGCTCGCGAAGGGCTACCGTGTCGTGGTGAATACCGGCCCGGACGGCGGCCAGACCGTGGATCATCTGCACCTCCATCTGATGGGTGGGCGGATGATGACTTGGCCGCCGGGGTAAAGGCGGGAATAAGGGACCAAGAGAACGAGGGATCAAGCTGCTTTCCCCACGGGATCGAAACTCGACATCGAGCCGAAGGTCGAATGGTCCCCGATTCAGGCACTCTATTTTTCCCTGAACCCAAAGCCCTTGTCTTCTTGTTCCCTTGGTCCCTTGTTTTCTCGTTCCCTGTCTTTCTTACATCGGCTGCTGCGAGTACTCTTCTTCCTCTTCCACGCCGTAGCGGCGGAGGAGGATGGGCAGGCTCTGCGAGAAGGCTGAGCGCGGCATCACCACGTCGCATCCCGCCTCGATGGCCTTCATCTTCAGGTCGCCCTGCAGGTGATTGAGAAAACCGATGATGGAGACGGCCTTCTTGAACTTGGTCTTGAACTTGGGAATCAGCGCCATCGGCTTGGCGTTCAGGTTGTTCAGGTCGAAGACCAGCAGCGCGGGCCGTTCGTTCTCCGGCGCGTCCAGTACGCGCGCCACGGCGGCCTTATCGCCCTTCACGAACTCCACCTTCACGCCCAGTTTGCGCGCGGTCTCCTGAATCTTGGCCAGGAAGAACAGATCCTCGATGAAACAGAAGATACGGGTGGGCGCGTCGTGGCGGACGGGCGCAGCGGGCGGCGGCGCATAGACGTCGGGATAATAACTGCCGCCATGGCCGTTGCTCGTGATTTGAATGGTGGAGGGTGGGCCGTCGGCTACGTTGCCGTTGACGGCGCGATAGCTGTGGTCCATGGGGCCGACAAACGCGCGCGGACCTTTTTGCCTTCCCTTGCGCTTGCCTTGCATGGGCCCGGAGATACTGTTGCCGGGTTGCGCCGCGGGAGCCTGGGATTTCTGGAAAAATTGCTTTTTCTTCCGGCTCTGGTGCTGGCGCGCGGGCTTGGGCTGCGCGGCCTGCGGCGGAGCCGGCGGCGGCATCGGTGGCTGCGCTAATTGTGGCTGCTCCGGTTGCGGCTGGCCTTGTTGCGCCTGGCTTTGCATGGCGGCCTGTTGGCTGGATTTGTTCTTGCGGCGGCGCCGGCGGCGCCGATGCCCTTGCGAATGCACCTGACCATTGTCAGGAACAGGCCCCTGTTCTGGCTGGGGCAGCGTCGGTTCTGTTGTCATGATGCGTGTACTTCCTGGTGCTTTGCTCCGTAGAGCATTGATTTGCGCGTTCAGATACTGATAACGAACTGCATTCCCCTGCTTGCGCCTCCTCCGGCCGGGCCGCTAAGCGCGGCAAACGTCCGGCAGCGCAAAACCCTCCCAGAAAATGGCGCAACCGTTTCAGCACATGCGGGGAAGTGCTGACCGTGGCAAAACAAGCCGTCAACAAACCGGCCAACTCGCCTCAGTCTCCGTGATCCCACCCCTCGAACCACTGTGAAAATGCGATTGCCGCCTCAAACGCGGGAGTGATTCTCAACTCCAACCTGACGCCGGAATCGATTCGGCGCGTCTGCTGCTTTTCTCAGGTGATGCCCTGTCCTATATGAGCTATCGCCGCGCACAGACTGGTAAGAACGGAACTGGCGGGCGAAATTTCCTTGCTCCGCGGCGAGCTTGCTCTCCCCATATCCGGGTGGCCCGCGTCAGCCGCTTGATAGGCAACTCTGATATTACAGCGAAGATTTGCCTGTGGCAAGTGGCCCTTTGGTGGCAGGGTGTTACTTGCGGGGGATCGCGGGGAGCCGAAAAAACGCTCGCCGGGGGAAAATCAGCCCAAACGCAGGAAACGCCACTCCGTTCGGAGCGGCGTCTCGGTACTCCTGCATTTGTCACTGGCCTCCCAAACGAACCAAAGGCGGTGGTTGTCTCCACCGCTCCTGTTTCAGGCTTCCCAACCGGCTTCTCCCTTTTGAGGGCCGCTCGTTGGCGGTTGCTCTTGTCGGGTGCCCGGTGCTGCTTTGGCTCGCTGGACATTCCTCCAGCTGCCGGTACATCACTGGCGCCATTTACATAGCAATCAGCGTACCGTTCTCAACTCTCTTTCTTTTCAATCAGTTATAGAGCCGTTGTGGCAGCATTTGTCTTGATTCTGGAAGTCCATATAGTGAAATACTTCAAAAAAGCATAGGTGAGCGGTATTGCCCAGACCCAAACCGGTCCAGTTCAGCGCTGGCACTTGGGACAATAGTGGGTTCCACGGCCCGCCAGCACCAAGCGCCGGATGGGCGTCTGGCAGCGGCGGCAGGGTTGGCCAGTGCGCTGGTACACGCAGTGCTCAAGCTGAAAGAAGCCGCGCTCGCCATCGGCGTCGACGTAATCGGAGACCGAGGAACCGCCGAGCTGTACGGCATGGCCCAGAACCTGGCGCAACGCGAGCCGGAGACGGTCGAGTTCTGCAGCGGTGAGGCGGTTGGTCCGCCGCCGCGGCCGAATTCCTGCCTGAAACAGACTCTCGTCGGCATAGATGTTGCCCACCCCGGCCAGCATCGTCTGGTTGAGGAGTGCGGCCTTGATGGTCAGGCGCCTGGTGTGGAAGAGCGCGGCGAACTGGCGCGCGCCAATGGTGAGTGGCTCGGCGCCGGGCCCATGGAACGGTGCAGAGCTGAGCAGATTGCGAAATTCCAGGCGTCCGAAGCGTCGCGGATCCACAAAACGCAGTTCCCGGCCACTGGCCAGGTTGAGCCGCGCGTGCGTGTGAGGAGCAACGGGAGAATCCGGAGTGGTAACCAGCAGCCGCCCGGTCATGCCCAGGTGCACGATCCACTGCGCGTCAGGAGTGGACGTTTCTTTTGCACGCGGGGCGGTTTTCTGCGCGGAAGCGTGGTGCAGCGTGTCCTTCGGTCCTAACTCGAAGACGATGTGTTTTCCGGTGCGGTGCACGGCCAGCAGGGCGCGCCCCTCAAGACCCTTGGCTTGGCGCAAAGGCGGCGTTTTGAATGGTTCCCGGTGACTGCCAAACCATGCCTGGACGATGCGGTCGCCACGCAAGCGTTTGTCAACGCCGCGCGCGATGGTTTCCACCTCAGGCAGTTCCGGCATCGGTCAATTGTAGAGGATGGCGGCCGGCGATCGGCGCCTTGAAGGATTGCTCAACTGTGATTCTCCGCAAGCTTGGATTCTTCCTCGTCTGCGCGCGATTGCATGCTGCCCCACTTCTCCATATACACAAGGCCAATCACAAGGCCGGTCAGGAAAACTCCCACCGAAGTGTACTCAATCAAGTTGAGATCGCGGTTCTCTTCCGGCGTCTGGTAAATCGTGGTGCCGTGAATGCCGCGCGGAACGAAACGATGCTGCTCCATCACTGGCCACTTCGGCATGGTGGCAAGGTAGTGCGTGGAGATCATGGCCGAGACGATCAGGCCCGCCAGACCGGGCAACAGAAACAATAGCGCGAAAAACTTGAGCGCGGCTAGCCTCATCGCCTTCACCTCTTGAACCGCTCGCCCGTCTACGCTTGAACTTCCTCACTTACACCGGGCAAATTCCATTGTGCGGGCGCGGACGCGTGCAAATGAGGAAACGGCCACATGGAAGGCCGCAATGAACCTGGAAGAAGCAGGCCGTCACGGGTGGCCAGTCGAGCGTCTCCGTCGAGCAAATCGGGTCAGTTCGATAGAGAAACCCGAAAACACGTTCCCGCTCAGATTCTAGAGCAAAACCCACGGCGAGCGCCACCATCGCACAGGTCCTCGGTCACACAATACCCTTTTCTGGTCACGTCGATGAGCCGCTACTCAAGTACTTAAGACCGGCCTGTTCGCTGCTTTTGGGGCTGCGGGACCGCCGCTGTGGAGAAGCCTTCCGGCCCTCGCGCCTTATGCGCGAAGCACGTTTCAGGCAGCGCGCTGGGTGCATCGCTGGCAAAGGACAAATGTCGCCGCACGTTCCAGCGCTATGCTGCCACCGGAGGATAAAATTGCGCGGGAACCGGCTGCTGGTTGGTACAAAAGGCGGGGCGGGTTCGGCTCCTATCTAGCAGCAAGTAACGTCAAAGCCGGCGACGATCCAACCGAAGTCACGGAGAAACCTGCGGCACTCAGAGCCTATAGGTGCGCCAACCCAGGACCCCACCAAACCTTACAAAGTCGAATTTGGCGGCCATGTTCTCATGGTAGATCACTA
>CAWCXX010000095.1:0-59678 GCA_963799445.1 uncultured Acidobacteriaceae bacterium | reverse complement strand
TGGAGTGAGGCGGTGTGAATTGAGGTTCGTGCTCTCCCCCTTTATATGTTGCCGGATGAAGCGTGAGGATTAAGGCGAAACCACAGCTACTGTATCCTGGCCGATTCCGTACAGGCTCGCCGCTCTAGTCTCGACTGGTTCCGGGATACACCTTCTGTGGTTTCGCGATAGGTGTGTTTTCAGTTGCCTTCGGGCCGCTTGTAGGGCTTTTGCAGGTACAGGCGCGCCTCGTTGACGGCGCCCTGGGTGTTGTCGTTGGTCTGCACGGCCAGGCGGTACTCGTTGACGGCGCGGTCGCGCTGGCCGGTCAGGTCGAAGATCTTGCCGATGGGGATGTGGCTCCAGACCTCGGTCCAGGCGCGGCTCGTCGTCGCCGCGCAGCGCGTCGCGGAAGGCGTTGACGCTGGCCTGGTAGTTGCGCTGGGTAAAGAGCACCTCGCCGATGCGGTAGCTGGCCAGCGAACTCTGCGGGTTGGCGTCCAGCGCCTTCTGGTACTCGGCCAGCGCGCCGACCAGGTCGCCCTGCGCCACCAGTTGCTGGCCCTTCAGGATGGCGATGCGCACCTGCAGGTCGGGGGTGGTCTTGAGCACCCAGTCGCCGGGATCGATGCTGATGCGGCGCGGCCGGCCGAAGGTGTCCACCACATATTGCGTATCGGTGCCCACCACGTCGATCTTCTGGTTTTCCGTCTTGCCGTCGGTCTCGATGCGCAGCTCCACCGGCATGCGGAAGAGGTCGAGATCCTGGTTGATCTCGCCGATGGTGCGGAAGCCCTTGTTGTTGCCCAGCCGGTAGACGGCGTACTTGTCGGTGAAGCTGCGGCGCGCCGGTGCCGTCGATCCATTGCGAAAAGAAGGGCAGTCAACTGCTGCTGGCTCTGCGCCTCGGCCACCTTCTCAAAGTCCTCGGTGCGGATGGAGCTTGTCGGTGTACTGGCTGAGCGCGCCCTTGAGGGTGGCCAGAAAGGCCTTGTCGCCGATCTCCCAGCGCAGCATGTGGAAGACCATGGCGCCCTTTTCCAGGGTCATGGACTGGAACTGGGGCGAGAAGGGATCCAGCCGGCCGGCGCTCGAGAGCGGAATGGTGTCGTAGGCCAGCGCGCCGGCGGCCACGTCTTCAAGAGCGGCGCGCAAGGCGCTTTTGCCGCTCTCGTCTTCCACATACATCAGCTCGCCGTAGCGGGACATGCCGTTGGTGATCCAGGCGTCGTTGAGGGTCTGCGGGCTGACCTCGCAGCCCCACCACTGGTGGGCGATGGTATTGGCCAGCAGGCGGACGCCCGATCTTGTCGCCCACGCGCGAGCCCATGATCGCCGCCAGCTCCGGCGCCCAGACCGCCGGCAGCGTGTCGTCGGGCAGCTCCACCACGTTCAGGCGGCTCGTCTCCGGCTCGCCGAAGCTGTCGGTAAAGAAGTCGTATTCCTTGGTCGCCGTCTGCGCCAGTTGGTTGGCCGACGCCTGGTGGCTGATGGTCAGGTAGACCTTCACGTTGCCGGCGCCCGACCGAGACCGGGCCCGACATAGCGGCCGGCAATCACCGTGCCCGGAAATCCCGGCTTGGTCCAGTTGAAGTCGTACTCGTCGCCGGGCTTGCCGTCTGGCCAGCGTCACGTGCTTCGCGGCGCCCTGCGCTGCCGCTGGCGAAGACCCGCATCCCCTGCGGCACGCGGATGTGCATCTCCGCCGTGAAGCGGTCGGTCATGTAGCCGGTCATGGGAAACCAGCGCGCCGGATAAAGCAGATAGCTGATGGGCTCCTGGATGGCGGCCAGTTTCAGGCCCTCGACCGGACCGTCCTCGTTGCCGGTGATGGTGCCGTCGTAGACGAAGGTCCAGTGCTCGGTCTGGCCCGGCACGAAGGGCGTGGCCGGAGTGACGCGGATGGATCCGTCGGCGGTCCGCTCGCCGTCGAGCAGCTTTGCCGCTTTCATCGGTGATTTTGGTGACCTTCAGCGCCGGGTGAAAGCCGAAGTTCACCACATCGAGGTTTGCGGGCGCGGTAAAGCTCACCACCGCCGTGGCCGTCAGATGGTGCGTGGCCGTATCCAGCTCGGCGTCGATCACGTAGCCGGTGATGTTCAGCGCCGGGCGCTCGCGCTGCGCGGCTGCGGGCGCTGCTGCCATTCCTGCCCAGGCTGCCGCAAGCACGACGAGGGCGCAGCGGCCTGCAAGCCGCCGGCAATGAAGCTTGAAAGTCCTTCGACGTATCTGCTTAACATTGCCATGCTCATTTTCTTGCCGCCGTTCATTTGCCAGTTGCCGGTTCTTGGGGAAATCGCCTATTGCGTTCAGGGTTGTGCGGCCTCTTGAGCCGCCGGGCAAACTGCTTCGAGTTCCTTTTGGACAATGGGCGGCTACGCGTTCGATGGCGCCCGGCCCTTCGGCCTTGCCCTTGGCCGGGTGCACGCGCAGCGCCTCCCGAATGGCCCCCAGCTCCATTCTCATGGACTCGCGAGCCGGCCCGTCCGGTAGCAGCCGCTCAAGCTGTTGGACGATATTTGCCGCCGTGAAGTCATGCTGGATCAGCTCCGGAACCACGCGCTTGCCGGCAATCAGGTTGGCCATGGCCACGTGCGGCACCTTCACCACCCGCCTGGCGATAGCATACGTCAGCGGCGAGACGCGGTAGACCACCATAAAGGGATTGCCGATCAGCGCCGCCTCCACCGTCGCCGTTCCGCTGGCCACCACCGAGGCGCGCGCGTGGAACAGCGCGGCGCGGGCGTCGTCGACCAGCCGCACGGGAAGCCCGCCGCCATAGTCCTCCGCCAGTTGCAATCACAGCCGCCCGCTGCGCGGCGCTCAATGTGGGAGCCAGGGGAATGACAAACTCATATTCTTCCGACGGGCCTGCGGACAGCGATCCAGGCACCGACAAGCCCCACGCCGCCTCCAGCATCTCCGGCAAATGGTCCTCGATCTCGGGCAGCCGGCTGCCCGGCAGCAGGCCGATCCAGGTTTTTGCGGGGTCCAGCCTGTTCTCTGCCGCAAACTGCTCGCGGCTGATCGCGGGCAGCGGCAACTCGGCCAGCGGATGGCCGACAAACTCCGCCTCCACGCCGCGCTCCCGGTAAAACTTCTCCTCGAAAGGAAAAATCACCAGCATGCGCCGCACATACTTCTGCACCAGCCGGATGCGATGCTGCTTCCAGGCCCATAGCTGCGGGCTCACGAAGTAAATCACCGGAACGCCCAGCCGGTGAAACTCCTTCGCCAGCCGGAAATGGATCTCGGGGAAGTCGATGAGCACGGCCACGTCGGGCCGCCGCTCGCGGATGGCCCGCTTGAGCTTTCGGAACTCGCGGTAGATGCGCGGCAGATGACGCACCACCTCAGTGAAGCCCATCACCGCCATGTCTTCCGAGCGGACCACGCTCTCGACTCCGGCTGCCTCCATGCGCGGGCCGCCCATCCCGATGAGCTCCGCTTTTTGACCTTTTGCAGTAGATTTTCGGGACAAGGCAGTGGCCAGCAGCGCCCCGTACTGCTCGCCGCTTGCCTCGCCAGCCGAGATGAAAACAACCGGGGCCATGATATTTCAGTCGCACCCGCGCCGCGCGCGTACTTGGCACAATCATAACGGCTTCGTGCATGCTCTGTAGGGATTTGCTGGTTGAGCGCGCAGTGGTAACCTTCCCGTTGGAGCAGGATTGGGGACCAGGGTGCGAGTTTCTTTCAGGACATTTGCAGTTGGAAGCCTGTTGATCGGCAGCGGCCTTGCGGCCTTGGCGCAAACTCAGGCTGGGCCGGTCATACACTGGCCAGGGGGCTCTACGAGCACGGATTTGACCGGCACGGGCGTAACTCCTGCTGTAGCGCCGCAAAACCCGGTGGCCGACAACCCCGTCGCCGATCCCAAAGCCGTGGTCGTGGCCGGCAATGCGCGCTTCACCGTTCTGACGCCGCAACTCATCCGCATGGAGTGGTCCGCCGACGGCAAGTTTGAAGATCACGCCTCGTTTGTGTTCATCAATCGCCGGCTGCCGGTGCCGAAGTTTGAAGTCAACCGGTCTGTAAGCGGTAGCGCCGTTACCATCGATACCTATTCGCAGTCGCCGCTCAAAGACGTGCTCACTCTTTCCTATGTACCAACAGGCGACGGCCACTTCACGGCCGACAATCTCTCCATCACCCTCACCGTCGACGGCAAATAAGTCGTCTGGCATCCCGGCCTCACCGACTCTGAAAATCTGATGGGCACCACGCGCACCCTGGACGGCGCGCGCGGCACGAAGACCGAGGAACCCATCGAGCCCGGCCTCGTCTCCCGCTCCGGCTGGGCGCTGGTCGACGACTCCACGCGCCCGCTCTTCGACTCCGCCGACTTCCGCTTCCTCGATGGCGAAAAAAGCCCTTGGCCGTGGGCCATGGAGCGCCCCGCCAACGAGAAACCCGGCTCCTACACCGACTGGTACTTCTTCGGCTACGGGCACGACTACCGCAAAGCGCTGGGCGATTTTGTCCGCGTCGCCGGCCGCATTCCGCTGCCTCCGCGCTTCGCCTTCGGCGCATGGTGGTCGCGCTACTGGGCCTACAGCGACCAGGAGCTCGACGAGCTGGTCCGCGGCTTTCGACGAGAATGACGACGCCGCTCGATGTGCTGGTCATCGACATGGACTGGCACATCAACAGGGAGCAGCTCAAGGCCACGGGCGAGACCGATCAATCGGGTCAGTTGCTCGGCTGGACCGGCTACACCTGGAACAAGGTGCTCTTTCCCGATCCCGACGCCTTCCTGAAAAATCTGCACGACGAGGGCCTGAAGGCCACGCTCAACCTGCATCCGGCCTCGGGCATCCAGCCGTGGGAGCAGGCCTATCCGGCCATGGCCCGCGCCATGGGCATCGATCCGGCAACCAAGAAATACGTACCCTTCGACCCGACTGACAAGAAATGGGCCACCAACTACTTCCATCTCGTCCTTCATCCGCTCGAGAAGCAGGGCATCGACTTCTGGTGGCTCGACTGGCAGCAGCAGCCCAACACGAGCATGCCTGGCGTGAACAACACATGGTGGCTGAACTACCTCCACTTCACCGACCAGCAGCGCGAGGGCAAGCGGCCGCTGCTCTTCCATCGCTGGGGCGGGCTGGGCAATCACCGTTACCAGATCGGCTTCTCCGGCGACACCATCTCGGTGTGGGATTCGCTCGCCTTTCAGCCCTGGTTTACGGCTACGGCGGCCAACGTGGGCTACGCCTATTGGAGCCACGACATCGGCGGCCACATGCCCGGTGCGGTCGATCCCGAGCTCTTCACGCGCTGGGTCGAGTTCGGCGCCTTCTCGCCCATCCTGCGCACCCACACCACCAAGAACCCCGACGCCGAGCGCCGCATCTGGGCCTATCCTGAACCTTATTCGTCCATCCTGCGCTCGACGTATCAGCTCCGCATGGCCTTGCAGCCATACATCTACACCGAAGCCCGCCGCACCTACGACACCGGCGTAGCCTTCTTCCGCCCGCTCTATTACGACTGGCCCGAAGAGGACGCCGCCTACACCAGCAAAAACGAGTACATTTTCGGCGACCAGATGCTTGCGGCGCCCGTCACCGCTGCCGCTGACAAAATCTCCGGCCTCGCCGCCGAACAGATTTGGCTGCCCAAGGGCGACTGGATCGAATGGCCCACCGGCAAGCACTTCACAGGCCCGGTCACTGCGGAGCGCAGCTTCTCCATCGATCAGATCCCCGTCTATCTGCGCGCCGGAGCCATCGTCCCCATGCAGCCGCCGATGCTCTATACGGGCGAGAAACCGGTCGATCCGCTGATTGTGAATGTGTGGCCGCTCGCGCCCGGCACGAGTTCCAGCTACTCGGTCTATGAAGATTCCGGCGTCTCCGTTGACTACCAGCGCGGCGTCTTTGCCCGCACGCCCATCAAGGCCGCGCAATCCGGCGACACCCTCCGCGTCGAGATCGGCCCTGTAGAAGGTAGCTATCCCGGCATGATGAATTCGCGCGGCTACGAACTGCGCCTGCCCGCCGACTGGCCGCCCGCATCCGTCACGGTCAACGGCAGCCCCGCACCGAAAGCGAAGGCCGGGATACCGGGCGGCTGGAGGTTTGAAGGCAACACGCTGACCACGATCATTCCCGTGCCCGACGGCAGTGTGACCGGCAAAGTCATCGTTGAAGTCCGCCGCACTCCCGGCCTCACCGCCCGACGCGCGGAGATTGACGGTTTTGCCGGCCAAATGACCCGCCTGCGTGGCGCATACGACGCCCTGCAACAGACCGGGCCGGTTGCCGGTCCCTCCAATGCCCTCGTCGATGCGATGCAAACCGGCGACCGCCTCGGCTACTATCCCGAGCGCATCGCAACCGAGCTTGCGCATCTCCGCGATGCGCTCAAGCAGGCACAGGCCGACGTTGCCGCGCTCGACAAGGGCTTCGAGCAGCGCTTGAGCGACACATCGCGGCGTGTTGGCGGTTCCGCCACCGCTCCCGCCGACATCGAGAGCGAGAAGCAGAAACGCCGCGACGCCCTCCACCGCGCCGAGACGCTTTTGACCGAGGCCGCAAAGTAGGCGCTATGCCCGCTCCGCGCGTTGGCGCACCTTCTCGTGCATGCGGCCCCCGCCCTGAACCACGCCCTGCTGCTGGTCCTCCTGGATCAACCCGAAACCCGCGTGGCAAAACTTGATCAGTGTCTCGCCGTCCTGTTCGTTCAACTGGCATTGCACATTGTTGGCGACGGGGGAGGACATGATGAGCGGCCCGCTGAACTCAAGCAGCGTCGAGCGCTTGATTGCCCTCTCTGGCCCGGTTTACCATCCCTCCCATGAAGAAATTCGCTTGGTTCTTGCTGGCTGTTCTGGCGCTCGGCAGTTTTGCGCTCTCTGCGCAGGCGCCGAGTGCAAACGCGAACCCCAAGGAGGCTGCTCCCGTCATGAAGACCTTTTTCATCCGTATCATCCCGCCGCGCCCCACCTTCGACAAGGACGCGTCGCCCGCCGAACAGGCGCTTATGAATGCGCACTTCGTGTATTGGAAGGACCTTTTTGACAAGGGCGTCTGCGTCTTCGGCGGACCTGTGTTCGACCCGAGGGGTGTCTACGGCGTTCTGGCCGTCGAGGCCGCCAGCCAAGACGAGGCCAGCGCACTGGCTGCCGCCGATCCCAGCGTCAAGGCCGGACTGATCCACACAGAGGTCGCCGAGATGCGCGCGGTCTTTCTGCACAAGGGGAACTAGCTCAGTTGGGACGGAATAGCGATAATTCATCTGAGCAGACATAGGAGATCGCCGCATGACAGATGAACAGTACGTGTTGCAAGAAAAACCCAAGGCCACAGTGAAATGGAAGCAAAGCGAGCAGCCGAGTTGTTATATCGACGATGGCTTTGGGCAGATACTCGGGGTAACTCCGAATGATTTCCCGGCGCGTTCTTATCCGGAGATCATTCGCAGCGGCCTGGGAGCAGGCCAGGCAAAATCTGGCGCGTGTTTCGTCAGGAGAATCATCATGAAAGGAATTGCGATGCTGCGCAAGGAATTTTGATCGCCGCGCCTTTCTGAACGCCTGCACCCGCGCCGGCATCGCCTCTCCGCTGCTGCCCGGCATTCTCTACACGCTGGCCGCGCAGGCGCAGGAGACAGGTTCAGGCGCGAATCCCGCCGCAAAACCGCCCGAGCTGCCCAAAATCACGCCTGAAATGCTCGACCAGGCCGCCGCTCTCGCCGGTGTCGGCCCCTTCACGCCTCGAACAGAAGAAGATGATGCTCGACGGCCTGAACGACCAGCGCGAGGCGTACGGCAAGATTCGCGCGCTCAAGATCCCGAACTCCGTTCCTCCGGCGTATGTCTTTCATCCGGGGCCCCCGGCGAGGCCTGCAGAGAGCCGCGTTGCCTTCGCCGGCGCTCAGCCGCAACTGCGTCTTCGACGACTCAATATCCGGCGAGCCCAAGACCCCGGCGAACATCGAGGACCTCGCCTTCGCCACGGTGCTCGAACTGGCCAACCTCATCTACCGTCGCAAGATCACTTCGCTCGCCCTCACGCAGATGTTTATTGCCCGCCTCAAGCGCTACGATCCGAACTGCACTTCGTCATCACGCTCACCGAAGAGCGCGCGCTGGCGCAGGCCAGGGCCGCGGACGAGGATCTGGAGAATGGCCTCTATCGCGGGCCGCTCCACGGCATTCCCTGGGGCGCAAAAGACCTGCTCGCCGTGAAAGACTATCCCAACCACCTGGGGCGCGGGCGGCTTCGAGCACCAGTCCTTCAAGGAAGATGCGACCGTGGTGCAGCGGCTCGACGAGGCCGGAGCGGTGCTGGTGGCCAAGTTCACTCTCGGCGCGCTGGCCATGGGCGACAAGTGGTTTGGCGGGCGAACCCGCAACCCGTGGAACCCCGCGCAGGGTTCGAGCGGCTCTTCGGCTGGTTCGGCAAGCGCCGTCGCCGCGGGCTGCGTGCCCTTCGCCATCGGCTCTGAGACGCTCGGCTCCATCTCCTCGCCCTCCACGCGCTGCGGATACCACCGGCCTGCGCCCCAGCTTCGGCCTCGTTCCGCGCACCGGCGCCATGGCCTTGAGCTGGACGATGGATAAGCTCGGCCCCATCGCTCGTTGCGTGGAGGATTGCGCGCTGGTGCTCGACGTGATTCACGGCCCTGACGGCAAAGATCTGTCGGCAGCGGTCAGTGTCGACTTCAATTGGAACCCGCAGTTTGATTGGAACAAGTTGCGCATCGGCTACCTGAAGAGCGAGTTCGACCCGTTGCCGCCGCTCCAGCTCAAAGAAGCCGCTCCCAACGAATCCGCCGAAGAGACAAAGAAGCGCGAAGACGCGAACGCCGCGATGCAAGATGCGCGCGCCCGCCGCGATTACGACCGCCGCTACGAACTGGCCGCGCTCGACAAGCTGCGCTCGATGGGCGTCAACCTCATTCCCGTCGAGCTGCCCAAGCTGCCCTGGGACGCCATGGTCCCTCTGCTCACCGCCGAAGCCGCCGCGGCCTTTGACGACCTGACCATGACCGGCCGCGACCGCCTGCTCACCGAGCAGGGCGTCGAGGACTGGCCCAACGACTTCCGCATTGCCCGCTTCTATCCGGCGGTCGAGTACATCCAGGCCAACCGCGCGCGCACGCTCGCCATCCGGCAAGTTTCGGCGCTCTTCGAGCAGGTCGACATCATCGTTACGCCCTCGACCGACACGCAGCTCATCGCGACCAACCTCACCGGCAACCCGGCGCTCATTTTGCCCAACGGCCTGCGCGGCGCCGACGCGCCCCCGCCGCCCGCGATCGACGACGGCGACCACGACGACATCGGCGGGCCGGGCACGCCGGTCTCGCTTACGTTCCTGGCCGGGCTCTACCAGGACGCGAAGCTGGCCGCCTTCGCCCGCGCCTATCAGGAGGCAACGGGCTTCCACAAGCTGCACCCGAAGCTGGATTGAGCGGCGGCCGAAACAGAAACTGAGTCCACCTGCCCACTCGCCCTCGGGCCACGCCTACAGCAAAACCAGAGATGCTGTAACCCGAAGCCGCTGCACTTAAGTCGCCGCGACCTTCAAAAAAAGCTGAATAGGGCACACCTTCTCTGGTTTTGCCGTAAATCTGCCACCTCGCGCGAAAGATACGTTTGTTGAGACTCCGTCAGCGTTTTTTACGGCTCTTGCAGAAACTCTCGGAACGCCTGCAACATGCCCGGACCGATGGAGAACTGGAATTTTGCACTTGTCGCATCGATCACAGTCAGCTTGATATCTCCAAATGCTTTTGTCGCTAACCTTCCATCTTCAGCGATGGCGTTTGACGCGAGCGGCACCTGCTTCTTCTTGCCGCCGAGAACGCTGCAAGCGAGATCTCGAACGGAACCCACGGAGTAATGAACATTGCCTTTGCCGTCTGAAGTCATATTTGTATTCACACCCTCCAGAAGACACTGGATGTCCGCAGGCAGCGGCACGAAATCCTGGTGCGTCGTCGGCTGGCCTGGAGCCGCAGGCGCGGTAGCCGTTGCGCCGGGATGCGGCTGCGGCATGTCCGTCACCTCCACCAGCTCCACATCGAAGATCAAATCCGACTTGGCAGGAATACCAGGATGATCTGGCCGATCGGGCATCGAGTGCGTACCATACGCCAATTGCCAGGGAATGAAGATTCGGCGTTTCCCTCCGATTTTCATGCCCGTGAGTCCGTAGTCGAAGCCGGGGATGACTCGCCCCACGCCCTGCGGGAATGCCATCGGCTGCGGATCTCCCATCTTCGGCTTGCCATCGGGGCCAAGTTCGGGCTTGCCGTCCGCGCCCATCACTGGCTGCTTGTGGTCTTCCGATGAGTCGAATTTGACGCCGTCGGCCGCGCGCCACCCGGTGTACTTGATGTGCCAGAGCTTGCCGGACTCGCCCTCGGGGCCGGTCCCGACCGTGATGTCTTCGTAGCGCAACGCGAAGGGCGTCACCACAATACCCTTGACCGGCGGTACCCCGGGAGGCAACTTGACCCATGCCGGTGCGGTCGGCTCGGTGGGGGCGGTTGACAATTTGGTGCTTGGCGCCTGTCCTCTCGGGATGAGGCGTGCGAACGCGGTTTCCTTCCACATACCCTCAGGAGGCCCCGAAAGCGATCCATCCGGATTAACTGTATAAACAGCTTTAACAACCGCTGTTGTTCCCACCCCACAGTTCAGAGTGACTTTGACACCCTCCTGGCCATAAATACACTCCGTGCGGGGAGTATTGCCGTCTTCGCCAAAATAAATTGCCTGGCCTGCATAGGCCACTCCAAATTTCCCGTTAACCTCAAAGGCCGTGCCTATGTCGCCAGCGGTAATCTTTTCAAAAAATATTACATCGCCCTGCGAGTCCCCGTATCCCTTGCCCGCGACTGAAATGGCCGCCTTGGATGCGGCCGGGGCGCCCGGTTTGGCGGTGGTTGTGGCAGGCTTGGCGGCGGTTGAAGCGGAGGGCGTCTTTGTTGCGGACGAACTCTGCGGTTTCGCCGCGGGGTTGGGAGCTGTTTGGGACCATGCGACAGGCAGAGCCGCAACCAACAGAAGAAGAGAAATGCGTTTCATGGCAGGAGAATCTCCAACTGATTTCTGAGCCGAAGTGTATCAGCTTGGGGTGCGGAAATTGAATGGGGAGCTGAGCCGATCAGCATGCCCGCCAGCAGCGCCGTACGGGGCGCAAGGTGCTCGACGATCACCGACTCGTGGCGCGCGTGCGCGCCCTCGCCCACGGCGCCCATGCCGTCGAGCGTGGGAATGCCGAGCGCCGCGGTAAAGTTGCCGTCGGATGCGCCGCCCGTCGCGGCCTCATCCAGTCGAAAGCCCAGTTCGCGAGCCAGCTCCCGCGCCTTGCGGTAGAGCCGGACGGTTCCGCGGCTGCGCTCCATCGGCGGGCGGTTGATGCCGCCGGTCACGGTCAGCGTGCAGCGCCGGTCAGTCGCTTGGAGCGCGGCAAATTTGCGCTCGATGCGCGGGCCGTCTGCCCCGCGCGCAATGCGCACGTCCACCTCGGCCCACGCCTCGGCAGGAATCACGTTGCTCTTCGTGCCTCCGCCGATCTTGCCCACGCTCACCGTCAGGCCGCGCTTCAGGTCGGTCCAGCCGCTCACCGTTTCAATGGCGCGCGCCAGCTCGCGGATGGCGTTCGCGCCTTTCTCGAAGTCCACGCCTGCGTGAGCCGCCACTCCTGTCACTGCGATCCGCCAGTCGCCGATGCCCTTGCGCGCCGTCTTGTAGGCCAGCCCCTGCGCCGGCTCCAGCACGTAAACGGTCCGCGCATTCGCGCGCGATCCGTTCGATGATCGGACGCGAAGCCGGACTGCCCACCTCCTCGTCGCCGTTGAGCAGCAATATGATTTCGCGGCGCAGCAGGTTGGCTTCCGCGAGCATTTCGAGGGCCGTAAGCGCCATGGCCACGCCGGCCTTCATGTCGAGCGTTCCGGGCCCCCAGAGCCGCCCGCCGCTGAGACGGCACGGCATGGTTTTCAAGGTACCCAACGGCCAAACGGTATCCAGATGGCCGAGGAGAAGGATGGGTTTGGCGGTTTCACGTGTCGGCGTGGAACGCGGGCCGAAGCGGGCTTCGAGCGCGTTGCCATGGTGCTGTTGCCGGTGCAATTTGACGCGGCCGCCGAGTTGCCTGAGCGTGCGCGGCGGCGAGTGCGACGCAGGCGTTGACTGCGGATTTCGAGTCGGAGGGCGACTCGGCCTGAACGAGTTTGCGGGTGAGATCGAAAAGCGAGCGCTCTTTGCGGCGCGCCCCGGCGAGCAAGGCGCGCATGGGGATGGAATCTGCAGGATCGAAAGACATTTGCGACCTTTCTGGCGATTGTAGCTTGTTTTCGCCAAAAATTTTGGCTAAAATTTAGGATATGGAATTCAGCACCGGAGTGGCGAAAAATCGGCTGACTGAGCTGATCCGGGCGGCGGAGCGTGGCGAAGAAATCGTCATCACGCGCCACGGCCGCCCCGTAGCTCAGATTGGCCCGGCGCCAGCCGGACATCGCAAAGCCAAATTGGGCGGCATGAAGGGCCGCATTCGTCTGCTGCCGGGCTGGAATGCGCCCATCGATCCCGACCGTTTCCTGGAAGGCGATTTGTGAAAAAGGGTCCGGGCAGCGAGGGCTTTCTCCTCGACACCTGCTCGATTCTTCTGGCCCTCAGCGATCCCGATGCGCTGACCCGAGTGGCGCGGAATGCGATTCTCACCGGCCCTAACCGGTTGAGCGTGGTTTCATACTGGGAGGTCATGCTGAAAAGCATAAAGGGAACGCTGGACGTGGGCGACCCGCGTGCGTGGTGGTTCGACGCGCTCGATCAACTGGCCGCCACGCCGCTGACACTGCAGCCGCAACACGTCTCCGGGGTGTATGCGCTTCCTCCGATTCATAAGGATCCATTCGACCGGATGCTCCTGGCACAGGCCACTTCGGAGGGACTGGCATTGGTGACGATCGACGCCGAGATGGCCCGCTATGCCTCCAAATCCTTACAGATCGTTGGTTAATCCGAAAGCCAATTTGCCTTCTACCTGACTCACAGTGTGGCAAAAATGCCACAGGACGGAGATGCCACTTCACGTCTAATCTAACCATCGGCCAGGTTTTCCTGGATTCGGAGAAGGCTATTGGCTCAGCTCGCGCACCTGGAACAGACCATCGCGGCGCCTCTTGAATTTGCGGGCGTGGGACTCCATTCCGGAGCGCCAGTCACCATGCGTCTGCTGCCCGCCGCGGCGGGTTCGGGGATTGTCTTCCGGCGCACGGATCTCGATAACTTTGAGATTCCCGCCACCGGCCGCAACGTGGCCAAAGTGAGCTACGCCACCAGTCTTATGCGACAGGGCGTGCTCATTTCCACCACCGAACATCTGCTCTCGGCCTCCATTGGCATGGGCATCGACAATGTAATCGTCGAGATCGACAACCTGGAACTGCCCATTCTCGACGGCAGCGCTCTGCCCTATGTTGAGGCATTTCATCGCGTGGGCATCCGCACGCAGCGCCGCCGGCGCGAGACGCTTCGCGTGCTGCAACCGGTGGAAGTCCGCGAGGGCGACAAGTTCATCGGCGTCTATCCCGGCTCCGGCTACCGTATTTGTTACACCATCGACTTTCCCGCGCCCATTGGCCAGCAGAAAACCTGCATCGATCTGGCCGCCGAGACCTACGGCTCAGAAATTGCCGGAGCGCGGACTTTCGGCTATAAAGCCGACGAACGCAAGCTGCGCGACATGGGACTGATTCGCGGCGCAAGCCCGGAGAACGCCATCATTCTGAGCAAAAGCGGCCCGGAGAACGGCCCATTGCGCTTCCCCGACGAGTATGTGCGCCACAAGGTGCTCGATCTGATCGGCGATCTGGCCCTTGCCGGGCGCCGCCTGGAGGGCCATGTGGTGGCTGAGCGCGCCGGCCACGCCATGCACACCGCGCTTGTTGCCCGCTTGCTCAAGGACCGCTCGGCGTGGGAACTGGCTCACGTGCCGGTCGCCAACCCCAGCAGCCGACAATGCCCAGCCGAATACAGATTCCGGCGTTGTCGAATCTGCTTTGGCGGGTGTGTAGACAGGGCACTTTTTCAGAGCGCGACCAGGTTTCTAAGAGGACGGATCAGGTTCCTCAAAGGACGCTCAAAAGAAGGTTGCCGCGCAAGCCTCAGAGTGGGGGCGTCCTGAATCCAAATAATGATATCGGGCCTGGCAGTAAAATCTGAATTCTGCATCGCAGGAGCCTCCCATGCCCACCCCCGTCAACCGCCGCACCGTCGATCTCTCCGGGTACCCTGACCTTGTGGTTGTCTACCTCGGCATGCGCGTCAACCGCGTCACCGGCGTCAAGACCGTCCTCGGATTCGGCCCCAAGATCGCCAACTCCGTCGCTGCTCAGCCCGACGGCCTGCTTTGCCACGAAAACTTTGTCTTTTCGTTTTTCCCCATGCACGTGGGCATGCGCCAATACTGGCGCGACATGGCGTCTCTGCTCGCATGGACCCGCTCCGAGCCGCATCGCTTTTGGTGGAAGAACTTCTTGCGCGACTCCGGAGGCACCGGCTTTTGGCACGAGACCCACACCATCCGCGGCGGCATGGAAGCCATCTACGACGACATCGCCCCGAAGATCGGCTTCATGAGCTTCGCTCCCATCGTCCCCGCCCGCGGATCGATGTTCACCGCCTCTCACCGCTCCGCTCGCGCCGACAACCTGGAGCCGGTGATCACGGAATCCGAACTCTACGGAAAATGACTGCGGGCCTCTGCGCTCTGCCCTTCACTCGGGAATCATTTCGATCGCCATGGCCGTCGCTTCTCCGCCGCCAATGCAGAGCGCGGCGATTCCGCGCTTCAGGCCGTATTTCGCGAGCGCCGCAAGCAGAGTGACCAGGATGCGCGCGCCCGAGGCGCCGATGGGATGGCCGAGAGCGCATGCGCCGCCGTGCACGTTGACCTTTTCGTGCGGAAGGCCAAGATCGCGCATTGCCGCCATCGCCACCACGGCAAACGCCTCGTTGATTTCGAATAAATCGACATCGGCAAGCGCCCAGCCCGCGGCTCCATGCAGCCCGCGAATGGCGCCGATGGGCGCCGTGGGAAATAGCGCCGGTGCATTTGCGTACGTTGCGTGACCCACGATGGTTGCCAACGGCTTGAGGCCGCGGCGCTCGGCTTCAGAGCGGCGCATCAGCACCAGCGCGGCAGCCCCATCGGAGATGCCGCTCGAGTTTGCGGCGGTCACCGTGCCGCCTTCACGAAACGCCGGCTTCAGATGCGGAATCTTGTCCGGAGTTGCCTTCTGTGGCAGCTCGTCCTGGCTCACCACGCGTTCGGTCTTGCCCGACTTCACCGTAACCGGTACGATCTCTGCCGCAAAGCTGCCATCGGCAGTGGCCTTTTGCGCCCTTTCGAGCGACGCCAGGGCGTACGCGTCCTGCGCCTCCCGCGTAAACGCGTAGCTTTGCGCGCAATCTTCAGCGAATGTGCCCATCAGGCGGCCTTTGTCGATAGGCGTCTTCCAGTCCGTCGAGAAACATGTGGTCGAGAACGCGCCCATGCCCCATGCGATAGCCGGCGCGCGCGCGATCCAGAAGATAGGGCGCGTTGCTCATGCTCTCCATGCCGCCGGCGACAGCGATGTTGGCGCTGCCGGCAAGCAGCATATCGTGCGCAAGCATCACAGCCTTCATGCCGGAGCCGCACATCTTGTTGATCGTCGTAGCGCCGGTGGAAGTTGGCAGCCCCGCGCCCAGCCCGGCCTGACGCGCGGGAGCCTGGCCCATGCCGGCGGGAAGCACGCAGCCCATGAGTACTTCGTCAATCGAGTCGAAGGGGATGCCGGCGCGCTCCATGCTGGCGCGGATGGCGGCGGCGCCGAGTTCGGGGGCGGCGAGATCTTTCAGATCGCCCTGGAACGCGCCAATGGGCGTGCGTGCGGCGCCAACGATAACGATCGGATCGGATGCGGCCATACCTGTTCCTCGAATCTCCAATTCGCTGGGTGCCCCAACCTCGCCGCGTTTTTGTTCTTGCGGCTAGGCTGGGGATACCGTGACTGCGAATTTAGACGTTCGCGGCGCTGGGTTAGCGCGGCGCCATGCGCAGCGCGCCGTCGAGCCGGATAGTTTCGCCGTTGAGCATGGTGTTTTCGCAGATGTGTTTCACCAGCGCCGCAAACTCCGCCGGCCGGCCCATCCGCGACGGAAAAGGAACGCTCTTGGCCAGCGCCTCCTGCACCTCCTGCGGAAAGCCGGCCATCATCGGCGTCTCAAAAATTCCCGGCGCAATGGTGACGACGCGAATGCCGGAACGCGCCAGCTCGCGCGCAATGGGCAGACGTGAGCGAGACGACTCCGCCCTTCGACGCCGCATAAGCCGCCTGCCCGATCTGGCCGTCGAATGCGGCAATGGAAGCGGTATTGACGATCACGCCGCGCTCGCCGTCCTCGCCGGGCTCCTCTTTTGCGATCGCCGCGGCGGCCAAGCGAATCATGTTGAAGGTTCCCACCAGGTTGATGTTCACGGCTTTCGCAAACGTGTCCAGGCGATGCGGCCCGTCGCGGCCAACCACTTTCTCAGAGGGCGCAATGCCCGCGCAATTCACCAGGCCGTGCAGGTGGCCGAAGGCCTGGAGCGCGAGATCGACCGCGGCCTTGCCGTCGTTTTCGCTGGTGACATCGGTGAGAGCAAAGCGGGCGGCTCTTGCCCAGTTCGCCGGCCACGGCCTCGCCCGCGGCGCGATTCACATCGGCGATGACGACAAATCCGCCTTCGGCTACCAGAAGCCGCGCCGTCGCCGCGCCCAGCCCCGATGCGCCGCCGGTAACAAGGAAGACATGATTCTTGATCTGCATGGGAAGCTGCTCGTCCAGGTCCCGTGCGCAGCATATCACCGCGGGACGTATTCATCGGATCCGGAAGGAGCTCTGATCCGGAGTGAAAGGCACGGCTGCCGTGCAAGCATATCACCGCGAGGACTATCTGTGATAATACTGCGACACTCGGGCATCGATCCGGGAGGCAAACGCTCTTGAACCCCCTCTCGCCCGGCCGCGCCCATCACGCAATTGAGCGAAGAGGAAACGCTCTTTCGCGACTCCGTGCGCCAGTTTGCCCAGGACGAGGTTGCGCCGCTGGTGCGCCGCATGGATGAAGACCAGCAGATGGATGCCGCGCTCCTGCGCAAGCTGTTTGCGCTGGGCCTGATGGGCATTGAGATTCCCGAGGAGTTCGGCGGCAGCGGCGGCACATTCTTTGACGCCGTTCTGGCCGTGGAGACGCTTTCCGCAGGTCGACCCCTCGGTGGGGCTGCTCGTCGATGTGCAGAACACGCTTGTGGCCAACGCGCTGCTGCGCTGGGGCACGCCGGAGCAGAAGCAAAAATATCTTCCCCGGCTGGCAACGGACACCGTCGGCGCCTACGCGTTGAGCGAAGCGGGATCGGGCTCCGACGCTTTTGCGCTGCAAACGCGCGCCGAGAAGCATGGCGGCGAGTACGTGCTGACCGGCCGCAAGCTTTGGATCACGAATGCCAAGGAAGCCGGATTGTTCATCGTCTTCGCCACCGTGGATGCGAGCGCCGGCTACAAAGGCATCACCGCATTCCTGGTGGAGAAAGGCGCGCCGGGATTCACCGTCGGCAGGAAAGAGGACAAGCTGGGCATTCGCGCCTCAAGCACCTGCGAGTTGATTCTGGATGGGTTGCGCGGTTCCGGCGGCGCAGGTGCTGGGCGAAGCGGGCAACGGCTACAAGATCGCGATGGAGACGTTGAACGGCGGGCGCATCGGCATCGGCGCGCAGATGCTTGGGCTGGCCGAAGGGCGCATGGGGCCACGCCGTGAAGCACGCCAAAGAACGCAAGCAATTCGGCAAGGCCATCGTCGAGTTTCAGGCCATGCAATTTCAGCTTGCGGAGATGGCGACAGACATCGAAGCCGCCAAGCTGATGGTTTACAACGCGGCCCGCCTCAAAGACGCGAAGCTCGAATTCCGCAAAGAAGCGGCGATGTGCAAATATTTTGCCTCGCACGCCGCCGGGCGCGTGGCCAGCCTCGCTGTCGAGGTCCTGGGCGGGCAGGGATTTGTGAAAGAGTCCCCCGTGGAAAAGCTCTACCGCGACGCGAAGATCGGAACCATCTACGAGGGAACCTCGTTCATGCAACTTGCGGCCATCGCGAAGCTGGTGCTGTAAGGAGTCTTTAAGTAATTGTAAGGATCTATTCGATGAGCAATGTCGCCATCCGCGGGCCGTATCGAGGCGTTGCCCAAATGACACGCTTTCTCATCAGCGGCCGGAGAATGCGCCGGCCAGCAGCGGAACCAGATAGATGTATCCCGGAAGCACTTCAGCCAGGTGGCTTTTTCTTCAAGAAAAAGCCACCTTTCACAACTTAACGCAAGGACACGCTTACTCTGGTTCCGCTCTAACTGGCTCGCTGGCGGATTCTCCGTACGACTGCTTCGTGCGTTTAGTTTAGGATAATCTGACTTTGCCGCGCACCTCGGATCGAGCATCGCAAATATGTCTTTCTTGATCGGTGCTTCCAGGGCAAATGTTGCAGACTATCTGTTGAAGCTTCTATTGGCCCGTCTCTGAGGGCTTCAGTTAATTTGCGAGCGCCTGTTTCCTCACTCGCAATATTCGCGGGATCGTCAGCCACCGGGCCATGAGCGGTCTGTTGCGCCCTGGCTCAGAGTTCGTGGATGACTCGGGGCTTGCGGGTCGATCCTTCCGCCACGACCGAATGCTGAACGCGTTGATGCCAATGCAAAACAGGTTGGCGGGAATAAAGCCAAACTGCAAAGTATGGAATCCAATTGCACAGACGATCACGCTGTTAACGATCGAGACAATGAGACCGAACCAGAGCTTTCGTCCCACCAGCACTGTGGAAACGATGGAGAGTAAGCAAGAAATATAATCCAAATGAAACGTCCCCACAGCGTGCCTCCTATGATGATTTCCGCCGATCCTAAAGATTGCGCTTTCAAACTTTCTGGGTCTGCTCTGCGTACGCGTTGAGATTTGCATATGCGGGGCCAAAGTCTTCGTCGCCGGATGCGTGCGACCTTCTTGTTGAGAACACAAGTGTTAAGGCGATGTCAACGCGGACCCGGGAATGACGGGAGAACTCGTGACGACAGATGACGACGAAATCTCGCCACTCAGACGAAATGCAGCCACTATGCGCGATGCCCTGCACACTCGGACTTCAAGCCGATGGAAACGTGGCGAATTGAGACGAAATTCTGAGGGTGTCTAATTTCTATGGCCGATTGTCGATGCGGTGAATCGACACAAACCATTTGACATCGGCAGCTCTTTCACTGCTTTGATTCGCCTCAAAGAACAGATCCTTTATGTCATCGGGCTTCGCTTCATCGGCCCAACCTGCGAAAGGCAAATATGAACTCATTGAAAGATAAGATTGCGATTGTTACCGGCGGGGGCGGCGGTATCGGCTCCGCGTCGGCCATGGTGTTGGCGGAGCGCGGGGCAAAAGTCATGGTCGCGGACCGCCATGCAGCAAGATGTTGACCTCACCGTCGGCGAAATTCAGACCAGGGGTGGCTGGGCCCGGCCGCTGATTTTCGATCTCGGCGTAGAAAATCAGATCCGCGCCGCGATGGACAGGGTGGCCGCCGAATTGGGCAGGATCGACATTCTGTATAACTGCGCGTACGACTTTCTGCGGAGACACTTAGCCGCGACAAAGACATCGAGACGATGGACCTCTCAACCTGGGAAACTACCTTTCGCATCAATCTGACGGGCACCATGCTCTGCTGCAAATACGCGCTGCCGCATATGCCACGCCATGCCGGAGCATGCATCATCAATACCGCATCCAATACGGGCCTGCTGGGTTACACGATGCTGACGGCGTATGGCTGCACCAAGGCGGCGATCATGCAGTTAACCCGGACATCGCTACCTCCCACGGCAAGCTTGGCATTCGCTGCAACGCCATTTCGCCGGGCATGACCCTGACTCAATCCATTCTTGAACAAATGCCGCAGGCGATACAGGATATCGTCGAGTCCGGAACGCTGCTGCCGTCGCTGGCCCAGCCCAACGACATCGCATACGTGGTGGCGTTCCTGGCGTCGGACGAGGCGAGGCACATTACCGGGCAGAATATCGTGGTGGACGGTGGAACCTGTGTCCACGATCCAGGCTTTGCGCAGTTGCGGGCGCTGGCCGCGCAAGAAGCCGGCCAAGTCCACTGAGCGCCTGTTTTTCCCGGCTTGACCGGCCCAAACGGCCCGGTCAAGCCGTCTGCGCCTGTCCACTTCTCCGAGCGCGAACGAAACCATAGGCCACGACCTCAATCCAGAAAATGCTGATTCCGGTGATGACGAATTCGGCAACAAACATGAACACCTGATGCTTTTTGTGCGGGATCCCAATTCCCGCGAGGGTTCGGATGCCTGCTCCAATGAGCGCGGTCGCGAGCGCCAGCAGAAAAACCGTCTGTTCGTTTCCTCGCGGCCGTTCGGTTTCTGGTGAGGGGACCAGAGCGGCTGTTCGGTACCACCAAATAAACCAAATCACCAGCACCATCATGCCCAGCAAATTGCTGCCAATCGGGAACAAAATGTCATAGTGCATCGGTCCTGCCAAAGGCAGCTCAACTACGCGGCTGAAGAAATGCCAACGACGGTATGGCCAGAAGCGGCCATATGTCAGCGAATCCCAAAGGATGTGCGTTGCTATTCCGATGAGTATCGATGCCAAAACAAGAGCAATCCGCACTCCTCCCCGCAGCGAGATCCTGCGCGGGCCAAGTTTCACTCTCTGACGCACGCCCGCCGGCAGCCAGGTCCAGAGCGGTTCCTTCGCGTATCTGTGAAAGATCCAGAGGACCGCCAGAGCAAGAGGCAGATCAAACGCCAAGACACCCTTGAATGTGTGTCCAAAGCGACCATCCGGGAAAAATCGAACGTAGTCCTCGAAGTCGGGAGCAAAACAACCGATGACAAGAGCCGAAAAGATGAGCCGCGTCCGGCGAAACGGCAAAGCGGCAGCGGCGTGAACAAGAGTGAATGGCACTGTTCCAATTATGACGCGTTTCCGGCACCGCCGCAGCGAACAGAGGAATCCCACCAGGATTCGCCGGCAGCGGTCTATAGCAAAACCAGAGATGCTGTAACCCGAAGCCGCCGCACTTAAGTCGCCGCGACCCCAAGGAGCGGCGACCTTCAAAGAAAAGCTGATTAGGGCACACCTTCTCTGGTTTTGCCGTAGAGGCCGGTGATGTTCGACCCCGACGCACACATGCTAACGCAAAACCAGAGTCGCTGGACCCCGGAGCCTCAACCGCTAAGTCGATGCGACCAACAGGGAGCAGCGACCTTCGAAAAACCTCAACAGGGCACACCAACTCTGGTTTTGCCGTAGGACTGAGTCGGGACATGCTGTGTTTGGGCGCTTGCCTGATAGCGGGGATTGGGCTGGCCATCCGTGGGCTCCTCCAGGCGCTCGGAAGGTAGAATTTCATGAAGTCCGGCGCCAGCGAGGCGGTTGGGTGTAGACTGACGCGAAAAGAGGATGACAAAATGAGTATCCCGGTCTATTCCATTCCGGTCGAGAAGATCACCGGCGAGCCCGCATCGCTCGGCGACTTCAAGGGCAGCGTTCTGCTGGTCGTCAACGTGGCATCGAAATGCGGGCTCACGCCGCAGTACGAAGGCCTGGAGAAGCTCTATGAGTGCTTTCGCGCGCAGGGCCTGGTCATCGCCGGCTTTCCGGCCAACGATTTCAAGCAGCAGGAGCCGGGCACGAACCAGGAGATCCTGTCCTTCTGCCAGCTGAATTACGGCGTCACGTTCCCGCTTTTCGCCAAAATCACTGTGGCCGGCCCGCACAAGCACCCGCTGTACGCTTTGCTGATCGACGCGCAGCCCACGGCCACGACGTCCGAAACCCCGCAGCGCGAAAAGCTCAAAGCCCGCGGCATCGAAACGCTGCCCGAGCCCGAGATCGCGTGGAACTTCGAGAAGTTCCTCGTCAGCCGCAACGGCGAAGTGGTGCGGCGATTCTCGCCCGACACGAAGCCCGATGCTCCAGAGCTGATCGCGGCCATCGAAACCGAACTGGCCAGCTCGTAGCCGTTTTCCGCCGGGGATCGACACGCGCGCAGCCATCGGTAGTGGGTCATTTGCAGGGTAACTTCTCATAATTCGGGAGCAGTTCCAGGCCTCCTGAGTGGAGCCCACTCAGGAGTTTCGTGGAGAACGTTTCAGAGCAGTTTTCCCAAGTTATTGCAGGCGGTGATTTGAATGTTTGGCGCGTTACAGCAGAACCAGAATAGGTGTACCCGATGGCACGCCCTCTGAGTGGCTTTTTCATCAGGAAAAAGCCACATTGAAGACTCTTCGTTTGGGCACGTGAATTCTGGTTCCGCTCTAAAATTCTCTGGATTCAACGTTGATTACCTGTGATGGCCCCCGCACGAGTTAACTATGCGGGATGCGTGAAGCTTGGGGTGAGATGATCGTCATCGAAATCGCCTCGAACGCCAAAGCTCATAAACCCTCCCTGTTCTATGACACGTGTCACTTTCCCGGCGCACTGGATTCGCATCTCCTGACCGTCCTGAACCGGCGACAGAATGAGGACCTCAATCCGAACATCCGACCCCGCGGGCGGGCACTTGCTGCTGTTGATGAGCGCTCCGTCAAGCGCAACGTCGGATGTAAAGCCATCTCCGGTGCGTCCGCCGGCTTCATTCCAGTGAAAGACGACGGGGAGTTGGAGCTTGTATCGCACGGAAGACCGGCGATTCTGATCGACCTGAAAGACTTTCATGGGCGGGACTGGCATAGGAACTGCGCCAGACTCTTCCCCTTTGACCTCGGCCTTGCGAACATCGATGAAGCCCTTGAAGAAGCCGCCATCCGCAATGGAGAACCTCGAAGTGCTCACATCGCCCGTTAGCTTGCCTTGAGCGCGTATTTCGACGCGATCCCCCGCCCAGACATTGCCTCGAACGCTGCCGATAATCACGATCTCGTGGGCAGTGATGCAGAAGTTCTCGCTGGCATACATCCCGGTTTCGACTCGACCCTTGATACCCACAGTCACGCCGCCGCTGGGTAGGTTGACGCTGCCCTCGACCGTTCCGTCGATGAAGAGCGAATCCGTACCTGAGATACCGCCCTTGATGACCAGACCTTTGCCAATGACCGACTGCTCTGCCGGCATGGCTTGAGTGTTTGTGCGGACGGCGGGTTCAACGGCCGAGGGAGATTGCACCGGGGGCTCGGGCTTCTGAGCAGTGAAACGCGCAGAGTGACTGGTCTTCCTCATTAAATTGGTCCCTTCCCTCTTCCCTTCGGATCAGGATTGCAGGAACGCGTGAGGGCGAAAAATCTGTCCCGGAGAAGGCCGCTCCTGTCTTAGCAGAAGCCGCTCCGTCATACGCATGGTTAAATGCGAGAAATCCCGGTCGTTCCCGGCCGGGGCTTCGTTGTATTCATCCCTTGACTCATGGGCGCTCTCGATCCCGCAGATCAAAGGGGAAACAGTTCCGGTCCGTTTCCGGCTGTACTGGGCAAAAGAAACGGGAGCGCCACTGTGACGTTACCAAATCGCATAGCACTTTGCGGTATTTCACGGCCCAGAGGTATCAAGATCGCACATACTTCGATTCGTCTCCGTCCCGCCGCTCAAGCTGTCGTTTGCCACAGAAGATAAGATTCGGACGATGCACGAACGGTTGGCAGGAGAACGGGCAAGACCGTCAAGGGTGAGAAGACCGTCTGCTTTGACCGGAGGGGCAAACGGGTAAAGCGGTTTGGGTTTCATCAATTCCGCCACAGCCTGTCCAGCTTTTTGACGGCAAAGAAGAAGGTTGACCCAACAACGGCTCAAACCGCCCTGCATCAGAGCAACGCAGCCTTTACGCTCAGTCGGTACACGCAAGCGGACACTGACGAGCTTCTGCAGGCGCAGCAGATGATGTGGACGAAATCTTCGGGGCAACCGGAACCGCTATCCAGTACGCTCTAGGTGATTCTTGGGTGAAATTACGAGGAGAGGAACTGGCTAAACCAGCGATTGGATTGGTGGACCTGGTCGGGATCGAACCGACGACCTCTTCCATGCCATGGAAGCGCGCTCCCAAACTGCGCCACAGGCCCACTGGGGCAGGCAACTCTTCTATTCTCTTCGGTCGCAATCGATTCGTCAAACCTCGGCCCTTTCCGCTCTTTACTATTTCGCTGCGTGCTCCGCTCCGAACCGGCGCAGCTTTTCGAGCGTCGCGGCGGCCTCGCCGGAGTCGATGGCTTCGGCGCCCATGGCTACGCCTTGCTTCAGATCGCCGGCAAGCCCAGCGGCAACCAGCACAGCCGCTGCATTGAGCAACACCACGTCGCGCCGAGGGCCCGCAATTCCGGTGAGAACGTCGTAGAGCAGCGCTTTATTCATGGCCACATCGCCGCCGATGAATTGATCGATCGTGGCGCGGGGCAGGCCGGCCATCTCCGGCGTGATGCGTGCGGCCTTCAGCTCCGGTTCGCCACTTTCTCCCTCGATAATCCGCGCCACCACCGACTCGCCTGTGGTGGTCAGCTCATCGATCCCATCGGTCCCGTGCACCACGAAGGCGCGTCTCGCTCCCAGCGCCGCCAGCGTGCGGCCCACGAGGAGAACGCGGCTGGGCGCGAGCACGCCTACCACCTGGTTGCGGGCGTGGGCCGGATTGGTGAGCGGGCCGACGAGGTTGAAGATGGTGCGGAAGCCGAGGGCGCGGCGGAGCTGTCCCAGGGCCTTCATGGCCGGGTGATAGAGCGGCGCGAAAAGGAACACAAACCCTGTCTCGCGCAGGCATTCGACGGCCAGCTCGGGCTTGAGGTCAATGGGCACGCCGAGGGCCTCAAGCACATCGGCAGCGCCGCAGCGCGAGGTGACGGCGCGGTTGCCGTGCTTGGCCACGCGCGCGCCGGCGGCTGCCGCCACCAGCGCGGCTCCGCAGGAGATGTTGAAGGTCTGTGGTCCGCCGCCGCCTGTGCCGACGCAATCGACCAACTCTTCCCGCTCATCTGGTCCAAAGGGTAAAGCAACGGAGTTCCGGCGCATCGCATCCACAAAGCCGGCCAACTCCGGCGCTTGCTCGCCGCGCGTGGCCAGCACAGCCAGCAGCGCCGCGGTTTCCACCTCCGGCACGCTGCCGCCGAGGATCTCCTCCAGCACGCCGGCCGCCTGCTCACGGGTCAGCGCCGCGCCGTCCTCGGCCAGCGGCTTGAGCAATTCCTTCAATCGCGACATATCACTTCTCATGGTAAAGGCCGCCTCCTTGGCGTTCCAGTTTGCGTCGGCCTGAGCGGCCCAGCCAGTCTGCCGAGAACTTCTCACCTTCTGGTACAGCGCGATTCTTCCTCGCTTGTTCGATCGAGGCGCGAGTGGTAGCCTGTGGCCACCGTGCCATATATCTCTTAAACCGCACTTGGCGCGGATGTCCGCGAACGGAGGACACTAAAATAAAAATCCACGAGTACCAAGCAAAGGAAATCCTGGCCCGGTACGGCGTACCCGTACCCAGGGGCGAAGTGGCCAACGCCTTTGATGACGCTGCAGCCGTGGTCCGCAAACTGTTTGCTGATGGCGTGACCGGCGTCGCGGTCAAAGCGCAGATTCACGCCGGAGGCCGCGGCAAAGGCGGCGGCGTGAAGGTGGCTCGCACACGCGAGGAAGCCGAGCTGCACGCCAAGAACATCCTCGGCATGCAACTCGTCACGCACCAGACCGGGCCTCAGGGCCAAAAGGTGCAGCGGCTGCTCATCGAAGAGACCGCGGACATCGACCGCGAGCTCTATCTCGGCATCGTGCTCGATCGCGCCGTGGGCAAGCTGGTCTTCATGGCTTCGCAGGCCGGCGGAATGGAGATTGAGGAGGTGGCCGCGAAGACGCCGGAGGCTATCTTCAAGGAGACCATCGACCCGGCTGTCGGCTTCGGCACATGGCAGGCGCGCAAACTGGCCTTCGCGCTCGGCCTCAAGCCGTCGCAAATCAACCACGCCGTCGAGTTCTTCCTGAGCCTTTACAAGGCCTACATCGAAACGGACGCCTCGCTGGTCGAGATCAATCCCTTCATCACGACCAAAGACGACAAGCTCTTCGCCCTTGACGCGAAAATCAACTTCGACGATAACGCGCTCTTCCGCCATGCCGATATCAGGGAACTGCGCGACATTACCGAAGAGGCCCCGCTCGAGGTCGAGGCCTCCAAGTACGCGCTCAACTACATCAAGCTCGACGGCTCCATCGCCTGCATGGTGAACGGCGCGGGCCTGGCCATGGCCACCATGGACATCATCCAGTACGCCGGCGGCAGCCCGGCGAATTTTCTGGATGTGGGCGGAGGCGCGACGCAGGAGCAGATCGAACACGCCTTCGAGATCCTGCTCTCCGACGCGAATGTAAAGGCCATCCTCATCAACATCTTCGGCGGCATTCTGCGCGTGGACCGTCTGGCCACGGGCGTGGTAGCGGCGGCGCGCAAGCTCAACGTGAAGGTCCCCATCGTCTTGCGGCTGGAAGGCACGAATGTTGAAGAAGGCCGGAAGATTATCAAGGAGTCGGGGTTGAACTTCCAGGTGGGCGCAACCATGAAAGAAGCCGCGGAGCTAGTGGTTGCCGCGGCAAAATAAGCACTCGATTCCTGGAGGATCTGTGCAGAATTCCGATGATCCACAACAAGATTCAGACAAGCAGACCGTCGGATTTCCGGGCAAAACTCAACAGGAAGTCGAAAGCGAAAATCGCCCATTCTACGAAATCGGATTATCCATTGTTCAAGCCTCTTTAAACTGCCGCGATGCGTTGAAATCATGGATCGAAACCCCGGATGAAACCAGGCGTCAACAGACCGAGTTCCAGTTATTCGATGAGTTCCTCTTCTTCTTCACGCACATGGCGACTCGAAGGATCACTGGCTATGTCGGAGATGCCCTCATGGGGAAGCTCGTGAGCTACCTGGGAGGGGCGATCCCTTCGGTGGCAATCGAGTCCTATTTCCCAAACTGGCCAATCGATTACAGGAAGAAGATGGCGAGCGAATTCGTCGATTTATTGAATGAAGCGGAACGGCAGTATTCTGCGATCGATGCATCAGGCGAGATCATGCAGGTCCTCATGCTTCTTACCCGTCATGTGCTTGAATTGCTAGCCGTGAAGGGAGCTGACGAAACCAAGGCTTCGGAGGTTCTCAAGATCGTGGCCCGACAGTTGGATGGAATGGATATGAATCAACTGATCCTCAATCTGAAGCAGTTGGAAAACTGACCCATCGCCGAAGCTCGGCAGATCGAGAAGGAGACCCATGGCTGTACTTGTAGACATGAATACGCGATTGATCGTTCAGGGCCTGACCGGCAAGGAAGGCACCTTCCACGCCAAGGGCTGCGCGGACTACGGCACCAAAGTTGTTGGTGGCGTGACACCGGGCAAGGGTGGAACCATGCACGAGGGCTGGCCCGTGTTCAACACGGTGGCCGACGCGGTAAAAGAGACTGGCGCCAATGCGACCATGATCTTCGTTCCGCCGCCATTCGCGGCCGGCTCCATCCTTGAAGCCGAGGAGGAGGGAATCCCGCTCATCGTTTGCATCACGGAAGGCATTCCCACGCTCGACATGGTGAAGGTTTGGGCCAAGCTCAAAACGTCGAAATCGCGGCTCATCGGCCCCAACTGCCCCGGCGTCATCTCGCCCGGCAAAGCCAAAATCGGCATCATGCCGGGGCACATCCATATGGAAGGTTCTGTGGGGATTGTCTCGCGCTCGGGCACGCTCACCTATGAAGCCGTATACCAGTTGACGCAGCGCGGCATCGGGCAGTCGACTGGCATCGGGATTGGCGGCGATCCCATCGTCGGCACCTCGCACATTGACGCGCTGCGGATGTTCAACGACGATCCCGGCACTGAAGCCATCATCATGATCGGTGAGATTGGCGGGACTGCCGAGGAGGCCGCGGCCGAATTCGTGAAGCAGCACGTGAAAAAGCCGGTGGTGGGCTTCATCGCTGGACAGACCGCGCCCCCGGGGCGCCGCATGGGCCACGCCGGCGCGATTATTAGCGGCGGGCAAGGTACCGCGGCCGACAAGATGAAAGCCATGACCGCAGCCGGCATTCACGTGGTGGTTTCGCCGGCCGAGATCGGCGCAATGCTGGCCAAAGTGATCGGCAGAGCCTGAAGAGCAGCTCTTATAGCAAAACCAGAGATGCCGTAACCCGAAGCCGCTGCACTTAAGTCGCCGCGACCCCAAGGAGCGGCGACCTTTAAAAAAAGCTGAATAGGGCACACCTTCTCTGGTTTTGCCGTAGATCGGTTCCACAGTACATGTAGCCGTTTTTGCTGTTGCGGAAGGTGGCTTTTTCCTGGTGAAAAAGCCACTTGACCTATGGGATTTCCGGATACGGCAACTGTGGAACCGCTGCAGCCATTTGCTCCGAGCTCATCCAGCGCCGATGAAAGAGCTATAACGGGCCGGAACTTTCTTTGCGGCTTCCCCGGTGTCGTGTCTCGGATTGTTCTTTTTTGGCTTCAATTGTCATTTTGGGCCTTTTCCCACACCCTCACAAAGGCAGATGATTTATAAATCAATAGGGTTAACTGGCTCGCAGGCCGTTTCTCCGGTTGCTGAGGGGCGCGGCCAGGGTGGCCTTTAGTTCAAACTTGAGCGGTTTCTTGAGGGTGCAAAACGCCGTACAGTAATTGGAGAAGGGCCGATGAAGCCCGGATTTTGCGCCCATTCCGCTTTTGGGCGGCGTTTTCCGTGAGGTGTGATATTGTTCTCCCCTGAGCGAAAGCACTTCGCCGTTGCGGCTCCGCTCGTTGAAAATGTTGAACTACTATTGTTGTTAAGGTTTTGCCTCCCCCTGGAATTACGTAATGCGGATCCTTGCTACCGCTGCCGGATACGGATCGCTTTGACAGAAATCAATTGCGGCCGGCCACTGGCGTAGGATCTTGCGGAAATGCGTTGGTTTCTATGGGCAGCTTTTTGGCGGCGGCGGCCGGTTCAGCGCCGCGCGCATACAGGTTTGCGGGGTTCCGGCTTGAGGCTGACGGGACGCTCCTCCGCGGGGGGACACCGGTGCATTTGCCACCGGAGGAGTTGGCGGTGTTGCGTCTGCTGCTGGCGCGCGCCGGCGAGATCGTTACTCCGCTCGAACTGAAACGCACTGTGTGGGGCGAGATGCATGTCGCCAGCGACAGCGTTTCGAGTTGCGTGGCCTCGCTGCGCGCCCGGCTGCAGCCGGAAGATTGCATTCAAAGCGTTTACAAGCGCGGATACCGCATCTCTGCTGTTGTGCAAGCTGCTGGCCGGCGGCCAGCCGGCGCGTTGCCGCGCCTGGCCATTCTGCCCTTTGCCGCCGGACACGGTGTTCCCGAGTATCTCGGAATGGCGATCACCGGAGAAGTCACGGATCTGCTGAAAAGCACGCGCTATGCAATCGCATCGCTCGCGGCCCAGGATTCGGTTCTTACCCTGGCGCGGCGTGGGCTGGCCGCGCAAGAGATCGGCTCCGCTCTCCAAGCGGACTTTGTTCTCACCGGACAGTTGCTCGCAAACCCGGGACACGACCGTCTGCGCGCCGAGATGATCCGGGCCGAGGATGGCGCGCAGCTCTGGATAGAAGACGTGCTTGTAGAGAGCGGCCGCATCGGGGCGCTGTCCTCGGAGCTGGTGAACCGCCTCACCTCCCGTCTGCATTCCGGGGGGATTTCCATCGCGGCTGCAGCCGAGCCCGCCGTGGAGGTTGAATCTTCTCCCCATCACAATGAAGCCCATGAGCTTTTTTCGCGCGCGCATTATGAGTGGCAGACATTGGAGCGGCACCGCATGCAGGACGCCATGGGCCGCTTGATCCGAGCCATCGAACTCGATCCATCGCTGATGGCGGCCCGTGTGGACCTTGCGCATCTTTCCGTGGCCCAGGCCAGCCACGGCTTCATGTCTCCCGTGGTTGAGGCCGGCATGGTGCGCCGGGCGGCGGAGCGGATTCCTCCCGGCGCCGGATATGACTCCGGCAAAGCTGAAGCCTTGCTGCCTGCATTGGGCTGGGTCGACTTTCATTTCGATCACAATCTGCCTGCGGCCCTCGAAGCCTTTTCGCGCTCTGCCCATTTACCGCACGATGCATGGACTACGCGCGTGCGCGTTCAGTTTGCGCTCAGCCGCCGGCGTTTCGGCGAGGCCATCGATCTGCTCGGCGCGGCCATCGCTCTCGATCCCTGGTCGCCCTGGCTGCATGCGCTCCTGGCATGGGCTCTGCATCTGGCCGGAGATTCCGCCGCCAGCATTGCGCAAGTCCGCAAGGCGTGGGCGCAGTTTCCCGAGAACGACGGCCCGAATTTCTATGGAGCGGTGATTCTGGCCTATAACGGACACGCCGAGCAATCCTTGGAACTGGCGAATGAATTGACCGCGCGCTCCCGGTATTTCGACCTCGCCACTGCCGTCCACGCCTATGCGCTGGCCTGCGCCGGGAGCGGCGATGACGCGCGTGAGCTGCTCGACCGGCTGCAATGGCTTGGCCGCGAGCGTTTCGTGATGAATACCTTCAATGCCGCCGTTTATGTGGCCCTGGGCGAGCCCGATGCCGCCCTCGCCGAACTGCGCGCTTCGCTCGAAAACCGCTGTCCCTGGTTCTTTCAGACGCTGGCCGATCCGCGCCTCAAGCCGCTCTGGGGACGCCCGGAGTTCGAGGAGATGCGAGGAGTTCTGGCAGCGATGGAGGCTGAGGCCGAGAAGAGCGCAATGGGCTAGGCCGCTGCTTCGCGGGACAACCGTTGCCTCCTGCACGCAAGATTCAATCGACACAGGGGCATTTGAACTATAGCAAAACCAGAGATGCTGTAACCCGAAGCCGCTGCACTTAAGTTGCCGCGGCCCCAAGGAGCGGCGACCTTCAAAAAAAGCTGAATAGGGCAAACCTTCTCTGGTTTTGCCGTAAGCTGCTGGCTCGGCAGTCATTGCCGCCCCGGGCGTGTTGAATGGCCTGCTGCGTCCAGACTCAAGCGCCAGGGGCAGCCTCAGCCGCGCCGGCGCCGCCCTCTGTCGAGCGGTTGCTGATGGAACAGAACAATGTAGATGCCGGCCCCCGGTTTGTCTCGCGTTCCTGCTGATTGGATAAATTGCCGGGCGCCACAACAGCGGCCGAGAACATGCTTCCAGGCGCTATGCAACGAAACACCTGTTCCAGCTCGAGGGTGCACAAAAGTTTACCCTTAGGGAACCTTGACTTGATTGCGTCTCGGATCAGGGTCAAAATGGGCTAGTTGATTTGAGTGGCGCGCCAATGCCTTCAGGCAACTGAAGCGTGACCCGTGTCGCAACCTAAGAGGAGTTCCTAACGCAAAACCAGAGTCGCTGTACCCCGGAGCCTCAACCGCTATGTCGATGCGACCAACTGGGAGCAGCGACCTTCGAAAAACTTCAACAGGGCACACCAACTCTGGTTTTGCCGTAGTGCATCAGTATCCTCCTCCTCCGAGCCCGGGAATTCGCGCACCACAGGTGTGAATTAAGGGGCCCGAATCGGGCGGAGATTTCAATTCTTCTGACGGTTCAGCGGAGGGAGACGACGGAATTGTATGCGCAGGCGTTCAAGCCTCATTCGGGTTCTCGCGTGGCCGCTTGTGCGGCTACGCCCCTCCCGGCCCGAACCTTCAGGCTTTCCATCTGCATCCTTACTCGTTATCATAGGTCTAACGTTCCATTCTCCTGACGAATTGGCCGGCTGCGCGGCCACGCCTGTGCTTGCTGGACTGCCGAAGGGCAGAGGTTAGAAATGTTATCGCGGTATTTCGGATTTCAGGAAGAACCGTTCGGGGCCACCCCCGATCCGCGATGGTTGTATCGCAGCGCCCAACATCGGGAGGCGCTGGCGTCGCTGCGCCATGGCTTCTTGAGCAACCGGGGCTTTACATCGCTCATTGCGCCCCCCGGCCTGGGAAAAACAACGCTGTTGTTTCAGTTCCTCCATGACATTCGGAATTCCACCCGCATTGTCTTTCTGTTTGATACCCAGTGCGAGCCGCTCGGATTGCTCAGGTACATTTTGCGTGACCTCGGGATCGCTCCGGCGGTCAACGGCGACGAAATGCACATGCAGTTGGAAGACTTTCTGGTCAAAGAGGCTCGGGCTGGGCGAAGAGTCGTGGTGGTCGTCGATGAGGCCCAGAATCTTTCGGATGAAGCGCTGGAAATGCTTCGCCTGCTCACGAACTACGAGACTCCGCGGGCCAAATTGCTGCACATCGTGCTCTCAGGGCAGCCGCTCCTGGCCGATACGTTGATGAAGCCTTCCATGGAACAGCTTCGCCAGCGCGTTACGACGAGTTGCTGGCTTGAACCCTTTTCTATGGAAGAGACAACTGCCTACATCCGCCACCGCCTCGAACAAGCGGGATACCGGGGCGCGCCTCTTTTTAGAAAAGAGGCGCTCCGGCGGATCATGGTAGCGAGCCATGGCATCCCCCGGCTAATCAACAACCTCTGCTTTAACGCGCTCTCACTTTGCTGCGAACAAAAACTCAAACAAGTGGACGGCAGCATGGCGGCCGACGCGATTGCCATCCAGGAACTGGATCCAGAGGCAAGAAAGAAGATCACGGGCCGCTGGCAGGCCTCCGGTCGGCAACCGTTTCAGCCCGAAGAATCGAATCAACCTGAACAACGGCTGCGGCCGGAACAACCGATTCAGCGTGAAAAGCTGCTTCAACCGGAACTTCAAGCTGAAGAGCCGCATCACACCGGGCAACTGCTGCGGCCGGAACAACCGATTCAACCCGGGCAACCGCTGCAGCCCAAAAAACCTCTGCAGGGTGAAAAACCGCCTCCACTCGAGCAAATACTTCAACATAAGCAACTGCTTCAACCTGAGCTTCTAGCTGAACAGCCGCTTCGACCGGAACAACCGGCTCAAGCTGAAGAGCCGAAGCCGGTTTTGAGAAGGCTCATGGTTCCGGTGGCAGCAGTGCTGCTCGCCGCGTCAGGGGTGGGCCTGTTCTCGCTCTCTGCAGGCCCGCACCCTTGGTTTCGTCTGACGGGTTACATACAGTCTTTGGATACAAAGGGTCTGTCCGCGTCACTCCCTGGGCCATCCAAGCCAAACATAAGCGCGGGTATCGTCGCAGCGCCCTCTTCGAAGCCCTCGCCTCTGAATACAAATGACCTGTCCGCGTCACTCCCTACACCAGCCACAGCAAACATAGACAAGGACACAATCACAGAGCCCCCTGTGAAAACCACGCCATCGGCTGCCAAGGCGCCGTCTCCGCCAACACCCGCGCCGGCCGTAGCAAACATAGACAGAGCCACCGTAGCAGAGCCCCCTGCGAAAACCACGCCATCGGCTACCAAGGTTGTGTCCCCTCCAGTTCCTGCGCCTGCCGTAGCAAACACAGACAGAGTCACCGTCGCAGAGCCCCTCGCGAAAATCAAACCATTTCAAATTACAGCCGGGCCCAATGAAACGCTTCACGATATCTGCGTGCGCTACCTCGGAATCTGGGATTTGAAGTATCTGCATGAAATCCAGGCGCTCAACCCTGACCTGACCGACTTGGATCACCTTCAGGCAGGACAGAAGATATGGCTGCCAGCACCCGAACCGGCGCCGGCTGCTCAGCCTTCCTCAGCGCAAGCACATCTGAATCAGACTCCCGGCGCCAGTTCCAATCCCAATGTCAAGCCGCCTGCCGCCACTGCGGCCGCCCACAACCCCGCTGGTGGCAACCGGGGCGCGGCAGAGTCGCCCCACGTAGCGCCTAGAGTCGCCCATGCAGGCCTTCCAGGTGCCACGGCCGGAGCGGGAAGTTACGGCAAGGTCGCCCCAGCCGGCATTCCCGGTGTGGTCAAGGGAACGGCACGCCTGAAAATGCCCGTAGCGCCGGTCCCCGCCGAGATGCTTCCTAAGCCAGCCGGTTCGAGTAATCCAGCAGAGCAAGATACGCCCAATTGCGGCGGCGTGGTCGAAATGCCCTGTCCCACGCTGCAGACCCGGCCCACGTCGCCCCCTGACTGAGGAAGACCGCTGACAAGTCTTTACTTGTTAAGGAGATGCAGAATGCGTTTCAAGCTGTTAGTCGTTCCTATTTTAGCGGTGAGCTTATTCGCTCCGGTGTTCCCCGCGTTTTCACAAGCTGCCCCGGCATACAGTGAGCCAAACCTGCCCCTGAGCGTCGGCATCGGGCCCTCGGGCTACGATGTCGATTGGGGCCATGGCCCCATGTATGGCGGCACGATTTGGGCCGACTGGTATCCGCCACAACTCCCAGGGATTCTTCACGGCCTCGGTGTGGAAGTCGAGGTCCGCGACATCAGCCTCCACCAGAATTGCAACCCGCCGGGCTTCTGCCCTCAAAAGTACATGCGCCAGGACACGGCGGGAGGCGGAGTGATCTACAGCTGGCGCCACTTTCGCAATTTTCATCCCTATGGCAAGTTCCTGATTGAGGATGGCAGCGTGGATTTCTACCACGCCTCACGCCCTGCGAACCCGCACGCTAACCTCACGGTCTTCGCCGCAGGTGGCGGGCTCGAATACCGGATCTTCCGCCCCATCTGGGTGCGCGCCGACTATGAGTATCAGGACTGGGGAACACTGTTAGGAAATACTCTTAATCCCCAAGGCATCACCGTCGGCGTCTCTTATGACTTTTCCCATGCCCACTCGCGTTAGCTAAGGACGAGCCCGGCGCCGCAATCACAGAGCTGCGCGCCTCGCTCGAAAACCGCTGCCCGTGGTTTTTCCGGGCGCTGGCCGATCCGCGCATCGAGCACCATATACGCGACCGATGGCGGATCGATCCGGAAAGACAATTCAGGTGCGCGAATTCACCCTTTCCTCGCGCCGGCTGCCGTGCGCTCTTCGACGGTAATAAAGCTGCGTTTGCGTTCCCCGGTGTAAATCTGGCGCGGGCGGGCTAACTTCTGCTCCGCGTCCCGGTGCATCTCGTCCCACTGGGCCAGCCAGCCGACGCAGCGCGGAATGGCAAAGAGCACGGTCAATAGCTCCGGTTCGAACCCCATGGCCTGGTAGATGATTCCGGAATAGAAGTCAACGTTAGGATACAGTTTGCGTTCCACGAAGTACTCTTCCTCGAGCGCAGCTCTTTCCAGCGCGAGGGCAATATCGAATCTTGGATTCCGCCCCGTAACCTGAAATACCTGCTCGGCGATGCGCTTCATGATCTCCGCGCGCGGATCGCGGTTCTCGTAGACGCGGTGGCCAAATCCAGGCAACCGCGCCTTTCCTTCCTTTGTCTTTTGCAAATAGCTTGGCACATTGTCAGCGGATCCGATTACGTTGAGCATCTTGATGACCTGCTCGTTTGCGCCACCGTGCAGAGGGCCGGACAAGGCACCCGCGGCAGCGGAGAGCGCAAGATAAGGATCCGCCTGGGAGCTGCCCACCGCACGCATTGCGTTGGTGCTGCAGTTCTGCTCGTGGTCGGCGTGGAGCAGAAAGAGCATGTCCAGCGCCCGGGCAAGGGTGGGGTTGGCAGCGTACTTGGGCTCGACCATCTTCCACAGCATGTTCATGAAGTTCTCGGTATAGCTCAGGTCGTTGTCCGGGTAGATATAGGGGAAACCGACACTGTGGCGATAGGACCATGCGGTGATCGTGGGCATCTTGGCGATGAGCCGCTTGATCTGGAGCAAACGGTTGGCGGGATCCTGCACGTTCTTGGCGTCAGGATAGACCGCCGACAACGCGGCCACAGTGCTTACCACCATCGACATAGGGTGGGCGTCGTAGCGGAAGCCGTCCATGAACTTTACGGTCGATTCGTGCAGCATGGTATGGTGAGTGATTTCATACGCCCACTGTTTCAATTCCGCCTCATCCGGCAGCTCTCCGAAGAGCAGCAAATAGGCGACCTCGAGGAACGTGCAGCGTTCAGCCAGCACTTCAATGGGATAGCCGCGAAACTCCAGAATGCTGCGCTCGCCATCGATGAATGTAATGCTGCTCTTGCAGGATGCCGTGTTGACGAAGCCGGGATCGTACACCATCAGCCCGAAGTCATCCTCGCCGGTCTTTACTTTCCGAAAATCGGCGGCGCGGACGGTTCCGTTTTCGATGGGAAGCGTGTAGGTGCGATGGGTGCGATTGTCCGTAATCGTAAGAGAATTAGATGACATGCGAGATCCTCCCGATCTCAACCGGGATCTCCTTTTTGGCTTCCCAGTCCGGGGTCAGTCTACACCAAGCCGCCTCGCCGCTGTCGCATGCCTTGAACCTCCGCATCGCTCGCGTTTTCCGCCCCGCTCAAGAAATGCGCCCTATTCCGCGTGAAATACAACATCGAACAGCAGCAGGCTGGCCGTAGTGAAGATGATGTCGTAGCCCACGAGCATTTTGATCCAGAGCGTGGGGTCGCTTTCGCCGGTGAAGATGGCCGTGGTGGCCTGCACCATGGCGAGTAGCGCGGGAATGAAGATGGGGAAGAGGATGAGCGAGAGCAGCAGCTCGCGGTTTCTACTGCTCATCGCGAGCGCGGCAAAGAAGATGCCGTTCGCGACCAGCGCCCATGTGCCCAGGGGCAGCACCAGCACGAGCAGCCATGCGTTGCCCGCGATGTGCAGGTTGTAGAAGATGACAAAGAAGGGCGCGAGGATGATCTGCACGATGGTGACGAAGAGGAAGTTCGCTATCGTCTTCGACAGGTAGAGCTCCGCTGCGGGCGAGGGGACCATGCGCTGCGCATCCATGACCTGGTGACGGATTTCGCGCGCCCAGGCCTGATTGAGCGCGCTGACCGACGCGAACATGGTGGCCACGCAGAGCACCCCGCCGGCGATCTGCTGCGCGAACTCGCCGCGCGGATCGAAGGCGATGGAGAAAAGCACGACCACCAGGCCCGAGAAGAACAGCATGGAGATCATGGCATCGAGCGTGCGCCACTCGATGCGGAGATCCTTGGCGAGATGCGTCCACAGAGCGCGAGTCATGAGCGCGCCCCCGAGGATCGGAACTCTCCGGATTCAAAATCGCCCGCTCCACCGCTGGCCTTCACCGTGTCTTTGGTCAGGTCGGCGGTTTTTGCGGGCGCATCGAGCGCGGCGGCGGCGCGCAGGTAGTCGCCGGGAGAGAGGATCAACTGCGTGCCGCGCGTTCCGGCGGAGACGCTGATCTTGTCGAAGAGAATCGCGGTTTCATCCACAAACACGGGATACGGTTTCTTCACGCCGAAGATGGTCACGCCTCCGCGAATGTAGCCGGTGAGCGGCTGCACGTCTTTGAGCGGAGCCATTTCGGCTTTGCGCCATCCCGCGGCGCGCGCGAGTTTCTTGAAGTCGAGCTCGGCGTTGCCGGGAATGACGGCGAAGGCAAAATCGGAATGGCCATCGGTGGTGAGGAGCGTTTTGAACACCTGTTCGGCGGGCATGCCGATCTTTCTGGCCACGGCGATGGCCGAAAGATCGTTTTCGTCAACTTCATATTCGCGCAGCTCAAATGCGATCGAGAGAGATTCGAGAAGGCGGGCGCCGTTGGTCTTCATCGCGTAGGGCTCCCCGGCTCAAACGAAGCCACGCGGCCGGCGTGCAGGGTGAGCACCCAGTCGGCGATGGGCGCGGCGAGTTCGCGCTGGTGCGTGGTGAGCACGATAGTGCGGTCGCTCTGCCGGAAGCCGGCCAGCAGCGCGACCATTTGGCGCGCGCTCTCGACATCCATGTTGGAGAAAGGCTCGTCGAGCAGCAGCAGCTCGGGCGCGGAGAGCAGAACGCGAGCGAGCGAGGTGCGCTGCCGCATTCCCTGCGAGTACTGGCCGAGGAGACGATTCAGCTCCGGGTCGAGTCCCACTTGGCGCAGGGCATCTGCCGGCGTCAGGCAGGCGCGGCCCTGATAAAGACTGCGGAAGTAGCTGAGGTTTTCCTGCGCGGTGAGTTCATCGTAGAGCATGGGAGCGTGGCTCATGTAGCCGATGCGGGCGCGCGCCTGCTGCGGTTCGGAGCTGCCCTGCTCGTCTTGACCAAAGAAGACGCGAACCGTGCCGTGCGTGGGGCGCAGCAGGCCGGCCAGAATGCGCAGTAGCGTTGACTTGCCCGCGCCGTTCTCGCCCAGCAGCACGTAGCAGCGGCCGGGCTCAAGATCGACTGAAACTTGCCGGAGCGCGGCGAAACTGCCGAAGAGTTTCGACACCTGATCGAGCCGGGCGCAGAGCGTGGTGCGGCCGGCCTGGGATGCGTTCACGTTCATTCGATCAGTTTGCGGCAGTTTGGGTTGACGGAGAAGGAGCAGGCGCCGCGCTCGATGTAGTGGGCGGTTTCGTGGCGGCCGGAGTGGCCGGCGCTGTGCCGGGCTGCGCGGGCGCGTATTTGCTGGCGCACTTGGCTTGGAGCACATTGGCATGGAAGACGCCATCGCGACCATAGGTGCCTTCGGCCAGCGCCTGCGCGTCGTCTTTGAATGTGTCCGGCGGCGGCTCGGAGCCCTTGTAGCTCACCTTGAGCAGGCGTCCACCAGTGGCTTTAGGCGCGTGGCTTTCAAACTCGTTGAGCACAAAGTCCATGTGCGTGCCGTTCTGCTCGATGGAGCCGGGCTCGACGAAGCCCTCCACGCGGAGGTTGCTGTGGTAGGCTTTGTCGCCCATGCCGCCGAGTTCGGCGATGGTCACGTAGTAGCTCTTGCTGGAGCTGTAGCCCGTGTAGGCCAGCCAGCCGATGGTGCCGAGGATGACGACAACCGCAATGCCGATGCGCAGGGTGTTTTGGGAAACCTTCATAATGCTCCAGCTTTAACGATACGAGGAGGAAGGCGCGGGGTCAAGAAAGCAGGGAAAGACACGGAGCAAAGGAACGAGAAAACAGGGTGTAGAGGGGAGGGAATAGGGAATAGGGGCGAGGGATCCTTCGACTTCGCTCAGGACGGGCCTCGATGTTGGCGCGGAAGGGCGCGCCTGCACGAGAGGCATCTTCTAAGGTGCTAGGCGTCGCGGCGAAGTTTTCTGGGCGCACCCAAGCGATTATGAGAGATGGCTTTAGCCGGCTTCAGCGAGTCCGCAACAGCCGGAACGACGATCATTGTGACCAAGACCAGTTCAATGACAAGGTCGTACATGGATCTACCTCCACAAGCACGCCAATTTTCGAGGCACCAGGCTCTCTAAGTAGCCTGATTCCTTACAGTAGCGCTGCTTTGAGTCGATAGAGAATCACTCGTATGGGGGAGTGAGTATGGCAAATTGGGGGCAGTGTGGAACGGTGATCTGCGCCAGAACGCAATAGGCGCCAGGCGGCGCTGGCGGCAAACGAGGCTAGCGGCTGGCGGTGGGGGACGGGGCGCGAAGATCGACTTTCCCCGTGTGGCTCTCTGAAGCGCCGTAAGATTCACGCATCGGCAGGGCCGCGACAATAGCTGGCGACGCCACCAGCGTGACGAAAATGAGGGAGATCAGCAGATCGTGCATTGCACGCTCCTTCCAACTTCGATGTGCACCGCCGGTGCGGATCCGGCGGGCAAAAAGCAAATTCAAGCCAGAGTAACCTTGCTTTAGACTCTACGGTAATCTATTACAGGTTACTTAGGCAATATGTTTCCGTGCGGCAGTGCAAGAAAAATTTGCGGGGACGGGCCAGCAAGGTTTGCGAGGAGCGCGCTAATCTAAATAAATCAAATGGGTTATTTGTGAGATGGGCGGCGAGAGGAGGGCAGAAGACAGCCGTAGATTACCAAGGTAATTGGCTCGCCTATAGCAAAACCAGAGATGCTGTAACACGAGGCCGCTGCACTTAAGTCGCCGCGACCCCAAGGAGCGGCGACCTTCAAAAAAAGCTGAATAGGGCACACCTTCTCTGGTTTTGCCGTAGAGTGCTTCTGCTTGGGGAGTGGGGGAATTGAGGAGCCAACATTTGTCAGTGTGCGGTGTCGAGGGCGCTTGCGGCGCGATTGAGCGCCTGGGTCAGGACCTGCAGTTGCTGCGCGGCCAGGCCGGCGTTCTTGGCATCAATAGCCTCGTTGACGCCGGGAATGACCACGGCGGAGTAGCCGGTGAACTCGCCGGGCGCGTAGATGGTATGGCGATACCAGGGGCGATCGGGCAATCCCGCGCCGGTGAGCAGGGCGGTCTCAGTTTGCCGGAGCGCGAGATTCAACCGGGCCAGATTACCAGATGGAGCGGCTTCGATGGCGTAGTCTCGTTGCGCAGCGGTCAAAAGGCGCGCCGCCGCGGCTTCGGCTGGGTCAAAGTCGAGCGATGAAAGGGCGTTGTCGGCAGCCTTGCGTTTGGCTGCCTGAATATACGCGGAGATCTCGCGCGCGTAGGCCACATAGTCGTAGGGCACCACATCGGCATCGGCCATGCGCAGGGCCTCGAGGCCGAGGATACGCGCCATCTGCTGCAGATAGAGGAAGTGAGGATCGGCGTTTTGCGTGTACCACTTAAAGTCGTCGAAGGCCGAGTGATAAACGCCGTAGGGACCAGAGGAGCTGACGTCGGTGGCGGGCACGCCCGCATGTTGCAGGAAGGCCGTGTAGTCTGAGCCCGAGCCGAGATCGCCCACCTGCACTTCTTCGCCCTCGATGGGCGGCGCATTGGAGCCGCGATGCTCGTCGGCGACAGGTTGGCTGACGCGCCACCGCTGAAACACCGTTCCGCCCAGCGGGCTGGGAACCGAGCGGGCGATGCCGCGAACAAACTCCTTGAGCGAAGGCACAGCGGAGGCTTCAAAGTCGGGGCCCGAGACGCCGACATCCACATTGAAGTAAGCTACAGCACGATCGAGGAGGCGGCCTTGCTGCTCGACCCATTCCGTTGAGCCGATGAGGCCTTCCTCCTCGGCGTCCCAACTGCAAAACACGATGGTGCGTTTAGGCCGCCAGCCCTGGCGCAGCAACACACCCAGGCCGTGCACAGCCTCAAGCATTGAGGCGGTGCCGCTCGAGGGATCGACCGTGCCATAGACCCACGCATCGCGATGATTTCCGACAATCACCCACGCATCCGGATCTTGCGCGCCCTCGATCTTTCCGATCACGTCCCAGATGACCCGCCGCTCGTAATCCTGTTGCGAGACAAGGTGCACTTTCACCCCGCCCGAACCCATGTGATAGCGGAAGGGCAGCGCTCCCTGCCAGTTTTGCGGCACATCGGGGCCTCTCAACGCTTGAAGAATGGGGGCCGCATCGTGATAACTGAGTGGAATAGAGATGATGCCGGGCTGGTCGCCCTCGGGACCGGTAAAGCTCTGGATGCGGGCAGAGTCGGGCAGGTCGAGAGTCGAGGCCACGCCGGGAGTTTCGGGATCGCCGGGATACTTGAACAGATATTGCACCGAGCCGCGTTGCACGCCGGTATCGGGCCGCCAGGGGCCCATGGGATACACATTGCCTTTGTCGTAGCCGTCGTCCTTGGGATCGGAATAGAGGAGTACGCCGATGGCTCCGCGCCGCTCCGCCAGGTAGACCTTCACGCCGCGAAAGTTGGCGCCATAGCGGCAGATCACAACCTTGCCGTGCAGATCGATTTGCCGGGCCGCCAGCTCATTGAAGTCCTCGAGACGCCCATAATTCGCGTATACCACTTCACCGGTCACGTCGCCCGAACCCGAGGAACCATTAAACGGCATCACCACGCGCGGATCGTCCTGGCCGGGGTCGCCCTCGACGTGTTCGCGCGTGGGTCCGCTCATGAGCAGATGGCCGGCAAGGTCATAGGCCTCGACGCGGACGACTTTGGGCCGGTTCATCAACACGCGGTAGGGAACGATTGTTGTTTCCAGCCCCGCCGCGCGAAACTTCTCCGCCACATACTCCGCGGTCTTGTGGTCTTCTGGCGAAGCCGCCAGGTGCGGTTCGGCAGTGAGCGTTTTGAGTTCTTCGCCGGCAAGCTTGGGGTCGGGCACTGCGAGGAACTTCTCCTCGACCTTGGCTTCGGCGCTGAAGTCGGCATAGCCCAGGGCGGTCTGCGAGGGCGCTTGCGCCAGCAGCAGGCTGGATTGCAGCCCTGCAGTCAAAACTGCCGGAAAGAGAAAGAATGCAAGCGCCATGCGCTGGCTCATGGAATCGGCCCTCGGGGTGGATTGAATCAATGATCAACCTTCAGTCATCAGGCCACAGGCTGCGAGCAATGCGCGCAGCGGCGCGCTGCCAGCGGAATTTCGCTCAGGCATTCCGGGCACGGCTTGGTTGTGGGCTCGGCCTGCGCCTCCGGCTTCTTCATCCGCGCCAGCAATGCATTCATGGGCAACACAAAAACAAAATAGATCACGGCCGCCACTATGACAAATTCAATGACGGCATTGATGAAGTTGCCGATGGTGATTACGCCGTTGCCCATGTGAATCACGAGAAAGCCGAAGTTTGGCTTGCCCACCGTGGCGCCGATCAACGGGTTGATGATGTCACTGACCAGCGAGCCCACGATCTTGCCGAACGCGGCGCCGATAATTACGGCGACCGCGAGGTCCATTACGTTTCCGCGCAGAATAAAATCTCGAAATCCTTTCAACATCGCTTCCTCCGGCGCAACATAAATTCAACCGGTTTTGCGGGTGAGATGGGTCAGGAATTGCCAGCCGCAAAGATTGCCGGTTAAGCGTGCGCTCTGCCCATGCTACACGGCTACAGTGGAACCAGAGTAGATATACCCCGAAAGCACGTCAGTTGAGTGGCTTTTTCCTCAAGAAAAAGCCACCTTTCACGACTGAACGCAAGGGCACGCTTACTCTGGTTCCGCTCTAAGCACCCGCTCCGCACTGTTGCGCGGCCCGCTCACGGCACGGCCAGCAACACTACGATCGCCGCCAGAATCATCAGATCGGCGTAGAGCAGGATGAGCACGCCGGCATGGTAGAGGCTCCAGCGGCGTTGCAGACAGCGGGCCGTCTCCGCCATGCCCCATGCGGCCACCAGTAAAGCTAGAATCTGCCATCGCGAGCCGTGCAGATCTTCAATGTAGGGAAACCCGGCCAGCCGCAAGCTGGCCGCGAACGCGCCAAGCGAGAGCGCGATGGCGCGCACCAGCGACCTTTGCCGCAAGCGAAGGATGGAAGAGCGGACCTGCACAACCTTTCAATGTATCCTGCTGGCGCGCCAACCGCCGTATTTCATTTGATAGCGGAATATGCTATCATTTTATTTGTGCACAGAGGGTAGAACGATTAAGATTCCTCTGTCATGAATAAAGCGCAACAGAGAACGCTGAACGCCATATTTCAGCGTCCGACCAAGGCAGACATTCGCTGGTCCGCGATTGAATCGCTAATTCGTGCATTGGGAGGCGAGATTACCGAGCGTGCGGGGAGCCGTGTTGCGGCAAAGCTCAACGGAGTGACCGCCATCTTTCACCGCCCTCATCCACGGCCTGAGACCAAGAAGGGTGCAGTGGATGCGGTGCGCCAGTTCCTTATCAACGCGGAGGTGAAGTCATGATGGAATACAAAGGTTACACTGCCGGCCCTATCGACTTCGATCCGGAGGACAACACCTTTTCCGGGATCGTCGTCGGGCTCAGGGACGTGATTCACTTTGAGGGAAGCACGGCAAAGGAGTTGACTCGGGCATTCCGCGAGAGCATCGACAGCTATCTGGAGCTATGCGCCGAAACCGGCCAGCAGCCGGATCGCCCCTTCAATGGAAAGATTCTGGTGCGCACCGAACCGGAGTTGCACCGGAAGGCGGCTTTGCGCGCCGCTGTCGAGGGCGTCAGCCTGAGCCGATGGATTTCGCGGCAGATCGAGAGCGCACCGTGAGGATCGCTGACATCACGACAGCGCAAATCAGTTGCATCTCGGGTCTCAAACTCGAGACCTTGGGCACCCGGCCCATTATAGACTAATCCGTGTCCGGTCACTTCGCTGTACTCACAGGAGCTATGCAATGCACATCAGCTGCGTATCTTTGGGATGAAGCATTGCCAAAAATGATTCCCCGGACGTCCGATTTTTATTAAAGGCAACCGCAGATCCTTCGACTCGTCGCGCGTTGCGCGACTCACTCAGGATGACAGCGTTTTTTGGGGGGCGCGCTTATTTTTCGCGCCGCGCGCGCACCGCGGCGGCAAGCTCCGCAAGCAGCCCGCGCGTTTCCTTCCAGTCGATGCAGGCGTCGGTGATGCTTTGGCCGTAAACAAGATTGCCCAGCGGCTGGCCGGGAACGAGTTTTTGCGCGCCTGCCACCAGATTACTTTCGATCATGGCGCCGATGATGTTTTGGTTGCCGGCCGCGATTTGTGCGGCGACGTCGTGACAAACGATGGCCTGGCGGCGGTAGTCCTTGCCGCTATTGGCGTGGCTGAAGTCGATCATGATGCGCGGCTGGATGCCGGCTTTTTCCATGCGGGCCGCGGTATCGGCGACACAATCGGCCGTAAAGTTCACGGTTTTGCGGCCGCCGCGCAGGATGATGTGGCAATCGGGATTGCCGGCGGTGACAAAGATGGCCGATTGGCCGTGATGCGTGTGGCCAAGAAAGGTGTGCGAGAAAGACGCCGACAGCACCGCGTCAATGGCCACCTGCACGTCGCCCGAGGTTCCGTTCTTGAATCCTACGGGACACGACACGCCGGAGACCAATTGCCGGTGCACCTGGCTCTCTGTTGTGCGCGCGCCGATGGCGCCCCACGAGACCAGGCCGGCAATATACTGCGGCGAAATCATGTCGAGGAACTCGGTTCCCGCGGGTACGCCCATTTCGGCCAGGTCGAGGAGCAGATGGCGCGCGAGACGCAGGCCGTCGTTGATCCTGAATGTGCCATCGAGATGCGGATCGTTGATCAGGCCCTTCCAGCCGATGGTGGTGCGAGGCTTTTCAAAGTACACGCGCATCACGATGCGCAGCTCGCCGGCAAACTCCTCGATCGCCCCCTTGAGCAGCGCCGCGTATTCGCGCGCCGCCCTGGTGTCGTGAATCGAGCACGGCCCTACAAGAACCAGAAGGCGGTCGTCGCGGCCATTCAGAATTTGGGTGATTTCGTTGCGCGCGTTGTAAATCGTGGTTGAGGCAGTTTCGGTGACCGGCATCTCCTCCTCAAGAAAAACGGGAGGAAGGACCACCTTGGTCCATTGAATGCGAATATCTTCGGTGGGATGGAACATAACTCTCTTCCAGTGCGGTTGAAGCAGCGGCGCAAACGAATTGGCCACGCGTCGCTATAGCAAAACCAGAGATGCTGTAACCCGAAGCCGCTGCACTGAAGTCGCCGCGACCCCAAGGAGCGGCGACCTTCAAAGAAAAGCTGAATAGGGCACACCTTCTCTGGTTTTGCCGTAGGCGACGCGACGGGCAGCGCACTCTTATGAATCTATCAGGGAGAGAACGGGGCGAATCCGGTTGGATCACTCCGCGCTCAGAACGGCTTTGTCTCCACCAGCGCGACGGCTGCGCCGGCAGCCACGGCTCCGATGAGGATCGGCACCAGATGGGGTATATGGTGCACAGGCTCGGAACCCTCGCCGATGTATTCTTTGCCCTTCTTCACCTGCGCCACGTCGGCATAGGAGATTGTCATCTTCCTATTGTTGTCGGAGCTGGTGAGCAGGAAGGTTGTGCCGGAGAGTTCGCCCAGGGAGCCCAGGACCTCTGTGTTGCCGCGAAGGTCAACCTGCAAAAAGGCGCCCGTGCGATATTTGGCGAGACGTTTTTCGATTTTGCGCGTGTGCTTGTCGATGCGCGCGGCCGATTCCGCCTGGCTGGCAGGGACGACGGCGATCAATGCCCAGGCAATGGCCAGGCTGACGATCGACTTGCGGCGAAAGAAACGGAAAAATCTCTTCATGGGGCCTCCTCCAAAAAACAAATGCAAAGATTGCGGGTCAATTTTCCGGTCCCGGCCGGAACCGCGCTAACCGTCAGTTCGTTCCACAATAGCATCATTTGAAGTTGCCGTGCGGCCATTTAGCGCGGAGCGTTACGGAGGTAATGGAATGGAGAGAATGCGAGAAAGCATGCGCGGCCGGACATCTGCCAGCGGCTGGGTTGTCGGTCAGATTCAGGTTCGGACCGTGTCCATATTGGACGAACCCGTCGGCCTTGCGCCAGCCCCTCGCGGATGCTTTAACTTTGTGTTATAAAGCTCTCATGCGCACGCTGACACGTACCGTCGCGGCGATGCAACTGGCGCTCATCTTTCCTGCCGCTCTCTTCCTGACTGCGGTCCTCGTGGGGGCAGGCGACGCGCCGCAATACGACCTAGCCCGAATAGCTCAGCGGATCGTGATGTGGTATTCGGCGCGGATGTGGACGCTGTGGTTGCTGCTGCTGGCTCTGCCGTTTGCCGTGCTAATCTCCGGCTCCTTCACGTTGGTACGCAGCTGGGACCGTGACGTCGAACTGCCGCGCGCGGCGCGGCAATCGCTCGCCACAATGATCCCGGCTCCCCTCGCAGCGCTCTTCGTCGCTGGGACGACACTGACATCTGCTGGTATTTTGGCGATCGTGGTGCTGCACATGCTTGCGAACTGACAGCCCCGTAGGCCGATGATTGCGCAGGCATGCCCCTCGGACCGAGTCACCGATCTTCAAACTGACCCGCTAGCAGCGGTCGCCTCGCCTTGACAGCGCTGGACTGCACTCTCTAAACTTTAACGGGGGGCTCTCAACATTGTCTTGTGTAAGTTTAAGTAAAAACAGGACTTAATCAACCAGGAGTCCGGCCGGGAACGCACCGGAAAGTAACCTGTTTGCCGTGTGCGAGACGGAATGGAGAGCCAAAGAAGATGCCTGATGCGCGCGTCAGCCCGCGAGAGCGGCTGGTGCTGAACGCCATCATCGAGTTGTATATCGCGACCGGCGAGCCGGTGGCTTCGCAGGCGGTTGCGCATTTGTTTGCCAATCGCGAGGGTCTCAGCTCAGCCACCGTGCGCAACGTGATGGCTGCGCTGGGCGACGCGGGATTGCTGGAACAGCCGCACACCTCGGCCGGCCGCGTTCCCACGGCAGCCGCATTCCGTTTTTACGTGGAGCAGATTACCCAGCCGGGACGCTCGGCTGCTGGCGCTTATGCCGCGGGCACTTTGCCGGGAGGCGGAGATTCATCACTGAGCGAAGCACGCCGCGGGCAAATTGAGGAGAGCTATAGCGGCGTGGCTAGTTCGCACGAGTATCTGGAGCGAACCTCGCACGTACTGGCCCTTATCTCCAGCGGGCTGGGCGTGGCCTTGGCGAGTTCTACCGCGGGCCAGGTGCTGGAGCACATTCACTTTTCACGGCTTTCCACGGGGCGCGTGCTGGCGGTTCTGGTTACGCAGGCAGGCGCGGTGCAGGAGCGCGTGCTGGCTCTCGACCATGAATTGACGGCCGTGGACCTGGATACTGCCGGACGCTATTTGAACGAGAACTTCCGCGGCTGGCCTATCGAGCGCATCCGGGCAGAGGTAGCGCGCCGCGTGGAGGTCGAGCAGGAAGCTTATCGTCAACTGCTGTCGTCGGTGGAAGAGCTCTGCCGCAAGGGTGCGCTAGCCGGCGGCGAGGTCGGACCCACCATTTTTGTCGAAGGAATTGCGAACCTCATCAGTGCCGAGCAGGACCGCGAACGCCTGCGCCAGATGCTGCTGGCCCTGGAAGCCAAACAGCAGCTGGTGGAGCTGCTGAACGCCTACGTGGATGGCCGCCAGCAGGAGGTGCGCGTGGTGGTGGGGCTCGACGAAGCTTCGCCGGCCATGCAGGACCTGGTGCTGATCGGCGCTCCGGCCCGGCTGGGCGGCGGCAATCTCGGCACCGTCGCCGTGATCGCGCCCACGCGCATTCAATATCAGGAGATGATTCAAGCAGTGCGCTATATTGCCGGACTTTCCGAGCGCATCCTCGATGTGCCGGCCGCGTAAATCCGGGAGCCGGCGCCGCATGCGGGTTATTCATTCCAGGCTGGAGCGCATTCAGGACTGGCGCGGAACACTGCAGCCAATCGAGCAATGCAACATCCAATAGACGTTATCGATACTTTCGGAGAAAGTGCTGAATCATGTGGAAGCAAAATAAAGAATCGATCGCGGTGCAATCCAAGGAACCCGCGGCGCGCGGGCCGGAAGCGGCTATCGACCCTGCGGCCGAGCTGCCGCCGCCGCCCGCCGGAGAAAATCTCTCCTCCGCCGGGTCCATTGCGGAAGCGGAGGACCAGAGCCCGGCAGAATCTCCCGTCCAAACGGAAGTGGACCGGCTGAAGGCCGAGCGCGACCAGCTTCTGGATCGCCTGGCCCGCGTGCAGGCTGAGTTCGAGAATGCCCGCAAGCGCGCGGAGCGCGAGCGGGCTGAGTATCGCGACTATGCGGCCGGCAGCGTCGTGGAACAGTTTTTGCCGGTGCTCGACAACTTTGAGCTGGCGCTGAAGGCGACCGGCTCGGCGCACCAGTTGCGCTCCGGCGTGAGCCTGATCGTGAAACAGATGGAAGAGATTCTGCAAAAGATGCAGGTGAATGCGATTCCCACGGTGGGCGAGGCCTTCGATCCGCGCATCCATGAGGCGATGGGCACGGTAGATCGCGACGATGTGCCGGACCAGCACGTGGCAGAGGAGATCCGGCGCGGCTACAAGCTGCGCGAGCGGCTGCTGCGTCCGGCGCTGGTGCGCGTGGCCCACAATTCCAAGCAGGTTAATGAATAAGACAGAGGTCAGGTTTCAGGGGTCAGAAAACAGGCACCTTGCTGAAACCTGGAACCTGAAACCCAGGAGCAGATGAGTTCTAATACAAGAGTGAGCAAAGCAGATTATTACGAGGTTCTGGGTGTCTCGCGCGACGCCAGCGATCAGGAATTGAAGAGCGCATACCGCAAGCAGGCGCTGAAGTACCATCCTGACCGCAATCCCGGCGACCATGCGGCCGAAGAGAAGTTCAAGCAGGCCAGCGAGGCGTACCAGGTGCTGAGCGATGCCGATAAACGCGCGGCCTACGACCGCTACGGCCATGCGGGGCTGGGCGCGCAGGGTTTTGGCGCGGGTCCGTTTGCCGGCGGCGTGGACCATCGGCGACATCTTCGGCGATCTGTTCGGCGAGATGTTCTCGATGGGCGGGCAGGCGGCGCGGGGGATCGCGCGGCTCGCGACAACAGCGCGGCGACGACCTGCGGTTCGACCTGACCATCGACTTTGAAGACGCGATCTTCGGCACTGAGACCGAAGTGAAGATTCGCCGCCTGGAAACCTGCCGCTCCTGCAACGGACACGGCAGCGCGTCAGGGCGCAGCCCGAGTGTTTGCAGCCACTGCCAGGGACGCGGCCAGATCCGCTATCAGCAGGGATTCTTCTCCGTGGCCCGCACCTGCGGCGCCTGCGGCGGCACCGGCACGGTGATCAGCGATCCTTGCCCGGCGTGCCGCGGGGAAGGCCGCGCGGCGAACGAAGTCAAGCTCAACGTGAAGGTTCCGCCGGGCGTGGAAGAGGGAACGCGGATCCGCTACGCGGACGAAGGCGACGCCGGACGCGGCGGCGGACCAAAAGGCGATCTCTACGTCATCCTTTCCATCCGTCCGCACGATTTTTTCGAGCGCCACGGCCACGACCTCTACTGCGTGATTCCCATCAGCTTTCCGCAGGCGGCCCTAGGCGCCGAATTCGAGATTCCCGGCATCGACGGCCCGATCAACATCAAGATTCCCGAGGGCACGCAGAGCGGCAGGGAATTGCGCGTGCGCGGGCGCGGCGTTCCCTACCTGAACGAGAAGGGCAACGGCGACCTGATCGTCAAGGTGATGGTGCAGATTCCGCGCAAGCTCAACCGCGCGCAGCGCGAGTTGGTGGCCAAGCTGGCCGAGACCATGAGTGTGGACAACAAGCCCACTTCGCCCAGCCTGATGGAAAAGATGAAGGATTTGTTCAGCTGAGGACGGCGGATCAGGTATCGGGAATCAGCAACGGCGTTCCATGAGAGCTGTCCTCAGGGTTCCCACGGATTAATGACGGGAACGCCGGCGGCGAGAAATGGCGCGGTGTCGCGGGTGGCCACGGCGAATCCATGCACTGCAGCAATCGCGGCGATCTGACCGTCTGCGACAGAAATGATAATGCCGCGCGCCGAGGCGCGGCTGGCCAGCGAGGCATAAACCGTCGCGGCTTCGCGATCGAAGACAAGAAATCGATCGGCAAAATAGTTTGCAAGAGATGCTGCGTTGCTACGCCGAGCGAAGCTCTTCCGCTTTCCGTCCGGGAGGAGCGCAATCCCGAAGAGCACCTCCATCAGCACAGGTGCGCACAAATACAACGATTCTTTGGTCTGATGATCGAGCCATGCGATCGCAGCCGGATCGGCCAGCGGCTTTAGCGATTCCGAAATGACATTTGTATCGAGAAGGATCACGAGAAATCCGCCGGCTCAATCGGTCTCGGATCGCGCGTGATTTTGAGGTCCATCCCGCCAAACCGCCGCCCCAGGGCCGCCAATTGCGATCCGAGCCCCGCTTCCGTTTTTGGGGAGACAGTATCTTCCAGAATCTTGCGGATTTCCGCCTCGGTGCTGCGGCCGTTGCGGGCGGCGCGCAGCTTGAGAGCACGATGGGTTTTCTCGGGAAGGTTGCGGACGGTGACTGCAGGCATTCTGGTTCACCCCCTCGCTCTTGCTATCAATGATAGCACTTTGCTGGCAATGAGGCCAAGCCGACACGGCGCTCAGATCGCCAGCAAGGCGATGGCCGCGACTGCACGCGCCGATGGCCAGGCTCATGCGGTCGGTCAATGCGAAGACGAGCGGGTCCTCGTTGAGTTCGCCGCGCGAAGCCAGCAGCCACACGCGGCACAGCCACAGAATCATGAACGGCATGATGAGCCACAGCAGTTGCGGGCGGCGGTAGAGCTTCATCACGTCACTGCTGCTGATGTAGATGGCGAAGATCATCACCGCGGCAAAAGCGCTGGCGGTGCCGAAGCTGCGCAACTGGTCGATATCGGCCACGAAATAGCCGCGGCCGTTGCGCGGCGGCAATCCGCTGCTGCGCAGGTTCTCCAGCTCGGCGAAACGCTTGACGATGGCCAGAGAGAAAAACAGGAAGACCGAAAAGCCGGCAAGCCAAGGTGAGATGTGCGAATCTGTGGCGGCGCTTCCGGCTAGCAGGCGCAGGGTGTACAGCCCGGAGAGCACCAGCACATCCACCAGCGCGATCCGTTTCAGATACCAGGAGTAGGCCAGCGTAGTCCCCAGATAAAGAAGCAGCCAGCCGTAGAATCCCACGGGCAGCAGGCGCGCGCCCGAGAGCGCCAAAAGCAGAGAAAGAGCCACGATGCCAAGCCCGGCAAAGGCCGAGAGATCGCCGGTGGCAAAGGGGCGCTCGCGCTTCTGGGCGTGACGGCGGTCGGACTCGATGTCGAGCAGGTCGTTGATGATGTAGGCCGACGAAGCCGTGAGGCTGAAACAGCAAAATGCCAGCCACGCGTCCATGAGCCGGCGGACAGCGATCACGTGCGCCAGCAGCAGCGGCAGAAAAATGAGCAGATTCTTCGCCCACTGATGCGGACGCAGGGCCATCAACACAGACCACAGCGGACGGGCACGCTCGGTAAAGGTGCGCGCGGGGCGAATGCCGCGCATGCGCAGCCTCAGGCGCAGGCGAAGGCTGGGATTGGCCACCATGGGTTCGGTGGCGTGAGCCAGCAGCGGCAGATCGGGAGCGTCATTGCCGATGTAGTCGTACGCGGCGATACCCGACGCGCCGGGCCTAACTGGCCGCGCAGGCGATCGAGCTTTCTGGTTCCGGTCAGGTTGACTTGGCCGTCGCTGGCCAAAACGCCGGTGAAGATGCCGAAGTGGGCGGCGACACGCTGGGCCAGGCCCGCATCCGCGCCCGTAACCAGGTAAATTGCGCGGCCGCGCGCCTTCTCCTCGTGAAGAAATTGCACCAGCTTGCGGTTGTACGGCAGATGCGCGACATCGAGGGGGATATGCACGGTGATGAATGCCTTGAGGGCGGCCTTGCCGTCGAGAAGGCGTCCGGGCAGAGCGAACAGAAGCGCTGGGTGCGTGCGCACGAGGACCAGAAAAGAGTCGATGAGAGTGTCCGATTTGACGAGCGATCCGTCGAGATCGACGCAGAGGGGCCGCAGCGTTGCAACGGCGGCTTCCGGCGGAGAGACGACCTGGGACAACCGTTCACCTCGTCGATAATCGCTCATTAAGATCGCTCACTGCGTGAGTTGGATGCGGCTCCGGAATGCGCAGGTCCATTCATCGGGAGGACGCGATGGCCTGCTTCATGGTCCGGAACGGCTCAAGTATACACGGCGGTGGGACAGGGACCGAGGGAACTGGAAAGCAAGTCAGCGAGTCAGCAGTTAGCGAGTCAGCGGGCGGCGAAGCGTAGACCTGTAAATCGTCGAAAACGCGGCGCGCCGGCGCGCGAATGTGTGCGCATACCGATTTTGCGGAAATGTCCGGATACAGGTAGACAGATTTGGGTAAATGGTGACCTGCAAGTTTACGATTTTCGCGAAATGTTGGAATACAGACGAAAACAGGGATCAGGGATCAGTTTTCGTGCTGCAGCGATGACCGGAGAGTTGGATGGGAGGGATGAGCGGCCTGGGCGATGACGGAAGGATTTGGTGGAGCTGGTCGGGATCGAACCGGCGACCTCCTCGTTGCGAACGAGGCGCTCTCCCAGCTGAGCTACAGCCCCACGGATATATCTATGTTAGCAGCACGAGACAATTCCTGAAAGCAGGGGCTTACCGCGTTCGGAGTTCAAAGTCTAATCGATGAGCAAAGATTTCGACGTAGACTTTTGGGGTCAAAGCCCGAGGGCAATTCGATGCGCGTCAGTGGATTGTCGGTTTTCGCCGCATGCTTCCTGATTCTCGGAGCGGCCTCACTTCGCGCGCAGCCCACTGGCCAGCCATTCACTCCGGACCAACCGATTGTCGAGCTGAAAGAAGATGAGGCGCGGGTTTGGGAACACAGGCTCGGCCCGATCGACCGCCGTGCATGTGAACGCAACCGAGGCCGCCACGCTTCGCTTTGAAACCTATTTGACCTTCGACATTGTTGTTACGGCGGATGGCCGTGTGGAGTCGGCCGAACCGATCGGAGATGAGAAGCGGCATCTGGACGAGGCTCGGGCCATAGAAATGGCGCGTACGTTCAAGCCGTGGACGCGAGACGGCAAAAACATTCGCGTGCGCGCGACCGACTACGTCTACTTGCTTCCGCCAGAGCGTTGGGCTTTGGTTCCCCGGAGTTTTCCTGAGCCGTGGAACCTGAAAGGCGTGAAGATCCAGCTTTCGCGCACAGTGTGCTACGGAAGCTGCCCGGCCTATTCGGTCACGATCCGGGGAGATGGGAGCGTCCATTTTAGCGGAGAGAAATACGTCCAAATCCAGGGCGAACATGATGCGCACATCGCTCCCGCTGCGGTGAGGGAGCTGGTGAGCCAGTTTGAGAAGGCGAAGTTTTTCGCGGCCGGCGACAATTACATTGCCAGGGTCACGGATAACCCCACCTACAAGTTGACCTTGACCGTTGCCGGCCAGACGAAAACCGTGACGGACTACGTGGGCGAGCAGGTGGGAATGCCGCTCGTGATCACCGATCTGGAGAACGCCGTAGACGACGCGGCCGGGACGGAGCGGTGGATTAAGGGCGACGAGCAGACACCGGCGTCACTCGATCAGGAAAATTAGGCCGACGGCGATCCTCATGCCACGCGCCGAAGTCTTGCTCCCTTCACTTCATTCAACCGCCCAGTCTTCACGTCGTACACGAAGCCCCGCACCTTGATCTGCTGCGGGATCCATGGATGCGTTCGGATTTTCTGGATCTGCTCCAGCACGTTCTGCTCGACATCATTGAATGCATAGAATCGTGCGGGAACCACAGCAAGCTTGTCGGTCGAATTGACCAGCCGGGTACGAAGCTCGTCGTCCTTGAAGGTCAACATCCCGCAATCGGTGTGGTTGATGACGAGAACCTCCTGTGTGCCCAGCAGTTGCTGCGAGATGATGAGTGACCGCACTACGTCTTCTGTTACGATCCCTCCGGCGTTGCGAATGATGTGCGCATCCCCCGTTTTCAAGCCAAGCATGGGCTCAATCGTGAGTCTCGCGTCCATGCAGGCAACGATGGCAAGCTTACGGGCAGGCGGCATCGCCAAATTGCCCTGGTTGAAACCGCGGCTGTAGTTATCATTAGCCTTGATCGCGTCGTCAATCGTACTCATAATGGATCTCCTTCCCGACATTCGATGTCGATGAGCTCTCGGAAATCACGCGTCCGATTTCGAAGTTCAGGCTGTTTTCCTTCTCCGCCATCTAACATTAGTTCTTCATCTTGCCTTCTTGCGCATAACCGTCAGCTTGGCGCAAAATGGCGCGAGCGTCAAGGCCTGCAGCCGCGTGCGGCGCGCGCTTTGTGGAGTGGGAGGGTCTAAATCCCACACTTCTTAGGTGTTTTGCTGGTCTTAATGGAAAAAGCAAAGGGCCGGGGACAAATCCCCGGCATTCGCTGCCTCTGGTGAACTAGACCACCTAGACCCACCTAGAGCTGGTTCATGTTGGCGAGGAATTCGGCGTTGTTGCGCACCTTTTCCAGGCGGCTGATCAGCAGCTCCATGGCCTCGACGGGCGAGAGCGGGTTGAGCACGCGGCGCAGGATGAAGACGCGCTGCAGGTCTTCCTTGGGAATGAGCAGCTCTTCCTTGCGGGTCCCGGAGCGCTGAATGTCGATGGCCGGGAACACTCTCTTATCGACCAGTTTGCGGTCGAGAATGATTTCCATGTTGCCTGTGCCCTTGAACTCCTCGAAGATGACTTCGTCCATGCGCGAGCCGGTATCGACGAGAGCGGTAGCAATGATGGTGAGCGAGCCGCCTTCCTCGATGTTGCGCGCCGCGCCGAAGAAGCGCTTAGGCCGCTGCAGGGCGTTGGAGTCGACGCCGCCGGAGAGGACTTTGCCCGAGGGCGGAACGATGGTGTTGTAGGCGCGCGCGAGGCGGGTGATGGAGTCGAGGAGAATGACCACGTCGCGCTTGTGCTCGACCAGTCGCTTGGCCTTCTCGATGACCATCTCGGCCACCTGCACGTGGCGGGCCGCGGGCTCGTCGAAGGTGGAGCTGATGACCTCACCCTTTACCGAACGCTGCATGTCGGTGACTTCCTCAGGGCGCTCATCAATAAGCAAAACGATAAGCACCACCTCTGGGTGATTCGAGGTAACGGAGTTGGCGATGGACTGCAGCAGCATGGTTTTGCCGGTGCGGGGCGGAGCCACGATGAGGCCGCGCTGGCCCTTCCCGACAGGCGTCAGCAGGTCCATCACGCGGCCGCTGATGCCCTCGCGCACCGTCTCCATCTTGACGCGTTCCTGCGGATACAGTGGCGTGAGGTTGTCGAAGAGGATTTTGTTGCGTGTCTCTTCCGGCGACTCGAAATTGATGGCCTCGATCTTGACCAGCGCGAAATACTTCTCGCCCTCGTGCGGCGGACGCACGTTGCCGCTGATGGAGTCGCCGGTCTTGAGGTCGAATTTGCGGATCTGCGAAGGCGACACATAGATGTCGTCGGGGCCGGGCAGATAGTTGTAGTCCGGCGAGCGCAGGAAGCCGTAGCCGTCGGGCAAAATCTCCAGCACGCCCTCGGCGAAGATGTGCCCTTCTTTTTCACTCTGTGCCTGAAGGATCTTGAAGATCAGATCCTGCTTGCGAAGACCGCTGGTCCCCGGAATCTCGAGGGAGCGGGCGATGCGGCTTAATTCCGTGATGTTTTTTTCTTTCAGTTCTGCGATGGTCATTTTCACCTGCACGAAGGCGGGGTTTGTTGAGGTGGGATGCGGAGGGGGAAGTTTTCCAGAGGAAAAACCCAGATAGGCATTCAGAATACCAGCCGGTGCCAACCGATCTTACGTCATTTTCGGAGATCCTGCACTCTTTCTTGCCTTGTGTCCGCCGCGGCGGACCACCGCTTCCTGCCGGCCGCGTTTACTTAATGGTTGCGGTTTCGGCTTGCGCAACTTTCCGAAAATGTTATGAATCATCCCCCCAAATTATCTGGAGTTGAAGAATGCCGGGAAATAGATGCCATTTACGACGGGAAGCTGCCTTGAAACTGTTTTCCTGACTCAACATTATAGGTTGCGAGCGAGGCCGTTATGCCGCGCGGCGTCTTTCCGCCGGCTGGGCAGCGGATGCCTGCACGGCTGTCTCGGCTTCAGGATTGGTCGATTCGAAACGGCACAAAACCTCGTTCGTTGTGTCCTGCAGCCGCGTGTTCGGCTTGTGAAGCTTGCGGGTTGCCTTGCTTGCCAGCTGACAGAGTTGGTAGCGATTGTTCACCTGTGAAAGCGCCTTAAAAACAAGATCGGAACGCATGGCGGGTCTCCTTTTTCTTGAAATACTTGCCCCGGAGGAGCCATCGGGCGCCGCCAGAACGGAGGACAGACAATACAACCCAGGGCTGTCCCAAATTGCTGCTTCCATGTCTTAGACGCACTTCTTACGCCCTGAATGCAAATTATTCAGGGACCATCGCACGCTATGAAATGGACGCCATGCCATACAGGATATGCAGTTTGCGCATCGGGACTCCGGACGTTGTTCTGGCTATTCCCGACGCACCAAAAACGCACTCAATGCACCAACGCAACTCACTCAAACGATATGATGCTGGAAATAGCTGGTAGGCTCACCCGACCACAACGCACAACCCGCCCTCTATGGATGGCTCTTTAGAGGGTATAACCAACCTCTGTTCGGGTCAATAGTTATTTCGAGGGATTTTCTGAGCTGTTCCCAGCCTTCGCACACCGATTCCCGGGATCAGACGCAGCCCGGGGCTGGCTGTTATTAACTATTTTATTATCAGTTTAATGCGGGCGAGTTTCATCGCGGGCTGCGGCGACTCCCAAGCCGGGCCCGGGCTGTTAAGAGCCTTGTCGAGGCCAGAGCGAACCCTCTGAGTTACTTCGAGCCGCGCGCGCTGGGCCAGGGCCGTCCGTCTGGATCGCTGAAGAGCACACGTCCATGCTTGTCGGTACCCGATGGGCGACGCCGCAGGCTGGCGGCTTGCTTCGGGGCGGCGATGACGGCGTCGAGGCGGAACATCGCCATGAACAGAACGGCCACAAAGGGGACCGCAATCAGGAGAGTCTCCAAGCCGGATTGAAGAACGCTCTCGTGCATGAGCGCCTCAAGTTCTTAAGTATGAGAAGTTCCTCATACAGTCTATGTCGTTATCGGTCAAAGATTAGAGATCATTCATAATCCGAAGTAACCATGTTGTTGGTAGGAAAGTGAATAGGTCGCGCGGACGGCCCGCGGAAGCGCAACGAAGTGGACCTTATGCCCAGTAGCTGCGATCGAGGGTGCGGTATTGGATGGCTTCGGCGAGATGGGCCACGGTGAGTGTGTCGGCGGCCTCGAGGTCGGCAATGGTGCGGGCCACCTTGAGGATGCGATCGTGGGCGCGCGCGGTCAGGCCCTGCTGCTGCATGGCGCGCTCCAGCAGACGTTCGGCGTCTGCGCCCAGCTCACAGTGGGTGCGAATCTGGCGGGTGCTCATCTGCGCATTGGCGTAGATTTTTTCACCGTGCTTCTTGAAGCGCTGGCGCTGGCGCTCGCGGGCGGCCATCACGCGCGTGCGAATCTGTGCGGAGCCCTCGGCTGCCGCGCCGCCGCGCAGTTCCTTGTACTGGACAGCCGGAACCTCGATGTGGATGTCGATGCGGTCGAGCAAAGGCCCGGAGATTTTGGCCACGTAGCGCTGGATCATGGGCGGAGTGCACATACACTCGCGCGATTTGTCGTTGAAGTACCCGCAAGGGCAGGGATTCATGGCCGCGGCGAGCATGAAGCGCGCTGGGAAGCTGAGCGACATGGAGGCGCGCGCGATGGTGACGGTGTGATCCTCGAGCGGTTGACGCATGACTTCGAGCACGTTGCGGGGAAACTCCGGCAGCTCGTCGAGGAAGAGCAGGCCGTTGTGCGCCAGCGAAACCTCGCCGGGGCGAGGGATTATGCCGCCGCCGATGAGACCGGCGTCGGAGATGGTGTGGTGGGGCGAGCGGAAAGGCCGCTGCGTGACAAGGCCGGCGCCGGAATCGAGCACGCCGGCGACGGAGTGAATCTTGGTGGTTTCGAGCGCTTCCTCAAAGGTGAGCGGGGCGAGAATGGACGGCAGGCGCTTGGCCAGCATGGTCTTGCCCGAGCCAGGCGGGCCGATCATGAGAATGTTGTGGCTGCCCGCGGCGGCCACTTCCAGCGCGCGCTTGGCCGTTTGCTGGCCGCGCACATCCGAGAAGTCCAAGGTGAAGTGCTGCAGTTCGCCTAATAATTTTTCAGTGGCCACGCGGACGGGCTCGCGCTGGATAACGCCGACCACCGCGGTATTGAGCAGTTCAAGAACGTCGAGCAGAGAGGAGACCGGATAGACGTTTACTCCTTCCACGACGGCGGCTTCGGCTGCGTTGGCGGCGGGCAAAATTAAGTTGGGAATGCCCTTCTCGCGGGCGAGAATGGCTATCGGCAGCATGCCGGGGATGGGGCGGACGCCGCCGTCGAGCCCGAGTTCGCCGACCAGGAGAAAACGGTTCAGATCATTGGTGCGGAGCGCGCCGTACGCGCCGAGAATACCGACGGCGATGGGAAGATCGAAGCCCGAGCCTTCTTTTTTCAGGTCGGCGGGGGCAAGATTGATGGTGATGAAGGTGGGAGGAATGAGGTAGCCGGAGTTCTTAATCGCGGCGCGGACGCGGTCGCGGCTTTCGCGCACCGCGGCGTCGGGCAGGCCCACGGTGTGGAAGTGATCTTCGTTCGAGACCACGCCGCTATAGTCCACCTCGACATCGATGAGGTTGGCGTCGATCCCGTACACAGCCGCGCTGAGGGCCTTGAAGAGCATGATTGACGGTGCGCAACGAACACCGCAGAAACGGGAGAACAAATCGTACAGGCAGGAAATGAAGGCAAACCGCTATTTTCTGTAAAGCCTTACCGTGTTTTGATTCCTTAGCAACATACTACACAAGAATGCCGATTTCACATTACAACTGTTGAAACTTCAGATCTACGTGCGATCGCCGGGAAATGCGCCTACGGATTCGCCGGGCGCGACGTTTTGGCCGGCCAGCACGATGGCGTGGCTGGCGATGTGCGCTCCCGCGCCGATGACCGTGGGCTGAAGCCGGATCTTCTCGTAGTCGGCGGCATCGTGAGAGAAGGTATAGATGCGGGAGTAGGAGCCGATGATGGCGTTGTTGCCGATGGTGATTCCGCCGCGATCGTTGAGCAGCGCGCGCTGGTGAATGATGACCCCGTCACCGATGGAAAGGTTGTAACCGCAGGTCAGGTTGACGCCGTGATGGATTCTTACCCCTGAACCGAGGTGCCCAAAGATGTGACGCCCCAGCATGCAGCGGAAGCGCAGGCCCAGCCAGTGGTTCAGGCCCAACGGTGAGCGGTCGAACATTTGCCAAAACCAGAGCAGGGGTTTGCGCGCATTGATCTTCTCGCGATCGACTTCGGCGTAGTGCTCTGCCTCCATGGTCACGTTCTCGGGGTCGAGCGAGAGGCTGACCACGTTGCCCGGCAGCTCCGAAGTGAGCTCGAGATTGAGCTTGCCGCCGTGAGGACGGCCCAGATAGATCTGGAAGAGCTGGTCGCGCACAATTTCGGCGCGGCGCTCCGGAGCGTGGTGTCGCGTGAACTCCTCGTCGAGAAAGCGGATCCAGCGGCGGTAGACCTCTTCCGCCTCCGGCGCTGGGTGCGGAGCGACGATGGGTGCTGTGGCCATTACTCCTTGACGATAAACCAGGGTGCGGGGAATAGGGAATAGGGAATGAGAAACAGTTATCAGTGAT
>CAWCXX010000094.1:0-72783 GCA_963799445.1 uncultured Acidobacteriaceae bacterium | reverse complement strand
GTAGTAGACAAGGAAGGAGAGGAAATTTACCCGAGAAAGTGGAACCACGAATTCGTGGACATGCCGGTGGTTGAAAAGGAAAGCACAAGATTCCCTGCTTCTCGCCTGAGGTCATGTCGGGCTTGGCAACTTGGAAGAAAGAACGGGAGCGGATGGTGTTCATTTTGTGTGGTGCTGCAGGCTTGAGGATTGGGGAAGCGCTTGGTCTTGAAATCGACAAGCATATATCCCCGGACTTCTTGACCATAAGCATTGAGCAGAAGGCGCGCCATTGCAAGATCGAAAAGAGGCTCAAGACAGCGAGTGCGTCTCGACAAGTCGATCTTCATCCGGCGATCGCAGCAATGCTCAAGAAGTTCGCGAGAGGACGCAAGACCGGCTTCCTGTTCCGCACGCGGAATGGAAAGCCGCTTGGGTCATCCTGCATCCTTCGCCGGCACCTTCACCCGGCGCTGAAGCAATTGGGGTTCGTCAACCCGTTCACCGGCACCCACAAGGCAGGCCACCACGCGTTCCGGCGTTTCAGGAACACGCACCTGCGCAATCGAACCGAATGTCCAGAAGGTCTTCGGAAGTTTTGGATGGGGCACGCGGATGAGAGCATGTCCGATCTCTACGACAAGATCAAAGAGGACGTGGAGTTCCGCAGGAAGTGGGCCGAAAAGTGCGGTTTCGGCTTTAAACTGCCCTCAGTTGTACCGAATGTACCGAAAATCGAGGAAAAAGACGAAGCGAGAAAGGCCGCTTAAGTCTTTTTGAATGTGAGAGAAATATGGTCGGGGAGAGAGGATTTGAACCTCCGACCCCCTGGTCCCGAACCAGGTGCTCTACCAGGCTGAGCCACTCCCCGATCGCCGGAAAATTCCTTGCAGCCTCGGGATTCAACGCGCGCTGCAAGTTGGAGACGTGGTTCTGATTCTTCAGGGCCCAAATACTGTTCCCGGCCGGTCGCGTTATCGAACCCGGAGCGGTTCCCATCGAACCGCACGCATCCACGACTCCAGATTGATTTTACCGCAGATGCGGGCTTTTCGCAGGATGCGCCTCTGAGGATTGGCGGCCCTGCACCCTGGCCGCAAGCAGAGTCGGCTTAAAGAGGTCTATGGTCTGCCGTGCGAGAATGGCACTGCCCGGCGCGGAATTGAAAACCATGCCGCCGCGCCGGCGCAAAGCGGGAGAAATCATGAGCGAACTTATTCTTGAGCCGCGCCGCACCGCGGTTGTCGTAATCGATCTGCAGAAAGGGATCGTGGGGTTTCCAGGAAACCCGCATTCCTCGCCGAGCGTGGTGGCGAATTGCGTGGAATTGCTCGCCGCGGCCCGCAGCGTGGGAGCGCAGCCTGTTTTGGTGCATGTGGGCCGGTCGCCGGATGGCGGAGACGCGTTGAAGATGCCGGTCGATGAGCCCATGCGCTATGACCGCGCCGATGCCGCCGGATTGGAGCGAGCTGATTCCTGAGCTGAACCGGCAGCCCGGCGATATTGTGATCTTGAAGCGCCAGTGGGGCGCATTCTACGGCACCGATCTCGACCTGCAACTGCGGCGGCGGGGATGAAAACCATCATTCTTTGCGGAATCGCGACGGAGTTTGGCGTGGAAAGCACGGCCCGCGACGCCTATGAGCGCGGCTACGAGCTGGTGTTTGCCGAGGACGCCATGACGGCTCGCAGCGCGGAAAGCCATGCCAATTCCATCGCGCACATTTTTCCCCGCATGGGGCGCGTGCGCAGCACCGCAGAGATCGTTGCGGCGCTCCGCGCAAGCGGAGAGCGCTTCCTAGAGAATATACCGCGACAGATCCTGGTCCTTCACAATCGACGCCACCATCTGCTTAACGTAGGCGTCGTCAATGAGAAAGACCTTTTCGGGGCCTGAGGCAGTCATGCGCTCCTGGTAGGGCAGCGGCGTGGAGGATTCGTTTTTGATGGCTGCGGAAAGCGCCTCGGCGGCTTGTTCGTCGGGGGCGCGGCGGGCCACATCGGGAGCCAGAAAACTCACGTCCTCCAGCACGCGCTCCATGATGGTGTGCAGGCGGCGCGCGCCGATGTTTTCCGTCTGTTCGTTCACCTTGAAGGCGAACTCGGCCATCTCGAGCAGGGCTTCGGGCGCGAACTCCAGCCGCACGCCCTCGGTTTCAAGCAGTGCCGCGTATTGCTTCGTCAGCGACGCCTTGGGCTCGGTGAGGATGCGCAGAAAATCGTCCACGGTGAGAGATTGCAGCTCGACGCGAATGGGAAAACGGCCCTGCAATTCAGGAATCAGGTCGCTGGGCTTGGAGACGTGGAACGCACCGGCGGCAATAAAGAGAATGTGGTCGGTGCGCACCATGCCGTAGCGCGTGTTCACGGTAGTGCCTTCCACAATGGGCAGAATGTCGCGCTGCACACCTTCACGAGATACATCCGGCCCATGCCCACTTTCGCGGCCCGCGATTTTGTCGATTTCATCCAAAAAGACGATGCCGTTCGACTCGACGCGCTCGACCGCGACGCGGTTCACGGCGTCCATGTCGATCAGCCGGCCCTCTTCCTCTTGCACCAGGTAGTCGAAGGCGTCGGAGACTTTCATTTTGCGCTTCTTCGTGCCGCTGCCAAAGATGTTAGGCAGCATGTCCCGGAGGTTCATCTCCATGTCTTCCAGGTTCTGGTTGGCGATGATGCCGAATTGCGGCATGCTGCGCTCGCGCGCATCAATCTCGACCATGCGGTCGTCGAGCTTGCCATCGCGGAACTGCTGGCGCAACTTTTCGCGCGAGCGCTGGTGGCTGTCGGACTCCGGCAGCGAGAGCTGGCCCTCCTGGCCATGCGGCGCAGCGGGCGGCGGCGGCAGAAGCACATCCAGAAGCCGCTCCTCGGCGTTCATCTCGGCGCGATCCTCCACTTCCTCCAGTCGCTCTTCGCGCACCATGTCGATGGCGATCTCAACCAGGTCGCGGATCATGGATTCGACATCGCGGCCCACGTAGCCCACCTCGGTAAACTTCGAGGCCTCCACCTTGAGGAAAGGCGAGTTTGTGAGCTTGGCCAGTCGGCGCGCAATTTCGGTTTTGCCCACGCCTGTGGGTCCGATCATGATCATGTTCTTGGGCATGATGTCTTCGGCCATGTCGGGAGGCAGCTTTAGCCGGCGCTGGCGGTTGCGCAGCGCGATCGCCACGGCGCGCTTCGCGGCCTTTTGGCCGACAACGTGCTTGTCGAGCTCGCGGACGATTTCGCGCGGCGTCAGCTCGTCGAGCGAGAGGTCTTGTTCTTCGGCGGATGCGGGTAGGTAGATGGCCATGTGCTCAAACTATTCTCTCAGGGTTTTCTGCCGCGCGCGAGGCCGAGGCTTATGAGCAGGGCGCGATCGACGTCTTTCATGGTTGTGGCGGATAGTACGCCAATGACGCGGCGAACCCGCTGAAGATCGACAGCGCGGACTTGGTCGCCGAGAGCAATGCTGTCCTTGCGGATGCCGCCGTCTCCCTTCTTCACAAGAACGTATATGGGAGACGGCCCGCCGATGTGCACGGCATCGGTGAGGGGGACAACAATGGTCATCGACGAAAAGCGGTTGCCCACGTTGTTCTGGACCACGATGCAAGGGCGCGATCGGCCTTGTTCATGCCCCACGACGGGATCGAGATCGACCTCGACGATCATGCCGCGCACCGGGCGACCGGTCACTTGAGCGACTCAAAGGCTTCGCGATCGACGTGCTCGAATTCCTTGAGGACCGCAAGGTTCATTGCCGAGTTGGCCTGGTAGGCTTCGGCCAACTCGCGCTCGAATTTCTCCTCGGCGATCGCCTCCAGGGACTGCTCAACTGCCGTACGGATGAACTCGCTGCGGCTGATGCCGGCGGCGCGAGCCGCTTCGTCGGCGCGGCGCACGGCGGTGGAGGGGAACTCGATGAGAACACGCTCCCTGCCGGGCTTGCCGGCGGCTGTGCGGCGATTTGCGGCTGAGGTTGCTTTGCGGGCGCTGGTTGAGGGTAGCATGGAACCTCCGTTCGTCGGTATATAGACCAATATATATCAGAATATAGGGTAAAACAATCGCGCGGGACCGCTGCTGAACTTCGTTCAGTATGGGGTGAGCTCATCCAGCGAGAGATCCTGTTCTTCGGCGGATGCGGGTAGGTAGATGGCCATGAACGAAAAGAGCGAGCGGGAGCACCGCTAACTCTGTAACTCCTCAATGGTGATGCGGTCGTTGGTGTAAATGCAGATTTCGCCGGCGATCTTCATGGCTTTTTCCGCAATCTCGCGGGCGCTCAACTCGGTGTTCTCCATCAGTGCGCGCGCTGCGGCGGTGGCGTAGCTGCCGCCGGAACCGATGGCCGCGAACGCCTCGTCGGGATCGATGACGTCACCGGAACCAGAGATCAAAAACGTCTGCGCCTTGTCGGCCACCAGCAGCAGAGCCTCAAGATTGCGCAGCATTTTGTCGGTGCGCCAGTCCTTGGCCAGCTCCACGGCGGAGCGGTTCAGGTTGCCTGCGTACTGTTCAAGTTTGGTCTCAAAGCGCGCAAACAGGTTGAAGGCGTCCGCGGTAGAACCGGCAAATCCCGCCAGAATCTTGTCCTGGAAAAGGCGGCGAATCTTCTTGGCCGAGTGCTTGAGCACGTGGTCGCCGAAGGTCACTTGGCCGTCGGCGGCCATCACCACCTGGCCGTTGCGGCGCACGCAAATGACGGTGGTGGAGTGGAATTGGGGCTGTTTCTTCACTGCGATCCTCTCGTCCAAACCCAGGGAAAAGCCTCGACGCGGGCGCGCCCATCAGAGCGACACCCGGAGCAAGATGCAACCTAGAGTATAGGGCATTTACGCGGACCTGGAGCGGTTTCTGGCCGATTCGGCGCTCCGCTTTGTGGTGGAGCGAGAGTCTGCCTCGACGCGTCTGCGCTATGCTCAAATTGGGGCTCTGAGGTCGGAGTCCCACCCTGGGATGATCCTTCTGAACAAAGACGAATGGGAGATTGCCGCCTGGCTCGCCGCATTTGCCGCTCTCGCGGCGATTGCAGCGTGGCTGGTCTTCCGCAGACGTCCCAGCGCTGAAGAAGTGGAACGCGCGCGGCGGCTGTTCCTGGTGCAATCGGGGCGGATTGTCGACGGCATGCTGCTCGATATCTACGATATTGCTGCTGAAGACGGGCGCACCCTGACCATGCTTCTCTTCAACTACCGCATCGCCGGCGTGGACTACGAATGCTCGCAGGACATAACCTCGATGCGCGGCGTTGTGGACGCGGCACAAGTGCGCGCCGGATTTCCGTGCTCTGTGCGCTACCAGCCCGGCAATCCGCAAAACAGCATCGTGGTGGCAGAGGGTTGGACAGGACTGCGGGAGGGTCTGCCGCAGTTGCATTCTTTCGACGATCCCGACCCATTGGATATGAGCCATCTGGAGCGAGATGAATAGGGAACAAGGGACCGAGTGAACGAGCGAACAAGAAGCGGCGCTCCTTGAGCCAATTGAATCCGCTCCCGGCAGGGAGCACCAGAGTTTGTACCCGAGCCTTTCAGGCTAGCTCGTTCCGCGAACCCTCGGTCCCCTGTTCCCTTGTTCCCTGTTCTACCCATCCCCGGTTAGACTAACCTTATGCATCTCCACGCAGCGCCCGCTGGCAAGGGCGCAACCCGGACAACTTTGGTTCTGCGCATCTCGCTGGCGGCCACGCTGGCTTACGTCGTGGTTACCTTCGTTGCCGGACTGCGCGCCCACTCGCTGGCGCTGCTATCGGAAGCGGGCCACAACGTCTCGGATTTTCTGGCCCTCCTGCTCAGCTTTGTCGCCGTTTACTTCCAGTCTCGCCCTGCCGACCACGCCAGAACCTTCGGCTACCAGCGCGCCGGCGTGCTGGCGGCGTTCATCAACGCGGGCACGCTGATCGTCATCTCGCTGTGGATCGTCGTGGAGGCCGTGCACAGGCTCAGCTCCCCGGTCGCCGTCCAGCCCAGAATCATGATGATCGTGGCCGCGGCCGGCGTCGCGATGAACGGCGCCATCGCCGCGCTGCTGTGGGGCGTGGCCCGCGACGTGAACCTGCGCAGCGCGTTTCTGCACATGGCAGGCGACACGCTTTCAACGGCTGCCGTCATCGCCGGCGGCGCGGGCATTCTGCTCACCGGCCACAACTGGATCGATCCGGCTCTCTCGCTGCTTATCGCCGCGCTCATCCTCTGGTCCAGCATCGGCATTGTGCGCGAGACGCTGAACATCCTGCTCGAAGGCACGCCGCGCGGTGTCTCCCTGCCCCGGATTCGCTCCGGCATGGAAGCCGTCGAGGGCGTGGTCAACGTACACGATCTGCACATCTGGAGCCTCGGCTCGCAGTCGCGCGCCCTGGCCTGCCATGTGACCATCGCCGACATTCCGCCTTCTGAGAGTGCGTGCATTCTGGCCAGACTCAATCAGCTGCTCCGCGAGCAATTTCAAATCAGCCACACGACCATCCAATCCCTCGAGCACATCGGCTGCGAGGCTCTGGAGGGTTGCGTGACGCCTCCCGAGGAAATGATCGGCACGCGCCGGCATCGTCACAGCCATACACATTAGCGCTTCAACCCGGCATTTGAGGAGGCTCTGTCTTTTGGTCAAGCTCCGCGCCATTCTTCTTTGCTTTGCGCTGCCGTTCGCTGCAGGCTTTGCATGGCCTGCGCACCCGGCCCCGCAAGGAGCGCCCTCAGCCAATCTTGAAGCATTTGCCGGCGAGTACGCCGATTCAGCCGACCCAGGCGAGGGCTACAGCTTCTACGTGCAGGACGGCAAGCTCACGGTCGAATCCGAGCGCTGGGTTCCAACCGTGCTCAAGCCAGCCGGCGCTGCGATCTTCGCCATAAGCGGTACAGACGCCACCGTCACCTTTACTCTGGATTCTTCAGGGCGACGGCGCAACTGTTTCCTTTTCCGAAGCCCCCGGCACTCTCTACAGCCGCACCGGCCCGCCCGTCCATCACGTCTTCCACGACTACGTGCGCACCGAGGTCATGATTCCCATGCGCGACGGGGTCAAGCTCCACGCGGTAATTCTCAAGCCCGCCGACATCGCCACGCCGCTGCCGATCCTGATGGAGCGCACGCCCTATGGCGTGGATGAAACCAGCCGCGCCTGGTTCTTTGCGCAACGCCCGGAACTGGCCCGCGACGGCTACATCTACGTGGGCGAAGACATTCGTGGCCGCTACAAGAGCCAGGGCAAATTTGTGATGATGCGGCCGCTCGCCGATCACCACAACCCGAAAGCAATCGACGAGAGCACCGACGCCTACGACACCGTGGCCTGGCTCATCAAGAACGTGCCCGGCAACAACGGCCGCGTGGGCGTGGTGGGCACCAGCTATCCAGGCTTCCTGGCCATGATGGCCGGCATCGATCCGCACCCCGCGGTGAAGGCCATTTCACCGCAGGCGCCGATGATCGATGTTTGGCTCGGCGACGATTTCTTTCACAACGGCGCTTTTCGCCAGAGCTACGGCTACGACTACGTGCTCTCGATGGAATCCAGCAAGGAAGACACCCGCGTCGATTACGGCAAAGACAAGGCCGGCCTTCCTATGGACGGCTTCGACTACTTTCTCAATCGCGGCAGCTTTGCCCAGGACGTGAAGCAATCCGGCGCCAGGCTGCTGCCCACCTGGAAGCTCTTCCTCGATCACCCAGCGTATGACTCCGTCTGGTCCTCGCGCGGCGTGGAGTATGCGCTCAACACCGTGGCCGTGCCCACCCTTACCGTCGGCGGCTATTACGACCAGGAAGATATGTGGGGCCCGCAGGAGGAGTACGCCCGGCTGGAGCCGCACGATACGGGTCATGAAAATTTCTTTGTTCTTGGGCCGTGGCGTCACGGGTCGTGGGTATCGTCGTCGCAGCGCCTCGGCAATCTCAACTACGGCGAGCCGATCGGCAAGGAGTTTCGCGCCGGAATCGAGGCGAAATTCTTCGCCCACTACCTCAAAGACGCGCCCGGCTTCGATCTTGAAAACACGGCCAGTTTTCAGACCGGCTCGAACACGTGGCAGTATTACGCGCATTTTCCGCCGCCGCAATCGAAGCCAACAAGCCTTCATCTTCAGGGCAACGGCCGGCTAAGCTGGAGCGCGGCTACAGCCGATGGGCGCACCAGTTACGTGAGCAATCCCGCCGATCCGCTTCCCTACCGTCACCGGCCCATCCAGCCCACCTACTCGAACGGCTCGCAGTGGTACAACTGGCTCACCGAAGACCAGCGCTTTGTGACGGACCGGAAAGACGTGGCCGTGTGGAAGCTGCCCGTGCTGACGAAAGATTTGACGCTCACGGGCGAGGTCGTCGCGGACATCTTCGCCTCCACTACAGGCTCCGACAACGACATGGTGGTGAAGCTGATCGACGAGTATCCCGACGACGATCCGGACCCGAAGATGCGCGGCTATGAGTTGATGACCAACGCGGAAATCTTTCGCGGACGGTACTTATCGGGATTCGACCATCCCACTCCGCTCTCGCCCGGCTCCATCCACGAGTACAAGTTCAGCCTGCACGACGTGGATCACGTTTTCAAGGCCGGCCACACCGTGATGGTCGAGATTCAGAGCACCTGGTTTCCGCTCTACGACCGCAATCCGCAAACCTTCGTGCCCAACATCATGAAGGCGAAGCCGGCCGACTACCAGCCCGCGACGATCACGATTTATTCAGGGCCGGGCCACGATTCAGCGCTTGAAGTGCCGCTGATGAGCGCGCGGTGAGCTTAGCGAACAGGGTGAATGCCAAGACCCCGAGCTCGCCGGCCGTGGTAGCGGCAAGCCCCGGCGACCTATAATTGAATCGGGTAATGGCCGGCCCCGATCTTCCCTTTAAAGCGAGGAAAAACTTGGCACGTGAGCTATTTACAGCGCGACTCATGCACAAAGAATGCATCTCGGAAGTTGCCCAGTGCTATCACTTCGTGTTTGAGGTCGAAGGACGCGATCATTTCGACTACCTTCCCGGCCAATTCGTCTCTGCCATGGCCTTTGATGGGAAGGGCAAGCAGCAGACGCGCGCCTACTCGATCGCGTCGGCTTCGCGCGGGAATCGCTTTGAACTGTGCGTCAACCGTGTGGAAGAGGGCTTTTTTTCCAATTTCCTGGCGGACCTGCCCGACCTGCCCGTGGGCTCGACGATCGAGCTTCACGGGCCGCATGGGCACTTTGTGCTGCAGGAGCCAATTACCGACTCCATCTTCGTGGCCACGGGAACGGGCATTGCGCCCATGCGCGCCTATTTGCAGTGGCTTTTTCCCGCCGACGGCCCCGACCGCAGCAACGGCAAAGAGATCTGGCTGGTCTACGGCACGCGCCACGAGACCGACATCTATTACCAGGAGGAGTTCGAGGCGCTCGCTCGACGCGTACCCAACTTCCACTATTTGCCCACGCTGAGCCGCGCACTCGATAGCTGGACCGGCCTGCGCGGCCACGTGCAGGTGCATGTTTCCAAGATCATCGAAGATCGCGCCGCGCGGCTGGGTCAGCCGCTGCCCGCGCCGCCGGTCGACCCGGCGATTCCGCCCGCCGACCTGAAGTTCGACATCTACTGCTACATCTGCGGGCTCAACTCTATGGTCTCCGGCGTGCGCGAGATGCTCTCGAGCCTGGGCTGGCACAAGAAGCAAATCGTGTTCGAGCGGTACGACTGAATGCCGCGGCCACGGCCCTACAGCTTGAACAGCTCCCTGAGCCGCTTGGTTTGCGCGCGGCTGACGGGAATCTCGGTCTGCTGCTTGTCGTTCATGCGCAACTGATAGCTGGATTTGAACCAGGGCATCACTTCGCGGATTTGGTCGATGTTGACCACGAAGCCGCGATGGGCGCGCCAGAAACGCGCCGGATCGAGCAGTTCGAGCAACTCCTCAAGGGTGCGGCACTTCGATTGGCCCTCGAAGGCGCGGGTGACGATGCGAATGACGCCCTCGTCGATGGCCGCGAAGCAGATTTCGGCCTGATCGACGAGCAGCAAACGGCTCTGCGCCTGCACGATGAGCTTGGCAGGCGGGTGGCTCAAAGAGCCGTGGTGTTCCGCGGCCTGAGGACGGTTGAGCAAGCGCAGCAGCCGGTCAAGCTGGGACTCGATCTCGGCGTCGGGTGCTCCCGAAGCACCCACCGCATTTGTCCCGCCGGCGGCGATGCGGGCCCTGACGCGTTCCACCGCTTCCAGAACGCGGGCGCGGTCGAAAGGCTTGAGCAGGTAATCCACGGCATTCACATCGAAGGCGCGCACCGCGTACTGGTCGAAGGCCGTAGCAAAGACGAACTGAGGAAGGGGCGCGGTGTCTTTCTGCGCGCCAACACCAGGCACACTCGCGTTCTTGGCCAGGCTGCGCTCCCGATTGCGCTCCATGAGCCGCTGGATCACGGCAAAACCGTCCTGGCCCGGCATCTGCACATCGAGAAACACGAGATCGGGATGGTGCTCCTCGATCAGATCACGGCTTCGATGCCATTGGCTCCCTGCGCCACCACCTCCACGCCGCCCACCGAGTCAAGAAGATACTTGAGCTCGTCGCGGGCCAGTTGTTCGTCGTCGATAATGAGCGCGGAGATGGACATCGGACCGGAACTTCGATTGTAGGAACCCAGGCGGGCGGGGTCAATGCGGAGCTATTCGCTCAACACGCGGAGCCGTGCCGGCGTTTGGTCGGTGATCAGCTCGTGTCCGCAGCGGGTACAGAACTGATCGCTGGCGCGGACGGTGCGGAAGCAGTTGCCGCAATTGGCCGCGAGCTGGTAGTTGCATTGCGGACAGAAATGGAAGTCGCTCTGCACATGCGTGCCGCAGCCCGGGCAGCGGGAAACCTGTGGCTGGCGCAAAAGGAAGTAAAGCACCGCGCCGATGCCTGCCGGCATCACGAAGCAGATGAGCATCCAGAAGCGTGTGCTCATGGCGCGGCGCGGAGCGTCTTTGCTGATGTAGCCGACCATGAGCATGTAGAGCGCGGCCACCACTCCCCAGGAGATGTTGAAGTACATGCGCAGGCCGAGCGGCGGCGGCGCATGGTGCCGCTGTTCGGGCGCGACCACCCAAAAATAGTATTCGACAAGAACAAACGCCAGGCTGGCCGCAATGATCGACCAGACCGGAATCATGCGCTCATCGTCGTTCACGCGAATGGATTGCGGATCGGGCATAGACCTTCCCTCTCCGCACGGAGGGCCTTTCAAGAAAATGTACTGAGACAGCTTAACCCCTTTATTGAAGGGACGGAGAAGCGGCGACAGAAGTTGCTCTTCATCGGATAACAGGCGCTATTTTATGGAGTATCGGGATCAGGGCTTCAAGCGCGACCAGCCGGCCACCAGAACAGCGGCCAGAATTACCGGGCAGAGGACGCAGACCCAGAGGCTGGCCTGGGTAGCGATGTCGCCGATGTGCTCACCGCCGATCAGGTCATCGGCCACGCGCCAAACGAAGGGCCCGAGGGCAAGAAGGGCCAGCAAAAGGGATGCCAGGACCAGTGAGCGGGTGCGCTGGCGGCCGGCCTTTTGATCCTGCATGACGCCAAGCGAAGCCATCACCACCCGGCGGGTGTTCTCGGCCACGGCGCGGTCGCGGCCTGCATGTTTGCCGCTGAGCGCTGCGAGCAGATCGCGGTTCGCATCCTCGTGCCGGATTTTCAGCCGTGCTTCCGCCCAATTCAGCCGTTCTCACACCGCCTCCTGAAAGCGCTCAGCCGCATACTGCAGTTTGGGCTTCATCATCGCCATTCCACGGTAAAGCCTTGATTTTACAGTAGAAAGCGGCGCGCGTGTCACCTTGGCGATCTCTTCGAGCGATAGCTCCTCATGGAAACGGAGCACCAGCACCTCGCGGTGCAGCGTGTCCAGCTCAAGCAGCGCCGCGGCAATCTTTTCCCGGTCTTCGAGGTTGCTGACGCGGTCAAAGGGGTTGGGGTCGTCTGCAGCCACTTCGAAGCATATGGACCGGTCGTCGTCGCCTGCGCCGTCGATCAGCTCGTCCAGGCTGATCATCGTGCGCTTGCGCCGCTGGTCGATCACGAGATTGCGCGCGATGGTAAACAGCCAGGTCTCAAAGCGTGATCGTGCCGTTGAACTGGCCGCCGTGAACCAGCACACGCATCCAGACCTCTTGAAAGAGATCCTCGGCGGTGTCGCGGTTGCCGGTGAGAAACATCAGGTAGCGCAGCAGCCGGTGCTGGTAGCGGACGATCAATTCGTCGAGCAGCCCGGCTTTCCGGCGTTTGAGCCCTTCGGCAATGGCAAGGCTCTCCTGCCGCGCCTGATCGTCGGTCGTAACGGCTGAAGCTTTGGCGAAGAATGGCCGTACAGGTGCGATGGTCATCTTGTTCAATTAGACGACATAACCGCCCGGGAAGACCAGCAAAACCCGCTTCGCGGCTTGTCACTGTCTACTCCTTTACCACTGTTCAACCCTGCCTCTCAGGCAAAAGTTGTGCGGCTCGACCACCATCGGCTAAGTGGAAGGGAGTCAGGATAGGGTGACGCATTTGTCGAAATAACGACCCTGGTGGCGAACTATCGATCAGGTCACTTATCGCATCGGGCAAATGGCGTATCTGACATGGAATGTGCAACCAACGCGGCAAGGCAATTATGTGATCTCAGTCGGCGGGCTGGACAGCCCGGCATTCCGGCAGCATGCCGAGCAGTTCGCGGCTTCTTTCAGCGCGGCGCGGTGATGAGTTCGAGGCGGGCGCATCGATGTCAATTTCCGGGTTGACGCCGGCCGGATGCTAGCGCTTTCGACCATTTATCAGCTTATGCTCCGCAGGTCCGTACATGCCAGGTGGGGTGCCCCCCCTATTTTTGGGGTTAAGTGATTTGTTTTGAACGAACCGGCCTCGTTTATCCGCTCCAGCCCATTGAAATTAAACGGGTTCTTTCATAGAGTCGTCGAAAATAAGGGGTTAAGGGCCGATTTTTGGCGGTTTGCGGCATTTCGTCTCGCATTGCGGTGAAGCAGAGGTCAGAGGTCAGAGATCAGAGAACACTACTGTCCGGTTAAAAGTCGAATAGGGTCAGTTGGTTGGGATCGGGGATGGTTGCGAATGTGTTATCGGCTTGCTGAAGGGCCTGTGAAATGGGCATTTTCTCAAACAAGGTGACCGAGAGCACCTGGAGAAGAGTGTAGAGGGAGCCGGGCAGTTGGAGGCGTTTCTTGATGATGGCAACCAGCAGGTAGACCGAGACGGCGATGCAAATTTGCGTCTTGACCGCGTTTTCGGTGGTGCCATAGAAAGCCTTGATGCGCAAGTGCTGCTTGATCCATTTGAAAAACAACTCGACCCGCCAACGGCTTTTGTAGAGGGCACAGATGGTCTGGGCAGGCAAGGTGAACTGATTGGTAAGGAAGACCAGTCGCTGGCCGGTTTCCGGATCGCGGAAGCGGATGCGGCGCAGGAGGGAAGGATAATCGCGATGGGTTCGCAACACCTCCAAGCTGACGAGTTGATCGACCATGATGCCGCTGGGCTTGTCGGTGGGACGGGAATAGACGCGGCGCAGGCGCTGATCGCTGCGGGCGCGGGTGACGAAGAACGCTCCGCCAAGGTGGATGCGATGGAGGCGAAAGAAATCCATATAGCCGCGGTCCATTACGTAATAGGCTCCGGGCTCGATCAGGATCTCATCGAGCATGTTGACGTCGTGTCGATCGCCGCTGGTGACGCGGATGAACGCGGGGATGGAGCCGCGCAGATCGAGCAGTGTGTGCACCTTGATGGCCGACTTGGTGGAACGGAAATGCGCCCAGGGAAACAGGCTCAGGCACAGGTCGATGGTGGTCGAGTCCAGCGCGTAGGCGGCAGCGTCGAGATCGATGCCGAGGCTTTGGCTGGCATAGAGCCTGCGCGCCTGCGCCATCAGCCGTTGCGCCAGATCGGCGTAGATGCGCCAGTCGCGGATCCGGTTGGCGTCGGCCAGCGTGGAGCGGCGCAGCGGTGCGCGAAAGCCCATGGCATAAAGCTTGTTGGGTTGCGCGTTGAGGCAGGCTTCGATGTCGCGCAGGCTCTCGCGATAGGTCAGTTGCGCAAACGCCATGGCGCGATACTGCTCGGTGCAAGTCAACACACGGACGCGGCGATCGCCGCCGTACCGGGCCACACTGCGTGCCAACGACGTCCAGGGCACGAAGTCCATCAACTGCGAAAACAGCAGCTTGCCAGCGTTCATGGCTGCCTCCAGAGCAAATCTCTGGAATCAGCATCGCGGCAATTTCAAATCGACACCACTCTAAAATGCCTGCAACTGCGCGCACATCAGCAGCTTGCAAAACCAAACGCGTGAGTTAACCGGACAGTAGTGATCAGAGAACAGAGATCATGGATCAGTGGCCAACGAGGCCGCGCCTATTCCTTTTGCGGATCCTAAGAACAGGGTAGCAGGACGCGAGAAATAACCTGCGAAGTTGGCTGACTCATTTTCCAGCGTGTTTTCAGTTGCTTACGGGCAAGAGACGAATTTGGACAGTTGACCGCGGGCTGGGGAGGGGATAGAGACAGTGGTCAGTGATCAGGGAGCCGCAGCGCGGCTGAGTTGCTGCATTTGCAGTAAAAAGCCACTGCAATCGCTGCCTGAATTGCCAGGTTGACCCAGCACTCTTCTTGCAATACACTACGTATATACGAATGCGGTACGAATGGGACGAGCGCAAGAACCGCGAAAACCAGCGCAAGCACGGAGGAATCAGCTTCGAGCTGGCGGCGCTCGTTTTTGAGGACGAGCGCCGGCTGATCCGTTTGGACCGTGTGGACGAGACGGGCGAGCAGCGATGGCAGGCGCTGGGCGCAGTCTCAGTCGAACCGGGGACGGCGATGGTTGTCCTGGTCGCGCATGTATACAGGGAGGATCGAAATGGCGAAGAGATTATCCGCATCATCTCGGCCCGAAGGGCTGGTAAGAATGACGCCAGAAGATATCAGGAACAGGAAGTGGACTGACGCGGAAAAAGAGGCGGTTCGCCGAGGGGCGGCGGCGCAGGCTGCGGGGGATGATTCGGACATCGACTACTCCGACATTCCCCGGCTGACGGCGGAGCAGCTTGCGCAAATGGTGCGGCTGCGCGGCCCCCGGCGCAAAGTTGCCGTCAGCGTGCGCCTCGATCCGCAGGTGCTGGAGTGGCTGCGCGGCAAGGGCGAGGGGCACCTGACCCGGATCAACGATATCCTGGTGAACCTGATGGAGGCGGAACGGAGAGCCGGACCGCGGGCGTAGGCGCAACGGTTCCCGCCCTAGCAAAGCTAGGACGCGAACCCGTTGTTGACCGGCCGTTGCTCCCGTAGGGAGCCAATGAAAATAGCCCCGGGTGGAACCCGGGGAAAGCGTTAGCCAAAAATGCCGCGCCGTCCTGTAGGGACGGCATGGAAGGACGCATGAGCGGGTTTGTGCGGACGCGCGCCGCCAGGACAGGCGGGGCTGAGCTATGCTCAAAGGTCGCGGCGGGAGACAGCTTTCTATGGCGCACACGTATTGTTCTTCGTTGTTCCATTGCGTTTTCTCAACAAAGGAGCGGCGCAAGGCGATTGCGCCCGAGTTGAAAGACCGGCTCTGGGCGTACATGGGCGGCATTGCGCGGGAGAACGGAATGAGGGCGCTTGGGGTGGGAGGGGCCCAGGACCACGTTCATCTTCTGCTGTCTTTGCCTTCCACGATGACCATCGCGGAGGCGATGCAGAAGATCAAAGGTGGATCGTCGTTGTGGTTGCACGAGAGTTGCGGATTGGCGGGGTTCGAGTGGCAGAAGGGCTACGGGGCATTCACCATTGGCATTTCGCAGGTGGATGCGACGGTCAAGTATATCGCCGGCCAGACGGAGCACCACCGGAAGCGAGATTTTCAGGCGGAGTTTTTGGCGATTTTGAAGCAGCACGGAATGGAATACGACCCGCGCTATGTTTGGGGGTGAGTCACGCCGTCCCTACAGGACGGCCGGGTTCATGGGGGGCCGGTTCCCCGAGTTGCACCCTTTCCCCGGGGTTTCACCCCGGGCTATTTTCAATCGCTCCCTACGGGAGCGGGTGTATGGGCGGGGTGGGGTTTATGGTTTCCCGGGTCTCAGAAGCGAGACCAGGAGCACCCGGCGATTCTGAAGCAGCACGGAATGGAATACGACCCGCGCTATGTTTGGGGGTGAGTCACGCCGTCCCTACAGGACGGCCGGGTTCATGGGGGGCCGGTTCCCCGGGTTGCACCCTTTCCCCGGGGTTTCACCCCGGGCTATTTTCAATCGCTCCCTACGGGAGCGGGTGTATGGGCGGGGTGGGGTTTATGGTTTCCCGGGTCTCAGAAGCGAGACCAGGAGCACCCGGCAGCATTGAATCACAAACGAGACGTGTTTTCCGAATGCCAAGCATCATATCACGTTGTCACGTCAAAGCTTACGCCTGCATCCGCTCCCTCAGGTGCCATACAGCAATCCATGTGTTTCAATAGTAGTGATGGCTCTTCGGCGCAGAGATACGGCGCGGGGGCGGCTGATTGCCGCCAAGCGGAAGGTGCGCGAGTACACGATGGTGGCGCGGGCGCTGGCTTCGACGTCGCATCCGGTGCTGGCGCAGATTATCCCCATGCGCTTTTGCAATTTGAGCTGCGCGTACTGCAACGAGTACGACAAGGTGTCGAAACCCGTGCCTCTGGACGAGATGTGCCGGCGCATCGACCACCTGGGGCGGCTGGGCACGGCCATGATCGGGATTTCGGGCGGGGAGCCGCTGACGCATCCCGAGCTGGACGAGATTATCAGAAGAATGAGAAGCACCGGCGCGATTGCGGGAATGATTACCAACGGGTATTTGCTGACTGAAGAGAGAATTGAGCGGCTGAACCGGGCCGGCCTGGACCACATGCAGATTTCGATCGACAACCTGACACCGGACGAGGTTTCGAAGAAGAGCCTGAAGGTGCTGGACAGGAAGCTGGAGCTGCTGGCGGAGTATGCCGAGTTCCACGTGAACATCAACTCGGTGGTGGGCGGAGGGATTCGCAACCCCAACGACGCGCTGGTGATCGGGCGCAGGGCGCTGGAGCTGGGGTTCACGTCGACGGTGGGAATTATCCACGACGGGGACGGGCAAGTGAAGCCGCTGAAGCCGGATGAGGCGAAGGTGTACCACGAGATGAGCGGGTGGAAGAGGTTGAACTACTCGCAGTTCGACGACTATCAGGCGGCGATTTCCCAGGGGCGGCCGAACATCTGGCGCTGCCGGGCAGGGTCGCGGTACCTGTACATTTGCGAGGAAGGGCTGGTGCACTACTGCACGCCAGCAGCGCGGGCACCCGGGCGTTCCGCTGGCCGAGTACACGACCGAGGACGTGAAGCGGGAGTTTTTGACGGCCAAGAGCTGCGCGCCGCATTGCACCATCAGCTGCGTGCACAGGATCAGCCACATCGACCACTGGCGCGCGCCGCAGACGCGGATGGTTGCGCCGGATGGGCAGGTGCTGGTGAAGATACAGGGACTAGGGACGAGGAACTAGGGAACAGGGAGCAGGGAGCAGGGAGCAGGGAGCAGGGAGCAGGGAGCAGGGAGCAGGGAGCAGGGAGCAGGGAGCAGGGAGCAGGGAGCAGGGAGCAGGGAGCAGGGAGCAGGGAGAACGGCGTCCGCGGCGGCGGACGCCGTTCTGATTTTGGGACGGGGATAGATGGCTGGCGGCTGGCTGCGTGGTATCTCAGCACCCAACTGCAACAAGCGGTATGGGGTTTACGGCAAAACCAGAGTTGGTGTGCCCTGTTGAGGTTTTTCGAAGGTCGCCGCTCCCTGTTGGCCGCATCGACTTAACGGTTGAGGCTCCGGGGTACAGCGACTCTGGCTTTGCGCTAGTGGCCGCGGGTTTCGGCGATGGCCGCGTCGATGATCTGGAAGAGCTTGCTGCGGTCGACGACCTCGACGAAGGGCGCGGCATGGGCGGCGTTGGTGACGATCCAGATGGTAGGCGTGTGCTCGATGCCGATGCGCTGGCCGAGCGCCTGGTCGGCCTTGACCTCCGCGGAGAACTTGCCCATGGGATCGATGGCGAAGGGCAGAGCGACGCTGTGGGCGGCGGCGAATTTCTGCGTCAAGGTGCGCAGCTCGTCGGGGGTCTCGATGGAGATCTGGTTGGCGAAGATGTAGTCGCGGTAATCGTTGCCGAGCTTTTCGCCCTTCGTGTCAAAAAAGCGGGCATTGACGGAAGCCTGGAAACCCCAGGCATGGTAGGGCAGCGGGAAGTCGTGACGCACCCAGGGGATGTTGTACTTGGCGGCGGCCTCCATGAGGTATGGGTTGGTGGAGGCGCAGTGGGGGCACTCCATGTCAGCGAATTCGACGATAGCGACTCGTGCGCCGGCGGGCGGCTTGAGCGCGGAGGGGTCATGAACCTGGGTAGTTTGCGGCGCGCTGAACTGGGCGTGAGCGGCAGCCGCGGTAAAGAGCAGCGCAGCAGAGATGAGGGCCAGAGCGAAATGAAGGCCGGTACGGCGGGCACGGCTCGGGTGCATGGGGATGTGGGCGGCAAAAATCGATCGCATGTTGATTGGACGACTCCCTAAACCTATTGTAACGGGAGAGATGGGGGAAATGCAGGGACTTAGGGACTAGGGACTAAGGGACTAGAGACCTTGGGGCTAGGGTCTAAGCACGAGGGGTCGGGTTGGTATGGTTGCGGTCGCGGCGGCGGGTTGCGATCCACTGGCGCCATTTGTAGTCGGCAAAAATAGAGGCGGCGACGATAACGACGGCGACGATGGCGAGAAGGAGCTTCATAAAGACAAGGAACGAGGGACCAAGGGAACAAGAGAACAGCGATCAGTGGCCAGAGATCGGTTGCCGGTGAACAGTGTACAGCGTTCAAGTGCGGGCTTGATAAGCGAGGGAAAATCACTGCAAAACCTTTGTGCTCCGCGTGAGCAGCAATAAAGACCGGGGCAACCGATCTGGCCCGGCCCTTCGCAACACGGCGTTTTCCTGCTCCCTGCTTTCTCGTTCCCTCGTTCCCTTGCTCCCTTGCTCCCTGTCTTTTAACGGCCGACGACGATGACGGTGAAGCTGCCAGGGACAATGGCGGGCCGGGGCCGCGGGTTCTGCGGCGTCGGGTCGGGGCGCGGGCCAAAATCGGCGGTGACGAGGTAGATGCGGTCGGTAGCGGAGTCGTAGGCCATGGTGCGTGCGCCGGGCTGCGTGGACAGGCTCTCGATAGAGGAGTAGGCGGGCGCGGAGGCGTCGACGACAGAGAGGATGCCGTCGCCCGAGGAGGCGAAGGCGAGCTGATGCGCGGCGCTCCAGCCGGCGGCGTCGGGGCCGTCGCCGATGGAGGGGTTGGCGAGCGAGCTTGCCGGTCGAGGGAGTCGATGACGGACATCTTATTGCCGTCGCAGACCGGGAAGAGGCGATGGCCGGCAACATCGAAGGCGAGGCCGGAGGGGGAATCGCAGCCGGCGGGCCAGGTTGCGGTGAGGGTTTTGGCGCGGGCGTCGAGGCGGACGATCTCGCTCTTGTCTTCGATGTTGTCGAAGACCGTGCCCTGGCCGTCGACGGCGGGAAACTCGGGCTTGCCGGGCAGGGCGATGGTGGCGACAACATTCCGCGTGGCGGCGTCAATGACGGAGACGTCGTGGGAGCGGCCGTTGAAGGCCCAGACGGTTTGCGTAGCCGGCTCGAAAACAATGCCGTCGGGGTTCTGGCCGGTAGGGATTGTAGCGACGGTGGCGAGGGTCGAGCGGTCGAAGACGACCACGGCGTTGCCGCCGCCGTCGGAGATGTAGCCGAACTTGCCGGCCGTGTCGAGCGCGATGCCGTGAGTTCCGTGGAGGCCGGTGATGGCGCCGATGGATTTCCCTGTGTTGGTGTCAATAACTTCGACCCGCGGGCCGTGGGCAATGTAGAGGCGGTGCGCGCCGGGGTCCGCAAGCAGATAGTCCCATCCGCCCTCGCCGCCGATCTTCCAGTGGTCGATAACGTGGTAGGGCTGCTGCGACCCCGCGGGCTGCGCAGTTGCGGTGCGGACGGATGCGAACAGGCCGAAGGTCATGGCGGCGGCAAACAAGAGGGGTACAACACGGATTACACGGCGCTCGAATTTCATCAAAAGGGCTCCTGAGACAACGCGAAGAGAATAACATTTTTCTTGTGAGCGCAACATGAATGGGGTTGTGTGTTCACGAGCTCGTTCGAGTGCTTGAAAGTGTGATTTGCCGCCGATCGGCGACGGGCATTTGGCGAAGCGCCAAGGTAGTTTTTGAGGTGGCCAGGCGCACGAAAGGTGTTATCTTAATCGCAATTGAAGGTGAGCTTATGCGGAAAAGATGGTTTGGTTTGGCGTGTTCAGAACAGAACCAGAGTTCACGTGCCCAAGCAAAAAGTCTGCAGGGTGGCTTTTTCTTGAGGCAAAAGCCACTCAGAGGGCGTGCCATTGGGTACAGCTTTTCTGGTTCTGCAGCAGGGCGGCTTTTACGAGCGTCTTTGCCGGGGATGATATGGATTGCGGCTGCAGCCCCGCTCTTTGCGCAGGGCCCGGCGGAAAATCCGGCGGCGGCGTGTACAAGCAAGAACCAGGTGGACACTGCGACGGTTGGGCAGATTCAGTTCACGGCGTATAAGAGCGGCGATGGCGCGTGCGTCGAGGCGAAGAGCGGAGGCAAAGTCGTTTACAACAAGAGCGTCGACAGCTTTGAGACCTTTACGCTGGGGCAGCCCGCCGATGCCCAGGACAACATTGACGCCATCGCAGATGGGACGGACGTGACGGGACGCGGGCGGCCTGACATGATCGTTTCGCTCTTTACCGGCGGCGCGCATTGCTGCACCATTCACTACGTCTTCGAGCTGGAGCCGCAGTTCAAATTGCTGGCCACGCTGAACGATTCCGACGACGACCTGGCCCACTTTGCGCGTTCTGGCGCTGATCCGCGCTACTACTACATTACGGCCGATTGGACGTTCGGGTACTGGCCCACGTGCTTTGCGTGTTCGCCGTCGGAGCTGGTCACGCTGCGATGGGTGGCCGATGACAAGGGCGGCGGGTTTCACCTGGCCATGGACAAGATGCAAAAACCTGCGCCGACGCCGGCGGAGTGGAATAAGAAGTTGAGCGCGGCGCAGGCGGTGGTGAGCAAGGGCGATGCTGATTCCATCGGAACGACGATGTGGCAGACGGTGCTGGATCTGATTTACACCGGCCACTCCGACCTGGCGTGGAAATTTATCGATGCGGCCGGGCCCAAGGCGCAGCAGAGCCCCTTGCCTGCCCTGGCGGATTTCTGCGGGGTGCTCAAATCCAGCCCTTATTGGCCCGATTTGCAGCCGACATTGAAAGACACACCGCCGGCGTGCGCGAATGCCAAGCCACAACAATCGCAGTAGCAGCGCAAAGAGGGGAAGGTCATGCGGATGAGATCGGCTCTCCTCGGGATGATATGGATTGCGGCTGCGGCCCCGCTCTTTGCGCAGCAGGAGTCGAAAGACGATCCGGCAACCGTGTGCGCGGCCCACAACCTTGACAGCACGGCAACGGTCGGGCAGCTGAAGATTTCAGCATTTACAACGGAGTTCACCGACTGCCTGCAGGTGGCGAGCGGGACCAAGGTGCTCTATCGCGGTACGATGAACGGCGGGTCGCTGACCCTGGGGCAAACCGATTCGGACTTCGGCTTTCCGGTGATTCGCAACGGCACCGACGTAACGGGGCGCGGGCACCCGGATCTGATTGTGTCGCACTTCACAGGCGGCGCGCACTGCTGCACGTCGCACTACCTTTACGAACTGGCGCCAGTGGTTCGGCTGGTAGCCAAATTTAGCGACACCAACGATGACGCGGCACACTTCGAGCGCGACCCGAAGGACGGGCACTATTACTACCACACCACCGATTGGATTTTTGCCTACTGGCCCACGGGTTTTGCCCTTTCGCCGTCAGAGGCGGTGATTCTGCGCTTTGTCGACGATGCCAACGGCGGCGTATATCATGTTGCCTTCGATAAGATGGCGAAGCCCGCGCCCACGCAAACGGTATGGAACAAGAAGCTGAGCGCGGCGCAAAAGGCAGTGAATGCCGGAGCCGTAAATGATATCGGCCTGGCGGTGTGGGGCGTGGTTCTCGACTTTCTCTATACTGGCCACTCCGATCTGGCCTGGAAGTTCTTGGATGCGCCGGGACCTAAGGCGCAACAGAAGCCGTTCCCTTCGCTCGCCGATTTCTGCACGTTGCTGAAGCGGAGCGCCTACTGGCCGGATCTGCAGCCGACATTGCTCAACACACCACCCACATGCGCCAACGCCGGGCCACAACAATCGAATTAGCGAAAAGTAGCGGGCCTATTTGAGGGAGTGCGTCCCTTGGAAGCTACGGCCCTCACTCTTCTTTGGCGGTTATCGGCACGCGGGCAACGCACTCCGCGGGTTCCCCGTTCCTGTCCTTTCAAAGCCGATCAATGCACCGATTCGATCGACGCAAGACCCCAGCGTAAACTGCAATAACGAGAGGACAGAATGAAGGAATTTCAAGGCAAAGTTGCGGTAATCACGGGCGCCGCGAGCGGCATTGGGCGCGGGATAGCCGAACGGTGCGTGCGTGAAGGGATGAAAGTGGTCCTGGCCGACATCGATGAGGTGACACTGGCCCAGGCAGAAACTGAACTGCGATCCGCCGGTGGAACTGTGCTTGGCCTGCGGACGGACGTCTCGCAACGGAGCGACGTGGAACTGCTGGCTCGCCAGGCACTGGATGCATTTGGACAAGTGCACTTGCTGTTCAACAACGCCGGTGTCGCCGCAGGCGGCGCGCCATGGGAGGCGACATGGAACGATTGGGAGTGGGTCATCGGGGTGAATTTATGGGGCGTGATCCACGGGGTCAAAGTGTTTACGCCGCTCATGCTGGCACAGAATACTGAGTGCCATATCGTCAACACGTCCTCAAGCGCCGGGCTCATCGTGGGCGGCGGCGCCTCTCCTTACGCGGTGACAAAACATGCTGTGGTAGCGCTATCAGAAGGCCTGTACTTAGCGCTCCAACGACGGAGTCCGCTCGTTAAAGTTTCGGTTCTGTGCCCAGGACTTGTGCGGACAGATATCGCCAACGCCGAGCGTCACAGGCCCACCGGGCTGCATAACGAACCGGCGCCATTGTCCCCGGAGATGCAGGCCGGCCTGGCCGCATTCAAGGCCCTGCTCGATAACGCCATGCCTCCTCTCAAGGTGGCGGATGTGGTCTTCGATGCAATCAAGAAGGAGCAGTTCTACATTCTTCCCGATCCCGCATGGACCGAAGTGATCCAACTCCGAACGGACAGCCTGCTGCGGATGGAGAATCCGCAAAATCCGCAGGCGGCGGTGATGAAACTTCTTAAGCTCAACGGGTGAATGCGGATCGCATCCTTGGCATCCGGGGCTTACGCCACGTAGTACCCAGATGGTCCAACGGGCCAACCGATTCGGTACGCGCTACGCAATTCATGGCTGCGATGCTTTACTCTCAAAGTTGCGAATCTTTCAGCATGGGGAGCCTGAATCTTGCGCATTGTTCTGTCGAATATCGGAACGTTTGGGGACATCAATCCGCTGATTGCGATTGCGCTGGAACTGAAGCGGCGGGGTCACGCGCCGGTGCTGGCGCTGCCGGAGGTGTACCGGCCGAAGATCGCGCCGCTGGGCCTCGAATTCCACACGCTGCGGCCGGACATCGACCCCGAAAACACCAAGCTCGTGGAGATGATCTACGACGTGAAGAAGGGCACGGAGACGGGACTGCGCGAGTTCCTGTTTCCCGTGCTGCGCGAGACATACGACGATCTGCTGGACGCGGCTACGAAACCCGTGCGGGCCGATCTGCTGCTGCTGGGCGAGCTGAATTATGCAGGTCCCATCGTGGCCGAGGTGACGGGAATCCCATGGGCGAGTTATGTGCTGGCGCCGTTCTCGTTCTTTTCCGCATTTGACCCGCCGGTGCTGCCGCCGTATCCGCGGCTGGCGCGGGCCGACAAGGTCAAGGGAATGGGGCGCGCGATGCGGCGGCTGGCGCGGTTTGTGACGCGTAAATGGCCGGAGCCGATCTACGAGCTGCGGCGGGAGCTGGGATTGCCCAAAGGCAAGAACCCGATCTTCGACGCCAAGCACTCGCCCAATCTGGTGCTGGCGCTTTTCTCGCGTGTGCTGGGCGTGGAGCAGAAGGATTGGCCGGAGAACACGCTCATCACAGGGTTCTGCTTTTACGACGCGGACGCGGGCAATGCGGCGCAGCCGGAAAAGCTTGAGGAGTTTTTGGACGCGGGCGAGGCGCCGGTGGCGTTTACGCTGGGATCGGCTGCGGTACTGGCAGCCGGGAATTTCTACGAGCAGTCGGCGCGGGCGGCGAAGAAGCTGGGCGTGCGCGCAGTGCTGCTGATCGGGACGGACCCAAGAAACCGGCCGCAACAGGAGCTGCCCGATTCAATTTGCGTGGCGGAGTACGCGCCGTATTCGGGGCTGTTTCCGCGCGTGGCGCTGGTGGTGCACCAGGGTGGCGTGGGCACGACGGCGCAGTGCCTGCGCGCCGGGCGGCCGATGCTGATTATGCCCTACTCGCACGATCAGCCGGACAACGCGCGGCGCATGCGGCGCATGGGTGTGGCGCGGGTGATTCAGCGGGCGCAATACAAACCCTGGCGCGTGGCGCGCAGGGTGCGCGCGATGCTGGCGATACCGGAGTACGACGTGCGGGCGCGCAGTGTGGCCGAGGAAGTGGCGCGCGAAGACGGCGTGAAGACGGCGTGCGACGCGCTGGAGAAGTTGCATGAAAGACAGGGGCGTAGAGAGTAGAGACCAGAGATCATGAAAAACTATACGATAAGAAATCATAGACAGGAATATTCCATCTGGGGACGCTAAGGCATTTTCGGAATCAACGTAGACTTTTCAAGAAGCGTGCAAAGTGGCTTTTCTCTTGAGGAAAAAGCCACTTGAAGGGAGTGCTTTCGGTCTACAGTAATTCCGAAAATGCTACAGGCATGCTGTCGCGCCCCGGGATTTGTGGGAAGTAGAAATTGAAGCGCAGGTTCTTCGACTGCACAGGCCGCGCGGTGCTGAATCGATTGCGAGTCTGCTTGGAATTGTTGAGCGTAAACAGAGCAGTACAAGCGCATTACAGTCAGAGCCGTGCTGAGGCGAGAAAAAAGAAACCTAGCGCGCGCGACTCCCGTCTAAGTAAGTGCAAGGCCTGCCTCTGGAAAGTGCGGCCCGCAGAGGCGCACTCAATCCAACTCAAAGGAGTTTATTCTCATGAAGCGTATAGCCACGATATCGGTGTCAATTGCAGCAGCTAGTCTCATTTCCTTTTTGCCTCAGTTTACCCTGGCGCAGGGCACCGCGAATTCGCAGCCTGCGAGCGGCCAAACCGCGCAGGCAAGCGCGCAGAGAGAGGCCATGCAAATGGTGCCCGCTGAGGTGGCATTGACCGGGGAGCTCGACGCACGGAAAGTCGAGCCGGGTTATAAGTTTCAAACGACTTTGCAGGATAAAGTGCAATTGAAGAACGGACCCGAGCTGCCGCGCGGCACAGTGCTGATGGGCAATGTGGTAACGGACAAGATGCAGGCGGGCGGCGCCTCGAGGCTGGCGTTGCGCTTTACCAGCGCCGAGCTGAAGGACGGCAAGAGAATTCCGATCGAGGCAATGATTGTTGGCGTTGACGGACCGGCATACGATACAGCTGTATACGGCTACGAATTTCCGGGTACGGCGGCCGATGTATGGAACAGCAAAACCCTGAAGATGGATGTGATCGGAGTTGAGTCCGGGGTGGATTTGCGCAGCAGTATCGGTGGCAAGAATTCCGGCGTCTTTGTGTTGACCGAGAAGAGCGACGTGAAGTTCGCGGAGGGGAGCCGGATTACGCTGGCGATTGCCGCAAGGACAGGCGGCAATTCGAGCGGTACAGGCGGCGCGTGAAGCTTGCGGCATTTCCCGAATGATTGCGGAGCGCGCTATCGCTTTCCAGACGCGGTAGCGCCGCGCCCGAAGCGGTTCGACAATTTTGCACCTATCGGTTTCCGATGGACCCTTGCTTACTGCGGGGCCGGCTGGTTGCCGGCGACTTCGCCGGGCGGCACAGCGGCAAGCGTTTCGGTCGCTGCGGGCAACGGCGCGGGCAGCGGGCCTTCCAGAGCGAGCGCCAGAACTTCGTCCATGGTGTCGACGAAGTGGAGCTTCATGGCGTTCTTGATGTTGTCGGGCAGCTCGGAGAGGTCCTTCTCGTTAGCGCGGGGCAGGATGGCCTCGAAGATTCCGGCGCGGAGAGCTGCCAATAATTTTTCTTTGAGCCCGCCGATGGGAAGCACTTTGCCACGAAGGGTAATTTCGCCGGTCATGGCGATGTCGCGGCGGACGGGAATTTTGGCGAGCGCGCTGGCAAGGGCCGTGGCCATGGTGATGCCTGCGGATGGGCCGTCTTTGGGAATCGCGCCCTCAGGCACGTGCAGGTGCAGGTCGACGTTGCGGTAGAACTCGCGGGTGAGGCCGAGCGCCTGCGCTTTGCTGCGGATGTAGGCCAGCGCGGCCTGCGCAGACTCCTGCATCACGTCGCCGAGCTGGCCGGTGACGGTGAGCTTGCCTTTGCCGTCGAGCACCTGCACTTCCGTGCTCAGGATGCTGCCCCCGACCTCGGTCCACGCCAATCCGGTGACGAGGCCGACTTCGCTCTTTTCGTGCGCCTCGGAGTCGCGGAACCTGGGCACACCGAGGAATTCAAAGATGTTTTGCGCGGTGATCTCTTCTTTGTGCTTGGCGCCGCCTTTGACCACCTTGCGGGCGACCTTGCGGCAGACGTTGCCGATCTCGCGCTCGAGGTTGCGCACGCCGGCTTCGCGCGTGTAGTAGCGGATGATTTCGAGGATGGCGTCGTCTTTGAAGACGATGTTTTTCTCGCTGAGGCCGGTCTGCTCGCGCTGCTTCTTGACCAGAAATTGCTTCGCGATCTCGAGTTTTTCCTGCTCGGTGTAGCCTTGCAGGCGCAGGACCTCCATGCGGTCCTGCAATGCCGGCGGGATGGTGTGCAGCACGTTGGCCGTGGCCACGAAGAGCACCTGCGAGAGGTCGTAGTCGACGTCGAGGTAGTGGTCCTGGAAGGTGATGTTCTGCTCGGGGTCGAGCACTTCAAGCAGCGCCGATGCCGGGTCGCCGCGGAAGTCGGAGGAGATTTTGTCGACTTCGTCGAGCAGGAAGACGGGGTTCTTGGTGCCGGCGCGCTTCATGTGCTGGATGATCTGGCCGGGCATGGCGCCGATGTAAGTGCGGCGATGGCCGCGAATCTCAGCTTCGTCGTGCACGCCGCCCAGCGAGAGGCGAACGAACTTGCGGCCGGTAGACTTGGCGATGGACATGCCCGAGCGAGGTTTTGCCCACGCCGGGAGGGCCGACGAAGCAGAGGATGGAACCCTTGGGGTTCTTGACCAACTGGCGCACGGCGAGAAATTCGAGGATGCGCTCCTTGATTTTTTCGAGACCGTAGTGGTCGGTGTTCAGGACTTTTTCGGCGTAGTCGATGGAGCGGGTTTCCTTGGATCGCTTCTTCCACGGCACGGCCAGCAGCCAGTCAATGTAGTTGCGGCTGACGGTGGACTCGGCCGACATGGGCGGCATGGCTTCGAGCTTTTTCGAGCTCCTGGATGGTCTTTTCGAGGACTTCCTTGGGCATGCCGGCGGCTTCAATCTTTTTGCGCAGCTCGTCGAACTCGCTTTTTTCGCCGCGGCCCAATTCTTTTTGAATGGCCTTGATCTTTTCGTTGAGGTAGTACTCTTTTTGCGCGCGCTCCATCTGGCGCTTGACGCGGGACTGGATGTTGCGGTCGAGGTCGAGCTTTTCGATTTCGACGTCGAGAACATCGGCGATGCGGGCGAGGCGCGCGGCGGGATCGAAGATGGCCAGCAGCTCCTGCTTTTCTTCGATGCCGAGCTGCAGATTGGCGGCGATGGTGTCAGAGAGCTTGGCCGGCTCGTCCATGCGCACGCTGGCGATGATGGTTTCGTAGTTGAGCGACTGCTGGAGCTTGACGTACTGCTCGAAGAGCGTAGTGACGCGCTGCATGAGCTGCTCGGCGGCGGGAGTCATCTCGAACTGGGATTTGCCGGTGCGCACGGTGGCGACGAAGAAGCCGTCGCGGTCGTTCACTTCAATGGATTTGGCGCGCTCGACGCCCTCGACAAGGACCTTGATGTTGCCGTCGGGCATTTTGACGCTCTGCACAATATTGCAAATCGATCCGACCTGGTAGATGTCCTTGGCCTTGGGCTCGTCGATGGAGGCGTCGTGCTGCGTAGCGAGAAAGATTTTGCGGTCGGCGGTGAGGGCCTCTTCGAGGGCGCGCACGCTGGATTCGCGGCCCACCACGAAGGGGGTCATCATGTAGGGAAAGATGACCATATCGCGTATGGGCATCATGGGCAGCTTGCGCGGCTCGTTTTTTTCGCGGGGAACGGTCATCGCAGTACTTTGAAGCTATCACAATCGGCGGCAGCGCGCGGGCCGATTGCCGGCTCATCATCAAATTGTACAGCCTAATTGGCTTGCGCAGAAGCCGGCCGCGGCGTCAGGCGGGCGAACGGGCGCTAACCGCAATGATGATGAACGCAAAGCAACGATTCTTGTGGAGGGAGCCATGACGGAATTGCGCTGAGCGCGCCGCGCAGCCGCGAAACTTAGCCATTTGAACGCGATGCGGACAGGATGCTTTGGCTGTTGACGGAGCGCGGAGCGGGCGAGAGAATGAAGAAACTCCTCGAATGCTGGTGCTCAATTGCGCAATGGAAATCTGTGTTTCGGAATTGAGAGATGCGTCTCTGACGGTGGCGAAAGGTGGCTCTTTCTTGTGCAAAGAGCCACTTGGCAAAGTGGGTTCCGGACACGGTCATTCCGAAACCGCTGCACGCGCGCAGTGGGAGGATGGTGCGGCCGGGCGGGGCGAGAGTTGGATGGGGCGAAAGATGGACGGGCCGCGAAAAGACGGATTGTATCTGCTGCTGATTGGCTGCGCAGCGTTTCTGCTGCTGGGCGCGGCGTGGTTTATTCCCCCCGCCTCGATGCAGGACTTTCGCACCGCCTACTCGAGCGCGCGGTGCCTGCTCGACGGTTGCGATCCTTATAACCCAGCCGAGGTCCTGCGCGACTACCGCGCAGACCCCGGCGCGCACCCGAAAAGCTCCAGCCCTGATCTGTTTGTAATTTCGCACAACGTTTATCCGCCCAGCGAGTTCGCGGTCAGCATGCCTTTCGCGGCTTTGCCGATCGACGTCGCGATCGTGCTTTGGAACGGGCTGATCGCGGCCTGCGTGATTCTTGCCTCGTTTCTGATGTGGACGGAGGGCGCGCGTTCCGCGCCTGTGGCCTTCGGCTGGCTGCTGTTCTTTTTCCTGGTCAACAGTTCCACGCTGCTGGGGTGTGGCAATCCGGCGTGCCTGGCCGTGAGCCTTTGCATCATCGCCGTCTACTGCCTGCTGAACGAACGGTTTGCCGCGGCGGGCATTGTTTGCCTTGCGTTGAGCCTGTGCCTCAAACCGCAGGATGCGGGGCTCATCTGGCTCTACCTTTTGCTGGCTGGAGGAGTCTTGCGGAAACGGGCATTGCAGACGCTGGCCGTGGCCGCCGCTATCACAATACCTGCTGTTCTTTGGGTTGCGCATGTCTCGCCCCACTGGATGAGCGAGATGGCCGCGAATCTGCAGATTTTCTCGCACCATGGGGGCATCAACGATCCCGGACCTGCTTCAGCGCGGGCGGGCGCGGATTCTACATGATCACCGACCTGCAAACGGTGTTCAGTTTTTATTGGGACAATGCGCTCTTTTACAATCTGGCCAGCTTCGCCGTTTGCGCACCACTTCTCGTCTTGTGGGCGATCCGCGCCGTGCAAGCGCGGGCTACGAGAGAAGCGCATTGGCTGGGCATGGCTGCAATCGCCGCGCTGTCGATGCTGCCGCTCTACCATCGCCTGTACGACGCAAAACTCATCCTGCTCACGATTCCCGCCTGCGCGCTTCTGATGGCGAAAGGGGGACGGACGCGCCGGTGGGCACTGTTTGTCACTACCGCGGCCTTTGTTCTGAACGGGGAGTTTGTGTGGATCGCAATGATTGCGTTCCTCACGACGCATAGCACGGTCGCGTTTGTGCCGTCCTTTGTCCTGCTCGTCTAGGCAGCTCGCAACCATTAGTCTACTCCCGCCGCCGTCGTTGACCTTAACACACCATGTTGAGCACGTCTTGGACTTGAGCTTCACGGCTTGGGTTGTGGGCTGTTCCACAGACGAGTACCAGCAAATAAAAACATGCGAGCAGTAGGAGGCTGAATGGTACGGGAAAGGCAAATAGGTCAATGTGTGGTATTACGATGTGAAAGCGGGTGATGAAATAAGTGATCGCTATCCACGTCCAGTCCCCGTTCAACACGATCACCACCCCAGTGATAGCTATTGCCCAACGTCCAAGGCGTCCAGCTTCTACCATTAGAATGCTACAAGCTGGGATTGCAAGTAGGATTAACTTTGCGTCGTACTGACGATGATAAATGGGCAACATAGACAGTGCCGCGATGATCGCGAGGCAAATCCACGTCTTCGTCCGTGAGGCATGTGAGCGAATCGTTATAGTTGCCCACGCAACAAGAAGTGGTGCACACACCGCATAGCTTGCAGAATTATAAAATCGAGGATTGTCCCAGAAAGAGCTAAATACGGTCTGAAGGCTTGTATTCATGTACATCCCGCGTCCGCCTAAGCTTGCAGGATCGTTGCTTCCACCATGTTTCGTGAATGACGCTAAATTAGATGGAATCTCATGTAACCAGTGAGGTGAAAGATGTATAACCCAAAGTAACATGGGCAAGTTTATTAGCACAGCTATCACAAGTGTTTGGAGTGCATATTTGCGTGACCGTCCCCCGGACAGAAAGAAATACAGCCATACAAGTCCAGCATCTTGCGGTTTTAGCGAGAGGCTTGCTACCATACAAAGAACGCCCAACACTATCACTTTCTCGCGTACAAAGCACCATGCGGCGATCACACAGAGCCCCACCGCGATCCCGGCAGGATTTTCAAACGCTATTAGCGAAGAACTATTGATTAGGAAAATTCCCAACAGTCCTCCAAAGAGGATGGGAGCAGCGGCAGAGACCTCTAACCACATAAGCCAAGTAGCAGTCAAAACGACCAAGGCTATTGCCAGACCCCAGAGCATTCGCGCTGTGGAGTATGGCAAGAAAGTAAAAGGAATCGTAAAAGTAAATTCGCTTGGTGGGTACACATTGTGGGTTGCTACTAGAACATCATCAATAGTTCTTAGCGGTCGCATGCCACTTTCTGCATTAAACATCCGCACAGCTATAGGGTTATAAGGATCACAGTGGTGTGTCAGGCAGCGTGCGCTCGAATAGGCAGTTCTAAAATCCATCCCGGCATCCCACGACACCGATTGCCAGAACATCCCCATCGGCAAAAACAGCATGCTACCCAACAGCAAGAGAGTAAAGCCATCCTTCCAAGCGTTGCCTTTCAGTTTGATTAAAGGGCGGGGCTGGGACGATCGATGAAGACTCTCATTGTCGGGGGTCAGCGCCGTGGCCTCAGCATTGAGAGAGGGCTCTTCACTTGGCACTGAGGGCGCGACGGCTTCAAGCGGCTGTGAGTTCTGAGCCGCCCCGCATTTCAAGCAGAACCTTGCCTTGGCGGAAATGGCCGCGCCACACTTGATGCACTTGGAATTTGTGGAGTCGCCAGCCGATGAAGGAGCTTGCACGAATCCTCCGAGGCGAGTTAGGTCGCCAGTCAGCCTATGGTTTTACTTAAGATGAAAGCATACGTCCGAAGGCGTTGCGAGTCAATTGCTTTATTTCTCGTCGCTTAGCACTTAGGTGGTAGCATCGGAACGAAAGAAGTAGGGGCTTCCGCTGGAGACACAAAACGTTCTGCTCCTTCACCCTCCACTGGCAGCAGGTAGAGGCCGGTCGGCCAATCACGGTAGTCTCTATCGCCCTGCCCCGCGCCAGCTACGGGGCTACCTGCACGAGCACCATGCCGCTGAGGCCGAGCCGGGCGCATACGACCGGCTTCGCACCGGACAGGCTGCGAGGCGCCCGGCTTCGGCCATCACCCTTCAAAAACAATTCGGCATCCAATATCGGCAGAAGGACATTCGAATTGGAGGGAATCCGATGAAGCCTCTTTTTTTAACCGTTTGCTGCATCGCTCTCTGTTGTGTTCCCGCACTGGCCAGGGGAAAGGCCGCGATGGGCACGGGCATGAGCGATCAGCAGTTTCTCGACTTCGCCGCACAAACCGACATGATCGAAGCCAATCTTGGACAATTGGCGGGCAACGTGTCCGATTCACAGCCCGTAAAGGACTACGCGCAGATGCTGGTCACCGATCACACGGCCGACTACAACCAGTTGCCCAGCGTCGCGCAGCAGGCCAATCTCACCATGCCAACCGCGATCGATAGGGAACACAACAAGACGATGATTGCCCCCTTTCAATCATTGAAGGGAAAGGCTTTCGACCATCGTTATATCCAGGAGATGATTAGCGGGCACACGAAAGCCATCGCCGTCTATAAGCGCGAAGCAGGCGAAGCGCAAAATCCGGCACTGAGAACATATGCTGAGCAGACGTTGCAGACTCTGCAAAAACATCTTGAAGGCGCGAAGGGACTGGCAGCGATGCCTTGAAGGGAAACAAGCGGCGGGCTGAAGACTGCAAAGGCCGCGCGGTACGCGGCCTTTTTCGCTTAAAATGACATGGTCTATCTCAGGTCGCGGCGCTAGCCGGCTTTCTCCAGCAGGCAGAGCGAGAGGTCGCGGCGCTCGACCATGTCTTTGGTAATTTCGATGTCGCGGACGCGCTTGTTCGAAGGCAGGTGGTACATGAGGTCGAGCATCAGCTCTTCGAGGATCATGCGCAGGCCGCGGGCGCCCACCTTGCGGGCCATGGCCTCGCGGGCGACGGCGCAGGCGGCCTCCTGCGTGAAGTGGAGGCGGACGTTCTCGTACTCGAAGAGGCGCTGGTACTGCTTGAGGATAGCGTTGCGCGGCTTGGTGAGGATCTCGATGAGCGCGGCTTCGTCGAGCTCGTCGAGGACGCACATAACGGGCAGGCGGCCGACGAACTCGGGGATGAGGCCGTACTTGATGAGGTCCTGGGGCTCGGTGCGGCGCAACAGCTCGGTGTCGCGATGGGAGCGGGTCGTGGCCTGATCGGCGTCGGCATCGACGGTGCGGAAGCCCAGGGCTTTCTTGCCCACGCGGCGTCCGACCACGCGCTCCAGGCCGACAAAAGCTCCGCCGCAGATGAAGAGAATGTTGGTGGTGTCGACGGCCGTGAACTCCTGGTGCGGGTGCTTGCGTCCGCCCTGCGGAGGAACGTTGGCTACAGTGCCCTCGAGGATTTTGAGCAGCGCCTGCTGCACGCCCTCGCCGGAGACGTCGCGGGTGATAGAGGGGTTCTCGTCTTTGCGGCCGATCTTGTCGATCTCGTCGATGTAGATGATGCCCTGCTGGGTGCGGGCGACGTCGCCGTCGGCGGCCTGGAGAAGCTTGAGGATGATGTTTTCGACATCCTCGCCTACGTAGCCGGCCTCAGTGAGGGTGGTGGCGTCGACAATGGCGAAGGGCAAGTCGAGCATTTTAGCCAGGGTGTGGGCCAGGAGGGTTTTGCCAGAGCCGGTAGGGCCGATGAGCAGGATGTTGGACTTGGTGAGCTCGACCTCGCTCGATCGCGCGCGATTCATCTGGATGCGCTTGTAGTGGTTGTAGACGGCAACGGCGAGCTTCTTCTTGGTCTGGTCCTGGCCGATGACGTAATCGTCGAGGAAGCCTTTGACCTCAGTGGGCTTGGGAAGATGGCCGGCAGTGGAGGCGGGAGCTGCGTCGCTGCGGTCGTCTTCGAGGATGGAGTTGCAGACGGCCACGCACTCGTCGCAGATGTAGGCGCGGGGGTAGTCGCTGGGCGACGAGATCAACTTGGCGACGGCATCCTGCGACTTATGGCAGAACGAACAGCGCAACGCCTCTTCGGGTCCCGTGCGCGTCTTCATTATGGTTGCTCCCCTTGAACGAGTTTAATCCAAATGCTGATTTACCGCTACTTTACGGCTATGGGCCGGTCGATAATCTCGTCCACAATTCCGTATTCCTTGGCTTGTTGCGCGTTCATAATGAAGTCCCGCTCGACGTCGCGCTCGATACGATCGAGGGGCTGGCCTGTGTGACGGGCGATCAGGTTGTTGGTGATCTCGCGGATGCGCAGAATTTCGCGCGCGTGAATGTCGATGTCGGTAGCCTGTCCGCTGAGGCCGCCCATGGAAGGCTGATGAATGAGAATGCGGGAGTTGGGCAGGGCAAAGCGCTTGCCTTTGGTTCCGGCCAGAAGAAGAAAGGCGCCCATGCTGGCGGCCTGGCCGATGCAATAGGTGACGACGTTGTTCTTGATGAACTGCATGGTGTCGTAGATGGCGAGGCCGGCGGTGATGGAGCCGCCCGGCGAATTGATATAGAGAGAGACGTCTTTCTCGGGATCCTCGCCCTGGAGGAAGAGCATCTGGGCGACGACGAGATTGGAAATCTGGTCGTCAATGGGGGTACCAAGAAAGATAATATTGTCGCGCAGCAGACGGGAGTAGATGTCGTAGGCGCGCTCGCCCCGGCTCGTCTGCTCCACCACCATGGGAACTAATGCCATTACAAATTCAGCTCCTAGCTGCTAGCTTCCAGCTGCTAGCTTGTTCGTGCGGATATTCACTGCGCTCTCCCCGGCTCCATGGTAGCCGGACAGCCTGCGTCAAGCTACGCGGGAAGGCGTTCGTACAAAACCGACGCAGTCTTTTCGCGTCTTAATTGCTCCCTGATCCTAGCCATTCCGCCTTCCTGCGTCAATCGAACTTTCAGGGTATCGAGGGGCTCGCGGGTCTGCAGCGCGGCAAGTTGCAATTCGTTGTCCATTTCCTCGCCGCTGACGACGATATCTTCCTCTTCGGCAATTCGGTCGAGGACAATCTGGGTTTTTACTTCGACCAGGGCGCTGTCGCGCTGGGCGGCGCGCAGGCGGGTGAAGTCAAGCTTGCGCATCTGCTCGGGCTGCATTCCCTGTGCCGCGAGAGCACGGAGGCCGCGTTCCAGGCGCGTGTCGATCTGCTCCTGCACGAGCGACTCGGGAACCGGGAAGGTGAAGCGCTCGGCAAGGGCGGCAAACAGGCGGTCTTTGGTTTCGCTCGCGACGTTGCGGCGTTTGCGGCTGGCCAGATGCTCGCGGACGCGGGCTTCGAAATCGGCATAGCTCTCGTATTGACCGAGCTCTTTGGCGAAATCGTCGTTCAGCTCGGGCAGAGTGCGCTTTTTGATGGCCTTGACTTCGACTTCGTAGGCCACGGTTTTGCCGGCCAGTTTGGGTTCGGCATAATCGGCGGGATAGATGACCTCGGCCTTCAACTCCTGGCCGGGCTTGGCGCCGCGGAGGGCGGTGGTGAAGGCCTCGACGGTGCCTTTGCCGCCGATCTCGACCAGGGTGTTTTCGCCGCCGATGGGCTGTGCTTCCGCCGCACCTTCGGTCGCGGCTTCGGAGGGGTTTGGCTGGATCTCGCCCTTGAAGCTGATCTCGGCCCAGTCGCCGTCCTGGAGCGTGCGGTCTTCCTCGACCGGCTCCACGATTGCGCGGGACTGGCGGAGCAGTTCGATTTCGCGCTGGAACTCCTCCTCGGTGACTGCGACCGAGGGCTTATCGACCTTGACGTCCTTGTAGCCGTCGATGGAGAAGGCGGGCAGGAATTCAAAGATGGCTTTTGCGTGCAGCGGAGCGCCGTCCTCGACGGTTAGCTCAGTGACCTGGGGCTGGCCTACGGGGCGAACACCCAGTTCGGCGACCGCTTTGTTGAAGCGCTCGGGGAGCAGCTTGTCGCGGACTTCGTTGCGGATTTCGGCGGCAAAACGGCGCAGAACCACGGATTCAGGCACCTTGCCGGCGCGGAAGCCGGGGATTTTGGCGAATTTCCGGTAGCTGGCGGCGATGTTGTGCCATGTTTTTGAGACCTCTTCAGCAGGGACGTCAATGACCAGCTCACGGGTGCACTCCGGGTTCAGAGCCGGGCCGTGCTGGTGGTCGTGTTCGGCCTGATCGTGCTGCGCCTCAGCCGTTTCAGGTTTGTTTTCGAGGGTGCCGCTTTCAGTCAACGTAATACCTTCCCGGCGCGCGCGCCTATGCAGTTTGCGGCCTCGGCTGCCCTTTAAGGCAATACGGCGCCGTGTTGGCCGGGGGAAATACCTAGTCTTATGGTAAGTGGCTTTGCAGGAAGGGTCAAACCGGTGAAGTCACCTGTCAGACCGGATTACGGCAAAACCAGAGAAGGTGTGCCCTATTCAGCTTTTTTTGAAGGTCGCCGCTCCTTACGGCAAAACCAGAGAAGGTGTGCCCTATTCAGCTCTTTTTGAAGGTCGCCGCGGCTTCGGGTTACAGCATCTCTGGTTTTCTGCGGGAATTCACGTAAGGAATCCTAGAATGTGCGGGGTGCCGTTTACTTTTACCCCAGCAAGCACAGTTCGCTTGCTGGGGACCCCGGAAGTAAACGGCACCTTTGAGCACAACTCGCCCTACACCAATTCCTAATCCGGTGCAGGCGAGGCGAATCGCGAACGTCACGTTACTGTTCGGCGGGCCGGGGTTTACGCACGTAAGGGAGGAAGCGGGGATGGGCTGCGCCGCACTGGCTGTAGAACCTGCGGGCCTCATCGAGGCTTAATTGGCCGTTGACGGTGAGGCGCACTTCAGAGGCGTCGGCGTCTTCCTGGCCGTCGTCCTCCCACCAGCAAACCGGGCACAGCCTCAAGGCACCGGGCGCGTCCAGTGTCTTGTAGCCGCAGCACGGGCATCGATAGCGCACTTCGACCGCGTGGCTCACACTGGAATGGACGGGAAAACGGGGGGCGAGGGTTACGAAAAGCCAGTTGCCGGCTGCCGGATTCCGGCCGGCCGCTGCAACTGTTTTGAACAGACTCTACGTGCCGAAGTTCTGTCCGATCCCGCGAATGCCAGCGTAGACGAACGCAATCACGGGAACATACAGGATTTCCGGAAACGCCGTAAACCCTTTGTTCACCGGAGCCAAGCCAATGCTATACTCAGGGTGCGCTCGTGTGCGGCGCCCTGCCCAGGCAGCCCAGACACGGCGTTCTTGGAGGAGCACCATCGCATTCGATAAACGTTCGGCCAAGTCCTTTATCCGCATCAACGACCGGATTCGCGCGCGCGAAATCCGCGTCATCGACGAAAACGGCGAACAACTTGGAATTCTTCCGCCCTTCGAGGCGCTGAAGATCGCACGCGAGCGCGGCCTGGACCTGGTCGAGGTCTCGCCCACCGCCGTCCCCCCGGTGTGCCGCATCCAGGACTACGGCCGTTATCTCTACGAAAAGGAAAAGAGCGAGCGCGCCGCGCGCAAGAAGCAGAAGGTCATCACCATTAAGGAAGTCAAGTTCAGCGTCACGGTGGACGAGCACGACTACCAGACCAAGAAGAACCAGGCGGTCCGCTTCCTCGGCGAGGGCGACAAGGTGAAGGCGAGCCTGCGCTTCCGCGGGCGCCAGATGACGCACCGCGAGCTGGGCTACAAAATCATCAACCGGCTGATTCAGGACATCGGCGACGCCGGCATTGTCGAGTTCATGCCGCGCATGGAAGGGACGGTTCTGCACGCCATTCTGGCGCCGACCAAAAAGCAGGAAGCGCCCAAGCCCAAGCCCGCTCCGGCCGCGCAAGCGTAGCCCAAGGCAGCTCTCGCCGAGCATGCGCTCAAGACTCCGCCGCGGCGCCGCTCGAAGTCGCGTTGGAAAACTCCTCAGAGCTTGGCGTGTGTTCCGTCGCAGAAACACGGATTGGCCGTGTGCTTGCACCCACAAAAATACACGGTCTTCGACTCAGTAGCCTCGTATTTCTTCGGCGTAAATTCGCTTCCCTTATGGCTGCCGTCGCAGAATGGCTGGTTCGCGCTCTTTCCGCAGGCGCACCAGTAGTAAGTCTTTGCCGCTTCCACGGTGACAGGATAGGGACTCTTCTGGGCAATAGTAGGTTCAGGCATGGCAGATGACTCCTCTTAAGAAATATATCTGCCTGCGGCGCCGGTCATAAACCTACCCGGCCTTGCGATCCGTCTTCAATGCCCCTACAGCAGAACCAGAATAGCTGTACCCAATGGCACGCCCTCTGAGTGGTTTTTCCCTCAAGAAAAAGCCACCTTGCAGACTTTTCGCTTGGGCACGTGAATTCTGGTTCTGCCCCTAGTTCACGCCGGACTTGGGAAACAGATGCGCCAGCCAGGGAAAGTGCACAAATGATGTAAGCACCAGCACCGTGCAGCAAACGCCCACGAGCGCCATCAAGCGCGGCTCGCGGTACAGCCTTTCGGGATTCTGCACCGGGCTGTCCGCGTGAAACGCAAGGTTGAAGTAGACGGCCATGAGTAGCGCAATGAAGGGAAAGGCGAAGATCATCTCCATGCGGTAGCGCATGATGAAGGCCCCAAAGAAGAGCATGGACGTGGCCGCGTAGAACAGCACGGAGACCAGCAGCGACTGCTCCGTATAAAAAAGGAAGGAGCGCCGGTACAGGATCGCGTGTTCGCGGCCGATCTGGCGAACTTCGCTGAAGCGCTTGAGGGCCATGAAATAGCCCCCCAGCATCCAGTACGCCACCAGCAGCGAAGCCGGCGGAAGCACGCTTGCGGTCACGATGTACCATCCCACGCAGAAGCGGATGGGATTGTTGATCGACTCCGACAGAACGTCGAGATAGGGCACATCCTTGGTGCGAATGGGAGGGATGTTATAGAGACATCCCATCACCCAAAGGGCAAGGATGCTCACGAACAGTTGCTTCGACACTGCCAGCGCGAGCAGGAATCCCACGATCGCGGTCAACATCCATTGTGCGTAGGCCAGGGGAACATGGATGTCGCCGCAGGCCGCGGGGCGCATACATTTTGTGGGATGCAGCCGGTCGTAGGGCGCGTCCAGAAGCTCATTGAGCACGTAGTTGCTGCTGGCGGCCGCAACCACCGCCAACAAGCCCAGCGCCGCCCGCCAGAACATGGCCATGCTGGCTGGTTCGCCAGTGATGCTCGCGGCAATCACAATGCCGGGAAGCACAAAAACCTGTTTGACTGAATGATCAAGGCGAAGGAGGTCAAGGTGCGCTGCCAAACGTCCTCGCGCAGCGCTTACCGGTAAAGGAACGCTCGTCAGGCTCATGCTTTTTCCTCAGGATCTCGATGCCGGATCCCTTTCGTTGGAGATCCTTTTCACTTGGGGCGCGGGTTCACCTGCTGAGGTCTTCCCGCGCGCTCGTTCCAGGGCACGCCGGCTTCCTGAAAAATTTCGTTGAATCCCCACACCTATTCATTGATGTAAGACGCAAAAATTGCGTTTCGGGATAAGTGTATCGCTTTTTTTTGCTTCTGGTTAAGAACGGAGTCTCCAACTTGGCCTAAGGGCGCCGGGCGCGGTAAACCCCGGCGGCCCAATTGGCGTCACACGTCTTGTATGGTTATCACGAGCACTCCCCTGCCCGGCCCTTGCGCAGCGGGTTTCCGGCGGGGACGCATATCCCGTTCCGGAGCCGCTGCCGGCACTATGAGACTGCTTCGAATCATTCCCCTCGTCTTTCTTCTTGCGGGAGCGGCTTTATTATTTGAGCGCCCGGCATACGCCTACGTGGACCCCGGAAGCGGCCTGCTGGCAATTCAGGCAGCCGGGTCGGCGCTGATCGCCACGGGTTGGTACCTGCGAAGAAAGATTTATGCGCTCTTCCATCGCGAAGCCGCACCCAAGAGCGAAGCTGAAGGGCTGTCCGGCACCACAGACGGCGAGGATTCGCCCCGCCCGTGACTGGCCCGGCCGAAGTTGCTCATTACGCTGCCGCACTCCCCTCCGGAGACCATGAGCCGGAGTTAACCTTCCGTGATCCTGCCGGCCAACTGCGGCTAACGGCCAACTTGGCCCTGCGGCAAATCCGCCCCCCGGCGGTCGAAGAGACAATGGCGTTCCTCGCCTCGCCCTTGTGCGCGGCCCTGGAGCGCAGCGGCGACCTGATTGCCAGCCATATCGCGCCTTCCGCCACGCACCCTTGCATCGCGCCCGGCGATCTCTGGCTGGAACATCCCCGCATCGATCCCATCAGCTATCCATGGGAGTGGACAACCGCCCAGTGGCGCGCCGCGGCAGAGCTCACTCTGCGCGTCGCCAGCCAGGCCATTGCCGAGGGCTGGACGCTGAAAGACGCCACCCCGCTCAACATTGTGTTTGCCGGCGCGCGGCCCATTCTGGTGGATGTTTTGTCGTTCGAGCGCCGCGATCCGCACTCCAGCGCGTGGCTGGCCTACGGCCAATTTGTGCGCACGTTTCTGCTGCCGCTCGCAGCCGCGAAATTCCTGAGCTGGCCGCTCCAGGCAACTCTCTTCGCGCGCGACGGGTATGAGCCCGGCGAGCTTTACCGGGCCCTGCCCTTCTGGCAGCGTCTGAACCCCGATCTGCTGGATGTGGTCACGCTGGCCACGGTCTTCGAGCGGCCGGGCAAAAAGCAGCACCGGCCGCAAAAGCTCCCTTCCACTACCGATCCCGAGTTGGCCGCGCATATCCTCGAAAAGCGCATCGCGCGCCTGGGCAGGCAGATTCGCCACCTCGCCGGACGGCCAAACAGCAGCCAATGGAGCGAATACTCGCAATCGGCAAGCCACTATCAGCCAGCCGACGTGGACGCGAAGAAAGAGTTTGCGCTGAACGCGCTCGATCGTTGCCGGCCGGCGCGCGTGCTCGATATCGGCGCCAATACGGGGACTTATTCCCTGATGGCAGCCGAGGCCGGCGCACAGGTGGTCGCGCTCGACGCAGACGCCGCGGCCATCGAAGTGCTATGGCAAACCGCCGCGAGCCGGAACAAGCCCATTACTGCCCTTGTCGCCAACATCGCCCGTCCCACCCCCGCTGCGGGATGGAAAAATCGCGAGCATCTCTCGCTGCTCGACCGCCTCGCCGGAAGATTCGACCTGGTGCTGATGCTTGCCGTCATTCATCATTTAATCTTGCGCGAGCAGGTGCCGCTGGCCCACATCGCCGAGCTTTGCTCGATCCTGTCGCGCCGGTGGCTGCTCGTGGAGTGGGTGCCGCCTTCTGACCCCATGTTTCAGGAGTGGCTGCGCGGCCGCGACGATCTTTACGGCCAACTGTCGGAGGACGACTTAAAGAGTGCGTTCGCGCCGTTCTTTGCCGTCACTGACCGCGCCGCGCTGGGCAACGGGCGGGTTCTGCTGCTCTTCGAGCGGGTTCCGGATGGGTCCCGCGCGACAGACATTGCGGCAGCACCGCATACAGAAACGAGCCCGGCGTGATCAAGCGGATCGCACAGGCCTGGGGCTTCGCCGCCATTCTGCTTCTGCCCAACTATATCGATCTCACCTCTTCCACCGGCGATGCGCGCATGCGCTTTCCTTCGCCGCTCATCCGCATCGCTCTGGCCCAGTTGACTGACCTCCTGATCGTGGCCGTGCTCTTCGCCGGGCTGATGGCGATTCTGCGCAAGCTTAAGAGCTGGCCGAAGATTCGCTGGGCGCTTGTGGCGCTCATGCCGTTGTTCCTGCTGGTGCGTAACCTCAACGTATTTCCCTTTGACGTACCCAACGCCGCGCTCATTGCCGTGAGCGTGATCTGGATCGCCCTTGTGGCTTTTCTCGTGCTGCGCTCGCCCTCCATTGCGTCGAAACTTTACCAGGCCGGCAGCGCCGTGCTTACCGGGTTTGCCATCTTTGCCATGGTGATGACGTGGCAACTGGTGCGCGCAACGCTGTGGCGGCCGGGACCGCAGGCTTATGCGACACCCATCCCCGCGCAGCCGGCGAACAAGCCGCGCCTGGTCTGGATTCTTTTCGACGAGCTCGCCTACAAGCCCACCTTTGAGGCGCGCGACCCTTCGCTTAACCTTCCCAATCTCGACCGCCTCCGCCGCGAAAGCACGCTCTACACCGGCGTGACACCCATTGGTTACCGCACCACGCGTGTGGCTCCCAGTCTGCAGCTCGGCCGCATCGTCACCGACGTGGAGTACACGGCAGATCACCGTTACCTGGTGCAGATTGACGATTCGCCTCATTGGCAAGACTTCGATGTCAACTCCTCGCTCTTCGCCCTGGCAAAGCAGAATGGGCTCACGACGTCGATCGTGGGCTGGTATGTGGCGTACTGCCCCATCTTCGAAAGCGTGGCCACGGAGTGCTACTGGTCGAACGACGACGCGCAGGATCGCGGCCCGACATCGCTAGACGCCAGCTTTGCCGAGAATGTCTGGTTCCCGCTGCGTATTCTGGCCGAGCAGTTTGTTGCGCCGGGTAAAGCCTGGGCCGACGTCGCTGACTGGAACGCCGAGGGCCACATCGCATCAGTGAAAGACGTGAGCCGGCACGCGCTTCAGACGCTCGCAAACAGCCAGGCCGATATCATCTACCTGCACATTCCCGCGCCGCATCCGCCGGAGTTCTGGGACCGGCGCGCGCAGAAGTTTGCTCCCGGAGGGTCGTACCTCGACTCGCTGGATTATTCCGATCGCCTCCTGGGGCAAATGCTCGACGTGCTCCAGGCCGAGCCGCGCTGGGCGGCCACAACCTTGATCGTGCACGGCGATCACTCCTGGCGCACAAAGATGTGGCGGCCTCTGCCGGGATGGAGCGCGGAGAACGAGCGCATCTCGAATGGAGGCGAATGGGACCCGCGTCCCGTCCTGCTCATCCACACGGCTGGAGAGCAAAGCGCGGCCACCGTAACGGCGCCAACCAGTCTGATGTTTGTGCACGACTTTGTGGCCACGCAAATCCGATCGATGGCAGGCGCGCATTCAGGCCCTGCGCCGCGATGAGTTTGTTCCACGGCTCGAGCAGCCTTTGGCAGATGGGCATCCAGAAAAATCGAGATGTCGCTGCCAAGGCGGGGTCCTCAACGGCAGAAAAGACAAGTGAGTATCCTCCGGCAGAGCCGGAGCCTTTATGACCGGCGGCCCCTCGAAGGGGCCTGTGTAATAGCGCACCATGCGGGCAGCGGCCCAACACCCGCGTCGTAGGCGCAGAGATCCTTAGCCCCGCGCTTCAGCGTGGGGTTGACGACCCCAATAATTCACCCGGAGTCCCGTAGGGACGGCCCTCGTGCTTCGAACGATTTGGCGTGAGAATGGAAAACACAAACCGTGAGTGACTTCCGAAAACGTCGAACTTCTACTGCCACCCCGGCAAAGCCGGGGGTTCTCCCAACCCAATAGGCTGTATCCCCTTTTTCACCCTGCGGACCGCAATGAACGACGATCACAAACCATCAGTATTGACTCCTTCATCGCTCTCCAGCGCCTCGCCATCGAAGATCGCAAACTTGTGCTTCTTCAGGTTGCTCACGCTTTCCAATGGCGAATGCCGCGTGAGGAGGAAGCGGCTGCGATAACCTGGCTTGATCTGTCCGAATTTTTCCTTGAATGCCAGCCGCTCTGAGCCGGCTCCGGTCGCTGAATTGATGACCGCAATCGCGGAGAGTCCTGCGCGCTCCATCAATTCAAGTTCGTAGAGGAGTCCGAGGCCGTGCGCCACGCCGCTGGACCCGGCGTCGCTGCCTGCGATCACCTGCACTCCCATCGTGTGCGCTTTGATCAGGCTCTGCGCATGCTCGTCGAGAATCCTTCTCAGGTTCCCCACTGCTCTTTCATCCCAGCCAAATACGTCGGCGTGATTGAACTGCTCCTGGACCGGCGCAAACGTCGGTACCCACGCGATCTGCCGGTCGCGCATCCTTGCCAATTGATCTTCGCGAACAAAAAACCCGTGTTCCACCGAATCCACGCCGCCCTCAATCGCATGCTCGATGCCGCGATCGCCTGAAGCGTGAGCCATGGTTTGTTTCCCCAACGACTTCGCGGCCACAACCAACTCGCGAATCTCGCTTGTTGTCATCTGCGGCTCGGTAGTCACTGCGCCCTTTTTGAAATCGATGACTCCGCTCGCGATCAATTTGATGCGGTCGGCGCCGGCCTTCACGCGTGCCTCCACACACTCGCGTGCCGAAACAAACCCCTCCATCGGTGCGCCGATGAATCCCCCATAACGGCCATGGCGATGGATAGCCGCGCCTGGACTATCCACGTAGGTCATCAATTCGCGATCCGCGCGCTCGCATAACCTGCTCAACGCCAGGCCCACGCCGTGTTTGTCGCCCGCGTCGCGCACGCCAATCACGCCAAGCCGCAACAACTTTTTGAGCCGCGCGCGCGCCAGCCGCAGCAGTTCCTCAGGTGTTTGCTTTAGATAGGCCGTGCGCTTGCGCAGTTCCAGTTCCCCGCCCTCGAGAAACATGTGGGTGTGCGCATCGACCAACCCCGGCAGCAGCGTATACTCCGCCAAATCCAGGTCAGGCATTTGCTGCCCTGGCTGGATGATCTCCGCCGGAGGCAAATCTTCGCCGGCAAACAGAATCTGGTCCCGGCAGTAGACGACGTGCGCATTCTTCTTTGGCTGTGTGCTTGTGCCGTCAAGCAACACGCCCACGCGAAGCCAGATGCGGCGATCGCGAGTCGCGGCAGGGATCCTCATGGCGTAAGCTCCGGCCAACCAGACGCCTCCCGATTGGAAAATGAATTCGGAAGTATGTACTTTGCGCAAGGGTCTCAGCGCCAGTTTGGAGGGCACGCGATAACGCTCGCGTCTGACATTATGTGATTGTCATCAAACCGGCTCGCGGTAAGGTGTCTCAACTTCATTTTGTGATGGAAGTCTGCCTGATTCTTAAGGTCTTCTGATGCCCGTCCGATTGGGATCACGACGCCTACCTTCTTATGCGGGAACGTTCGGGTAACGGTCTTTATGGCAGGAATAAGGTCCGTGTCTCCAGACACGATAATGCCTTTATCGTAGCGATCTTGCACGGCAAACTCTAAGAGTCGCAACGCGATATTCACATCGGTCTGCTTCTCTTCTCGGCTGAGAAACCTACGATTGCAGAGGTTACAAAACCTCTCTTTTCGTTTGAATTCGCCATACGTGACTTTCACGCCTTCATCTTCATTCGCCCTTATAAAGAGCCGATGCCGTGCCACTTTCCCCGGGTCCCATGTTGCCAGAGTTGTAAAGTACTCAACACCCTCTAGCGCGTCTGAGGAGTTGAGGTAGCACCGCACGAGATTTGTCAAACTGATCCACTTGAATCGCCTATAGGGAAGCGCATCTAAGGCGTGGTACAGGTTGAAGCCGTCGATGAAAGCGCAAACTTTCGCCATAAAAAGAGAAACCCGGAGGCTCAGGCCATCCGGGGCCAGCACCATGATTTCTCAGTGTTGCTGGGATGATCTCCTAATGATCGCTCAATAATTTCAGGGCGTCAATCCTATCATCCGCGATAAGTATCTGAAAAGATAGCACTTCCTCTACACTTGCCCTATCACCATATCCTTGCATTGCATATCGTGATATGCCCATGATAGGATTGAGCGATCTGGATTGGAGGACACCCCATGAGTGAATTCATCGACATGCTTAGGCAGCGGCTTAATGACGCCCAAAAACGTTTGCTTGATAGCCAAACTCATCTTCAGGAAGCCCAAGCGAAACATCAGGCGGTGGCGCAAGAGTTTTCAAGTCTCCAAACTCTAATCAACATCGAGATGGCGAAAGCGCAAGGATCACTGCAGCCGGGGGGACAACCCCAGCCGGTCGGCGCTCAGCCCGGTGCCCCCTTTAGAGTCGTGATTTCGCCCCGCCCCACGACAGCGCCTGCTCCTATGGCGACTCCACAGCCCCATGCTCTCCCTGGGGTAGCGGAGTCTCCTGCTATCAACCAGACCGAAATGATCCGCGAAGTTCTCCGCCAGCACACGAACGGCATTACTCCGGCGCAGGTGTGGATCAAAGTGAAGGAACACGTTGAACGCAATTATGTCTATTCGGTATTAAAGAGAATGAAAGATAAAGGAGAAGTCAAAGAGCGTCGCGGCAAGTACTATTTACAGGTTGATTCCGGAAAAGGGGGTGAAAGCAACGACTCATCTGTAGCGGGATTGGTGAAATAGAGCGGCCAGCGGCTCGCATCCGAAGTAAGGTCGAGAACCGCTGGCCTATGCAGTGCGGTAATGGTGAAACTGGCAAACACACCGGATTAGGACTCCGGCGGGCGTAGGCGCTCCCTACGGCCTTGAGGGTTCGAGCCCCTCTTACCGCACCATACTCCTTCCACAGTTTACCTCTGCCGGCCAATTTGTCAAGGAAGAAGAAACCCGCCAAGACTGGACCGAAGCCAGACTCCCTCGAAATTGAGGGCAAGTGGCAAGATGCCGTAAAGAAGTCCCTGTCTAAGAAGAAACCTACTGAGGGCTGGCCTAAGGAGGGATAATGTTGGCGGCATGAAAATCTCTACAGCCCTATTCGCACTTCTGCTCATCTTTCAGCAGTCTTCGGGATGCGATCAGACCTCCCCCGCCGCCGCAGGCACCCCCAAAACCTGCTCCTTATCAAAGGTTCATTCCAATACAGCGCGGGGAGGTCATAGGCGTCCCATGGTCGGGAGCTTTCGCCTTAGACACCAAAACAGGCAAGCTTTGCTTCACGTATGAGGCAGACTTTGGAAAGGGAATTTGGAACACCCTGCCGCTATGTTCTGACTTGCTCAAGCAATTTCCAGATTGACCCTTGTGTAAAGTACATACTCCCGAATGAATTTGCCAGTGGGTTCAGTCTAAATGAGAAAAAAGGCAGGGCTGGGCGTCCAGCAAGCTCGTGGAATCGCAAAATCTGTATCTGCCCGTTCCCCATTCTGGGACGTGGCCGGGTCCGCAGCATGCACCTCAGACTACGATAAAGAGCGTGACCACCGCACATACAGAACATGCTCAGGCAGCGGCTGTCGAGGGCCACGTGCGCTCTGCCGACGGCACGCGCATCGGTTTTCGCCGCCTGGGCAGCGGTCCCTCTCTCGTCATGGTGCACGGCAGCATTTCCACACACACTGACTGGATGGGCGTGGCCAGGCTGCTCTCCGGGCGCTACACCTGCTTTGCCATGGACCGCCGCGGACGCGCGCACTCGGGCGCCGGAACTGGGCCCTACTCCATCGAGCGCGAGTACGAAGACGTTTGTGCGGTCTTGGAGGCCGCCGGGCCGGGCGCCTTCCTGGCCGGCCACTCCTTGGGCGCCATCTGCGCCATGGGCGCGGCCTTGCTCCATCCGGTTCCCAGGCTCGTGGTCTTTGAGCCGCCGCTCCCCGTGGGCGGCCCCGTCGTCGGCGAGCATCGAATGGCCTATGCCCGTTTTATCGCCGAAGGCGATCCGGACACCGCGCTCGAGTTCGGCCTGAGCAACATCACCGGCATGAGCGCAGCGGCGATTGCCGCCATGCGCACCACAAAGGCGTGGCCGCGCCTGCGCACGCTGGCCGCTGGCTGGGTGAGGGAAATGGAGGCGACAGACGCCCTCCCGGCGTCGGCGGAGCACTACCGTGCGATTGACTGCCCAACCTTGATGCTGAGGGGTAGCATGAGCCCGGAACATCCGTTAAACGATGCCTCGCGCGCGCTGGCCCAGGTTTTGCCCAACGTGCGTGTGGAAATGCTGATGGGCCAGGGCCACTGGGCTCTGCGCGGAGCGCCCGAGATGGTCGCCCGCCTGATCGCCGAATTCCTGGCTGCTTGAGAGCGCAGCACGGCAAATTGCGGCCAAAATTGGAGCAAAAGTGCGCATTTGGGACCGCTAAGGCCCATCTAGATGCACTTTTGGGAAATTCTCGGGTGTCACTCGCTCTTATTCGCAACCTTTCTCGGTTCTAACTGCGAATTGTTCGCAACTATTCGCGGTATTTGTCTCGAAGAATCGCAACCTCCCAGGCGAACATTTGGGCGGCAACTGTAACCAGTTGAGCCAACATTTGCCCGGTCCGCCGCACCGTTAAGGCGAACATTGCAGTGGTTTTAATAAAGTTAGCGCGCTTCGGCCTCTTTGACCGGCCAAATCGCTACCAAAACAAGCAAACCCCCGGCAACCCCGAAATGATCCCTCCCTGGGGAAAGAACCAATGGGCGGGGCGCCAGGGGCGCCTGAGTGGGAGAGATCCCTCTCCTGATTCTCAGGCTTCAGTGCCTTCGATGCTTTCCACGTGGATTACGTTGGCTTGCTGGTCGAACTTGCATCAGCGCGCTGCGATAACAGGCTGGACGCGCCGCGCGAGCGCCCACTTGAGCTCGTCTAGCCCCAAGCCCGTCACCGCCGAGATGGCGTGAAACTCGAGCTTCCTGCGCTTGGCGTGCGCCGCCAGCTTCTTCAGCTTTTCAGGGTTCGCTGCGTCAATTTTGGTCGCGACCACGATCATCGGCTTCTGGGCCAGCGGATGCTCCACGGCGCCGTCCTCACGCCGCGAGTCAAAGCTTGCCAGTTCGTTGTTGATTACCTTGAAATCTTCGACCGGGTCGGGCCGACCCGAGGCGTCCGACACATCCACCAGGTGCGCCAGCACGCGCGTACGCTCGATGTGCTTGAGAAACTGCACTCCCAGCCCTTGCCCCAGGTGCGCGCCTTCGATGAGCCCCGGCACGTCGGCCACAACAAACGATTGCTGCTCCGGCTCCTCGCCGACGGTGACGACGCCGAGGTTCGGCTCGAGCGTAGTAAATGGATAATCGGCAATCTTGGGCCGTGCTGCCGAGATGCGCGAGATGAGCGTGGACTTGCCTGCGTTAGGAAAGCCGACCAGACCCACGTCGGCCAGCAGCTTCAGTTCCAATCGATAGCTGCGCTCCTCGCCCGGCCGCCCCAGCTCATGTTCGCGCGGAGCCTGATGGGTGCTGGTTGCGAAGTGCTGGTTGCCGCGCCCGCCGCGCCCGCCACGCGCAATGATGATGCATTCGTCCGGCTCGCGGAAGTCATGCACGAGCTGGTCCGTTTCGGCGTCGAAGAGCGACGTGCCCACAGGAACTTGCAGCGTGATGGAACGGCCGTCCTGCCCGGTGCAATTCGAGCCCATGCCGTGTTCGCCGCGCTGCGCCTTGTGCTCGGGGTTATATCGAAAATGAATCAGTGTGTTGTGGCGCTGGCTCGACTTCATCATGACGTCGCCGCCGCGGCCGCCGTCGCCGCCCGAGGGGCCCCCGCGCGGCACAAACTTCTCGCGCCGGAAGGCCATGCAGCCGTTGCCGCCGTCGCCGGCCTTCACGCGGATTTTGGCTTCATCGATAAACATGAGGAACAGAGATCAGCGGCACGATGTTTACTGGCGCGAGCAAATGCGTGACGCCGTCTCTTCAGTTTATCGAACTACTCCGCCCGCCAGTTCCCGCTCCCGACCCATTCCATCGCCTGCGAAGGCCTCACGAGGGCCGTTCAGCGCCTCCCCGTCTCTACCGGCCCACGAAAAAACACGCATTTGTGACGCAAATTACTTTTCAGCCGGAGAAATGAGGCATACAATCGCTTGCAACCTTCTTTCAGGCGTTTGCAGGACGGCGAAAATCTATTTTCGTGCGCCCTGCCCCTGACCGGACGCGCCACCAGAGCGACCCGGCGCCTTGGTTTGTTCTTTCTCCCAGGATCTGCCGCGGCAGAGTCGGCGATGGCAGAAGCAGGGCGGAACCGGATGGAGTGGATTGTGCTTGTGGCGCTGTGCGTGTGCGTCTGCATGGCAGCCTGTGCCCAGCCGGACCCGGACACGCCCCATCCGCTCCACGCCATTGAAATCCAATCCCCTCGAACCGGATCGCTTTCAGGCCGTCTCACTAATCTGCATTCGGTGCCACTGGCGGGCGTGCAAGTGGTTCTGCGCAACCAGGCTACCGGCACAGCGGCGCAAACCACCACAGCAAAGAATGGGGCTTTCAGCTTTGCTTCACTCGATGCAGGCGAGTACACGCTCGAAGCGGACGCGCCGGATCTCGGACAAGGCCGCCTCGAAGGGATTCTCATCACCGGAGGCATGGAAGCGCGCGTGCAGGCTGCCATGCAGTTCGAACCCCCAGCTCCCGCACTGCTTGAGGCCGCGGCGCCGGATCAGATCCCCGCGCCCGCTCGCGCGGCACCGATGCAACTCACTCCTTCAGCGGCGCCAGCTCCCGCACGGGTGGCCGCCCCGCCTGTGCCAATGATGGCTTCGGCATCGCCCTCGACCACACCCCGCGTCTCTGCTCCCCTTGTCTTTGCTCTGCCGGCTCCCACGTCCGCGCCCGCGGTTCCGAACCCTCCTCGCATGACCGCGCCGTCACGCCCATCCGTTGCCGTTTCGGCGCCTGTGGCAACCCCTTTGCCTGCTGCTCCGTCCAGCTCACTGTTCGTTGCGCCCCGTCCGGCGCTCAACACCGTCAGCCCGGCGCTCACGGCATCCATTGCCGCGGAGCCGCTGCAACCCATGCCGTCTTCTGCTCTCCACGTAGAAGACACGATTCGCCCGCCAGCGCAACCGGCAACTCCAGCAAGAACATCGCCGTCCTCCGAGGCACCGCCAGCGGCCGGCGCCGCCCCGCCTCAGTGCGCCGAACTCAAAACTCAGTCCGCCGCCATTCAGCCCGCTCTTGCCGTTGTTTTGCCGCACGCGTTCCCGCTCCAGGCTGGCCTCGTGCCCGATCTCTCCGCCAGCACCGCGGTTGCCAACGGCGCGCAGATGCTCATGCGGCTCAAGCTGCCCCATCTCGCGCCCATTCTTGCCGCCGTCGAACGCATCGATCCGGTTACGCCCGCCGTCGCCTCCACGGTAACTGCAACGCAATTGCAGGCGCTGCCCGTCAGCGGCCGCCGCTGGCAGGAATTCCTGCTCGACACGCCCGCCGCCAGCACTTCTGCGGACTCATCACAGGCATCGTTCCGCGCCTCCCAGGAGCCTGCCGAGATCACCATCGACGGCGTCAGCACGCGCCTGGCCTTCGGTGTGGCCGCCGGCTCCGATTCCGGCTTGAGGGCATCCGATCAATTCGGTGGGGCCGGCGAGGGCGCGAACCAGCAAAGTTCTACGACTCAGACCTGGACTGGAGGACGCGGCTTGGGCGTGAGCGAAGCCGCCATCCATGAGGTAACAACCGTGGCAGGCAACGTCGAAGCCGAGGGATTGCGTTCCGCCGGCGGCCGCACCAGCATCGAGACGGAGCGCGGCGGCGACACGCTGCACGGGCAGGGGTTCTTCTTCGACCGGCAGAATACGTGGGGCGCGCGGAATCCCTTTACGCAGTGGGTCACGGAGACTTCGGAGTCAGCGCCGCTCGCACCGTACAACGCCGCGCCGTTCCCGGTCTTTGATAACTTCCAATATTCGACCGGACTGCCCGGACCACCGGAGTCGTATACGCCGCCGGACCACGAAATGGTCTGGGGCGTCGGCCTGGGAAGCCGTATCCGCCGCGACAAGCTGTTCTGGTTTGCCGCGCTCGACAGCTATCACCGCAACGATCCGGCGGTATCGATGGTGAAGCATCCTTACCTGGAGCCCTCATGCGAAACTCCGCCATGTTCCCCAACCGGCTTTTTGGCTGCGCCCTCGGACGCCCAGTTGCAGTTATTGAGCACGCAGCTTGACTTGAGCAGCGCAAATCCTGCGGCCGAGGGGCTGACGGCTTATTCACAGATGCTGGAGAAGTTGGCCGGACTGCTCGGCCCCGCGCCGCGCACCGCCGCGCAATGGACCGGATTCGGACGCATCGATTGGCAAGCCGCCGAGCGCCATCGCTTCACGCTCGAAAGCATCGGCGCCGATTGGAACGCGCCCGGCGGGGGGCTAACGCAGGTGTCAGAAAATTATGGCAGCCACAGCTTCGGCTCCAGCCAAGCCAGCGAGCAGATGGTTGTTGCGCGCTGGGAGGCGTATCTCACGCCCAACCTGCTGGCCGTGACGCAAGGCTCGGCGGGGCACACCATCCTCACCGCGCGGCCTGATACGCCGTCCGCCTTCGAGCAAGCATTTCTCGACCGGCAATTCCTACGGCCAGTTGCCGGAGATCGACGTGGATTCGGCCTACGGCTTTACTATCGGCAATCCCTCGCGCTTCGGCCAGGGCAGCTACCCCGACGAACGGCTCTTCCACGGCCAGGAGATGGTGGGCTGGGTGCACAAGAAGCTGCTTGTCAAAGCCGGCTTCGAGCTCGACCACAACGCTGACACGACCAGCTTGCTGCGCAACCAAAGCGGCACCTATCACTACGCGCACGTCGCCAACTTTATCTCCGACGCGCTGGCCGTTGAGAACTTCGGCCCCAACCCGTCCGGCCCACAAGGTAACTCGGTTGCATTTCACAACTGCGACCAAACCGGCAAGGCCTGGTATGCGTCGAATGGCCAGCTCATGGGTCTGGGCGCGCTGCCCTGCTACTCCTCCTATTCGCAGGTGATCGGCCCTCGCAGCTGGCATTTGAGCACCAACGACTGGGCCGGTTACGTGACTGCGCAGTGGCAACCCGGCAAGTTCGCAGTGTTCTCCGCCGGCCTGCGCTGGGAACGCGAGCAGTTGCCGCCGCCGATTGCCGCGCTGGCGAACCCCGAACTCCCGTTCACTGGAAAGCTGCCCAGCCTGGGCAACAACTGGGGTCCGCGCCTGAGCCTCGCCATCGGCAACGCCCAAGGCCGCTGGCCGGTGCTGCGCCTGGGCTACGGCATGTACTACGGCCGCACGGAAAACGCCACCATCGAAACCGCGCTCACGCAAACCGGCTCGCTGAATGGCGATTTGAACTTCTTCATCCGTCCCACCGACGGCTACACCTCCATCGACAGCACCAGCGACGCTCCTTTCTTCCCCTACGTGCTGCAGGGACAGCCAGCGAGTGTAATCAAACCCAGCGCCGTAGGCTTCGCGCCCAACTTCCGCAATCCCGAAGTGCACCAGGCCGTTGCCGCCATCGAGCAGCCGCTGCCGGAGCATGTGGAGCTCACCGCAAGCGCCATGCTCAGCCTGGGACGCCGCCTGCCCGTCTACATCGACACCAACTTCGACCCCGCCGTCAATCCGCAGACCATCACCTACGCCGTGTGTGACGAGACTCCCCCCACTCCCCCGGGTTCCAGCAACACCAACGGCGCGTGCGGTGCCCCCAGCCAAGGTCCCATCAAGACTCGGACAATCACGGTTCCTTTGTATGCTTCCTGGCCCTTCGCGCTTTGCCCCAGCGGCTTGAAGTCGAACCTCGCCGGTCAGTGCGGATGGCTGAACCCGAACTACCAAGAGATCGACCAGATCACGAGCAAAGCTAATTCGACCTATGAGGCGGCAATGGTGAAGCTCACGCGCTATGGACGGCGTGGCCTGAGCCTGCACGCCCACTACACCTACGCGCACACCATGGACTGGAACCCGGGCGCGAGTCCCATGGACCCGACGAACTTCAAAGAGGAGTACGGGACCAGCAACCTGGACGTGCGCCACTCGGCCGCGGCGATGGTCATTTATGAAGTGCCATGGAAGCTGCACAATTTCGCCGGCCGCTTCGCCAACGGCTGGATGGTTTCCGGCATCGGACAATTCCACAGCGGCCTGCCCTACACCATGCGCGTCTCCGGTTCGCTGCCCGAGTGCTCTTTAAGCGCAGGCGCAACCTCCTGCACTACCCCGCTTGGCACGAATACAACCATCATTACCAACGGAACCATTGCGGGTTTGCGACCAGGCATGAACGGATCGGGCGGCGACAACCGCGTCTTCGGCGTGGGCCGCAACACCTTTCGCTATCCCGACACGTGGAAGGCCGATCTGCGTCTTGGTAAACGCTTCGATCTCGGCGAGATGCGGCAGTTGGAAATTCTGGCTGAGAGTTTCAATCTCTTCAATCACCAGAACGTCACCGAGATTGAAACCACCGGCTATACCATCGATTCCGGCAGCGAATCGGGACCTCCTACGCTGAACTTTCTGACGGGCCTCAAAATCAACACCAAGACCGGCCTTCCCATCCCCGCCTTCGGCCAGCCGCTCAACATCAACGGCAGCGACTTTTACCGCGAGCGCCAGATTCAGCTCGGCCTGCGCATGAGGTTCTAAGGCGAAACCACAAGACACTGTATCCTGGCCCATTCCGCTGAGGGTCGCTGCTCGCTGTTGCTCGCGGCGACTAGTCTCGAATGGTTCCGAGATACACGTTCTGTGGTTTCGCGATAGAGTCTGTTCCTGACGTTGGCGCGGTCGCTTTGTCCCTGGTTCCCCGCGGCTTCGCGCTGCAAATGACCACCCCGGTCTCCGCGTCCTGCTATTGTTCGCTGCAACCTGGGTGCATTCAACTCGTCGCCGCTGACTCGCTTGTCCTCGATCCCTGCGTTCCCATCGTCTTTTCCACTCCATTGCCGATAATGAAACCCAGAAGGAGTAGAATGTCACTACCTACGGCGCGTGGGGAGAAACACCAGTTACTAAACGCGCACAAGTAACGTTTTGACTAGATTACCGAAACCGGTCCCGACCCCCTTCCGTGGGATTTCCGAAATTTTGCTGAATGCTAGTCTGAGAGATGAGAAGAGGCGGGGACGCGTGGGTTTTACCCCTGAGACGCAGGCGGATGGGTGCTCTTCAACTTCTCCCGCCAGAGAGTTTAAGGCAATTCCAGAGTAGCTATGCTCGTTTGGGATTTGTACAAGGTCGCTCCTCTCTGGTGGTCGCATCGACTTGAACGCATCGGTTCCGGGGTACAGCGACTCTGGAATTTCGATGGCTCAAGGGCTGCGGGCAGCCGCTTGGTTGCGTCCAGCGTCGGGACCAAAAAACGCCGCGGACGCGCTTGTTGCAAGGGAAGTAACGATGATAGTGATCGGAATCAGCGGGCTGGAAAACGCAGTGCCCTTCAAACGGGCCCATTGGCCGGGCCTGGACGAGCGCGAGTACCGCATCGCCCAGGGGATGGACGCCGCTGCCGCGCTGGTCATTAACGGCAAACTGGTTGCAGCCGCCGAGCAGGAGCGTTTTAGCGGCAAAAAGCACACCGGCGACTTTCCCGTTGACGCCATCGAGTATTGCCTAGCTGAGGCCGGCCTCTCCATCTATGAAGTTGACGAAATCGCACACGGTTTCGACTACTCTCCCTACCGCGGCCTTTATACCAGCGACGAAGTTTCCGCCGCCCTATACAAGAAAGTTTTCTCCCGCGATGCCCTGCTGGCCCAGGTGCGACGCGATCTTCCGGGCTTTCCGCTCAACAACGTCCACCAGGTCGGCCATCACCTGGCGCACGCCGCCAGCGCGGCCTATACCTCCGGATGGGACGAGTGCCTCGTCGTCGTCAACGACGCCATGGGCGAGACAGAGAGCCTGAGCGTCTACGACTTCCATGACGGAGAACTGGAGAAGATTCGCACCGTGGGCGCCAACGATTCCATGGGCATTCTTTACTCGCTCGTCACCCTCCATCTCGGCTTCGACTTTAACTCCGACGAGTACAAGATCATGGGTCTCGCGCCCTACGGCGACCCTGCGCGCTTCCGCAGTTTTTTTGCCGATGCTGTGGAGCTTTGCCCCGACGGCTCCATCCGCATTCCCATGCTCAAGCTGAACCGCACCCGCGAAGAGCGCGAAAACTACACGGCCACGCGCGCGTTCTTCGACGAGCAATTGATCCCGCGCCGCGCTCCCGACCAATCCGTCAATTCCAACCACGAAGACGTAGCCGCGGCATTGCAGGAGTGTCTGGAGCGCGCAGTGATGCACGTCTGCGAGCACTTCGGCAGAGAGACCGGCCTGCGCCGCCTTGCGCTGGCCGGCGGCGTCTCGCTCAACTGCACCGCCAACGGCAAGCTCAACCGCTCGCGTCTCTTTGACGAAGTCTATATTCAGCCCGTGGCGGGCGACGACGGCGTGGCTCTCGGCGCCGCACTTTATCGCACTTCGCTGGCTCAGGAAATTCCCAATCCGCGCTTCCCCGCCCCGCTCTTCGGCCCGCATTACTCCGCCAGCGAAGTTGAGGACGCGCTGCTCCGCGTCAACGGCAGAATCCAGTGGAAGCGCTATGCATCGCTCGACGAAACCTGTGCCGCCGCGGCCAGGCTCATCTCCGAAGGCCGCGTCATCGCATGGTCGCGCGGCCGAATGGAATACGGTCCGCGCGCGCTCGGCAATCGCAGCATCCTGGCCGATCCGGGTCGTCCCGAGATGCGCGACCGCATCAACGCCATGGTGAAAAAGCGCGAGGCTTTCCGGCCCTTTGCGCCCGCCTGCTCGGTGGAAGAGGCGGACCGGTGGTTCGAGGTTGCGCCAGGCTCTCAATTCCCCTACATGATCAGCATCGTCAACGTCCGCCCCGAGCTGCGCGAGCAGCTTCCCGCCATCACGCACGTCAACGGCTCCGCGCGCCTGCAAACCGTCAGCGTCAATGACAATCCCGACTTTCACACGCTGCTCATGGCCGTGGGAAAAACCACCGGCCGTCAGATGGTGCTGAACACCAGCTTCAATGTCAAAGGGCAACCCCTCGTCAACACGCCCGATGAAGCAATCGAAACCTTTCTCAACACCGACATCGAGTATCTCTTCCTGGAGAATTTTCATGTTGCCCGCGCACTTGGTTGAGTGGAATCGCACCGAGGCCGATTATCCGCGCGCGAGTACAATTGCCGCAGTGTTTTCTGAACAGGCAGCACGCACTCCTGATGCCATCGCCCTCATCTCCCACGGCCGCTCCATGAGTTATCGCCGGCTCGAGGAGAGCGCCAATCGCCTTGCCCGCCGTCTGCAAGCCCTCGGCGTAAAGCCCGACACGCTGGTCGGCGTCGCCATGGGCCGCTCGGAAACTCTCGCTGTCAGCCTGCTCGGGATCCTCAAAGCCGGCGGAGCTTACGTTCCCCTCGATCCCGCGTATCCCCAGGACCGGCTCTCGCTGATGATTGAAGATTCCGAGATGCCGGTACTGCTCACCACGGCCGATTCGCGCGCGCATCTGCCGCTCGCTTCCGGCAGCCTGACCGTGCTCGACGCTGAAAACCCCGCCATCGCCCGCGAAAGCCCGCTGCCCGTCGCCTCCGCCGCAACGCCCGCTAACCTCGCCTATGTTATCTACACCTCGGGGTCCACGGGCAAGCCCAAAGGCGTGATGGTCGAGAACCGCAACGTGGTGAATTTTTTCACCGGCATGGATCGTGCTATCGGTTGCAAGCCCGGCGTCTGGCTGGCCGTCACCAGCGTCTCTTTTGACATCTCGGTTCTCGAGCTGTTGTGGACCCTGACGCGCGGCTTCACCGTCGTCGTCCATGGTGACGAAGGGTCCGCAACGATTGCCGATGAAATCAGCCGCTACGGCGTCACGCATCTGCAGATGACGCCGTCGCTGGCGCGCATGTTGACGCTCGATCCGCACGCCTTTGCCGCGCTCGGCTCGCTCAAGCAGATGCTGCTCGGCGGCGAAACCGTTCCCGCGGCGCTCATTCATCATCTGCGCAAGACCTTCAAGGGCGAGATCCACAACATGTACGGCCCCACCGAGACCACAATCTGGTCCACAACCTGCCGCATTGAAGATGTGGGCTCGACGATCTCCATCGGCCGTCCCGTCGCCAACACTCAGGTTCACATTCTCGACGCTGACCTCAGTCCCGTTCCCCCCGGCGAGATAGGCGAGCTGTTCATCGGCGGTGACGGCGTGGCGCGCGGCTACTGGAAACGCCCCGATCTCACCGCTGAGCGCTTTTTGACAATTCCCGGGCTCACAGGTCAGCACGGCGACAATCGACGGATTTATCGCACCGGGGATCTGGCGCGCTTTCTTCCCGACGGCAACATCGATTTCCTGGGCCGCGCCGATTATCAGATCAAGCTGCGCGGTCACCGCATCGAGCCGGGCGAGATCGAGGCGCTGCTGGAAAAATGCCCAGCCATCCGCCAGGCCGTTGTTTTCCTTCGCGAGGACCGCGAGGGCGACAAGCGCCTGGTGGCTTATCTGGTCGCCGATGAAAACAATTCTTCATCCGCCGCGCTGCGCGCCGCGCTCGACGCGAAGCTGCCCGACTACATGGTTCCTTCCGCCTTCGTCTTTCTCGATGCGCTGCCGCTTACCGGCAATGGAAAAATCGATCGCAATGCGCTGCTCAGTTTGCCGCCGCCCAATCTCGCATCTGCAAGCGCCCACAATGCCGCCGAACCCGCTAACGAGATGGAGCGCCTTGTCGCGCGCGTCTGGCGGCAGGCGCTGGGAATCCCGTCAGTCGGCCTCGCCGACAACTTCTTCGATCTCGGCGCGCATTCCCTTACCGTGGCCGAGGCGCACGCCAAACTGCAGGAGGCGCTGGGCCGCGAAATTGCCCTGCTCGATCTCTTCCAATTCACCACGGTGAGCGCACTCGCCGCATATCTGGGCGGCGCGAAGGCGACTACTGCAACCAGCCAGCTCTCGGATCGCGCCGCGCGCCGCAGAATGGCCCGCCAGCGGGAATCCACAGCACCATGAAGACTTCCTCCATCGCAATTGTCGGCATGGCGGGGCGTTTCCCCGGCGCGCGCTCGACCGCTGAGTTTTGGCAGAATCTGCGCGACGGCGTCGAGTCCATCCGCGACCTTACGGAATCGGAGTTGCTCGCCGCCGGCGCATCGCCTGAAGATCTCACCAATCCCGACTACGTGCGCCGCGCCGCGATCCTCGATGGCGTGCCGCTTTTCGACGCATCGTTCTTCGGCTTCAGCCCGCGCGACGCCTCTATCATGGACCCACAGCACCGGCATTTTCTGGAGTGCGCGTGGGAGGCGCTGGAAGACGCCGCTCATCCACCGCAACATTTCGCCGGCTCCATCGGCGTTTTCGCCGGATCGGGGTTGAACACCTACCTGATCCACAATCTGCTTGCCAATCGCCGCCTCGTCGACTCCGCGGGCCTCTTCCAGCTCAAGCAAACCGGCAACGACAAAGACGTGCTGGCCACGCGCGTCAGCTATCAATTCGATCTGCGCGGGCCAAGCATCAACGTGCAGACCGCCTGCTCCACGTCGCTCGTCGCCGTACATCTGGCCTGCCAGAGCCTGCTCAACTTCGAGTGCGACATGGCTTTGGCCGGAGGCGTCACGATCGAGATTCCGCACGGCCTCGGCTACGTCTACCGCGAAGGCGAAATCCTCTCGCGCGACGGCCACTGCCGCTCCTTCGATGCCACTTCGAGCGGCACGGTTTTTTCGAGCGGCCTCGGCATCGTCGTCCTGCGCCGTCTTGAAGATGCAGTTGCCGATCGCGACTCGATCCGCGCCGTCATTCTCGGCTCGGCCATCAATAACGATGGCGCGCGCAAGGTGGGTTATCTCGCGCCCAGCGTGGAGGGTCAGACCGAAGTCGTCGCCGAGGCGCTCGACTATGCCGGCGTGCCGGCGGCCACCATTTCCTACGTGGAAACCCACGGCACCGGAACCCGTGTCGGCGATCCCATCGAAGTTCGGGCGCTGACAACTGCATTCCAAAACTCCTGCACAAGCGGTACCCGCACAGCCATCGGCTCGCTCAAATCCAACATCGGCCATCTCGACGCGGCGGCCGGCGTCTCCGGACTCATCAAGACCGTGCTCGCGCTCGAACATGCGCAAATTCCCGCGAGCCTGCACTTCGAAAAGCTCAATCCCCACATCGATTTCGACGGCAGCCCGTTTTACGTCAACAGCAAACTCGCCGACTGGCCCTCCGAGGGCGCGCCGCGCCGCGCCGGCGTTACTTCGCTGGGCATCGGCGGCACCAACGCGCACGTTGTGCTGGAAGAAGCGCCGCGGCCGGCTCTCGCGCGCCAGCAAATGCCGTATCAGATTCTCATCACCTCGGCAAAAACCGCGTCCGCCGCAGACCGAGCTTTCAGCAACCTCGCCGCGCACCTGGCCGTGCATCCCGAACTGAACCTTGCCGACGCTGCGCTCACCTGCCAGCTTGGCCGCGCCGCCTTTCCTCATCGCCGCGCCTTCGTGGTCGACGATAAGCCCGAAGCCATCGCCGCGCTCGCCGCCATCGACGGGAAAAAACCGATTGCCGGCACTGCCGCGCGCACCGCGCCCGTCTTCCTCTTCTCCGGCCAAGGCTCGCAATACGTGAACATGGGCCGCGAGCTCTACGAGCACGAGCCGGTCTTCCGCGACACACTTGATCTCTGCTCCCGCCATTTGCGCGAGCCGCTGGGCATCGATCTCGTCGCTGGGCTCTATCCGCCGGACTCCGAAAAAGAGGCCGCGTCGGAAAGAATCAATCAAACCTGGCTTACGCAGCCCGCGCTCTTCGCCGTCGAATATGCACTGGCCCAGTGGTGGATCTCGCTCGGCGTCGAGCCTGCCGCAATGGCCGGCCACAGCATCGGCGAGTACGTAGCCGCATGCCTCGCAGGAGTCTTCTCGCTCGAAGATGCGCTCGCGATCGTCGCCGCCCGCGGACGCCTCATCTACGATCTTCCCGCCGGCTCCATGCTTGCGGTCCCGCTCGCTGCCGCCGACATCCACATCAACGGCAAAATCTCACTCGCCGCCGTCAACAATCCCGCTATGTGCGTTGTCTCCGGCCCTACGCCCGCCATTGCTGCCTATGAAGAGTCGCTGGCAACGCAGTCTATCGCCTGCCGCCGCCTCATTACTTCGCACGCATTCCACTCGGCCATGATGGACCCCATCCTGGGCGCATTCGAGGAGCGGCTCCGCGGCGTCTCTCTCAACTCTCCGCGCATTCCCTATCTTTCCAACGTCACCGGAACATGGATCAAGCCGGAAGAGGCGACGGACCCGGCCTATTGGGCGCGCCACATCCGCTCTACAGTTCGTTTCAGCGACAATCTCGCCGAGCTGTTGCGCTCGCCCGAACGCGTGCTCATTGAAGTTGGTCCGGGCAATGTGCTTACCACGCTCGCTCGCCAGCAGGGCGGGTTCTCAGCCAAGGCATTTCCGTCACTTCCGCATCCGCGCGAATCCGTTCCCGCGCTGCGTTGCGGGTTCGAAACTCTCGGCCAGTTGTGGACAGCCGGCGTCAACGTCGATTGGGAAAAACTTCACGCGCCGGGCTCCGCTCAGCGCATTCCTCTGCCCACCTATCCATTCGAGCGCCAGAAGTTCTGGATCGAGCCCGATAAGATGGCACCTGAAAAGGCGCAGCCCACGCCAGCTCCCGTATCCAGTTCCGCATTCGGGCCGGCGCTGTCAACGAGCGCCGAGGACGGTATCTCGCTCTATCGCCGTGCGTGGAAGCCTGCCGCACTGTCTGCCGCATCGGCCGCCGCGCCCGGTCCCTGGCTCCTCTTCCGCGATTCTCTTGGCGTCGCCGACAAAATGGCTGCCCAGCTCAGGGCCGCCAAGAAACAAGTGATCCTCGTCGAAGCCGGCAGCAGCTACAAGCCGCTCAAGAACGCCCGCTGCACCCTGCGCCCGGCCGTCCGCGCCGACTACGATGCTCTCGTCGCCGATCTTCTCAAGAGAGGCGAGCCACTGCGAAAGATCGTTCACCTGTGGTCTGTCGCGGCGGGCAACGCCGAACCACCTCTCGAAGAAACACTCGATCGCAGCTTTTATAGTCCGCTTTATCTCGCGCAGGCGCTGGCAGCTCAGGATCTCTCCGGCATTGACATCGCACTCGTCTCCAGCCAGCTGCAACAGGTTGCCGGCGAGCCCGTCCGGAATCCGGCTCGCGCCGTGCTCCTTGGCCCGGCCCGTGTCCTCCACAAAGAGCTTCCCGGATTCGCCTCGAAAGCCATCGATCTCGACCTCGACAGCGAAGATGCCGCGGAGTGCGCGGCCCGGCTCGTCGCCGAGATGAACTCCGCACGCGAAAACGCCACAGTCGCCTGGCGCCGCGGCGAGCGCTTTGTTGAAACGCTCGAGCCGTTACCTGTTCCCACCGCGCCTGAACACCGCCCCGAACGCCGCCTCATCCGCGGAGGCATTTACCTCATCACCGGAGGCCTCGGCGCTCTCGGTCTAACCGTCGCCAAACATTTAGCGCGCGAGTTTCAGGCTCGTCTCGTGCTTGTCGGCCGCTCCGCGCTCCCGCCTGCATCGCAATGGGAATCTGCGCTACGCGAAGACAACCGGCCCGAATCCGAGAAGGAACGCATTCGCAAGCTCATTGAGATTCGTTCCCTCGCCGGCGGAATGCTTATCGCTCAGGCCGACGTGACGGACCTCGGCCAGATGAAGACCGCTGTCGCCCAGGCGCGCGAGCAATTCAGCAGGATCGACGGCGTCTTCCACGCCGCGGGCGTGCTGGACGACGGCCCGTTGATGCTCAAAACCGCAACCAGCGCTGAGCGTGTCCTCGACCCCAAGGTGCGCGGAACGCTGGTCCTCGAAGAGGCGCTGCGCGGCGAATCGCTCGCCTGCTTCGTTCTCTTCTCGTCTGTCAGTTCCATCCTGCCTCCTGCGGGCCAGGTGGACTACGCCGCAGCCAACGCCTTCCTCGATGCTTTTGCGCTCAACCGCAAAGGTCCAGTGACAGCCGTCAACTGGGGCCCGTGGAGCGGAATCGGGATGGCTGCGCGCACCACCTCTTCCCATCCCTGGCTCAAAGAACATCTGCTTGAAACGCCCACAGAGGCCGTCTACGCGGGCAGGTTCTCTCCCGTGCAGAGTTGGATCCTGTCAGAACACAAGCTGAAGCATGGCAAGGCAGTCATCCCGGGGGCAGCGCACCTGGAATTGGCTGCCTACACCTTTGCGCGTGGCGCGTTCCGGGGAGCCATCGAGTTCCAGAATGTGTTTTTCCTTGTGCCGATCATGTTTTCGCGCGATGAATCGAAAGAGGTGCGCGCCCAACTCCGGCGCGAGCAGGAGGCTGGACACGGAAATGGAGCGTTTCGCTTCTCCATCCTCGCTGAAGAGGGCGAGCGAAAAAGCGGTAAGTGGTTGGAATGCTCGACTGGTATCGTCGCGCCTTGCCCGATGCGTCCAGCGGCGCAGGCCGATCGCGCCGCGATTGCAGCCCGCTGCTGCGAGCGCGAATTCTCGTTCGATGATCAGCACCCCTCCGACTGGGAACGACAGTTCGACTTCGGACCGCGTTGGCGGTCGCTGCGGCGCCTGAATGTCGGCAAACGGGAGACGTTGGCCGAGATTGAGCTGGATGCGAAGTTTTCGGCCGATCTTGCCAGCTTATGTATCCACCCCGCACTGCTCGATATGGCGACGGCGGGATCGCTGTACCTGACCGAGGATTATGAGCGCTCCAGAGACCTCCTCCTTCCCCTGTCTTACAGAAAGATGAGACTCTTTCGCCCACTTCCCGGCCGGTTCTTCAGCCATGTCCGCAAACGGCGCGAGGATGCGTTGCGCGGCGAAGTGGAGACCTTCGACATCACCATCTTCGATGAACAGAATCAGGTGCTGGCGGAGATTGAAGGCTTTGCCATGCGCCGCATCGCCGATCCGGTCAAAGCGATGGAAGACGCCGGCTCGCCCCGCGAAGCCATTCGCGGCCGCGGGGAACAGCTCATCGAAATCACTTCTCGGCCGGGCATTCCGCCGCTCGAAGGCGCGCGCACCCTGACCCGCATTCTGAGCATCGATACGCCTGCCGTGGTCGTCGCTGTCTCGCAGCCTTTGCAGGAACTCTTGAGCAGCACCCCGGCGCCCGAGCCGCATGAGCCTGCCGCCGTGTCCGCGCCAGGAGCCGAGGACAGCATCGAGGCAACTTTGGCGCGCTGGTGGCAGGAGTTGCTGGGCGTGGATCAAGTCGGGCTGGACGACGACTTCTTCTCGCTCGGCGGCCATTCGCTCATCGGCGTCCGTCTCATTGCCAAAATTAAGAAAACTTTTCAGGTGGACCTTGAGCTCGCCGTCCTCTTTGAAGCCCGTACCCTGCGCCAGCTCGCCACCCTGATCGGCGGCGCGCGGCAGCCGGCGCCGCAAGCGGTAGTCGAGCCCCGGATGCAGAAGGCGTGGGCAGCCCTGGTGCCGGTGCAGCCCAACGGATCGAAGACTCCACTGTTCTGCACGCATGCCAACAGCGGCGACGTGCTCTTTTACGAGCAGTTGGCGCGCGCGCTCGGCCCCGATCGGCCGTTCTATGCTTTCCAGTCGCCCCTGGTGGCGCAGCCGGACCGTACCGATACCACGTTTGAAGACTTGGCGGCGCTCTACATTCGCGAAATGCGTGCCTTCTATCCCAGCGGGCCGTATCTGCTGGGCTCGGCCTCGTTTGGCGGATACCTTGTCTACGAGATGGCTCGCCAGCTTGAGGAGCAGGGCATTACGCCCGGCCTGGCGTTGATAATCGACATCGCGGTGCCGGGCAGTGGCGAGCGCCTCAATGCAGGGGCCAAGCTCGGCAGGTTCTTTGCGAACATCCGCGAAGGCGGCCTCCGCTACCTGAGCAAAAAGGTGAGAGAAAAGAGCGCCTATTTCTGGGAGGAGCGATTTCTGAAAGGCGCGGTGCTTCCAGCCATGTTGCGGGCCTACCTCGCCGCCAAAATTCCGCTGCCGGGCGCGCTGCGCTATCATCGCCATTCGCAGGCGCACTGGCGGGTTTTCGCAGGGTACACGTTTAAGCCGTTTCCCGGAAAGATCACGCTGGTGCGGGCAGCCGACCGCGGGTGGGAAGTGCTGGGCCGGCGCGAGGATCCGACGTTGGGCTGGGGAAGCCTGGCTTTGGGCGGTGTCGAGATCATCGAAGTGCCAACCGGACACTTCGACATGCTCTTCGAGCCTTACGTCGAAACCTTCGCGGAAAAGCTCGAAGCCATCCTGCCGTCATAACCCGGTGCGCGTCCGCTTCGCACCGCATCCGCCGGCAATTAGTCGCAAAAACAGAGGCGCGCTGCACGGCCCGACCCGGCCCAGCAGGCGGCGCGGCGCCCAGGTGGGTCACGAGTCTGTTATGCAGCCAGGAAATCGGCGATCAGATGGGCTGTCATCTCCGGCGCTTCGCGCAGAGCCCAGTGGCCCTGGCCCATCAGCATTTCAACACGCACGTTGGGCAAAACCTGAGCCAGCGCATGCCAGGCATCTTGCGAAGGATGATCCAGGTTCAGGCTACCCCTCAGCATCAGGGTTGGACAGGCAATCGCTCCATAGTGCTCAAACGATCGCGGGAGGGCGTCTACCGCCTCCATTTCCCTCACCCAGCTAGCGGCCAGCGTGCGCAAGCGCGGCCACGCGTTTGTGGCGCGCATGGCAGCAATGGCCGCTGCGCCCACGCGGGAAACCTTGCTCAGGCCGATCTCGAGCGCGGTGTCCGGATCGCCATCGGCAATGGCGCGGGCATAAGCCATTCGATGCTCACGGGCGATGGGGCCGCGAGTGCGCAGGGGCGGCTCATAGATCACGAGCCTGGGAACCGGATGGAGCAAGGCCGCGCCCATGGCGCAGATGGCGCCGAAGGAGTGGCCAGCCAGGAAGGCGCCCCGCCCGGCGGCCTCTAAGACCGCGCAAACATCTTCGTACTCGCGCTCGATGGAGTAGGGCGGAGTTCCGGCGCCCGAGTGCGCGCGTCCGCGGCGGTCCATGGCAAAGCAGGTGTAGCGCCTGGAGAGCAGCCTGGCCACGCCCATCCAGTCAGTGTGTGTGGCAAGGCTGCCGTGCACCATGACCAGAGCGGGACCGCTGCCTACGCGGCGAAAGCGGATGCGCGTGCCGTCGGCAGAGCGCACCGAGTCCTCGGCAATGGCTGCCTGGGCATGTTGTGTATGTGCGGTGGTCACTCGCTTTATGGTAATCCACGGTCGAAGCAATCAAGGAGATGAAGTGGGCGCCGGCAAAGCGGGTGCGGCCGGCTAGCTGAATTCCCATACATCTAGTGGCAGGAGGGCTGATCCTGAAACTCGTGACTTTCCGCCATGGATACAAAGTCTCGCGCGCAACTCAAAATCTGATCTTCAAGGGGACTGCTGTGGAAGGTGTCCGGCGATATAAATCCGGCCTGCTTGCGGAGCGTGATGTACTGTTCACTCAGCGTTTGCATGTTGTTGAATTCGGCTGAGAGCAGCGGGTACGCGCTTCGGTCGTCGTTGGTGGATGCAGCCGCGGAGGCGAGAGCCAGGTTCTTCTCCGCCAGCCGATGCTGTGCGGATACCCAATCTTCCGACACCGGAGCGTTGTTCTCGACTGCGTTGACGATGGCAATCCGCCATTCGCGGATCACGCCCATCTCTTCGATGCCCGCCTCGGTGAAAGCTCTTGAGAACCCCGCCTTTGCCGGCGGCGTGGAAGCCTGCGCCGTTGCATCCGAGGGGGAAGCGTGAGGATCGTCCGGTTGGCTTTGAACGAAAGGTCCCTCCAGTCAAACGCGCAAGTGTCTCAATTTCGACATGCGACTTTCCATTGAGCTGAAGGATCTGGGCTTCGCCTGCGTGTCCCGCGATGGTGAATGTGGAAGCGTTTTGCGGCGCTTGCGCGTTGACATTTGCGGGCGACATCAGGGGGACGGTCAACACGGTTGCAATCACGGCGCTGATCATTTTCATCGGGTTTTCCTCGAGCATCACCTCTTAGTTTCCCATTGCGCAATTCCGCAAGCTGTTCAATCTTGGGCACACTGCGGGTGGAAAAGGGAGACGGAGGGTCGAGGTTCGCGGTTTCCCAGGTCTGAAAACCCAGACCTGGGAAACCCGACAAAAATAAAGGTGCCGTGGGGCACGCGGCTGGTCGGCGGGCTTTAGCGGACCAGAAAATTGGCCGGGCCCAGGTACGGGATGATCTTTATCGCACCGCTAATATAGAGAGCCAGCACGAGTATGGAGAGATTGATGATTAAGCTTGCGATGAACCCCGCAGGCTTGCCCTCAGGCTCCGGCAATAGCCCGAGACTAAGCGGCCTGGACTGTATGTTGATCGTCCTACACGGTCGGGTGATCCGGCGCTGGCCTCAACCTGGGTCTGCTCGCGCGGATCCAGGCTTATTGCGAGGCCAGCGAACACAAATCCTATCGCGACAAGAAGCCTTCCGATGTCACCCGGAATTTCGCCGATATGGCCCGACCACTCCTCGCCGTATCGTTCCCTTTGATCCTCGGGCAATATGTGGGCTGCAAGCGCGACAATTCGTTGGACCAGCCAGGGAAGCCATGCCTTTATCTCGTCGGCGGATAGCTTCGCCGCGATCACGGAGGCGAACGACAGGAGAGCCGTCACGATTGCCATAGCGGCTCCCTCAGGTCGGGCATAAGTTCTTTAAAGGCGGCCCGGGTTTCAGTCTCGCCTACCGCTGTGACCTGGTACAGCCTCCTTCTTGGCCGCTTAACTTCGGAAGGGCAAACGTCTTCCCAATTACTTTTCAACCAAGCGGATTTCTCCAGTCGGAACAGGATCGGATAGAGCGTGCCCGAGGCGAGTCCAGTGGCTCTGGCGATTTCAGCGCCCGATAGCCCTCTGGAGGGGCACTGCATCAGCTCCTTCAGTACCTTTAAGGTCGGGCCTGTAATCCGGGGTGAGTCGGCTGCCATATAGGAAGTCTACATAGGTAGGGTGAATTCGTCAAGTCGGCTTCCACTTGTTTTGTTCGACTACGCCGGGATCCGGAGACTCCCCTCGTTCTTGCCCTTTCTCGATGGGCAGTTTGCCGTGGGCGGGGATTTATATCGAGGCTGCACCGAAGAAGACCGCGGGCGAGACGTTGAAGCGGCGGCTGAGGCGTGCGATGTGGTCGCGGTTCAAGTGGCGCTTGCCGGAGAGGACCAGCGAGACGGTGCTTTCGCTGCCGAGTTCCGGGGCGATGTCGCGTTGCGACAGTCCGTTGTGCTCGAGAAGAAAACGCAACACATCGGCGGGCGCGGCGGAGGGGATCGGATAGCGTTCCTGCTCATAGCGCTCGACAAGCAGGGTCATCAGCTCGATGGCCTCTTCCTCTTCCGGCGTGGGATCGGCCTTGGACGTAAGGGCGAAGAGAGCCTGCGTGTATTCCTCAAGCTCTTCGTCGTTGTGAATCAGGCGCGGCGCGCCCTGCCGAATCATCTCTGTTGGATTGGCTAGCGTCGTGCTCATCGTTTCACCCCTTTATCCCAGTTCGCCCGGTTGTCGTATTGACGATGCGTCAAGAACGACCGGATGTAGATATGGCCCATCGTGACGCGGCCTTCTTTCTCTCGCGCGTAGTGAATGATGGTGACCAGCCGGTAACGGTTCCGGCGAATGTTGAAGACCACGTAACCGCCCACATCATCGGCATCTTTGAAGACTTGTCGCACATCCAGGAAATTCCGCCATCGAGCTTCGGTAACGATCCTCAGCCAACCCCGGATTTCTTTTAGAGCGTCGGGATATTGCTCTTCGGCTTCGGCCAGATGCTTGCGTGTGACAACGTGCATGGATCTCTTTCATGAACACTCTGCCGGAGAGTCGCCCAGGAAACGCAGCGTATTTTCATAGTACTTTGCAAAATGCAAAGTTGTCAATAAAGAACTTTGCAAAATGCAAAATTGGACATTTAACCTTTGCGACAGAAGAGCGAAACGCAGGCCGTTCGACTCCCTTCCCCCTCGACTTCGCTCAGGGTCCGGTCGCTCAAGGATGACGGCGTGGTGGTGGGGTTCGTGCCATCCACCCCACGGCGGTCCTCCAATTCCCGCGGTGTTTCCGACATCGTGCCAGGTGGCTTTTTCTTGAGGAAAAAGCCACTTGAGAGCATCGGCTCCGCTCTACGCCAATTGGAGAACCGCTATCGCCACAAAAACAAGGCTAGTGCGCAGATCGCAAACCGGTTAGTTGTGATTGGCATCACTGACCGCGGCCATCGCCCGTCACATAATGTGACATCCTATACAGGAGATCTGCCAGTGAATCGTTTCAGCGCGCGTTTGTTCGGTCCCGCCCTTTTTGTTTTTCTCGTTTTGGCTGTTGCCGTCCGACCTGCCATTGCTCAGCAGGATCAAGCCAAGCATATAGTCCATCGGCTGATTCCAGCCGGGAAAACCTGTTCTGACTGCCATAAGGCGTTCTATGACCAATGGAAAGCCAGTCCGCATGCCGCCAACGGTGTCGAATGCACCGTGTGCCATGGCGAGACAACAGCAAAGGACTTCGCGGGCACGCCGGCGTTAAGCACATGCGAGGCCTGTCACACCGAGCAGGTGGCACAACTGAAGTCTGATCCATTCATGAAAGGCAGGACGTGTGTGAGCTGTCATCAGGCACACATCTTCGTGGAGCACCCGAAGGCGGCCCCGGCGGGCAAGTAATAACAATTTACAGGCGTCGCTTACTCCAACTGTCGGCCAGCGCATCCGCGCTCACCGCCCTGGAAAGGTGTCATCGCATGCCAAGGGAATGTACGACCGGTTGCCCTGAAAACCAGCAGGGGTGGGCGATTGCGGGCGCCTTTGCGTTTCGGTGCGCGGCCTCGCCGCGCACCTGATTTCTCGAAAAATGGGCGGGCGGGGCGGCATGGCTAAAGCCAAGCCCTGATACAAAGCGGAAGGCAACCGCCGATCCTTCGACTTCGGTTGCCGCGCATATCAGTCGATAGCGTCTTCCAACCGCGGCGGTTCACCGCCCTTGCGGTTCAGAATTCGCAGAAACGCTTCATCATCGGCGCGCGCGCGCCGCTCGGCAAAGAACCGTTCTGTTTCCATGGCGGCAATCTTTTCCGCGGCCGCGATTACAAGAAACTGGTTCATGCTGGTTCCGTCGCGCTCGGCAATCTTTTCGAGCGCGGCCTTCATCGAGACGGGCAGCCGCAGCGGAAATGTTGCAACTCTCGTAGTCATGGCTTTAACCTCCTGAGAACTTCACCCGGCCGCAGCACTTCGATATCAAAGCCGGTTCGTGCCTGGCGCAAATCCTTCTCGTTGAAAGTGACGATTGCAGAAGCATGCCCGTTGATGGCAGCCTCCAGGACCAACTCGTCTCCCGGATCGTGAAGCTGTGGCCGGAAGGTGTGAAAAAATCAAACATTTTTGGTCAGGAGAGTTTGTTTCGAGATATGTTTGGACATGACCTCATCCGACCCGATTCCCTTGCCGCGATTGAAGATAATCAATCGTCAGCAAATGCTATTGCGGACAGTCGATGTTGAGCAGTTGATCGATCCTGGCCATGCAGCCCGATGTATTTGGGAGTTTGTTGGACGACTAAATCTGGAGTGCTTTTTCCGCAACATTCGATCAATCGAAGGCTATGCTGGGCGAAGTGCGTTGCACCCGCAGTTACTCATTTCGCTTTGGATTTATGCGTATAGCCGTGGCGTTGGATCGGCTCGGGAGATCTCTCGCTTGTGTGGGATTGATCCAGCATTTCAATGGCTCACTGGTATGGAGTCAATCAATCACCATACCCTTTCAGATTTCCGCGTTGATCACCGCGAGGCTCTTGATGAGTTGTTCACTCAAGTGCTTGGTCTACTTAGTCATGAGGGCCTGATTACGCTCGAGCGCGTGATGCAGGATGGGACGAAGGTTCGCGCTCAAGCACAAGCGAATACGTTCTGCAAAGAAGATCGCATTCGGCAGCATCTGGATGCTGCCCGCCGCCACGTTCAGGATATGGGAGATCCGAAGCAGGAACCTCCATCGGATCACCGCGGTCAGGCGAAGCTTCGTGCCGCACAGGAGCGAGTCGAGAAACTTGAACGAGCGCTGAAGGAGGTCGAAGCGTTAAGGGCTGCGAAGATGGAAGACAAACGAGGCTACGAGCCTCGGGTAAGCACAACTGACCCAGACGCACGAATCATGAAGACCAGCGACGGGGGATTCGCTCCCAGCTTCAACATGCAAGTCGTCACAGATGCTCATATGGGATTAGTTGCCGACGTGCGTGTGACTCAAGATGTCAATGATAAGCACCAACTGCTGCCGGGCATGGAAGGCTTAGCGTCCCGCTTGCAACAAAAACCAAAGCAGGTTGTGGCCGACGGCGACTTCACAACTAACCTGTCGGTGATCCAAATGGCTGAACACGGAATTGATTTCTTCGGTTCTTGGAATCCTGGACCAGCAGGGCAACAACATATCAAGCCGGACTGGCGTGGCATTCATCCTGAGTTCCAGCGGGACGCATTTCGCTATGACTCGGCACAGGATCACTATGTTTGCCCTGCGGGCAAACTGTTGGTGCTCGGCAAGACCAATAAACTCCCGCATGGCGGTGAGGATCGCTTCTATAAGGCGACCCGCGCCGATTGTGGCCCTTGTGAAAACCGCGACCGTTGCTGCCCACACTACGCGAGTCGGGGTCGGATTATCACGCGGCGAGTTGAACCTGCGCTGGTAACGGCATTCAAGATGAAAATGGAGACGCCTGCGGCAAAAGCCGTATACAAACAGCGCAGTCAAATAGCAGAGTTTCCATTTGCCTGGATTAAAGAGAAGCTCGGGCTCCGGCGATTCCACGTGCGAGGGCTGATCAAGGCCGGCATTGAAGCGCTCTGGGTATGCCTAACCTTCAACATCCAGGCGTGGATAAGATTCCAGTCCAAGGCGAGCGCAGCACACGCCGGATAGTGCAACTTGAAGGCAATGCGGCGGAACTCGACAACACAAACTGAGTGCGGAGTCATCGGTTGGACCGCTTCTATAACCGACGATCACATTTTCTGATCGAAACAGAACAATAACTCAGCGACAGGCAGACTTCTGGCGATTTCGCCGAATATCCGAAAGCTGGATGATTTTTTCACACCTTCCCGCCAGCGAAGAAACAACTGGACCGGCTCAGCCATCGAGATCAAGCGGTCTATATAGACTCGAACCTCCGACTCATCTAGCCCGGAAGCCAGCCTGTGCTCGGCCAACATACATTGGGATTCATACTCCAGTGCCAAGGCCACGCTGAGCAGCATTGTCGCGTGTCCCAGACGAATCCGTCTCAGCAGTTCTGCTGACCCGCCGCGCGGGCTGCGCATCGCTGCAACCACGACATCGGTATCGAGAATCAACCTCACTCAGATTATGATATCACATCACCTGCGATATTATTATCCAAATAGCCCAGACATCCAAAGCAGTTGTCCGGATGTCTGGGCCATATGAATCAACAATTTGTGCCGGGTGCGGGTGCCCTGGTTCCTATTCTGAGACTTGGGATACCACAGCAATTTGCGAGCGAACAGCGAGCGGCTGCCCAACGCAGGTGGTTATTCTTCCTCTTCCTCGATGGGACGCTTGGCGTTGGCGAGGATTTTTTCGGCGACCAGTTGTGGGACGATGTCGTAGTGGTCAACTTCCATGCGGTAGCTGCCTTTGCCCTGCGTCATGCTGGTGAGCAGGGTGCCGTAGGTGAGCATCTCGGCCATGGGAACCTCAGACTTGATGACGGTGGTGCGGCCCTTGGTTTCCATGCCCTGCACGCGTCCGCGGCGGGAGTTGAGGTCGCCCATCAGGGTTCCGGCAAACTCATCGGGAGCCTCGATTTCGACCTTCATGATGGGCTCAAGCAGACAGGGCTTGCATTGCTCCATGCCGTTGCGGAAGGCCAGACGGCCGGCAGTCTTGAACGAGAGCTCGTTCGAGTCGACATCGTGATAGCTGCCGTCGTAGACGATGGCCTTGAAATCGACCACCGGGAAGCCGGCGAGATAGCCGCGCGCGGCTGACTCGACGATGCCTTTCTCGATGGCGGGGATGAAGTTGCGAGGGATGGCTCCGCCAAAGACTTCCGAGGCGAACTCGAAGCCGCCGCCGCGGGGCAGGGGCTCCATGCGGATTTTGCAGTCACCGAACTGGCCGTGGCCGCCGGACTGCTTCTTGTGGCGGCCGTGCGCCTCCGCCTTGGCGCGAATGGTTTCGCGATAGGGAACCTTGGGCGCCTTGAGGGTGACTTCGGCGTGGTAGCGCTTTTTGAGGCGGCTGACGATGGCCTCGATGTGGGGCTGGCCGGCGCCGGCAATGAGAAATTCGTTGGTCTGCGGATCGCGGAAGAAGCGGATGAGCAGGTCCTCTTCCATGAGCTTGTGAATGGCGGGAGCGAGTTTGTCCTCGTCGGCGCGGGATTTGGGCTCGATGGCGTAGGTCATGGCGGGTTCGG
>CAWCXX010000093.1:0-11916 GCA_963799445.1 uncultured Acidobacteriaceae bacterium | reverse complement strand
AAAACCGCGGGTATATTTCCTGAACATACCCAAGAAATTCATCGCCGGCACCGTGTATGACCCCGTCGAGGAAGAGGTCCTCATCGGGGCCACCTGCACCCTGAAGGGACCCAAGGCGGGCGATGTAAAGACTGTTGGTACGGACGCCTACGGTGACTTCTGGTTCCAGGCCTGGCTGAGGGCGACTATGACCTGACCATTGAAGCCAAGGGGTTTTCCGCCAAGTCCTTCGCCAAGCTGAACACGGAAAAAGACATTAACCTGGGGGACATTCCGCTGGCCAAATAAAACAGGAGTCAGAAAAGTCAGAAGACGGACTGAAATGCGACCTGAGCGCCGGGCCTGCCCGGTGCTCAGGGTTTTTCAGAAAGACCACAACAGCGGACACGAGGGAGCGGGGCATTGACCGTTACAGATCATCACAACCGGGTGATTAACTACCTTCGCATGTCGGTCACCGACAGGTGCAATCTGCGCTGCCGCTACTGTGTTTCCCACTACGATGTGCCGGGCCCCGGGCGGCGCGCAATCCTGCCCTATGACGACCTCTTTCGGCTGGCGCGGGAATCGGTATCTCTTGGGATACGGAAGATTCGCATCACCGGTGGGGAGCCCTTGGTGCGGCAAGGTATTGTGCAGTTCTTGGAGCGCCTCCGCTGTATGGAAGGCGCCGCTGAAGTCGTGCTCACGACCAACGGAGTGCTGCTGAAGCCGATGGCGGTTTCGCTGCGACAGGCCGGAGTCAAGCGGCTCAACATTAGTTTGGATTCGCTGAGGACCGATACCTTCGCCTCTATGACCGGGGGCGGGAATCTCAGCATGGTGCTGGCAGGAATTGATGCAGCACAAGACGCGGGCTTCCCTCCGCCGCAGATCAATGTTGTGGTGCTGCGCGGCGTGAATGACGGCGAGATTCCGGCATTTGCGTCGCTGGCCGCGACCATGCAACTCAACGTGCGGTTCATTGAATATATGCCCATCACCGGCGACCCCGGCTGGCGTTCACAGTATGTGCCGAGCGATGAGGTGCTGGAGATCCTAGCGCGCGAGCACCGGCTGACGCCGATCGAAAGCATGGATGGCGCCGGTCCCGCGCGCTATTTTCGGCTCGATGAAGGGTCCGCGAAGATTGGCGTGATAAGCCCCATCTCGAATCACTTCTGCGCAACTTGCAACCGCATCCGGATTTCCTCCGACGGTCTGGCCAGGGGCTGCCTGCTTTCCGACGAGACCACGGATCTGAAGCCGTACCTGATGCACGGCGACGAGGCGGTACGGGAAATCCTGATGGCCATCATCCGCAAGAAGCCTCTGCGGCACAGCGTTTCGGAATCGACAGGGTGGCATGCGAACGGGTGGGTTCCAATGTCGGCCATAGGTGGGTAGACGAAATCACCGCGGGCGATGCGCAAATTAGAAAGCTGTTTTAGAAAGTACACAGAAAGTGCTACAGCAGAACCAGAACAGCTGTACCCGATAGCAAGCCGCCTGAGTGGCTTTTTCCCCAAGAAAAAGCCGCCTTCTGAGATCCTTCGCTTGGGCACGTGAATTCTGGTTCTGCTCTAATGAACAGCGAAAGCCAAGCAGCCACACTTGCTGCTGCAAATACTGCGAAAGAAATCTTCCGCACCAATGCGGCGGTGGGGCTCGGCATTTTACTGGTCGGAACTTGGACCAAATTCAGGCAGGGCAGGCATCTGGGAACGAAGCGTTTCCAGGTATCAGAAATTGAGTAATTGGGGAATTACGATCAAGTCAATTCTTACTGCTGTGAGCATTCACTCAAGGCAGCTGTCAGATCGGCGTCGCTGACGTTATGGGAAATCTTTGCTCGCCCAACTGCCAAAGGCAAAATCCATCGGGGAGCGTCTCCAAATACTTTCTTGTCACGGTCGATGAGATTGAGCAAAAGATCCTGAGAGACCGCAGGCAGGCGAATCGGCAAGCCAAACTTCTCCAGCAACCGGTTCTGCCGAAGCTCCACTTCGGGTTTCGCTAATCCCAAGCGAACCGCAAGTCGTGCCTCGACGGCCATCCCAATCGCAACTGCCTCGCCGTGCAGCAGTTCGTAGTTGGTGGCTGTCTCAAGCGCGTGCCCCACGGTGTGTCCGTAGTTAAGGAAAATGCGATATTGCCCCAAATCCCGCTCATCTCCGGCAACTACTTGGGCCTTCAATGCCACACATCTTGCAACGATATCAAGAAGCGTTTGCTTTTCGAGTTTCATAAGCTGGTCCGCGCGCTGCTCCAATTCTGCAAAGAAGAGGTTGCGCACTTCCCGATCGCGTAGCAACGAGCATTCCAGCATGCCGTACTTCACAACCTCTGCCCAGGCGGCGCGTAGCTCGGCCGGCGGTTCGTCGCGCAGCAGCGACACGTCCGACAACACGAGCCGCGGATGATAGAAGGTACCGATAAGGTTGCGTGCACGCGGATGGTTCAGTGCGGTCTTGCCCCCGATGGAGCTGTCGACCATGCCTTCCAGCGAGGTTGGCACTTTCACCAGCGGGACTCCGCGCATATATGTGGAGGCGGAGAAGCCGCCCATGTCGTCGACAGCGCCGCCGCCAATGATTACGATTACATCGTGACGACGCAGTCGGATGGCAAGAAGCCAGTTGTAAATGGCAGCAACCTCCGCCTCGGTCTTGAGTCCTTCCTCGGGGGGAACGCTCCGGACGTGCATTTCGACCCCCGCCGCTTGCAGTGAATCTCTTACCGGGTTGTCGACCACGATGATTCCCGGACCATCTATAGGGAGAGAGACTTCGCTCCTGGCGAATACGCGTAGCGCGCCGCTCGCTGTGCGCGCTTCCCATCCCCGGCGCCCGCTCCGTCAGGCGCCTCGAAGAGAACGTTGGCGCGGAGGCGTTTCGCCTCACCGACGCCGAATTCGCCGAATTGTCTGCCGCTATTCCAAAGCCCTATCGGCTGCGGTGACGCTTGCCAGGCGGGATGTAGTGGAAACGGATTAAGTAAATCTTCTCGCCCCTGCCGTGCTTGGCCACCTTAAGCAAATCGAGGACGCCGAGAAATCCCGACTCATGAGCCAGCTCCGGTGTGATATCCGGGAATCCGATCGGCTCAATCGAGTCCACCTCGATCTCGCCTTCTTCCATGCGGTAGCGCCCCCCCACTCGCACATGCGGCCGCAACCAAATGCGCACGCTGGACGTAATCTCGCCGCGCCGAACCCCATCACGCAGCCGCTTGGCAAACATCATGCGGAAAGTGTACCCGGGTGAGCGTTTGCTTCAAAGCAGATTGTCCCTTTGCGCGTTTTCATCGCGGCAAGAATTGAAGGGCGCATCCTTTCATCAAGGTTCTCGCCGATGCCGCCGGTTGTGCTCTGCCCCGCGCATAAGAAAGACCGCCGGTATGGTGGCCAGGGATAGGATTCCCATCAGATAAAACGCGTCCGCATAGCTCAACAGCGCCGCCTGCTGCTGAAGCTGCCCGTAAATGAGCCCGTTCGCTTTATGCGCTGCCGTCACCGGATCGAATCCCCGCTGCGCAAGGTAAGGCGCCAGTTGCGCCAAAGCCTGCTGGCTGGTTGGGCTCGAGGGCGTGATTTGACCCCCGAGCACCTGCTGGTGAAACTGGGAACGGCGCGCCAACAGCGTAGGCACAAAGGAAATGCCGATGCTGCCGCCGATGTTGCGCACCGCGTTGAAGAGGCTCGTTGCGTATCCCGTCTCCGCCCTCGGAATCGGGCTCATGGTCAGCGTAGTCAGCGGCACGAACATGAGGCCCATGCCGCACCCCTGGACGATCTGGATCCAGCAGATGTCCCAGGTTCCCGATTCGAGAGTCATCCGCGCAAAGCCGAACAAGGACAAGCTGACAAGGGTGAGCCCGATAAACAACATCCTGCGTCCGTCCCAGCCCTTGCCCAGCAGAAGGCCCACCACGGGCGTGCACAGCGCAATGCCGATACCGCGCGGGCTATTCCAAATTCCCGCAGTTGTCGCCGTCCAGCCCAGCACGGTCTGCATGAAGAGCGGCAGCAGCACCAAGCTCCCGTAGAGCGCGAACCCCAGGATCGTGTCCAGGCCGACTCCCGCGGCAAAAGTGCGGTAGCGCAGCAGGCTGAAGCGCACAATCGGGTCCTTGGTCGCTAATTCGCGCAGCACAAACACCGTAAGGCAAACCAGCGCAACCACGCACAGGGCGCGAATCAGGTTCGATCCGAACCAGTCCAACTCCTGCCCTTTGTCGAGCATGATTTGTAGCGCGCCCATGCCCACGGCCAACATGCCAATGCCCCACACATCCACGCCGAAGGACCGGCGCCTGAGGTAGTGCGGATCGGAGATGTACTGCGAAATCAGCAGCAGACTCAGCACACCCACCGGCAGGTTGATGAAGAAGATCCAGCGCCAGGACCATGTGTCGGTGATCCAGCCGCCCAGCGTGGGACCCAGGATGGGCGCTGCGATGATGCCCAGGGTCCAGAACGCCATCGCCTTGCCCTGCTCCCTGCCGGGGAACTCTTCCAGCAGCACCGCCTGCGAAAGCGGCTGCAGGCACCCGCCGGTCGCGCCCTGCAGAACGCGAAAGAAAATTAGCATGGGCAGATTGGGAGCCAGCCCGCACAGCAGGCTCGACAGCGTGAAGCCCCCCACGGCAATCAGCAGCAGCCGCTTGCGGCCCAGCACGCCAGCCAGCCACCCGGCGATGGGCAGAATGATGGCGTTCGATATCAGGTAGGAGGTGAGCACCCACGTGGCCTCATCCACTGTCGAGGAGAGCGAGCCGGCGATGTGCGGCATGCTGACGTTCACCACCGAGGTGTCCAGCACCTGCATCACGGCGCTCGACATCACCGCGATGGCGATCATCCAGCGGTGCGGAGAAATTACCTGGCCATCGAGGGAGGGACCGGCGGAATCCACGCGCGCACGCGCCGGAAGAGATCCCGCGCTCGCAGTAACGCCTGGAGGGCGGGGAATCGTAAGATCAGCCATGACCGCCCTACCTTTGCCGGATTCGCCGGCACAAATCGGCCAGAGCAGTCTGAAAGGCAAAACCGGCAGAACCAGCAGCAGACACTCGGGCGCCTATGCTTCCTGCGTGCACAGCCAAACCCCTGCTCTCTCGCCGCCCGGTCGGCGAGCGAGGCTCCGTATCTTGCGCTGGAAGTCTAATCGTAGCTTAATTCGAGTCCTTCGCACCGTCAATTGCCTGGAATTGCATGCGCAAGCCTGATCGAGTCTCAACGACACACATCTCACGGCTCATCCCGAGCCGGGTCCGTTCGCCCATTCCAGCCCCCTTCTCACTGAGGCTGATACACTATCCGCGGAAAACGCTTACCAACTGCACCGCTCTGACCGAGGAAACACCATGCTGCTCGAATCCCTCCGCGAACAAGTTCTCCACGCCAACCGGGAGATCGCCCGCCGCGGCCTCGCGCCCCACACCTTCGGCAACGCCAGCGGTGTCGACCGCTCTGGCGCCAAGCCGCTGGTCGTCATCAAACCCAGCGGCGTCGATTACTCCGCTTTGACCTCCGCCATCCTGGTCGTCACCGATCTCGACGGCAACATCGTCGAGGGCGCGCTGCGCCCGTCGAGCGACCTCGATACCCACACCCTGCTCTACCGCGAATTCCCGCAGATCGGCGGCATCGTCCACACCCACTCCGAGTTCGCCACCTCCTGGGCCCAGGCCGGCCGCCCCATCCCCTGCCTCGGCACCACCCACGCCGACTACTTTCACGGCCCCGTTCCCGTCACCGAGCCGCTTTCCGCCGAAGAGGTCGCTGAAGCCTATGTCCGCTCGACGGGCGCTGTTATCGTCCGCCGCTTCCGCAAGGGAACCTCGATCCCATCGCCGTCCCCGGTGTGCTCGTCGCCGGCCATGCCCCGTTTGCCTGGGGCAAAACTCCCGCCGAAGCCGTCGAGCACGCCGACGTCCTCGAGTACATCGCCCGCCTCGCCTTTCGCAGCGTGCTCCTCGGAGCGCCGGAAGCCGGAATACCGAAGTACGTTTCCGAACACCACTACCTGCGCAAGCACGGCCCGAAAGCGACCTACGGCCAGCGCTGACCCTCCGCTCGGGAACCGTGTCGGCCACTCCCAAAGCGGTTCCTCTCGTAGCGTTTACGCACCGGCGAAGAACCCTTTACGCCTCGGATTCAGTGCCAACACCCCCCACACCTGCTGAGAAGCGTAAGGTAACCCGCTTTGGCTCAAAAACCTACTATTTTTCATAGATTGATCCTCTTCTACGTACACGCATTCTCGTTTTCTGCATTCGATAGGTGATATGCTTCACGTACCGTTGACGTTTTTGCGGAACCCGAAGTCCATATCATACGTATTCTCAAACGATTGGCGACGCAATGCTTGGGGCATCGCATGATCGGTCCTGCGTGGCAACTGACGTGCTAACAAACAGATTGGTGTAGAAATCCTCCCTCATATGGAGACAAGTCTTCATCAACCGCGTGCAGGCTACGCTGCTGGCCTTGGCCACAGCCGCTCTGTTCGTGTTGGCTGTTTTCAATCTCCTTCAGGAGCGCCAGTTCCAGCAGCCCTGACGACGGCGTGTGGTGGCGCGAGGCCGCCGGCGGCCTCAAGCCGAAAAAGTTCTGCCCGACATGGCCGGCCAGCGCGCCGGCATCCAGATGGGAGACCTGCTGACCGGGGTCAGCGACACCCCCAGCCGCGGCCGTGACGGTCAGTCTCGCGGATCGCCGATCTCGAACGCGCACTCTACCGCACCGGCCCCTACGGCCAGGTCTACTACGTCATCACCCGCGACGGCATTCCCCTGGATACGCCGGTCAAAGTAATTCCCGAGCCGCTCGACCGCAGCCTGAACCAGGGCCTGCGCCTCATCGGCCTCATCTACCTGATCATCGGCTTCTACGTTCTCTTCCGCCGCTGGGGAGCCCCGCGCGCCACCCACTTCTACCTCTTCTGCCTGGTTTCTTTCGCGTGGTACGCGCTCAAGTACACCGGCCAGCTCGACACGCTGGACTGGACCGTCTTCTGGACGAATGTCGTGGCCGAGTCGCTGCAGCCGGCCCTCTTCCTCCATTTCGCGCTCAGCTTCCCTGAGGAACGGTTCAAGAACATCCGCCGCCGCTGGCTGCTGCCGCTGGTCTACGCGCCCGGCGCGGGCCTGCTCGGCCTGTGGCTGCTGGCCATCAACCACTGGCAGGCCACCGGGCTGCTCAAGCACCGCCTCGACCAGACCGGCACCGCCTACGACGCCGCCTTCTACGTTCTCGCCGCACTGCTCTTCCTGCGCAGTTACAGCCGCGCCGACTCGCCCCTGCTCCGCCAGCAGTTGAAGTGGCTCACCCGCGGCACTCTGCTCGCGGTGCTGCCTTTCACGCTGTTTTACGCCATCCCGTTCCTCTTTGACCTCAATCCGCCCCGCCTGCTCACCAATCTGGCCGGCCTGTCGCTCATTTTTCTGCCGCTCACCTTCAGTTGGGCCATCGTCCGCTACCGGCTGATGGACACCGACCTGATCTTCAAGCGCGGCGTGGCCTACACGCTGGCCACCGGCCTCATCGCCGGCGGCTACTTCGGCATCATCGCCCTCATCGCCCTCGTGGTCCACCAGCGCTTGCCTGAAGCCATACGCGAGTGGGCGCTGGTCATCGCCATTCTGGCCACTGCGGCCATCTTCGATCCCCTCAAGCGCCGCATTCAGGGCTGGGTCGACCGCGCCTTTGACCGCCATCGCTACGATTACCGCAAGGCGCTGGTCGAGTTCGGCCGCGGCCTCAGTTCCGAGACCGACCTCCAGGCCCTGCTCCATTCCATCGTCGAGCAGTTGCCGAGCACCCTTCTGGTCGCCCGCGTCGCCGTCTTCCTGCAGCAGGATGAGTCGGCGGCCTGCGTCTCGCCGCCTCCCACGGTTTGCCCAGCGAGGTCAGCGCCGCGCAGGACAGCTTGGCCCTCGGTTTCCTCAACTTCGACCGCGCCAAGGACCACTCGCACATCTTCATTGAAAACGCGCAGGCTGCCATTCATCTCCCTGAGGACCAGCAGCGCACCGCAGCCCTCCTCGACCTGAACTACTATCTCCCTTGCCGCGTCGCCCAGGGCGGGCAGCCGGAAGACGACGAATCCGCCAGCCGCACCATCGCCGTCATCGGCCTCGGCCGCACCCTGGGCGGCGACTTCCTGTCGAGCGAAGACGTCGAGCTCCTCGAATCCCTCGCCAGCTACATCGGCATCGCCCTCCAGAACGCCAGCCTCTACGCCCGCCTGGAAGAGAAAATCGCCGAGTTCGAGCGCCTCAAGGAGTTCAACGAGAACATCGTCGAATCCATCAACGTCGGCATCTTCGCCATCGATCTCGACGACCGCATCGAGAGCTGGAACGCGCAGATGGAGGCCATGTACGCCCTCAGCCGCGCCGAGGCCATCGGCCAGGACCGTTGAGCGCGGTCTTTCCCGCGGAGTTCATCGAGGCGCTCGAAGGCTTCCGCAGCGACCAGGGCGTGCACCACCTCTACAAGTTCCGCCTCACCACGCGCGCCGGCGAGCTGCGCACCGCCAACATCGCCATCGCGCCGCTGCTCAGCCGCGACTTCGTTCCCGTGGGCCGCATCGTCCTGGTCGACGACATCACCGAGCGCGTCACGCTTGAAACCCAGCTCGCCCAGGCTGACAAGCTCAGCTCCATCGGCCTGCTCGCTGCCGGCGTCGCCCACGAAATCAATACCCCGCTCGCCGTCATCGCCTCCTACGCGCAGATGCTCGCCAAGCAAATGAAGGGCGACGCCCGCCTCGGCCCTGTGCTCGACAAGATCACCCAGCAGAGCTTTCGCGCCGCTGAAATCGCCAACGGCCTGCTCAACTTCTCCCGCACTTCCACCACCGAGTTCCGCTCCACCGACCTCAACCAGGTCATTCGCGACACGCTATCGCTGCTCGAACACCAGTTCAAAACCGCGCAAATCCTGGTCGAGCTCGATCTTGCCGACGAGCTTCCCCCCATCCATGGCAACCCCGGCAAGCTGCAACAGGTCTTCCTCAACCTGCTCCTGAATGCCAAGGACGCCATGCCCGGCGGCGGACGCCTGCGCGTCGCTACTTTGGTCAACGCCCATGTCGAAGCTCGAATTTCCGACTCCGGCTCCGGCATCGCTCCCGAGCATCTCAAGCGCATCTACGATCCCTTCTTCACCACCAAGACCTTGTCCGGCGACAAACGCGGCACCGGCCTCGGCCTCTCTGTCAGCTATGGCATCATTCAAGAGCACGCTGGCAAAATCCATGTCGAAAGCGCGATCGGCGCCGGCACCACGTTTCATCTCGAGTTTCCCCTATTAAGGAATTCCGTCCATGCCTGAAGTCGACGTGCCCTTGAACGCGTCCGTTTCCGCGTCCGCAGTCAACGGCAATGCAACCGCTGCATCCATCCTCGTGGTCGACGACGAGGCCGGCATCCGGGAATCGCTCGAAGTTTTGCTCTCCCTCGAAAACTACGCCATCAAGACGGCGCGCGACGGCGAGGAGGGACTGCGCCTGCTCGATCAAGGCAGTTTCGATCTGGTGCTGCTTGACCTCGCTTTGCCCGGCCAAAGCGGCCTCGAGCTGTTGCCCCAGTTCAAGGAGCGCCAACCCGAGCTGCCTATCATCATGATCACCGCCTACGGCACCGTGGATAACGTCGTCGAATCCATCCGCGCCGGCGCCGAGAATTTTGTCCAGAAGCCCTGGGACAACGAAAAGCTCCTGGCCGACATCCGCTCCGCCATTGCCCGCCGCAAGGCCGAAGAAGAAAATCTTCAGCTCAAGCGCACCCTCAAGCAGCGCTACAACTTTGCCAACATCGTCGGCAAAAGCGAAATCATGCTCAAGGTCTTCGATCTGGTCGCGCAGGTCGCGCCCAGCCGTTCGACGGTTTTGATTCAGGGCGAAAGCGGCACCGGCAAAGAGATCATCGCCAAGGCCATCCACGCCAACTCGCCACGCCGCGACAAGCCCTTCGTGCCCATCAACACCGGCGCCATGCCCTCGGAGCTGCTTGAATCCACGCTCTTCGGCCACGTCAAGGGCGCCTTCACATCGGCCATCGCCACCAAGAAGGGCCTGTTCGAGGTCGCCAACGGCGGCACACTCTTCCTCGACGAAATCGCCACCATGGGCATCGACACGCAGTCCAAGATTTTGCGCGTTCTCCAGGACAAGCGTTTCATGCATCTCGGCGGCATTCAGGAGATTCAGGTCGACGTGCGCATCCTCGCCGCCACCAACATCGACCTGCGCAAGGAAGTCCGCGAGGGCCGCTTCCGCGAGGATCTCTTCTACCGCCTTAACGTCATCACCGTCGACCTGCCGCCGCTGCGCGCCCGCCGCGAGGATATTCCCCTGCTCGTCCAGCACTTCCTTGACTTCTACGCCAACGAGAACGGTCTCCCCCCGCGCAAACTCTCCACTGACGCCATGCGCGCTCTCGTCGATTACGACTGGCCGGGCAACGTCCGCGAGCTCGAAAACGCCATCGAACGCGGTGTCGTGCTCTCCTCGGGGCCCGTTATCGGCGCCGATCTTCTTCCCGGCCACATTACCGGCCGCAGCTTCCAGGACGCCCTCCTCGAGCACAACCCCAACTCCTCGCTCTTCGACATCCTCGAAGTCATCGAGCGCCGCATCATCGTCGAGAAGCTCGAGCGCTGCAACTGGAACCAAACCGACGCCGCCGAGCAGTTCCGCATCCCCCTCTCCACCCTCAACCAGAAAATCAAGCGCCTCAACGTCGAGATACGCAAGAAGGGCAGGGAGTAGGGATTAGGGAATGGGGACCGGGGAACAGGGCTGCCGAGGCAGAGCGTATAGTTAGACGTTGACCGAACCCTTGGAGAATCCAACGCACGGGAGGGATGGAATGCGCTCGCACGCAGTCGCTTTCCTTGCCACAATCTGCGCCATTCACGCAATCGCTCAGGGAACACCCCAAGGCCCATCCGGTGAAGGGCCGAGCGCAAGTCCGCAATCCAGAACCGAAAGCGTGGCCAATGGGTGGGCCGAAATCGTCGCGCACGCTCGCCCTGCGGTCGTGGTTATAGAAACTGATAAGGGCTTGGCTAGCGGATTCGTAATCAAGCCTGACGGGATCATAGTTACCAATCACCACGTCGTGGCCGACGCTACAGCGATGGCGGTCAAACTCGCATCGGGGGAGGTGTACAGGAACGTGTACCTCCTCGGCTCCGACCCTACCGATGATCTCGCATTCCTCAAGATCGAAGCGGTCGATCTTCCGACGATACCGTTGGGCAACTCTAACGATGTGCAGGTGGGTGAGGAGGTGCTACTGGTCGGCGCTCCGCAAGGGCTTGAGCAAACGGTATCAAATGGTTTAATTAGTGGCATCCGCCTAGATGAAGGTGTCCGCGTCCTACAGACATCAGCGGCGGCAAGCCCCGGAAGCAGCGGCGGACCCTTGTTAAATCGGAACGGGGAAGCAGTTGGAGTTATGTCCTTCAAGGTCGTGAATGGGGAGAACCTGAATTTCACGATCCCGATTAATTACGTGCGTGGAAAGTTGGGTAACCTAACTTCATCGAACCCGCAAGCATTCGCGCCGCTGCAAGGTCAGGCGGAAAAACACCGAGGCGTTTGGGTTGCAGGGCACGGTTCGAGTCAGTTTTCTAGTGTCTATATGGAATTGCTCGATTTCTTGAGTTCCAGCGGCGTGGAAATTGCAAATTATGGGTTACAGAAGGTTACAGATACTCAAGAAACTGGCTTTATGCCTCTGTCTTCCCTAATCGAGACGCTACCTAAAACAGGTGCGGATAGCTTGTTGTACGTTAAGGTGGAGCAGGGTGAGATTATGCTTGGCGGATACGTACGAGCTACGGTTTATTTTCAGTGCTTTGACACTACAGGTTGACTCTTATGGGACGAAAAAGTTATAAGCGGGGCAGTCGATGGGAGA
>CAWCXX010000092.1:0-9043 GCA_963799445.1 uncultured Acidobacteriaceae bacterium | reverse complement strand
TCTCGGTCTTTACGTCGTAGCCGCCGGTCTGAGCGTGAAACTCAATCCAATTGGCCGCGGCGCCCGGCCGACAAAGACAAGGCGGTTTTCTTCCAGGTGAAAGAGAATGCCATCGCCGATGACATAGCCGTCGTAGCTGCACGGAGCAAACTGCTTAGCGCGATCGACGGGGAATTTGGCAAAGCTGTTTGTGGCCAGATGTGAGATCAGCTTGAGGGCATCAGGGCCCTCGACATACAGGTTGGCCATGTGATGACTCTGATCGAAAAGAACGGCGGTCTCGCGCCAGGCGCGCTGCTCGTCGCGCCAGTTGGAGAACTCGGTGGGGACAACGGGATAGACGTACGCTCCGATCTGCGAATTGCGGAGCATGTTTACCGGATTTCCGATGGTCTGTAACAGTTCTTCAAGATTCTTGCTGCTCATGAGAGACTCCTGTTCGAGGGAAGTTGTGCTGCGGGCCCGAGGCCGCTTCGCGAGGCGAGAAGCAGCGGTTAGATCGACGCTTGGCCGGGCCGGGCCCGTTTGCTGTCGATCCAGTCCATGGTTTTCTTGAAGCCGCCAAAGACAAAGAAATGGAAGCCTGCAATGCCTGAGGGCAACGCATCAGGCGATGGAGAGGTCAGAGCAGAAACAATGCCCCGCAGGACCGGCTCGGGACCTTTTTCGGTGAGAAGCCTGGCGAAGGACGGCTTTTCCAAGAGAACCTTCAGAGAGTTCCCCACGCCGCAGTGAATCGCATAGCGCATCAGGGTAATTAGTCCGGCGGGACCGGCGAGGCCGATGCGCATGGGAACGTCTATGCCCAGGCCGCGGACGCGGCGAAGCCATGCGACGACCGGATCGGCCTCAAAGCAGAACTGCGTCAAGATGGTAAGGTGAATCCCCGCCGCGCGGGCAAAGTTCACTTTGGCCGCGAGCGCCTCTTCGAGGACAGGATCGGAGATATTGGGATTGCCTTCAGGAAACCCAGCGATCGCCATGCGGAAGATTCCCGCCTTCTGCAAAAGACCACTCTCCATGACGGCCAGGGAAGAATCGAAGGGCCCGGCAGGCCGATGCCGATCGCCTCCAATAATGAGGACGCGATCGACTCCTGCCTCAGCCACGAGGCGCGCAATCAATCGCTCAAACTGGGCGGCGCTCTCGACATGACGGGAGCCGAGGTGAGGCACCGGGATGAATCCGGCGCGGCGCAAGGATGTGGCCGCTGCAACCAGGTCCATGGGGTCAGTCCCGGGGACCCACGTGAGAAAGACCTCGGTTCCCTGATCGAGCCGGCCAGACGCGGCGTCGATGATCGTGGATTGGCGCGGGGTCAGCTCAATGGAATAGCCGCGAAGAAGAAGGGCAAGATCCAACGGAACGGTGGTAGTGTTCATGGGCGATCAGGGAACTCGAAAAGAACGACTATTACCTAATAACAGAACGAGGAGAGGGAAGGCAAACGCTTCCTGTGAAATTTTTTTGCTGGAGAGGAGGTCAGCCGCGAAGGGAAACGGCATCCATCTGCGAGTTTCTTCTTTCCAATTCGAATGGAACTTGATTGAAGACAGGAAAAGGGGGACCAGGCCGCCGCTGGTGTCTGAGAAAGTCCAGCGCGCGAATCAAATACGCCTTCAGATCGCGGCGATGCACAACGGCGTCGAGAAATCCATTTTCCAGCAGAAACTCCGCGCGCTGAAAGCCCGCAGGCAGCGCTTGCCGGATGATCTGCTCGATCACGCGCGGGCCGGGGAGATTCCTGCGGGCTACAGCATCCACCGACCATAAAATGTCATGGGGCGGAAAAAGAGAATCAGGACCCCCGGAGTGGGCGACGCCTTAGCCTTCCCGCACACATTCTCGCCAACGATCCCTTTGGAGAGGATCTCATCCAATGAATACGGAATTTGATCTCCGGGAGGAGAATGGCCATTGGAGGAGCGGCAGTCGAAACGCATGTTTGGCGCGACGCGAAGAGTGCGAGGCTCCACGCCGGCCAAGTCCAAACCGATTTCGTCTTTTGCATCGGGTATCATGAGCGAAGCCGAAATTTCGCCGCCGAGCCAAACGTTCACGCTCGCATCGCCGATCGGATGACCGTTTTTCCCATTCAGCAACCTTATGACGATCTTGCTCTGCTGCGCAGGACACAGCACTGCGGCGAGCAGAAATACTGAAAAGGTAAGGATGGATCTCTTCATGTGCTAAGTCCTCCGCTTAACCCAGCCTTCGATTAAACCGCGATGCTTTCACACTAGCTGTTCGTGTCAGCGAAGGCCCGCAAGACACGTCAGGCCGTCAAGTCTCACTGCGATTGAATCTGTGTTCTTAAAGAGCAGGGCTCTACGCCGCCGTCGGTGTCTTCAGGAAGTCCAGAGCGCGAATCAGGTAGGCCTTCAAATCCTTTCGATGCACGACAGCATCGAGAAATCCCTTTTCCAGCAGAAACTCCGCGCGCTGAAAACCCTCCGGCAGTTTCTGGCGGATGGTTTGCTCAATCACGCGCGGGCCGGCAAAGCCGATCAGCGCGCCCGGCTCGGCAACGTTCAGGTCGCCCAGCATGGCAAAGCTGGCCGTCACGCCGCCGGTTGTCGGATCGGTGAGCACGCAGATATAAGGCACGCGCGCATCGTCCAGTTGCGCCAGCGCCGTGGAGATCTTAGCCATCTGCATCAGGCTCACCACTCCCTCCATCATGCGCGCCCCGCCCGACGCAGCCACCACGATCAGCGGATTGTGCGTCATCCTGGCGCGGTCCACGGCGCGCGCCACCGTCTCGCCCACCACGGCGCCCATCGATCCGCCGATGAAGCCGTACTCCATGGCGCTCAACACGACTTCGTGCGGCCCCAGTTGCCCGAGGGCATTCAGGATGGCGTCCTCGAGACCGGTCTCTTCCCGCGCTTTACGCAAGCGCTGTTTGTAGGGCCTCACGTCCTTGAAGTTCAAGGGATCGGTGGAGCGTAGCCCGGTGTCGACCAACTCGTAGCCCGGCTCGAGCAGCATTTCAATGCGCGCGCGAGCGCTGATCTTGAAGTGGTGCTGGCATTTGGGGCAGACGTTCAGGTTGGCTTCGAGATCGGACTTATAAATGGGTTGGCGGCAGCCGGGGCATTTCACCCACAAGCCCTCGCTGCGAACGTTCTTAGGGCTCGCGCCGGGACCGGTTTCGGTGGCCTGTCCGCCCGCTGAAGACTCGAACTCGCCGCTCTCGCGCTTGAACCACGACATATCGAACCCAATTGTAAACGGGTTAGCCGCAAGCCACCGCTTAGTTTTTCGCGGGCGGCAAGACCGTCGCGCTACGCAAGTACGCATCGTCGCCGTCAATCCAGTCCTGCCGCGGCGGATTGAAGATGTCCAGCGCCACCGAGTCCTCAAGCGCCATCACCTCGTGCGGCACATGCGGCGGAATGCAGAGGATCTCCCCTGCCCGCACCGCAATTTCTTCTCCGTCGATGCGAAACTTGAGCACGCCCTCTACCACATGGCTAATTTGCTCATGCATATGCTGGTGCATGGGCACAACCGCGCCTTTCTTCAGCACGATGCGGGCCAGCATGGTGTTCGTGCCCACCACATATTGCCGTGTCACCAGTGCGTTCAAATGCTCCGGCGCAATATCGGCCCAACGGTAGTATGTGCTCTCTGCCATATTGTCTCCGTCTGTTCGATTCCCTGGTCAATACTCGATCCCTCGCTGCGCCAGGATTCCCTTTTGGTAGGCGTGCTTCATCTCGCGCATCTCGGTCACGGTATCGGCCAGCTCCACCAGCAGCGGGTGCGCATTGCGGCCGGTCAGGATTACATGCACCATCTCCGGCTTGCCCTTCAGCGCCTCGGCCACCACCGCGGGGTCCAGCATCTTGTAACTGATGGCGTAGTTGATCTCGTCCAGCACCACCATGTCCCACTCGCCGGAGTAGATGGCTTCGCGCGCCTCGGCCCACGCCGCCTCCACCAGGCGAACGTCTTCGGGATCGGTCTCTGCGCCGCCGACCTTCACAAACCCGCGCCCCATCTGCTTCAGCACAAAGTTCTCGCCGAAGGCCTCCACGGCATCCAGCTCGCCGTAATGCCACGAGCCCTTGAGGAACTGGAGCATAAGCACCTTCATGCCGCATCCCACGGCGCGCAAGGCTGTCCCCAGCGCCGCGGTGGTCTTGCCCTTGCCGGGGCCGGTGTTGATCAGAATCAGTCCTTGCCGGGATGTTGATTCGTCACTCATAATTCCCCTTACCGGCCGCTGACCACTGACCACTAGTGTTTTACGTGGTACGGATGACCCGTGAGAATTGTACATGCCCGGTAGAGCTGCTCGGCCATTACCAGGCGAGCCAGTTGGTGAGCCAGCGTCATGGGCCCCAGCGAGAGCAGGCCGCCGCGGCGTTCGCCCTGCGCGCGCACCTCCTCCGACCATCCATCTGCCGGCCCCACGGCGAAGACGAAGTGTTGCGCGCCCTCGTCGCGGCGCTTTCCCAACCAGGCAGCCAAAGCCTCTGAGGTCATCTGCCGGCCGCGCGTATCCAGCATTATGACGACCGCTTGCGTTCGCCCCCGCTGCCGGCCGAGCCATTCGAGCAACGCCTTTTCGCTTCGGAACGCTTCCGTCCCGCATGGCGCAAGTACGGCGCAGCGCTTTAGATAGCTACAAACCAACCCGTGGTACGCATCTTTCGCTCCGGACCGGGCGCCGATATGGGCTAGGGTTATCTGCATGCAAAGGAGAATACCGCAAAACTCCCGTTCCGATCATGGCCGGAGGAACATCCAACCCCTCCAAAATCTGATGGTTGTGTCCAATTTTGGGATTATAGGCAGAGGCTTGTATGGAATTTCATAGATGCGGGGCCGCCGCAACGCAAAGTTCTGTGAACAAACCGTTTATTTTCTGCGAAGTTAGAATTCCTTTCGACGCTTTTGAGAATGGCACGCATCGTGCATCTCTCTCAAACGAAATCCGTCTCCAATCGACGAACCTGCGGCAAAAGCAAGCCGGTTTTTTCTGTATTCATTGATTGATTCGGTTCACGGAGCGGACGTCGCCCAATGAAGCAAGAAGGCACAGAGTCCGAATTTGGAGGAAATATGATGCGGTCTTTCCGGTTACACTTAATGATTTTCGCGTCCAGCCTGTTGGCGCTCAGCGCTTTGATATCTCTGCCGGTCTGCCACGCGCAAGCCGTCGCCGGCATGACGGGCACAGTGACTGACCCGTCCGGCGCCGTTGTGCCGGGAGCGGTCGTAACCCTTTCGAATCCATCAAGGGGACTGATGTACACGCAAACCACGAATGGAGTCGGCGTGTACCGCTTCACCGAAATCCCACCGGGTGAAGATTATGTGGCCACCTTCTCAGCGAAGAGCTTTTCCACACTCACGGTGAAAGACATCTACCTGGCGGTAGCAAGTGTCCGTACTCAGAATGCGACCCTTAGCGTGGGTGCGCGCTCTGAAGTAATGGTGGTGACGGCCGCAAATTCGCTGGTCACGCTCGACACCACGGATGCGACGGTTGGCAACGATATACCCGTGCAATCGATAAACAGTCTTCCCGTGCAGCAGAGAGCCGATCCCACCTCGCTCTTTACCCTGCAGGCCGGGGTGACCGTAGACGGCTCAGTCACCGGCGCCCGCCAGGATCAGAACTACGTCACGCTGGACGGCCTGGATGTCAATGACCTCATGACGGGCAACGCCTCCCAGACGAATAGCGGCGTGAGCACCGGCTTTGAGGGCGGCATCGTCGGTCACGCGCCGGTTGATTCGGTCGAGCAGTTTCATGCCGGCGTGGCGGGCAACACAGCGGATACAGGAGCCGGCGGAGGCGGCCAGTTTGCGCTGGTCACCAAGAGCGGCACCAACCAATTCCACGGAGACCTGAATGAATACCACCGCGATCCGGATCTGGTGGCCAATAGTTGGTTCAGCAACAACTCCACCCCCAAGATTGCCCGCAATCACCTCATCCAGAACCAGTTCGGCGGCGCCATTGGCGGACCCATCACCATCCCCCATCTCTTCAGCGGTAAAAACAAGGCATTCTTCTTCTTCGACTACAACGACTCCCGCATTATCGAAAACGCCGTCGTCAATAGGATTGTTCCGCTTAACACCTTCCGCACCGGAACCATCAGCTACTACGCCTGTTCCGGAGGATACGATACCAATGGTAACTGTCTGAGCGACACTGTCGAGACGGAGACGCCTGCCCAGGTGAAGGCAATGGACCCATCTGGGGCAGGCGAACTCCAAAGCTGGTTCGGCAACGAGGGCCCCACCAACCCCTCCTTTGTCAACGCACGAATAAAATCTAAATGGGCGTCCAATAACAGCGCAGTTGGCGACGGCCTCAACTCGGGCGGATACATCTTCAACGCCCCCAACGATGACTACTTGAAGAATTTTGTCGGCAGGGTGGATTACAACCTGAACCAAAACATGAAAATGTGGGCGCGATTCACCGTCGCGCGCGAGGAATCGGTTAACGCTGCGAACGCATGGCCTGACGACCCGATAACCAATCCATTCATTGATCGCTCCTATGCCTGGGTCATCGGCCATAGCTGGGTGATTGGAGCCAACAAGACCAATCGCGTCTGGCTGGGCGAGACCGTCGAGAAGTATGGGTTCCCAGACAACTACGATCCGGCCGGCGCAACCGCGTACACGTTTTCAGACGGCGCGGACACGTCCATGACCTCGGACCTTTACACTTGGCCCGATTCCAGCGCCCGCCGCATTCCGCTTCCGGTTTTGGGCGATGACTTCTCCTTTATCAAAGGGACCCACACCTGGCAGTGGGGCGGCACATTCAAGGACATTCTGGCGCACACCACCAACCTCACCGACTTCAATCTTGCCGAAGTCGGCCTGGGCGGCCAGGTACTCGGGCTCTGCGGCCCCAATCCCGGAGACTGCGGAACTGGCAACCCCAGCCTCCGCCCCAGCGATATCGATATAACGCAAGAGGCGCTCTGGGACGAGCCATTTCTTTACACCCTCGGGCGCATCGCCAATGTGCAAACCACCTACTACTATGACCATAGCGGCTTGCTCAATCTGATGAGCGACAATCAGCGCCTCTATCGCTATTACCAGATGCAGCTTTACGCGCAGGATACGTGGAAGGTCCTGCCCAGTCTCACCCTCAATTACGGCCTCAACTACCAATGGTTCTCGGTGCCTTATGAAACGCGGGGATATGAGACCGTCGAGCCGTACACATTCCGTCAGTACTTCGGCGCTCGTGCCTCGCAGAGCCAGCTCGGCGAATCCGGCCCGGCCGCCGTTCCCATCATCCCCTACTACCTTGGCGGTAAGGGCAATGGTTCCGGCGCTCCGGGGATCTACGAGCCCGAATACAGAGACATTGCCCCGCACGTTGGCTTTGACTGGAACCCCTTCTTCGACAAGAAGATGGTGATCAGCGGCAGCGCGAGCGTCATTTACGACCGCACCGTCATTATGGCGGTTCAGCAAATTCAGGACGTCGATTCCTATCTCTTCCAGCAGCCCAAAGCGATTCAGAACGGGGTTTCGACCGATCCGTACGATTCAGTGGCAAACGATCCGCGGCTTGACGGCACGAACGGATTTTCCAATCAACCCCATCTCGGTGCCCCGGCCACGCCGAAGGCGCCCTATCAGCCGTTCACCGATCCCTCTTTCTGCGGAGCGGTTGGCGCTCCGCCCCCTTGCGGCCTGCAGGACGGCTACGCGTTCAACGCGACCATCGATCCGGGGCTCAAAACGCCGTTCAACGTGGTCCTCGACTTCGGCGTGCAGCGCAACTTGCCCTGGCACATGCTCCTGAAAGCCACCTATGTGGGCCGCCTGGGCCGCCGCCTGATGGGACAGGCCGATGCGGAACAGGTCCTCGACTTCACCGATACGCAGTCCGGCCAGTTGTACTCGCAGGCTTGGACAAACGTCGTGAAACAGATCCGTCAGGGTATTCCGGCAACGAGCGTCACCACACAGCCCTGGTTTGAGGACGTGGTCGATCCGGGCCTGGGCGCATACCTTGGCTACGCAAACAATACTCAGTTCCTGGCTTCGGCCATCGGCATCCTGTTCCGGCGCGGCGATTTCGCCGACTTTACCCAAGCGATCTCCGAGATTGTGCCACAGAATGTAGGTATGGCAACACAGTTCTCTGAGAACACGTTCTACACCAACGATGGCTTCTCCAACTACCACGGCCTGCTGGTCACATTGTCGAAGAACCTCTCGAATGGCCTGCAATTCGACTTCAACTACACGTGGTCGCACTCCATCGACAACACGTCGTTCTTCGCCAACTCGATGGGCGATACCGGTATCGGCAGCGGCATCGGCCTTATCTGCGATGTCGTGCGGCCGCGCGAATGCCGCGCCCGCTCCGACTTTGATATGAGGCACCTCATCTCAACAGACGCCACTTACCAGTTGCCGTTCGGCAAGGGCCGGATGTCCTTCGCCACGGTGCCGCACTGGGCCGACGAGGTCATCGGAAACTGGGATCTGAGCGGTGTCGCATCCTTCCACACCGGGGAGCCATGGAGCACCTCCTCTGAGGCCTTTGTTGCCAGCTACTCCAACGATGCCCCGGCGATCTTCATCGGGACCGACCGCTCCGTGATCAAGAACCAGATCACCAAGTTGCCCGGGGGCGGGGTGACAGACTTCGCGAACTCCACGAAGGCCGCCTCGAACTTCTCGGGACCGTTGGGCTTCCAGATTGGACCGCGCAACCAGATGACAGGACCCCATTTCTTCAATGCGGATATGGGCCTCCAGAAGACGTTCCCGATTTACAAGGAAGCCGTCAACCTGAAGTTCCGCGCTGATGCCTTTAACGTTCTGAACCATCCGAGTTTCGGATTGCCCACGGAAAATCCTTACAACGGCTTCGACCAGACGGACATCCTCCAGCGGTCCGGGTTCGGCAAGATCAGTTCCACAGTCTCTCCGCCGGGGAACCTGAACAGCGGCGCTCGCGTGCTTCAGCTCTCGCTACGCCTGGAGTTCTAAAAAAGTCAAGCCGACTCGCAAACAGCAAAGGGGCGTCCGCTAC
>CAWCXX010000091.1:0-33834 GCA_963799445.1 uncultured Acidobacteriaceae bacterium | reverse complement strand
TGCAAGCGTGATGCTAGTCAGCTACCACTTGTCCACTACCCTACACGCCTGCGGTGCGGAGGGCGTGCTGGGTGCTGCGACAGCACGCGGCCCGGCTAAAGCCGTGCCCTTGTTACAAATCCCCTTCGGCTGAGTTTTTCAGCAAGCTCGAAAGCCGTGCCTTGTCAGGAAGCCCATTTATGAAGCACGCTCAAGGAGAAATTCGCGGAGCTGCGGCGTCAGGCGATTTCCTGGTTCCAGGTTTCGAGCAACCGCTTCAGTTCAACCATGAATTTGCAGGCGTCGGCGCCGTCGATGAGGCGGTGATCGAAGCCGAGAGTGAAGTGCTGCATGGAGCGGATGGCGATGGTGTCGTTGCCCTCGGCGTCGGTGAGCACCACGGGCTCTTTCTTGAGGCCGCTGATGCAGAGAATGGCCGACTCGGGCTGGTTGATGATGGGCGTGGAGAACTCGTCGCCGAAGATGCCGGAGTTGGTGAGCGTGAAGGTGGACCCGCCGACCTCGTCGGGCGAGAGTTTCTTGGTGCGGGCGCGCTCGGCGAGATCGGCGATGGTGCGGGCCAGATCGGCGAAGCTGCGCTGCTCGGCTTGGCGGACGACGGGCACGATGAGGCCCCAATCGAGCGCCACGGCGATGCCGAGATGGACGTTCTGGTGGTAGCGGATGGCCAGGCCCTTCGCGGTGGTTTCGAGCGAGGCATTGACGACGGGGAAACGCTTGAGCGCCTGGATGGCCGCGGCGGCGATGAAGGGCATGAAGGTGAGCTTTGATGCCGTGGCGCTGCTCGAAGGCGGCTTTCTGGCGATCGCGCAGGCGCACGATGCGCGTCATGTCAATCTTGTAGACGGTGTGGACGTGAGGGCTGACGCGCATGCTCTCGGCCATGCGCTCGGCAATGATGGAGCGCATGCGGGTGAGCGGCACGAGTTCAGCTGGGGATCAGCGGCAGCGGCGCCTGTGGTGCGGCAGGCCGCGCCTGCTGGCGCAGCAGATTTTGGACGCAGCGGCGGGCTGGCTGAGGGCGCGCAGGATGTCTTCTTTCGAGATGCGGCCTTCGGCGCCGGAGCCGGCAATTTGGCTCAGGTCGAGGCCGTGCTCTTTGGCCATGCGGCGCGCGAGCGGCGAGGAGCGGATGCGGCCGGCCGGCGCAACTGCAGCTGCGGCGACCTGGGCCGATTCCTTCGCCTGCGGCGGTGGCGGCCTGGGCTGGGGCGGACATTTGGACGGGAGCGGCGGCAACCGCAGCCAGCTTCGCCGATGACCGCGACAACGGTGTTGACCTCGACCGTGGCGCCTTCAAGAACGCGGATCTCGGCCAAAACGCCGGCCACGGGCGCGGGAATCTCGGCGTCCACCTTGTCGGTGGAGATTTCGAAGAGCGGCTCGTCTTTTGCGACCGCGTCGCCGATGTTCTTGAGCCATTTGGTGATCGTGCCCTCAAAGATCGACTCGCCCATCTGGGGCATGATGACGTCAGTTGGCATGCGCCTCTCTTTCGCGGTTCCGGGTTGCGCCGCGCCTCGCTGTCTCAACTGAGAAAAATTGCCTCCCGGTGCCGCCCGCGGGAAAGTTCATAACAACCTCTAGGTCCTGACGGATTATAAATCGCGGCCTCTACGCCGGTGGAATCGCAGAGCGTCAGGCCGGAATGGGGCGGTCTTTCGCATGGCGGAGGCGCTCGATCTCGGGAGGAACCTGGAGCGGGGTATCTTCTGCAGGAAAATCGGGCGGGGGGGTGCCGGGCTCACTGGCGGAAGCGGCTTCCACCCCAACGACGAGAGGCTGTCGTTGGGGACCCCGGGATTCCACCCCAACGACGAGAGGCTGTCGTTGGGGACCCCGGGATTGCGCCTGGGCGCGGAGAGCGTCGAGGCTGTCGAGAGCCAAAACCTGCTCGTTGAAGACCTGGCCGAATTGCCGGGCCGCAAGGTGCGCGATGGATTCGAGGCTGGGCAGGGTCTTCGGGTCTGCGATTCCCTGACAACTTCCAGGGCAGTTCTTTTTCCAGGCTCGTGACGGGGCGGTCGGTGATGCCGCAGGGATTGATGAGAGCGAAGTCGCGCAGGTCTGTGGTGACGTTGAAGGCAAAGCCGTGCGAGGTGACGCCGCGCGCCACGTGAATGCCGATGGCGGCGATTTTGCGCTCGCGCCCTGCGGGCTGGAGACTTTTGGACGGTGCTGCGCATCGGCTCCCCGTTGGACGAGAGCTGCGGCGAGCGAACGCCGCACCAGACGCCGGTGAGGCCGCAGATGCGGCCGGCTTGCACGCCAAACTCGCCGCACAGCCGGATCAGCGCCTCTTCCATGAGGCGGACGAAGTCCACTGGGCCGAGGCGGCTGCCGTTGGGCGAGCGCAGGCTGCGCAGATCGAAGATGGGGTAGCCGATGAGCTGGCCGGGACCGTGATAGGTGACGTCGCCGCCGCGGTTGATCTCGTGCAGGGTGACGCCGCGCGCAGCGAGCATCTCGTCGGAGGCGAGAACATTGGAGCGGTTGGCGTTGCGCCCCAGCGTGAGCACGGGCGGATGCTCGAGCAGCAGCAGCATGTTGCCGATGCGGTCCTGCTGGCGCAGCGTGACCAGCTCCTCCTGCAGGCGAAGGGCTTCGGCGTAGGGAACGCGGCCGAGATAGAGGTACTGGATCACAGGCCTACTTAGATTGTAGCGAGCGCGTCCCGTCAGGCCGCCGTTCTTGCCTGGTAGATGCCGGCGAACGCCGAGCGGACGCGCCAGTAGACCACAATCCAGAGGATGGCGACGACGATGCCGGAGGGCAGCGCCATGTGCGTCAACAGCATGCCGGTAAGCAGAATGTTCACGATGACCGGCGCCAGCAGGCAAAGCGCGAACGGCACATAGCGGTTGACGAGCAGCAGCAGCCCGCCCAGTGTCTCAAATGCGCCGACAGCCATGAGGTAGTGGGTCGTGAAGAGGGCGCCCATAAACTGCCCGGCGGCTCCGGTCGGCATCGGCCCTGAGGGGATGAAGTTGAAGAACTTGTTGAGTCCAAAGACCAGAAAAACCAAACCTAGCAGGACGCGGGCGATCATCGTGACATACTTCATGGTTTTGCCCCTCCATTGAAGGGATGCGGGGAGTTGTTGCGTCGGCCGTCTGGCCTGCGGCCTTGAGAAGGGGGTGAGCGCCCCGTAGGCAATGGATGGCTTCCGGCCGCCTGAGGATGCAAAGGATTTGTTTTCCTGTTCACAACATTGGCGTTAGGTTTGCAGGTGAAAGGGGATTCCAGAATCCGCCTCGCTATGAGCTCTGTGCAGGAAAATGTGCATTCGGGTTAACATGGGATCAAGGCGGACGGCATGGCCACACAGATTGCTCGGAAAGGGCGTACGGTCACCGTAGAGATTCCCGAGGACCTGCTGCGGAAGGCAAATCTCTCCGTCGGCGACGCCGTCGAGTGGACCTTGACGCCGGCCGGCTCGCTTGCATTGCGCAGCTCCCGGCATGCCAAAGCCGAGAGGCCAACGGACGGCTACGACGATTGGAAACAGCAAGAGATTCAGGCCGGATTCAGCGAAATCGAAGCCAATGAAAGCGCCCCCAACGGGAAAGTGATCGAGTGGCTACGAAGTTGGGGAAGCAAGAATGAACTGCCGCCTCCCCTGTGAAACTCCGCTGGAGCAAACGCGCCATTCGCCGGCTTGCTTCCATTCACGACTACATCGCAAAAGATAGTCCAGCAGCCACGAGCCGCGTGGCCGCCGTCATTGTGCAATCCGCGCTTCGGCTGCGAAAGTTCCTTCATATCGGGCGGCCGAGACGCATCGAGGGCACGCGAGAGTTGGTCATCCCCGGTCTTCCGCACATCATCCCGTATCGCGTCGTGGGCGATGTGATCCAGATTGCTTCGGTGATTCACACCAGCCGCATGTGGCCGGAAAAGCTGTAGAGTGTGTGGTAAGGGCGGAGCGTTCCGTGGAAGCGCAAGAATCGAAACCGAACGAATCAACAGCCGATCAGGTCGAGCCGGAGTTGCTCTATCACTACACAGACCAAAAGGGTCTGCTTGGGATTATCGAAAACAAGTGCCTTTGGGCGACCCATTCGCAATTCTTGAATGATCTGAGCGAGTATCGAATTGCTTTCGATGCAATTCAGAAGAAGATTACAACCGAGAGAACAGATAACTGGGCATACATGCAAAGTAGGTTTCTCTTAGCTCGTCAAATGAAGGGCGTTTTCGTCTCCTCGTTCTCGGACGAGCAGCAAGGCGACTCTCTTAGCATGTGGCGAGGCTATTCCACCGCTACGGGCGGGTTTTCAATAGGTTTTGATCGGTTGGTACTCAACGAGATTGCAAACAAACTTTTCACTTCTGGGGAGAAAGGCTGGGTGGAGCTGGTCAAGTGCTTATACGTCGATCCAGAGGATTCGAGCCTTGCAGAAAGCCTTGAAAAGAAAGTTGAGTCAGCTTGGAAAGCAAGCCTTGAAAGGATGTCCGCGTCAGCTTCGAATGATCTTATAAAAAATGCTCTCAGGAGTATGCCGATTAATATTATGGAATATGTCAAACTTGCCGCTTTCGCAAAGCATAAAGCTTTTATGGAGGAAAGAGAGTGGAGGATCGTTATCTTCGTCGAAGATGGACCGAGATCAGAACGAATCAAATTTCGGCAAGGAAAGTTAACGTTAGTTTCTTACATGGAGTTTAGTTGGAAAGATAGTGGCCTTCCGAACCCGATCCGACGAGTCGTTATAGGCCCAACTCCTAACAAAGACGAGGCTGTTCGGGCAGTCAAAATGCTGCTGGAAAGAAACGGTATTCGGCTCAGGAGCGAAGATTGCCCTGATGGCGTCGAGGTTGTTCCCTCCAAAATCCCCTACCGCAACTGGTAAATCAAGATTCGCGGTACACTAGTCACTGGCAGGAGGACCGGGCGGTCGCTGCCGGGGTTCGCGCGCAAGTGCGGATCGCCGGGAGAGGAAAGTCCGAACTCCGCAGGGCAGTGTGCCGGATAACGTCCGGGACGTGAGCGTAAAGGCTCACGGACGGCCAGTGCCACAGAAAAGATACCGCCTCGGCTACCCCTCTTCGGAGGGCGACCCGGAAAGGCCCGACAGGTTCGCCTGGACAGCCATCCGCGCCGGGGTAAGGGTGAAAAGGTGCGGTAAGAGCGCACCGCTCCGGCAGTAATGACGGAGGCAGGGTAAACCCCACACGGAGCAAGACCAAATAGGGAGGGAAGCAGGAGCCAAGAGCCAGGCTCCGGCTGCGCATCGGCCCGATGCGGCAAGGCGGCTTGAGCCATTGCCGAAACCTCCGGGTAGGTCGCTGATGAGTGTCCGCGGCAACGCGGCGCCTAGAGGAATGACCGCATAAACAGAATTCGGCTTATGAGTCCTTTTGCCGAAAACAAAGACGGCCCCGGTGGATGAGATCCATCGGGGCCGGCCATTTTGAACGGGAAAATGCAGTTCTCCGCCCGTTCGGATCCGTTGGCCGAAGCGGAGAAGACGGTCTAAACGAAGTCAGCGGTGGCTGTGGCCCCGAGCCCGTAAGGCGGTTCTTCCATCGCGACCTTGACGGTCTTCTGGGTCTCCGCAGCTTTCTGAGAGTGCTGGCGGATCTTCTCGAGAGCCCCGATCACAATCTTGTCGACGCAGACGCAGTAAACCCGCAAATCCCCATCCTGCGGGTTGGTGGCTGGGCCATGCACAACATTAAACGTGCCGCGCGCGCCCACAAGGAAGTCGTTGTGAATTGGCCGCTCTCTCGACGAGCGAACTTTTGCTCTTGCAAGGGCGGCATCCACTACAGCCTCGCCTTCTTCAGGGCTACAGACGTGCTTCCAGACGTCCCATTTGCCGTTCTTGAATTGTTCGGCAAAGACAACAATTTCCATCGGTATCCACTCTGCCCATGCAAAGCCATACCGTCGCCGCAGCCCAAGTCCAAGTGTCTTGAATTTTGCTAAAACCAGAGTTACCTTGATCTGTTTCAGGGTCTAACGGGTCGGCGCTCCTTGTTGCTGCCTCCGGGATAGACCACTCTGGTTTTGCAATGGGCCCGTTAACTTCTTGGATCGCTGTCAGACGCAAGTATGAATTGCAAGGCCCTTTCCCAGCTCGTAGCAAACGCTCAAGGGAAAAACAACTTTCCCAGTTTGAAGCACAGGACATGGTACTTCAATAGAACAAATGTGTTACTGTCCGACGCTTGAGTGTTACGAAAGGGTTAGTCCAGTGACGGCGAAGAAGCGCACTTAAGTCGTTAGTTTTAAATGAAGTTGCCTATTAGAAGGCGAGGCGGCCGGTGAGTTCGAGGCTGCGTGGACCGGCGCCTTCGGCGGTTTGGAGAGCAGTGATGGAACCGAAGCCGGCCGAGTCGACCTGCATGTTGGGCGGCTCGTAGTTGCGGTGGTTGAAGGCGTTGGCCGCTTCAAGGCCGAGCTGCAGGCGGGTGCGCTCGTGAAACGATTCGCTCTTGGTGAGGGAGAACGAGAAGTTGACCGTGCCGGGTCCGATGACTCCGCCGACGGCTGCGGTGCCGAAGTAGCCGCGATTGGCTGCCGGAACGGAGAAGGCGGAGTTGGGATCGCCCGTCGTACAGGTTGGATCGGAGCAGGGCGGATCGAGCCACTCGCTCGTGGTGCGCTGGGCCGGATAGACGCGTTTGCCGGGCAACAGGTCCGCGCGGGCCTGGCCGACGGTGGTGAGGATGTTGGTGCCAGCCGGATCATTGGACTGCTGGTAGGGCGTGAGGAAGGGACCGCTTTGGACGATGGTGATGCCGCCGAGTTGGAAGCCGCCGGCGAGCTTGCCGGCCAGAGACCCTGCGGAAAGCCAGCGGCGGCCGGGGCCGAAGGGGAGCTCGTAGAGATAGGTGGCCAGGAAGCGATGACGGCGGTCGTAGATGACGTTGCCATAGTCCAGGCCGGGATGGAAGCGGTCAGTCAAATAGCTGCCGCCGGCGACGGCGAAGGCGTTGGGAGCGACACCGCCGTCGTTCGAGAGGTCGCGGGTGTAGATGTAGCTGGCGTCGAAGGTGAGCCCGCCAGTGTGGCGCGAGAGCTCGACAGTGCCGCTGGAGTAGTTGCTGAAAGCGGCGTTGGTGACGCTCTGGATAATGCTCCAGCAGGGATAGGGACGGTGGTCGGAGATGAGCGTGCCGTCGTCGGTGATGCAGGCGCCAGTGGCCGGAGCGGCGGAGCTGGGATTGTTGTAGCCGACGGAGTTGGCGGGCACCTGGTTAAGGTCTTCCATGGCTTCGAGATTCTGGCCGTGGCTGCCGGTATAGGAGAGGCGCAGGCCGATGCTGTGGCCGAAGTCCTGCTCGTAGGTCAGGCTCCACTGCTGAACGGTGGGGTCCTGGTAGTGGATGGGAAAGGCGTAGTAGAAGCCCGCGGTTCCGGTGGAGCTGCCGGCGGCAGGGTTGAACGGATTGGCAAGCGACAAGAGCGGCGTGGTCGTGCCGGTCACGTAGTCCTGGTTGTAGGTGGGCACGTAGCTGGCGGCCACGGCCCAGCCGGCCACCAGCGAGAAGCCGAGCGGAGATTCGATGAGGCGTCCCCAGCCGCCGCGAAGGACGGTTTTGTCGTTGCCGAAAGGCCGCCAGGCAAAGCCGAGCCGCGGACCGAGATCGGTGTGGACGGTATAGCGCAGCGAGCTGGGAATGCCGGCCTCGGACGCGGTGAGGATGGGCGTGGGCGCGATGGCGTCGGCGAAGGCGGTGGACTCGAAGCGACAAGGCCTGCGTACTGGGAACCACGACGGCGCCGTTGACCTGCTGGCCTCCCACAGTGGCTGAGTAAGTGGGCTCAAAGGTCGCTGTGTTCTGATTCGTCTCGCGGAGCGGCGGGTGCAGTTCGTAGCGCAGGCCCACGTTCAGCGTCAAATTGGGCGTCACCTTCCAGTCGTCCTGGGCAAAGAAGGCGTAGGCGTAGCCGAGGCCGTCCATGGTCGGGCTTGTTGGTGGAGCTGACCTCGGTGTAGTCGGGATTGCCGAGCAGGAAGGCAGTGTAGGGGTCGCCGATGGACTGGCCGACATCCGAGGAGCCGTCGAAGACATACCAGCCGGAGCGGTAGTTGCCGTAGACATTGTCGTCGTGGTCGGTGAGGCGCTTGAAGTCGGCGCCGAACTTGAAGGTGTGGTTGCCTCGGGTCCATGTCACGTTGTCGAGAGCCTGAACGATCTGGCCGCGCTGCATGCCGGGATTGCCGGCGCCGGTGGACATGAAACCGTTGATGAGCACCTGCGGAGCTTCAGACCACTCGGTGTCGGGCTGGGGAACGGTGAAGCCGGTTTGCGCCAGCAGCGCAGCGGTGGAGTAGCTCTGCGTCTCTGAGGTGTGCTGGGCGTTAAAGCCGCCGCGGAATTCGTTGAGCAGCCGGGGCGTGAAGACGTAGTTGTGGGCGAAGGCCAGGCCTTCGTCGATCTCCGGTGTGTTGTAGGCGCCTTGCAGCGGGCTGCCCGCCTCAGCGCAGTAGGTGAAGGTGCAGGCGGCCGAGGGCGCGGTGAGAACCTGGCGGTTCTTGTAGGAGAAGCGGGCAAAGACCGACTGCCGCGAGGAAAGAGTCCGATCCAGGCGGATATCGCCCTGATTGGTGGAGATGGGCGAGGGAAAGTTGATCTGGTAGTTGTTCGCGTAAGAGCCGGGAGCGCCGTAGTTGGGCGCGGGGAAGAGATATTGCAGCACGTTGGCGGAGATGGCGCTGACCGGCACGTTCGAAGTGTCGGTGATTGGTACGATCCGGCTGGCAGCTGGGAGGGGTATTGCGTCGGGCTGTTAGCTGCAGATGGCTGCGACACCCTGGCTGGCCAGATAGCTGGTGAGATTGCCCTCGCGCATTTCTGCCGAGGGCACGCTGAGCAGAATGGGAGTTTGGCGCGGCAGGCGGAGGGCCTCGAAGCTCGCGAAGAAGAAGGTGCGATTGGGTTCGGTGATGAGATGGGGAATCTTGAGCGGGCCGCCCAGCGTGCCGCCGAAGTCGTTCATGATGATGCGGGGTTTGGAGAGCGCAAAGGGATTGTTGGAGTTGTAGACGGTGTTTTCGTTGTTCTCAAAGAGGCCGCCGTGATAGTGGATGGTGCCGGCCTTGGAGACGGTGGTGATGTCGGCCACGCCGGAGAACTCGGCGTTGTTGTTGGACTCCGAGACGCGGATCTCCTCAATGGAGTTGAAGGAGGGAAACATCTCGTTGACCGGGCCGGAGTATTCGACGCCGACCGAGGAGATGCCGTCGATGGTGACGCTGAGGAGGGCGGCGGTGGTGCCGAGCACGTCCAGGTTGCCGCTGTCGTCGGTTTGCACGCCAGACTCGGTGGTGAGCGTGGAGATGGGACTGGTGGAACCGGTGGAGCGGGAGTAGATGGCTACGGGCAGCGCGACCAGCTCGTCACCCACCTTGGTTTCGGCCAGGTTGGAGACGTCGGTGGTGATGACGGGAATCGGGTCGTCGGTGACGATGACGGTCTGGGTTTCAGTGCCGGGCTTGAGCGTAGCATCGATGCGGCGGGTTTCGCGGGCAGTGAGCGCAATATCAGGCAGCGACTCGGTGGCAAAACCGGTCGCGGCAAAGACGAGCTTGTAGGAGCCCACGTCGATGTTCTTGAAGGCGTAGTTTCCGCCGGAGTCAGTCACTTCGGTGTGCGCGGCCGTGGTGCCGGTGTTGAGCAGCGTGACCTGCGCGCCCTGCACCAGCGCGCCGCTTGCATCGCGCACAATGCCGATGATGGCGCCAAAGGTAGATTGGGCCGGAAGCGCAGCGGCAAGCATCGCCGCCAGGCAACTCAGGAAAAACACCCGCGAGGCAAATCGCCTTCGGGACTGTGCAGAAGGAGAAAAACCGTGCATCCACCTTGCCTTTCAACATAAATTCACGGAAATTGCGATGTGTCTTCGCTACTGTTGTTCAATTAAATTTATCTTCCATTGCGGCATCGTGGGGCCGATTTTCCAAATATATTTTTCGGGACCGGCTGAGGCGGCTGGCGCGGGATGCCGGACGGCTGCGAGCGGGACTGCCAGGCGAGCTGAGATAGGATCAATTCATGTTGCGAGTAAAGAAGTTGGAGGCATGCGCGCGGCTGCCGGAGGTGGCGCATCCTGGCGAGGATCTCGGCTACGACTTGTTTGCACTGGAAGGTGTGAAACTGGGCGCAAGGCAAACCTTGAAGGTGCGGACGGGGATTGCCGTAGAGGCGCGGGACCCAAAGACAGGCGCACCGCTGGGGTTGCTGGTGCGCGACCGGTCGTCGATGGCGGCGCGGGGGATTGCCACCACGGGCGGCGTGATCGATGCCGGCTACCGGGGCGAGATTCTGGTGGTGATGACCAACCTGGGCGACGCGGCAGTGGAGCTGAAGGCGGGAGAGAAGATCGCGCAGATGGTTCCGGTGCCGGTGCTGACTGGGCCGGTCGAGGAAGTAGAGAGCCTGGAAGACTCGATGCGGGCGGCAAAGGGATTTGGGAGCTCGGGGAGGTAACGCAGGGACTTGGGGACCAGGGACTAAGGCCTGGTCGGCCGGGTGGAACTGCGTTTCGGGCGAGTGCGTATCATAAAGAAGACAAAGCCATGCCGCTCCGAGAGGCCTTCAAACTCGCACTGCAATCGCTGTGGGCTAATAAGCTGCGCACCGTGCTGACGCTGATCGGCGTGGTGATGGGCGTGGCCTCGGTGATCATGGTCATCACGCTTGTGAACGGCGCCAACCGCTACGTGGCCACCAAACTTTCGGGCTATGGCGCTGACGTACTTACGGTGACGCGCATGGCGAGCGTGGTCTTCGGCCCCGAGGACTACTTCCGTTACAAGAGGCGCAAGATCATTCGCATCGAAGACTATCGGGCGGTGCGCGACAACTGCACGGAGTGCAGTGAGTTGGGCGCGATGCTGCTAAAGTCCACCCACGTGGTTTATAACGGCCACTCCAGCGACAATACCGACGTGCGCGGCTACACCTGGACGATGCTGGCGCTGAACAACATCGACATCGCGATGGGGCGCGGGTTTACGCCCGCCGATGAGGAGCACGCCACGCACGACGTAATTGTGGGCTACGACATTGTGGACAACCTGCTGGGCGAAGTCGACCCTATCGGCAAAGAGATTCGCGTGGACGGGCTTCCTTACACGATCGTGGGAGTGGGGGAGCGGCAGGGCAAGACGCTGGGAGAGTCGCAGGACAACTGGGTGGCTGTGCCGATTACGACGTATCAGCAAGTCTACGGATACAACGATTCGGTGGACATCTACGCGCGTGTGGCCGGCGGCGCGCCGGAAATGGAGCGGGCCAAGGACGAGGTGCGCGTGTTAATGCGCACCCGGAGGCATGACGCGCCGGGGATTGACGACGATTTCGAGATCGAGACGAACGACACCTTTCTCGACATCTGGAAACAGATCAGCTCGCTCTTTGCCAGCGTAGTGCTGGGGCTGGCGTCGATCGCGCTGGTGGTGGGCGGCGTGGTCATCATGAACATCATGCTGGTGAGCGTAAGCGAGCGGACGCGCGAAATTGGCGTGCGCAAGGCGCTGGGCGCCAGGCAGCGCGATGTGCTGCTGCAATTCCTCATTGAGAGCGCCACTATGGCGGTGATCGGCGGAGCCATCGGCGTATTGTGCGGCATCTTAGCGGGAAAACTGATTACCATCGTTGTCGGGTTTCCGACGAGCGTGCCTGTTTGGGCTATATTCCTGGGGTTGTTCCTGGCCGGGTCGGTCGGGATCTTCTTCGGTGTCTATCCGGCCAGCAAGGCCGCCAAGTTAGATCCGGTGACTGCGCTGCGCGCGGAGATGTGAGAAGCAGTCGTAGTTACGATCACAGAACTGAATTGCAAACGCCGGACAAACCCGCGAATCCGTGAAGATGGCGCTGGACATGCTGCACACAAACAAGCTGCGCTCGGGGTTGACGATTCTGGGCATCGTTATCGGAATCTCCACTGTGATCGCCATCTCTTCGGTGATCAACGGAATCAACATCCGCGTCTCGGGCTTTATCAACTCGCTTGGGATCGAATGTCTTTTGGGTCACGCGCGTGCCGATCATAGGGGTACGCCCAACCACTGAAATGCTTACGCGCAAGATGCTGACCGCTGACGATGCTTTGGCGTTGCGCACTATGCCCCACGTGATTGCCACCGACGCTGAAGGCGATTCCATCAAGGCTTTTACCGTGGGCGCAGTCAGCGCAAAGTACAACGGCAAGAAGGTTGCCGGGACGATTCTGTGGGGCGCGACCTCAGAGGTTGGCGAAGTGACGGAACTGGAATTGCTCGAGGGCCGGCTCTTTACCGATGACGACGATTTGCATGATCGGCATGTCTGCGTGCTCGGTCATGACACCTGGGACTCGCTCTTCGACGGGCAACCCGCCTTGGGCAAGGAAATCAACGTCGAGACCGGGCTCTACACGGTGATCGGCGTGCTGGACAAGAGGAAGCAGCCGTTCGGGAGCGGCAAGAATCCGCGCGACAACGCTATTTTGTTTCCCTTCGGCACTTTCCACGACCTGCACCCGGAGGTCACAGACCTGACGCTCATCGTGAAGTACGACAGTCCACAGAACAAGGCGCTTGTGGAAGACGAGATTCGGGAGATGCTACGCATCCACCGGAGGGTGCGTGTGGATAAGCCTGATAATTTTGAAATCAGCGGACCAGATGCTATTACAAGGCTCTGGGGCCAGCTGACGGGCGGCCTGGTGCTGTTCATGATCGCCGTCTCCAGCGTGGGGCTGATGGTGGGCGGCGTAGGCGTGATGAACATCATGCTGGTGAGCGTGACTGAGCGCACGCGCGAGATTGGAATCCGCAAGGCGATTGGCGCCACCAAGCACACCATCCTTACGCAGTTCACTACCGAAGCTGTGACGCTGTGCTCGATCGGCGGCATTGTGGGCATTCTGCTTGGCGCTGTGATTACCTGGATTGTTTATTTCCTGCCCATTGGCCTACCGGCCACGGTTTCTCCGGTGTGGGTGCTGATCAGCTTTGCCGCTTCCTGCGTCATCGGGCTGGTATTCGGAATCTATCCCGCATGGAAGGCGGCGAATCTGGATCCGATTGAAGCGCTGAGGTACGAGTGAAGCAGTTGTCGGTGGTTAGTTGTCAGTTATCAGTTCTTGGCATTGCGGAGCTGCCATCGGCGGCGACTGACAACTGACAACTGTAAACTGTAAACTGCCTTCATGCCGCACGCACTAGCGCAGGCCGTGGAGATCGTGACCACCGCGCTGGCCGTGGCCGGAATGGGATACTTTCTTGCCGCGCTGGTTGCGGCACGGGTATTTCTGCATCGCAGGCGCGCGCCGCGGACAGAGTTCGCACCCGGCGTCAGCATTCTCAAATCGCTCAAGGGGCTCGACCCCGGTATGATGGACGCCTTCCGCAGCCATTGCCGGCAGAGCTACGCAGGCGAGTTCGAGCTGCTGTTTGGCGTGGTGTCGCTCGACGATCCGGCTGTCGCGACAGTGAAGCAGTTGCAGGCTGAGTTTTCCGAGCGGGCTATCCGGTTGCTCGAGTGCCCGCAGCGGCTGGGAGCGAACGGCAAGGTGAGCACACTGGCGCAGCTCGTCGCGCACGCGCAGCACGAATTTCTCCTCATCAACGATTCCGACATTACGGTGAGCCCGCATTATCTGGAGCGGGTGATGTGTTGCTTCGCGCCGGAGACGGGGGACCCCGGCAATGCCCAAGCACCCGTGGGTTTGGTGACCGCGCTCTATCGGGGGCGCGCGCACCAGCCGCTTTTGCACGGCGGTTCGCCGTCGCGGCTTGAGGCGCTGGGGATTGCCACGGATTTTATGGCCAGCGTGCTGCTCTCGAAGATGATCGAGGGCGGACTCCATTATGGGCTGGGCTCGACGCTTGCGGTGCGGCGCGAGGCTCTCAAAAAGGCCGGTGGATTGCTTCTGCTCGTCGATCATTTGGCCGACGATTATGAGCTTGGCGTGCGCGTGGCGCAGGGCGGTTATCGCGTGGAGCTGAGCGCCGAGGTGGTGGAGACTGGAGTATCAGCCTACGGCTGGCGCGGATTTTTCGACCACCAGTTGCGCTGGCTGCGAACCGTACGCGACGCGCGCCCCTGGGGCTACGCGGGCCTGATCTTTACTCATGGGCAGTGCTGGGCGCTGCTCAACGTACTGGCCAGCGGACTGAGTCCCGTGAGCCTGTGGCTGTTGGGGTTGAGTTTTTTCCTGCGCCTGGCGCAGGCCATGACGGTGGGCGCCGAGGTGCTCGGCGATCACGAGGTGATGGCGAATCTATGGCTGCTGCCGCTTCGCGATGCCGTCGCGATGGGGCTGTGGGTGGCCGGGTTTGCGGGAAATACGATCGTGTGGCGCGGGGAGCGGTTTACGCTGCAGGACGGAAAGCTGGAAAAAGCGAGTCAGCAAATTAGCGGGTCAGCGGGTCAGCGGGATTCACAGTAACCACAAATTATAGAGTCGGGATCCGGCCCCGTTCCTTCGTAAGCCGACGCCATTGCTAATCCGCCGTGGCCCCCGCGACTTTGTCGTCGGCGTGAATGGCTTCGGTGTCGATGGTGAGGCATGCGCCCAGCTCGTTGAAATCTTTGTCCCATTGCGGACGTTCTTCCGCGGCCAGCGCGGTGAGCGCTCGCGCGGGTGTGCGCAGAATTTCATACCAGAGGTTTTGCGCCTGCCAGAGATTCAGATCGAAAGGCATCTCAGTGAGGGTGCGGGCCAGTGCAAGAGCGCGATCGAGCATTTCGAGCGATCCTGCGGACATAAGCAACTCGAGCATGGCGCGCTTCATGCGCTGATCGGCGAAATAGGAGAGCGTGGCTGTGTCGAGGAGAACCTGGTCGGACTTGGCCAGCGCAAGGTACGACCGCATTTGTGCCTGGTCGATGGGGTCGATCTCAAGCACGCGGCGCAGGCCGGCGTTGATGGCGAAGCCCGCGGCCAGCGTGAGTGCGGCTGGCTTGGGCAAGCCTGCCTGCGAGAGATAGTGGAGCAGGCTGGCGTGGTCCTGGTAGATGGTGGCGAGCGAGTTCTCGATGTCCCAGAGCGTGGAGTTGAGGATGAGCTGCACGATGCGGCGCTGCTCGTCGGTGAAGAGCGATGTGAGCGAGTAGTCGGCGTGGCCGTAGACGCGGTCGACGAGGCGAATGACCTCAGGAAAGTCGGCGCGTTGCACGTGCTCTGCGGCCTGGGCGGCGAATTCATCGAAGGCCGCGGCATCGGATTCCGCGTAGGATTTCACCGCGGCGGTAATGTTCTGGTCGCCGAAGTGAAGCACGGCAAAGGAGAAGCTGGCGGTGTTGCTGGTGAGATTGCTGTCAATGCGCGCGCGTCCCACGCCGAGGCGGCCGCGGCCCGAGGAGTAGATGTCGTAAGAGATGCGGCGCACGCGGAAGCTGTAAAGCTCCGTCTCGTCGGGAAAGGGCGTGAAGACCGAGCTGATGGCGTAGTGGGCGGCTACGTGTTCGAGGCGCAGCTTCTTGGTGTTGACGATCTTGCGGTAAATCGCGGCGCCATCGCCCACGGCGGGATCGTTCGACTTCGCCTGCTCCAAGTGCTCGGCGAAGACCGACTCGAGGGCCGCCGCCCGCTCGCCGAAGACCCGCGCCGCAAGTTGGAGCACGCGCGCGGCGTAGGCGATGACCTGCACGGTTTCGATGCCGCTGATATCGTCGAAGAACCATCCGCAACTGGTGTACATGAGCTGCGCGTTGCGCTGCATCTCCATGAGCGAAAGGGCGCGCGTGCGCTCCTCCGCGCCGAGGGAATGTGTCTGGTGAGCGCGCAAGAACAGGTCGACGGACTCCGGGTTCCGGTTCAGGATGACATGGATGTAGCCGTCGCGCGCGGCCCAAACGTCGCGGAAGAGCTTGCCGGTTTCCTGTTCGGTGAGCGGGACCAGTGCGTCGCGCAGCTCGTCGAGAGCCTGGCGCAAAGGCGCGCGCCACGCCTGGTTCCAGCCCGGCTTACCGCCGTTGCACCCGCAGTTCGAGCGCCAGCGCTCAATGCCGTGTATGCAGCTCCAGGAGGTGTTGTCGGCGATCTCGCACTCGAACTCGGGCGGAAACTGCTCCAGGAAGCTGCCGTAGTTGGTCAGCTTGACGGTCTTGTCCCGCTCGAGCAGGCGCAGCGCGTAGGCCAGCGCCATTTCACCGTACTTGTGATGATGACCGTACGATTCGCCGTCTGTGGCTACGTGCACCAATTGCGGCTGCGCGCTGTCTTTGAAGCCGTCCTTGAGGCGTGCGATGAGGTTGTCGCCAGAGTCCAGCAGCCCTTCAAAGGCGATAGCGCGCGACACCGGACCGTTGTAAAAGAAGACGGCGATGGAAGCGCCGGAGGCGAAGCGAACAAGATAGGGATGCGTGGTGTCGACCGTGGCGTCAGGCGTGGTGGTCCAGTTGACGTCGCCCTTGAGCGGGCGGATGCGCTTGCACTGGTGCGGCGCCAGCACAGTGAATTTGATGCCGTTTGCCGCCAGCAGCTCGAGCGTCGCGGTGTCGGCCGCGGTCTCGGGCAGCCACATGCCTTCGGGCTTTGCACCAAAGCTGGATTCGTAATCGGCCATGCCCCAGCGAATCTGCGTGATGCGGTCGCGCGTGCTGGCCAGCGGCAGAATCATGTGGTTGTAAGCCTGCGCCATGGCCGAGCTGTGGCCGCGGTATCGCTGGCGGCTGCGTCTCTCGCCTTCCAGGATCATGCGGTAGGTGCGCGGTGCATTTTCCTTGAGCCAACTGAGCAACGTGGGGCCGAAGTCGAAACTGATGCGCGCATAGTTGTTCACGATGCGCGTGATCTGGTTCTTGGCGTTCACTACGCGTGCCGCGCCGTTGGGGGCGTAGCACTCCGCGCAGATACGCTCGTTCCAGTCGTGGTAGGGCGCAGCGGTGTCCTGGGTTTCCACCGTCTCCAGCCAGGGATTTTCGCGTGGCGGCTGGTAAAAATGACCGTGAATGCAAACAAAACGTTTTCCAACAGGCATGAAGATTCCGATTGCTGGCGCCGCGCCCGGTCGCTGCCGGTCGCTCTCGTTATTTTACGGCCATGCGAGAGTGTTATCGGCCCGAACGTCCAGCCGGTGCAGTGTTTTTGGCCAGATCGCATGCGCGCCAGAGGTACCAGCTCGCGACGGAACGGTAAGGGGCCCAGCGTTTTCCCCTTTTGAGCAGCACGTCGGGCTTGGGCAGGTCGGCGGCTTCAATGGGACGAGATTTGGGCAGGCGCTGGAAGGTGAGCGCGTAGCCCTTTCGCACACCGTAGTCGGTCACGGGCAGCACATCGGGCCGGCCGAGGCGGAAGATGAGGAGCATTTCGACAGTCCACGTGCCAATGCCGCGCACTTCGGTGAGGCGCGAGACGATGTCGGCGTCGGACATCCGGCGAATCGCTGCGTGCGAGGGGACAGTTCCGTCCAGCGTGCGGGCGGCCAGGTCGCGCAGGGCCTTGATCTTGTTGCCGGAAACGCCGGCGGCGCGGAGCGGCTCGTCAGGCGTTTCCAGCAGGAGCTGCGGCGTGGGATCGCCGCCAAAGTACTCGCGGACACGCCGGTGGATGGTGGCCGCGGCCTTGCCGTGCAACTGCTGGTAAAGGATCGACTCGAGCAGCGACTCGAAAGGCGAGGGAGAAGGATCGAGGCGGAGCGTGAAGGGGCCGGCGCAATCAATGAGCGCGGCAAGTTTTGCGTCGCAGGCCCTGAGATGCTTGAGCGCCTCAGCGGGATCGAAGGGAAGTTTGCGGCTGCGGCCGTCGTGAATCATGGAAGGAGTGTAACTTACGGCTCGCATCCCATGCCTGCGGGAAATTCTCTCCGACGCTTCAATCTGAAATCGCCGGAGAGCCCTGGATGCGCCGTGGTTGCGCGCCCGCAGCCAACGGAGGAGGCTCCGCGACAGTTAGTTTGACGAGCCGCCCGAGGTGTGAATGATGGTGATCTGCGTCTTGCCGCCGTTCATGTTCGGAGATTGCAAAACCGTCACCGTGATTGAATCCGAGCCATTGACTACAGTGACCTCTCCGCGGCTATCGGTCGTCACCGACTCTGCGTTAGGACCGGCCTTGTCCTTATAGAACGCCATGACCTGGTCCTTCGAGTCCATGGTGAGATAGTTGGCAGTCACCATGGATTTGCCGCCGATGTTCATGTGCAGGCTTCCCTTGCCTTGCGTGGCGCCGGGATTGATCGCAATGCCCAGGTCGCTTTCACTGACTGGCTGCGTTGTGTTGGCGCTGATGCCGCCACCGGGCGTGTTGATGCTGATTTGACCATTAGGGGAGGTGTGGATGGCGTGCGCGAGACGGTAGATTCCGTAGCCGACAACCCCGGCGCCGATGATGCCCAGGCCGACGAAGACCGCAACGACGATAAGAACAATCTTCACGACACTGGATCCCGATTTGGGTGGAGGCGCACCAAATGACTGCGGCGCGGGTGGCGGAGCAGGGCTGACCTGCGGAGCTTGATTGTCCGGTGAATCAGGCATGGTCATTTCCTTTCTTGGGACTTTCTCTCTTGGGGATGATCCTGGTCCCGTTTTGGGTTGCAGTCACTATACCTGATCCATATCGCCCCTAGTAACAAATCTGCGTGAGCAAGAATCCACAACATCCAGGCCGCGCGGGAATATCTTCGGATTCGCATCGGATTCTGAAATCAGCCAACATGCCAACGGACAACTCCTGCCCGGGCGCTTTACCATCAAAGCGTAGATTCTTCTCGACGGGAGCTCCACCATGAAGATGCGGCCGGGTTCGCAAACCGGATTTCTACTGTGCGGCAAGGAATGGATCGACGGTGAGGCGCTGGAGGTGCGCTCGCCGTGGGATCAGGGGTTGGTGGGCCGCGTGACCATGGCGACGCGGGCCGACGCGCGCCAGGCGGTGAACCATGCGTGGGCGAGCCTGCGCCGCACACGCGCCCTGCCGCGATGGAAGCGCCGCGAGATTCTGGAAGACGTGGCCGCCGCACTCATCGAGCAGAAGGAGCGCTTTGCGCAGTTGATTGTGGCCGAGGCCGGCAAACCGGTGCGGCTGGCGCGGATCGAGGTGGATCGCGCCGTACTGACCTTCAAAACCGCCGCGGAAGAGACCGCGCGGCTGGGCGGCGAGAGCATTCCGCTGGATCTGACCGAAGGCAACGAAGGCCGCTGGGGACTGGTGCAGCGCTTTCCCGTGGGGCCGGTGCTGGCGATTACTCCCTTCAATTTTCCGTTGAATCTTGTGGCGCACAAAGTAGCGCCGGCCATTGCCGCCGGCTGCCCGCTGATCGTGAAACCCGCGCCGCAAACGCCGTTTACCGCGTTGGCGCTGGGCGAAGTGATTCTGAAAGCAGGGTGGCCCGAGGAAGCGTTGGCGGTGCTGCCGCTGGATAACGCCGACACCGCATGGCTCGCGGAAAAAGAAGATCGCATCAAGCTGGTAAGCTTTACCGGCTCGGCTAGAGTGGGCTGGGAACTGAAGGCGCACTCGGGCCGCAAGCGTGTGCTGCTGGAACTGGGCGGCAACGCCGCGCTTGTGGTACACAGCGATTGGAAGGATCTGGACGACGCTGCACTCCGCACCGCGCACGGCGCCTTCAACTACGCGGGGCAGTCGTGCATCAGCGTGCAGCGCGTGTTTGTGGAGCGCGGAATCTTTCAGACCTTCCTGTGGAAGGTGGTGGATCACGCGGCCAAGCTGGTGACCGGCGACCCTTCCAATGAAGCGACCGATGTGGGGCCGCTCATCCGCCTGAGCGAAGCGGAGCGCGTGGAGGCGTGGGTGAAGGAGGCTGTGGAGGGCGGCGCCAAGCTGGTTGTCGGTGGAGAGCGGACGGGTCCCGTGGTCACGCCGGCCATCCTGACTGGAACCAAGCCCGGCATGAAGGTGCGCGACGAGGAGATCTTCGGGCCGGTGGTGCTGATAGAGCCTTACGACGACTTCGAGCAGGCGCTGGCCGAGGTGAACCACTCGAAGTATGGCTTGCAGGCCGGGCTGCTTACGCGCGACGCGGGCCGCATCCTTACAGCGTATCGCGAACTGGAAGTGGGAGCGCTGATTGTGGGCGATACGCCCACGTGGCGCCTTGAACCGATGCCCTATGGCGGCGTAAAGGACTCAGGGCTGGGCCGCGAAGGCCTGCGCTGGGCCATCGAAGAGATGACCGAGCCGCGCATGCTAGTGATGAGCGGCATCGGCTAACCCGAGAATCCCATTCCGGCTGCAGTTCCCTCCCAAAGCCATCGCATTTCCCGGTGCGGATTGCCGTTCCCAAAAAAACCACGCCGCAAAAGCATGCGAACAGGTGTATGCTTGCCGGGACCGAAAAAGTCGCAATGAAATGCCAACGCTCTTACGGCGTTTTCGGAATTATTGTGCATTGTCGAGATCTTGCAGGGTCAACGTTCCCTGCTGATCGCGTTGACTTGAGGTTCGTGGCTTCTGAATATAGTATTTCCTAAAACACTATAGCTCGGAGCGCAACGGCCGCAGCCACCAACAGGGAAGCCATTCGACAGACGGACAGGTCCGGAGGAAAGCGATGAACTGGTATCTGAATCCATGGAAGAAATATGCCCAATTTGGCGGAAGGGCGCGCCGCATGGAGTATTGGACCTTCACGCTGGTCAACCTCGCGATTTGGGGCCTGCTGTTTGTTTTCGGGATCATGTCCTCCGGCGGGGAGCGTGCCGGCCTGGTTCCGGTGCTGCTTGTGTGTTGGACCTTTGGTCTGGCCGCGTTCATCCCCATGATGGCTTGCGCAGTGCGGCGGCTTCACGACACCGGCAAGAGCGGCTGGTGGCTTCTGCTCATTTTTGTGCCGGTCATCGTGCTGTTGGTGTTCTCCGAACACCCATTGGCGAATCGCCAGTTGCAGGATTTCTTCCAGTATCCGGTCGTCGTGGCGCCCATTGTCGGCGGAGCGATCCTGACTGTCTTTCTTTTGCTTGGCGGCAATCCAGGCGTGAACCATCACGGCCCCAATCCAAGGGACTCGGCGTAAATCGCAGCCCTTGGCGGGGTGAGTCACCCGCCGCAAAGCAATTACTTGGCGGCCATGTCAAGCATGGCTTTCACATCGGCGGCGTGCGGGCCGTCGGCGGCAAGCTCAAGATATTTCTGGAGCGCCTGGCGCGTTTCCGCTGTTATCGTCACCTTGCCGGTGGAATCGACCGGCGCACCGGCGAAGAGGTCTGACCCGAGAACGAACCAGGCATTGGCCCGCGAGTTGGGTCACCGTCAACATCGTTCCACTTCACTGTGAACCGTCCAGTGATAGACAGGTCATGCGGAAAAGCTGGAGATGTCGGCGGTGCGTGGCGTTGCGCATTGCGGTGTTTTGCGCGGCTCGCGAATTACTTCGCAAGCATATCGAGCATGGCCTTTACATCGGCGGCGTGAGGGCCGTCGGGGGCCAGCTCAAGATATTTTTCCAACGCCTCTTGCGTCTCGGGCGAGGCAATGACTTTGCCTTGTGCATCTATAGGCAAATCGGCGAAGAGGTCTGACCCGAGAACGAACCAGGCATTGGCGCGCGTGGGGTCTGCCTGCACGCATTTGCGGCAGGCAGCCGCCGAATTCTTCGTGTCGCCGATGTTGTACAGGACGGCGCAGACGTTGAAGTACGCCAGCCCCTGGTTCGACGCCAGCTCAGCGGAGCGGTTATACGCGTCGATCGCTTCCGAATTGCGCTTCAACTTGAGCAGAGCATTGCCCTTGCCGATGTAGATCTTCGACACGCCGTCTTTCCACGCAGTATCCGGCTGGCCCTCCGCAGGCTTCTCCTGCTGTGCTGTGGCGAGGGCGCGGTCATAGGTGGCGAGCGATTCTTCCGCTGCGCCCCCGTAGAGTTGCGCGTTTCCCGAGTAGACTGCAGATTCTCCGCCGTGGCATTGGCTGCCGACCAACTGCTGCGCCGCGGCGATTGCAGCCGGCCAATCTTTCGCTTGCATGGCCTGGTCGTAGGTAGCCTTCAGCGCCTGGGGCGTGTTTTGCGCGGCGGTTTGCGCTGCGGACGGCACGCCGAGAAGCAACGGCAGCAAAGCCGCTGCGGCGATGAGAAAACGACTGCGCATCTTGTGCCTCCGATCGTGGGGATGAATGGCAGATAGAAACACATTAGACCGGCGTAAGGATGAATGTAAATGACTGCTTTGCGGTCGCTGGCCCGCCGTCGCAACGGCTCAATCAACGCCAAGATTGCCGGAGAATCTGTGCGGAAATGCGTTCCTGCGCCCGGCCCATGCGTCATGAGCGGGCCATGCGCGGGGACAATCCCGCCGTGCGGCCGCACGAGGCCGTTCTTTGCGTGGGGGAGATACAAGAGGCCTGTTGCTTACCCCTTGTCCCGGATGACTGCGGCGCTGCCGAGAGACCCGCAAGATGGAACTTTGTTCCACCCTTGGGAAATAAACATTTCTCTCGGCCACCAAGCTTCGCCTTAAGTCAAACGGAGAAATGCTTCAGGCCTTTTACTTGGCCTTGGCTTTCTGTGCGGCCCAGCGCTTGCGCTGCGCTTCGGCAATTTTCTTGCGCGCTTCCGCGCTCAACATGCGCTTCTTCCTGGGCTTGGCTTTGGCCGGCGCTTTCTTGACTTTGCTTCCGGCTTTGGTGGTGGTTGTTCCGATGCTGGCCAGCAGCTTGCGTGCCTGCGAAAGCCTTGCTATCTCGGAGTCAATTTGGGCAAGAAGGTTTTCAATCGCCATAAATGCAAGGATAACTCAAAAAATCAAGTCTGCAACAGGTTTCTGCAATGTATTTTCTATACTTATGACGGCATTCCCTCGAATAGCTCGATTTTGTCCGGAATCCTATAAGGCAGTAGCTTATCGGCTTTATAGCATTTTCGGAATTACTGTAGACCGAAAGCACGCCCTTCAAGTGGCTTTTTCCTCAAGAAAAAGCCACTTTGCACGCTTCTTGAAAAGTCTACGTTGATTCCGAAAATGCCGTAGACCGTTGCTTCCCGCCGATCGCAGTTCCCGGAACATTACAGCTTGCAACGGATGCACCGCGTCCTTTCTATAGCAAAACCAGAGATTCTGTGACCCGAAGCCGCCGCACTTAAGTCGCCGCGACCCCAAGGAGCGGCGACCTTCAAAAAAAAGCTGAATAGGGCACACCTTCTCTGGTTTTGCCGTAATTTCGGGTCTTTCTCCAACCACATGCAGGGCGCACATGGATTGCCCGCGCGGTCAGGGTAGATCGAGATAAGTCCAGGGGAGCGCGGAGCAGCCGCTGCCGCGACGCAGAATCATCTGGCGGGATTGGCCGACCAATCGATCCCGCCGCAATGCTTTTTAGGTTGCTGGAGCCGTTTCCGGATCCAAAGTCTTACATGCCGAGAAATTCGACGTGTACTTAGGTGCCCAAGCGCACGTTATAGGCCAGATACCAGCCGATGTGGTCCGGATCCTCGTAGATGACGATTTCATCCGAGTCCCAGAGCCAGCCGTCGCAGAAAGCTATGTCGGCTGCCGCGACATCCCAGTACCATCCGTTGAACCAGAACCTCGAGGGACCGCCGCCCGCAAGCCGCCAAACATGCTTGGGGCCAGGGCCGCCGGTAAAGTGGCCGTGGGCCCATGGATTGTCGAGATGGTAGCGCGGATCGTTGGGGCCGGTATCGTGACCAACCCAGGTTTTTCCCTTATCGACGTGCGGAGCATTGGGGTGGCCCGGCTGGTCGGCGTAGTTACGATGCGGATCGGGCGCCTGCGGCTTACCTTGATGCGGCGCAGGGCCATGCGCCGGCGGTTTCTGATGTTGGTTCTGCTGCTTGTCTTGATGTTGGGCAAACGCCGGCACGGCAAATACAAGCAAAGCTGCGAATGCGATCTGAATGGCCTTCATCGATTCCTCCCGATGCCCGACAGGAGAAGCGCCCTCAAAAACTGGCCTTTCCCTGAGCGGGCGATCAAAGACAACTGCTTCCACTCCGGCATTTTTGCACATGGCGGCGCCATCCGGCACATAATTTTTTCGACAGGCGGAGCTTTGCCGCCAACGGCGGTTGCGCGGTTGCGAAGCGACCTATGCGGTTTTGGGTTCGAAGTTAGATTTATGCGTTGACAGTTACCGGAGCGCGCCGCCAGGCATAAAGCGGGAATTGGTTGGCCAACTCGGCTACTTCGCCGCGAATGCGCGCAAGCGCGGCATCGTCGTTGCGCTGTTCGAGAGCCTTGGCGATCCAGGCGGCAATCGTGCGCATCTCCGGTTCTTTCATGCCGCGCGTGGTGAGCGCGGGCGTACCGACGCGAATGCCCGAGGGCTTGAGCGGCGGATTGGTATCCCAGGGAATGGAGTTCTTGTTGACGGTGATGCCGGCCTTGCCCAGCGCCAGCTCGGCCTCGGAGCCAAGGATGCCTTTCTCGAAGACATCGACGAGCATGAGGTGATTATCCGTGCCGCCGGAAACGAGGCGGAAGCCCGCTGCCTGCAGGCCTTCGGCCAGGGCCTTGGCATTGGCGACGATCTGCGCGGAGTAGGTGCGGAACTCGGGGCGCAGCGCCTCGGCAAACGCCACGGCCTTGGCGGCGACGATGTGCACCAGCGGGCCGCCCTGCTGGCCGGGAAAAACGGCCTTGTCGACGGCCGCGGCCAGATCCTGCGTGCAGATGATCAAGCCGGCGCGCGGGCCGCGCAGGGTTTTGTGCGTGGTGGTGGTGGTGATGTGCGCGTGCGGCACGGGCGAAGGATGCACGCCGCCTGCGACCAGGCCGGCGATGTGCGCCATGTCGAAGATATAAACCGCGCCCACTTTGTCGGCGATCTGGCGCATGCGGGCGAAGTCCCACAGGCGCGGATAGGCGCTGGCGCCGCCGATGATGACCTTGGGCTTTTCCTGCGTCGGCGACGGTTTCGAGCTCGTCGTAGTCGATGGTCTCGGTGTCGCGGCGCACGTGATAGAAGGTGGTGCGGATAGAGCTTGCCGCTGAAGCTGAGGCGGTGGCCGTGGGTCAGATGGCCGCCGTGCGAAAGATCGAGGCCGAGAATGGTGTCGCCCGGCTGCAACACCGCCGCGTAGGCCGAGGCGTTGGCCTGCGAGCCGGAGTGCGGCTGCACGTTGATGTGCTCGCCGCCGAAGAGCTGGCGCGCACGGTCGCGGGCCAGGTTCTCCACGATGTCGGCGTATTCGCAGCCGCCGTAGTAGCGGCGCCCCGGATAGCCCTCGGCATATTTATTGGTGAAGACCGAGCCGGCTGCCTCCAGCACGGCTTCGGAGACGAAGTTTTCGCTGGCAATCATCTCCAGCCCTTCGTGCTGGCGGAGAGTTTCCTGGTCAATGGCGGCGGCAACATCGGGATCGGCCTGGGCGAGGGAGCGAGACATCCGGTCAGTCATACATGAATTTTAGCCTTTCCCCACTCGGTTGACAGCGCTTCAGGCCATCCGCGCGGCGCAAATTGCGTAAACTGGGGGCAGCAACTATTTTCATGGGTGATCAAGGATCTTGTGAGGTGTTGGACGGAAGCAACTGGCTTTGATGTTTATCTGGGCGTGCTGCCGGCGCTGGTGGCGGCGCAAGCCGCGGACAAATCCCGAGTATCGATGCGGCACTGCTGGCCAAGGCCAATGCCGGCGACGCCGCGGCCCAGGTGCGGTGGGCGAGCAGTATGCGCAAGCAGCCGCAACCGCGCACGACAAGGCGCAGATCGCCGAGGATTACAAGCAGGCGGAGGCATGGTACCGCAAGGCCGCCGACCAAAATACGTTGCCGGAGAACTCCATTTGGCCGCGCTCTACCGCGACGGCGGCGAGGGATTTCCACGCGATATGGCGCAGGCGGCGGCGTGGTACCGCAAGGCCGCCGAGCAGGGAGACGCGGGCGCGCAGGGAACGCTGGGCGTGCTCTACTCGATGGGCCAGGGCGTGCCGCAGAGCGACGTGGAGGCGTACTTCTGGCTGGATCTGGCCGCGGCCGTGAAAGGGCCGAAGCAGGAGCAGTATGCGGCCAACCGCCAGATGGTCGGCCAGCACATTACTGCCGATGAGCTTTCCGATGTGGAGGATCGCGTGGAGAAATGGAAGGCCGCGCATCGGCGGCCGGACCAGGTCAATTAGATTTTGCTCCTTTTTCCGGGTTCGCACTTCGCTTCGAGAATCGCACGAAACCGCATTCGCCGCCGCGACCTTGGCGATGGAACAAACCAGAAGCGAAGGGTCATTAACACCGCCCTCACAAAGAAAGTTGCGCGTAATCTTAAAACCGCACAGAAGAAAATTGCGCGACGCGCGGCATGACACTTTAGTTGCAAAAGACTGCGGTGCGCACGACTACTTTGTGCGGTGCGTGTCTTGTGTGGCATGGGCCGGGAATCAGAAAAATCATTTGGCCCGCGGAGGAACCACATGCAACGCACAATGTTTATGCTTGCCGTGGCCGCCCTGATCACCTCGGGACCGGCCTTTGCTCAACAGAGCCAACCCACGCAGCCCACCGCGCAGAAACAGCCGAACCAGCCGGCTCCGGCCATCGGCGAACGCCGCCAGGACCAGCAGGACCGCATCGCCAACGGAATGGATTCAGGCCAACTGACGGCAGGTGAATCCAGGAATCTGGAATCGCGCGAAGCCAATGTGAATCGCGAGATCAGCGCCGACCGCGCCGGAGACAATGGACACCTGACCCCAGCTGAGCGCCAGAAGATCAACCATCAGCAGAACAACATGAGCCACTCCATCTACCAGGACAAGCACAATGCTGCCCAGGCGCACTACGGCAACAGTGAAGTGGGCCAGCGCCAGCAGCGACAGCAGGACCGCATTGCCAACGGCGTTCGCAACGACAAGATGACTGCAGGCGAAGCCGCCCGCGATGAGAACCGCGAGCAGGGCATCAACCAGCAGGTCCGTGCTGACCGCGCGGGCAACGTCGGCAAGATGACCGGGCAGGAGCATGCGCAAGTCAATCGCGAACAGAATCACATGAGCAACAGAATCTACCGCCAAAAGCACAACGGAAAATAACAATGGGAAGGCGCAGGCGTCGCGGGAGCCGGTATGCTGAACGCATGACCGGCTTTCGCATTTTGCGGTCGGGATTCTTTTTCGCTTTTGTGGCGAGCCTTGGATCCGCGCAGACGCCCTCCGCGCCTGCAGACGCGGTGAGCCTCACACCGGCAATCGTCGAGGCCGGCTCGCCGGAGCTGATTCGCGTTGGCGCTCCGGCGAACGCAACGCTTGATGGAGAATGGCTGGGCAAGAAGCTCGAGTTCTTTCGCGCACGCGACGGAAAGGCGTGGTATGCGCTGGCCGGCGTGGACGTTGAGGCGATTGCAGGGCCGTCCGTTCTGAAGATGCGTGCAGTTCTTACCGGCGGCGACAGTTGTAACCTGGGCCGCAACGTCGAAATCCATCCCGCCCACTACCGGACAAGCACCCTCACGGTGGCGCCGCAGTTTGTTGCGCCGGGGCCTGAGGAGCTGAAGCGCATCCAAGCCGAGATCGCGCTCAAGGAGAAGGTGTTTGCGGCGAGCGCGCCGGAGCCGCTGTGGTCCGGCGACTTTCGCGCGCCCGTGACAGCCCCACCGACCGACAGCTTCGGCACGCGGCGCGTCTTCAACGGCACACTGGCCAGCGTTCACAAGGGGATGGATTTTCGCGCGGCCGTGGGAACGCCGGTGCGCGCCGGCAATAGCGGTGTAGTGGTGCTCGCCGCGCCGCTCTACTACGAGGGCAACTGCGTGGTGATCGACCACGGCCTCGGGCTGTTCACGATCTCCATGCACCTGAGCCGCATTGACGTACATGAGGGCCAGCGCGTGGCGACGGGCGAGCGCATCGGACTGAGTGGCGCCACCGGCCGCGTAACCGGACCGCATCTGCACTGGGCCGTGCGCTGGCAGGACGCGTATCTCGACCCCGCCAAGCTGCTGCGGCTGGATTTGAGCGGCGTGCGGTAGCTGACGCCGAAGGTTTATCTATTAGGCTGATACTGCGAGATCGCTTCCAGACGGGTAGTAGCGCTTCTTCGCGAGCCGAACAAGATGTCGTTGAAAGTCTTGTATCTTTTGTTTTCCCGGTCTGCCCTTAAGAAATTGATATCCGGTGATAATCGCATGCGCTCCTGCATGTGCGCCCCACATAGGATCATCTTGTTGGAGAACGGTAATCCCTAATGTGGCGACGGGAGCTATTACCTCGGATACTGATAGTTCCGCAACCCCGAAACCCTCGCCACAGAGCTGCGCAAGCACTTCTGTCGATCGCAATTCCTGAATGGTAATCAGACTGGCGAGGCCCGTCGACACGCCATCATCAGGCGGGCAGTTCTGCCTCATTACGAAGTGATTCTCGCCCGGAAGACCGTCCTCAAGATGCTTCGGGTTGAGGGCCCGGTAGATCTTCTTCTCGTGGGGTACTGGGCTTCCTTTTAGAATTACTACCGAAGTAGCCATTCAACGTGCTCCGCAACCTTCTGAACTGGAACCTCCCAATATCCGTCGGAGTCATACGCATCCGGCGACTTCCATCGTACCACCTCAACGAAATCAGTTCGCACGGTGCACTTGAGTTCTTTGGGTTCGCGAATCCATTTGAATATCACGCCACCGTCAACGGCGGGGATCACCGACGGCAATGGACACTGGGACGTTGGTGCCTGCGACGTTGCTGACTTCGCGAGGGACAAGAGGACCGCGGCATTCTTGATGGCCATTTGCGGAATCTGTTCCGCTCCCTCGCCGTCCCAATTCGGCCCCAGACTCGACAACCGCATTAGATCGAGGCTGAGGCGCTCCCACGCGAAAATATTCCGCTCTGTCGCAGCCGAAACAAGTGCTCTCGGATCCTGGCCGACGATAAGAGCGAAAAACCTCCGCACTACCCCTCTAAGCAGAACGCCCCAATAGGTGGCCGACGCCTCGCTGTGCGGAGCGAAGAAGACGGGTGTTGGTGAATGCAGCGAATTTGAGGTAACGACGTACTCTTGCGTTGAGCCTAGTATGCCGTTGCCCGAAATAATCGCAGCTCTGTCCATCACGGTCGCCGACGAGTCTCTTACTATTTCAGCGGTAGCCACATTAAACCTCCCGATTCCAAATCTGCTGCGCTTCCGGGGTTGTGAGGTCGGCGAATCCGCGAACAATCCACTCATGCGCGGTGCCAAACCACTCGTTCAGGGAGTAGCTCTCGTTCACGCTGGGCCCCGAGCAGGCCAATGTGAGTAGCACTGCAGACCGGCCATCTGGCCTTGTAAGACGGTTGGTACTCACATTCATGTTGCCCTTTGCGTCTGGAAGGGGAAAACTCCAAGCCATATTCGTTGCCTGCGGCTCTGGAAGGAAGTGCGCCTCAATTTTGCTCCAGTCGAAAAGCTTAACGGCTTGCTCGATTCGAATGGAGCCTAGCACCTCGATCTCATTCACATACGTAAGTTCATATCGACTCGGTTTCGGTTCCCCTAGACCTTGCCGCTTCGCAAAATCCGAAAATAATCCCCAAGCCTTCAGGGATCGATTGAATACAATCGAAAATCTCGGGTATACGACCGACGGTGATAGCTTCCTCCAGTTGTGGTGAAAGCGTGCTTCTTGGAGCTGAATGACAAACTCCGTTGTGGATGTCGCGAAGAAAGCACGCCGTAAGGGCGGCATGACCAGGAAGCTGACGCCGGTCTCTTCTCCGACGTTTGGCACAGGAGGAAAATCCTGCGTCAATGGGTACTGTTCTTTGATTTCTGTCCAAAACTGGCCGACGTGCCGGGTTTGGAGGGGAAGCGCGGCAAATTGCACCCCGAACGCCACCTCAGTAAGCGGGGGGGTTCCGAAGCTCGGAATCGGTCCTGTTGCCATGCGATGATCACCAGAATACACTAGCGGCTATATGGTAACATAAGATACGTATCTTATGTTACATCATTTTGGCCCTTGGACCCGCTATGAAACGCACCCTTGAAGACGAAGCGTTCGCCGTCGAGTTTGGCCGCGAGCTGAAGGAACACTATGATCGCGCCACGCGACATGGCGCCGACGCCCCTGGAATGACAGACGAGCAGTTTGCCGCTTCGCTCGACGTCAAGCGAGCTGCTCTCATGAAGTACTTGAAGGGCGCCGCGATGCCATCGCTGAGGGTAGTCGTGCTCGCATTTCTTCGATACGGCGTGAAAGTGCCGTATTTTCGAACACCGCTTTTCGGCAATAGGGGCCGTAAACCAGTCACTGATCTCTGCCCCCGCGCAACTGGTCCTTCCGTTTTCGGTCCAAGGGCTGAATACATCTGGGATTCAGGCTAGGGTGGAACCTAAGGGTGTAAATCGTTTTGAATTACGTGTCGATCTTGAAAAGGCCGGCTGACGTACAGGCTAACGCGAAATCGCTTCCTCTTCGACTTCGCGCCGTTGCGCCGCACCGGACGCGCCGGATTTGCGTCCCGCCGCCTTCTCTTCGCGCAGCGCCTTGAACGCGCGATAGACAAACCAGCCCAGGTACCAGCCGTCGATGAATTTGTAGGGCGTTTCGCCGGTGGTGTAGTGGCCGCAGGGCAGCACACGCGGCTCAAAGCGGATGCCGTGGCGGCGAAAGGCGTCGACCACCTGCAGCGAGTACTCTTTGGGGAAGGTGAGATCGTAGTTGGCGTAGACCAGCAGCACATTTTTGCCGGGGCCGTTGGCCTCAGGGCCGGCGAACTGCGGGTAGTAGTTGACCGGGCTGACCGCGGCCCACAAGGCGCGCACCCGCTCCTGCGTGAAGCCCTCTTGCGCCAGCGCCTCGCGCACGTGGCGCGTGCTTTGCCCGGCCCACACCACGTCTCCAAACGCAGTTGACGCGTGATTGAAGGCGTTGACCCTCAGCCGCGCATCGTGCGCGCTGGCGAGGAATGCATAACAGGAGCCGAGGCTGGTGCCCAGCACGCCGAAGTGCTCGTAGCCCTGCTCCTCGAGCCAGTCGAGGCAGCAGCGGATATCGACCACCGCCTGGCGGCAGGCGGAGATGGTGCGCCCGATGTTGGCGCTGACGGCGTAGTCGGAGCGCTCCAGTTCCGCGGGCCGGCGAATGTCGTGGTAGGGCTTGGAGAGGCGCAGCGCCGAGACGCCCATGCGGTTGAAGATCGTGCACAGCGAGTTGTGGCTGAAGCCATCGGCATTCCACTGCGGCAGCACCACGATGGCCTGCCTGGGCCGCGCGGGATCTTTGTGCGCGGGCGCGGGATACCAGCGCGCGTTCACCAGGTCGTTTTCCGGGTACGGCGTGCGCTCCGGCGAAGTGAAGCGCAGAAACTGCGCGGGCTGGAGTTTGCCTTCGGCGGCCTGCTGCTGGATGGCCGCGTCTTTGGCAAGAGTTTCAGGGCGCACGTTGGTGGGGTAGAGCTGCGGATGGCGCTCTTCAAGACGGAAGTCCGTGGGGCGCTTGTAGCCGAAAAATACGCTGCTGTGGCGGATGAGGAGCTGGTTGATGCGGACCATGGCGGCTTCGGCTTGCCGCTCGTCGCGCTCAACCCCGGGATCGGGAACCGCGTCGCCAAATCCGTGCGCTTCGAGAAAGGGCGCGATCCACTCGAAGCCCCACTCCAGCGGGCGCACCACGCGATTTTCGTCGCGCGTGGTCAGCCGCGTCTCCCATGCGTACATCCAGCGCGCGTACCAGTCTCTCAACATGAATCTGCTTCAATTTTATCAGCGCGAGGGATGCGGAAGATGCAGGGAACGAGGGACCGAGGGAACAAGGGAACAAGAGGACGGTAAAAAAGACGCGAGCGGCTGTGAGCTACTTGCTGGGAACTGCCTTTCGCGCGCGCCGCTTCGACCTCTCGTTGACAACCAGCCAGCCCAGGCTTAGCAGCGTGAGCAGCGCAATGATCCCCTGCGAGATGACGCAATAGAGGCACCAGACACTCAAAACGTTTCTTTCGATATCGGAGAGATGCAGCGCGAAGCCCATCCCGAGGAGGGCGGCGACGAGGAGCAGAATGCGCCGCCGCGCCAGCGCGAGCACGCCCAGCACCAGATAGCCCGCGATGCCAATGGCTGCCACGGGGACGTCGAAGATGGCAGAGTAGGAGCTGTGGTTGACGATGCCGCAGTCCCAGTGCTCGTTGATGGAGCAGGGCTCAGTTGTGGTGGAGTAGTGAACCTGAAGCGCCAGCGCCGAAACGAGGACGCCCGCGAGAGACAACAAGGCAATGAGATATCGCATGGTCGCAGCTAAGATTCGAGATACGCGCCGAAGATACTTGCGTCGTTATGATTCTACGGCAAAACCAGAGAAGGCGTGCCCTATTCAGCTTTTCTTGAAGAACGCCGCTCCTTGGGGTCGCGGCGACTTAAGTGCAGCGGCTTCGGGTTACAGCATCTCTGGTCTTGCTATATGCCGATCGCGCTTCCCTCTCCGCGAGGTGCGCCCCACCCGGCCGCCGCGTGCGGTGGACGCGGTACGATGAAGCCATGAACCAGCCTGACAGCGCTTCCCCGCATCGATCCGGCGAGCGGGCCGGCGAGCAGGCTCGGCAGTGCAGATCGCGCGTAGCCTTCTTCGGCGGCAGTTTCGACCCGCCCCATCTGGGCCACCTGGCCGTGGCGCATGCGGCCCGCGCCGCGTTCCGGCTGGATACGGTGCTGTTTGCCCCGGTGGGTGCGCAGCCGCTCAAGCCCGAAGGCTCGGCCGCCAGCTTTGAGCAGCGGCTGGCCATGACGCGGCTGGCTATTGAGGGCGAGCCGGGCTTCGAGGTTTCGCTTGCCGACGCGCCGAAGCCCTTGGGGGAGCGGGACTTTACACCCAACTACACCATCGACACGCTGGAGGGCCTGCGCGCCGGACTCGCGCCCGAGTGCGCGCTGTTTTGCCTGATGGGCGCCGACGCGTTCTTCGGGATGCGCCGCTGGCATCGCGCCGCGGAGATCCCTTTTGTGGCGCCGTTGATCGTGGCCTCGCGGCCGGGGCAGCCGCTCGCCGGATTGAAGGCCGCGCTGCCGCCGGGCTTGACCATGGAACCCGCGCCGGACGGCGACAAGACGGAATCCGGCGTGGAGGTCCGCGCCTTCGTTCTGGTGAATCCGGCCGGAGACCGCGCACCCTTTTACCTGCTGCCTGGCCTGGATGTGGAGATCAGCGCGTCAGATATTCGCGCCCAAATTCACACCTCTCCAAAACACCGATCGAAGATACAGCTCCTGCCGGTACCGTTGCCAAGTACATCGAGTCCCATCACCTCTATCGTTGAGGGCTTCGTTCTCTCGCTCCCTATTCCCTAGTCCCTGGTCCCTGCTCTACCATGGGGTTTGGAGAAACTTCCTATTCGCATGACAAATTCGCCGGCGCACAAGCAAACGCGCATCCCACGAGAAACTCAAGTATTGGTGCAGGCCGCGGCCGCGGTCTGTGAAGAGAAAAAAGGACAAGACACCCGCATTCTCGAACTCGATCCCGTCGATTCGGGGCTGTCTGACTTTTTCCTGGTCACCTCGGCCACGAACGACCGGCAGGCCGTCGCCATCGCCGACGAGATCGAGCTGCGGCTCAAGCGCGAATTCGGCGCCTACGCGAACTCCGTGGAGGGCCGCCGCAATGGCGAGTGGATTCTGCTGGACTACGTGGACTTTGTGGTGCACGTCTTTCTCGCCGAGCGGCGCGCATTTTATGACATCGAGCGGCTGCGCAAATCGGCGCGCCCGCTCACGCCGGCCGAGTTCGACGCCGAGTTGAAGGCCGCGCTGGCCGAAAAGACGCGCGCGGTGCGCAGCAAAGCCGCCGGAAAAGCGAAGAAGGCTCCTGCCAAGGCCGCGGCAGAGGCCGGTTCGGCGCGCCAGCCGACGAAGGCTGCCAGGAAGACCGCGGCCAAAGCCGCTTCGTCAAGAAAAGCGCCCGCGAAAGCCGCGGCAAAGGCAAAGATGGGCGCTGCCCGGAAGGCCGCAAAGCGGTAGCACACAACCGCGCCAGCCGACAAATCACACAGGGGAAATGAAGGGGCGTCCGCCG
>CAWCXX010000090.1:0-12206 GCA_963799445.1 uncultured Acidobacteriaceae bacterium | reverse complement strand
CAAAGGATTTGCGCCTCCACGCCGAGCGCGCCATCGTTCTGCTCGACCAGGCGCGCCAAAACAACCCCGATCTGCGCGAGACTGACGCCCTCACGGCCATGGATCTGGGCGCGCGCCGCCTCGATCTTATCGGCCTCAAGTTCGAGCTCGCTCAGGAGATCGCCACCGCGTATGCCCAGGCCGTTGCCCAGCAGCACGACAAGACGCGCGGCTCTGCCACCAACGACCTCCTGGATGAGATAAGCAGTATGTTTGGCCGCTGCCAGGACCTGCGTGACGCCTACTCGGCCCTGAAAGATGAATACAGCCAAGTCTGGCTCAAAGAAAACCGCCCCTACTGGCTCAATAATGTCACCGTCCGCTACGACCTGGAAATCCAGAAGTGGCAGCAACGCGCAAATCAGATTCGAGGCGGGGACTCGCGGCTGGCAAAACGGGCAGGATCTGCCTTCGCCCGCTTCCCTGGGATTGCCCGCGCCAGCTGAAGGCGCGCATTGACGAGGGTAATCTATCCCTGAACCAAATAGATAACTCTTCCCGAGATTTTCTCCCTTTCGCCGCGTGGGAGATGCACACTAGATGCATGTTCGAGCGCGCCTCCCTAAAGGAACTACCTGTCGTCCTGCTCATTGACGACGACCTGGTGAGCCGCGAGGTGACCGCCACGCTGCTTACCATGAGCGGCTATTCCGTCCATACCGCCGAGAACGGGGCTGCGGCGCTGGAAATGCTCGCCGCCGCAAAGTGCCAGCCCGAAGTGATCCTGATGGATGCGCAGATGCCCGGCCTGAACGGAATGCAGTTGATTGCGGAGCTCCGCGCCCGCAGCAAAGCGCGCATCTACACATGCAGCGGCAGTAACCCGGCGCCTGAAGTGATCGCCGCCGCCGACGGCTTGCTGGTTAAGCCTTTCGATGCCGAAGCGCTGCAAAAGCTGTTCGATAGGCGAAGAGTCCGGAGGCTGTTTTCTCCCTCCTCGACCCCGATCAGCCTGTCGTCAGCGCAGAGATTCTCGCCCAGCTCCGCAAGATGATGCCCGAGTCTTCAGTGCGCCAGATCTACGCCGCTGTCGTCACCGATCTCAGCCGTCGCATCGAGGCCCTGGCCGCCGCGATTGCCAAACGCGACACCGCTGAAGTCCGCCGCATCGGCCACGCCATCAAGGGCGGCTGCGGCATGGCCGGTGCCATGCAGGCCGCTCACCTGGGCGCCTTGCTTGAGACCACGCCGCTCGAGCCACAGGATAACCAATTGGATAACAGCGCGATTTTGCTCCGCGATTTGCGCGCCGCGGCCCGCGCGTTGGAGCGTATGCTGGAAGCTGAGTTTTCAGCCTGACCTCAGGCGTTTTCAGGTGGGACGTACCTCGGAGCCGGCCCCTCCGGAATCCGGTCCCCCAAGAAGCGATTTTTCGCTTCTTGGCTGGAGCGCAGATCTTCGTCGCAGGGTGGAATGTATCGCGAGCGGAGGCAAGCGGCAACTCTGAAGGGAATCAACACGCGTAGAGTGTTCCTGGAACCGCCGAAATCCAAGCCTTGGGAGGCAAGCCGCTCAAATGGAACGACCGATTCGAATTGTGCTGGCGGATGACCATCCTGTCGTCCGCATCGGCGTGCGCAATATGCTTACTGAAAACGAAGGCTTCGCGGTGGTCGGCGACGCCACCGACGGCGACGAGGCCATTACCCAGACCCTCGAGCTTCAGCCCGACATTCTTCTTCTCGATGTGTCCATGCCGCGTTTGCCCGGCCTTGAGGCCATGCGCGCCATCATGAATGGCCCCTCCACCGCCAAAATCCTGCTCCTCACCTCCACCATTACCACGCAGCAGATCATTGAGGCGCTGCAAATCGGCGCGCGCGGCATCGTGCTCAAAGACGCTCTCGCCAGCCATCTGCAAACCGCCATCCGCACCGTTTTTGCCGGCGACTACTGGATCGGCGGCAAGCGCGTCGTCAATCTCGTCTCCGCGCTCCACGACCTGATGCAGAAGGCCGCAGTGCCGCAGCGCAAAACCTATGGCCTCACCCCGCGCGAGCTCGACGTTGTGGGCTGCATTGTTGAGGGTTGCAGCAACCGCGACATCGCCAAGCAATTTTCCCTCAGCGAAGAAACCGTCAAGCGCCATCTCTCCAACATCTTTGACAAGACTGGCGTCTCCACGCGCCTGGAGCTGGCCCTCTTCGCCATCGCACACCATCTGATCACGCCGCAGTAGCGGCGATTCCTGCTGTCGCGCTATCCTGTTGCTTCGCCGCGGAGTTGCGATTCAACGACAGAGGTGCGTATGGGTGAACTTAGCAGAATCGGCATTGCCCTCGATTCAGATTTATTGAAACGTTTTGACCGCTCCATTGAGAAGAGCGGATACACGAACCGTTCCGAAGCCTTTCGCGACCTGATTCGCGACCGGTTAGTGAGGGAGCAAACCGCCGCGCCCGACGCGACCGTCGTCGGCACCGTCACCCTCATCTTTGACCACCATGCCCACGGCATCACCGAGAAGCTCACTGAGGCGCAGCACGAGCACCATGACCTGGTTGTTTCCACCAGTCACGCGCACCTGGACCTCGATTCCTGCCTTGAAGTACTCATCGTCCACGGCAATGCGGCCCGCGTCGAGCACTTCGCCGACATTCTCATCGGCCTCAAAGGCGTGCAGCACGGCCGCCTGGTGATGACCGTCCCCGCGCATGCGCTCGAAGACGGGCGTGAAAACAGCCATGCCCACGGGCATGAGCACAAGCACTGAGGCGCGGCGCTCAGCGACCGAAACTGTAACGCAAAGTGAATCGCGCCTGAACCGGTTCCACGGGGTGCATCACCCTTGTGAACGCCGCGTTCGCATCGATGGCATTCGCAACCAGCTCCTGCCCTGCTAATGTTGTTGGCGGTGTTGCGGGCAGCCCCAGCCCGGCAGCCGGCGTAATTTGCGATACATAGGCGTAGTCAACGTCGTGATCCCGGCGGTTGAACACATTCAAAACTTCGCCCACGAGGCTCCAGTTCCTGTTGAATCTATAACTTGCCTCAAAGTTGACCAGGGTCGTTGAGGGCGACTTATAAATTGCGTCGGAGGTCAAAGGGCGGGGCCCGAAGTAGCGCAGGCGCAAACTCGCTGAAAAGTCCTTTTACATCCTGCATTGTGGCGCCCGCCGAAACCACCCACCGAACGGCTTCGGGCACCTCCTTGCCGTACGGATTTTGCAGGTAATCCGCTGTCGCCGTAGCTGACGGTCGAGGGGGTCACCACGCCGGAGGGCGTGGACCCGGTCGGAATCAGCCCATAGCAATTCGAGTTTTTCGCGCAAAGCTCGGACTGGGTGCCTGTTGAGGTCGTAGTGGTATAAAACGTCGCATCGTAGGGGTCGTCTTGGGTAAAGATGGCGCGGGAGTCCGCAAAGTCAGCATCAAGAACCCAATGTTCCGACGGCGTGTAGTAGTTCCCAACTTCTATGCCGTAGCGGTTGCTCGACTGCGACGAGGGACTCGTGCCTCCGGTGTCGCCATCCTGCAGCAGTTCGGAATTGCTGTGCAGATACCAGATCTCAACGGTGCTTTGCAGATGAGGGACGGCCGACAGTGCGCACGCCGACTTCCGCGCCTTTGGTTTGGACCAGGAAGGGAATCTTAATGGGGCCGTCTATCGTATCGGCGAATTGTAGTAAGGATAGTCAGGCGAAACCGGTTCATACAGTTGCGATGAGCCGCGCACGTCGTTGGTGTGGTAACTGAATCCGCCCTGCAGGTAGAACTCCGTATTGGCCCACGGGCCGAAGATCAAACTTGCTTTGGGGCTGGGCAGGAACTTGGCTGACCGATTGGTGGGTATTGGGATTGTAGTTGGCGGGGTAGGGATCGTTGGGATAGTTGGGGTTGGTGGGGTTGGTAAAGCTGGTGACGATACCTTTGCCGTAGTCGCCGCGCACGGCCAGGACCGAGCGGAATCTTTCCGCCCATTGGATCTTGTTTGACACCCAGGGACTTCCTATCGTCTCTGTAAATTTATTCAAATCCGTGTCTGCGGGCAAAACCGCGACCTGATCGAGCCGCAATCGCCGTTGGAGTCGCCGTCACCCTGATAGTTAGCTGTATAGTAGGTTTTGCTAGTACGCACGCGATCTTCCGTCCGGAAAAGGCCGTTGTGGATCCAATCGTTGCGCAGCTGCATGCCGAACGTGGTTTCCGATTTGCGGCCCAGGAATTGGCCGAAAATCGTATGGCGCAGGTCGAACCCAGCCACCCAGCGCCTGTCCTGCTGTTCGAACTGGTCGCCCTTATAGGGATCGACCAGGTAGTAGGTGAAATCCGACAACAGATTGAGATCGTAATAGAACCCGTAGGCCATGATCTTCGTTTCCGAATTTGCGCCTCTATGATGCCATTCGCCCTGCAAGCTATAACGATGGGAATGGCCACCGTCGGTCGGGTTCAGTGAGCCGAAGAAACCGTACATTGCCGAATAGCCGACGGGTATGCCAGGCCGTATAGGGGAGCTGATCGCTCGAGTTCCACCTGGTTCCAGCGTAACCGCGGGCCGTGATGCTGAAACCATTGTCGTCTCTGCCCTGGCTGTAGGTCGCAATGCCGTTGAATTTGTAGTAATTGTCCGGATGCACCCATGGGCCGCCATCGTGATACGCTTCTCCGCCGTAGAACAGATTGCCCGCGCCCAGCTTGCGTGAGACGCCGAAAACGAACCGCGCAAACTGGTACATGCCGCCGTCGACCTGGACGAAGTTCTGGGGCAGCGTCTTATAAAACACCACCTGGGCATTTCCCGCCGAGCCATAGTCGCCGACTTCGGCGTAATAAGGACCCTTCTCGGCATCCACCCGCTCCACAAACTCCGGGATGACGGTGTTCATGTCCGAGTAGCCCTCGCCGTGCGCGTGCGACGGCAGGTTCAGCGGCATGCCGTCGAGGAAAATGGCGAAGTCCGTGCCGTGGTCGAGATTGAAGCCGCGCATAAAATATTGGTTGGCCTTGCCGCCGCCGGCGTGTTGCGTGATGATCAGGCCGGGAAGCGTCTCCAGAATCTCTCCCGAGCGAAGAAGCGGACGATTTTTGAGTTCTTCTGCGCCCACCGTTACCTGGCCGGCGGAACTGGCAATTCCGATGAGGTCGTCCTCCCGGCCCTGCACGTTGATGGTGGTGATCGCGGCGCTCACGGCCAGAGAGATGCGCAGCGGAGCCGGCGCCTCGGTGGTCCCTATGGTGACGGGCATTTCTCTTGGTTTCAAAACCGGGACTGGATACGACGAGTCGATAATTGCCTGCGGAGAGTCCAGAGATCATGAAGGAGCCGTTTGTGTCCGACTGTGTCGTTTTTTGTACAGTACCGTTGCGTGCCGAACCTGCACGGTAGCCCCGGCAATCACCGCGCCAGACGTGTCAACCACAGTCCCCGACACGGCAACACCGGTTGCACCGCGCGCACTTGCCAGCAAGCCAAGGAACAGCGCCAGCACACAAACCATCCGCATTCGTATGTGTCTCTTACCCTCCCGCATTTTTCTCTTACCCATTGCTGCACCGTATACGCCTGCTTGCCCTTTTGCTCGTGACAGCAGTAACACGCTTTCATAAATCGTGCTATTACTGATGCTACTATACCACCATTCGTGCTACCATGATGATTCGCGGCGTGAAAGAGGCCGTGCGCCGCATCAGGCAGGCGGCTTTACCCCGAGCCAGACGCATTCCGCCCAGAGAAGGACCCATGACGACACGCAAATTCCGTGGCCTGTTCAACGACGCCGCAGGCAATCTCGGCGCCAAGGTCGCTGGCATCTATGGCATCCTGCTCGTCTTCAATGTGGCCGCGTGGGTTTGGGCGATCCTCGCCTTTCGCCAGTATCCGCTGCTGCTTGGGACCGCGTTTCTTGCCTATAGTTTTGGCCTGCGCCATGCCGTGGATGCCGACCACATCGCCGCCATCGACAACGTGACGCGCAAACTGATGCAGGAAGGCAAGCGGCCGGTTGCGGTCGGCTTCATGTTTTCGCTCGGCCACTCCACTATCGTAGTGCTCGGCTCGCTCGCGTTAGCCGCAGCCGCCCTCAAACTGCAGCAGCACTTCGACAACTTCCGCACCATCGGCGGCATTATCGGCACGCTCGTTTCCTCGCTCTTCCTGCTGGGCATCGCGATTGCCAACCTCATCATTCTGCGCTCGGTGTATCGCACGTTCACACGAGTTCGGCAAGGAGAGCCCTACGTCGATGAAGATCTCAATCTGCTGCTGGCGAACCGCGGCTTTCTGGCGCGCATCTTCAGGCCGGTTTTCGCCATGATCCGCCGAAGCTGGCACATGTATCCGCTCGGCGTGCTCTTCGGCCTGGGATTCGATACGGCCACCGAGATCGGCCTCTTGGGAATTTCCGCTGCCGAAGCTTCGCGTGGGTTGTCGCTCGGGTCGATTCTGGTTTTTCCGGTGCTCTTCGCGGCCGGCATGTCGCTCATCGACACCACGGACAACATCCTGATGCTCGGCGCCTATGGATGGGCCTACATCAAGCCGATCCGGAAGCTCTATTACAACGTCACCATCACGGCAGTCTCCGTTCTCGTGGCTCTCGTCGTCGGCGGCATCGAGGCCCTCGGCCTGATTGGCTCGCAACTGCATCTGCAAGGCAGCTTCTGGATGGCTGTCGGCCGGCTCAACGACAACTTCGGCGTCCTCGGCTACTGCATCATTGCCATCTTCGCCCTCAGCTGGATCGTTTCGATTGTCATCTACAAAGTGCGCGGATTTGAAGAATTTGAATTGGCGATGAAGCCTGAGCAGTCCTGATGATCTCGCGGGTCATCGTGACCCTCCAGCAGCCATGCAAGCCACAAATCTCCCGCCAGCCCGCATGCGCGCAGGCTCCTCGCCAGGTATCTGGCGCGTACCAACCTCCAGGACCAGCGGAGGCTACGCTGCTTTTGGGTGGCCGTGCTGTGTGTGCTCTTGAAGAATGTGACTGAGCCGATGCACAGTTTCCTCAAGGCTCTTGATACGCTCTTCCATCTTCTTGAAGCGCTCTTCGTATTCGGAGTGACTGTGCGGGTGCTCGTGAGTCAGGTGTATGAGCCATGAATTGAACCTCCTGCGGGGAAAGGCGAATTCCGGATTGCCTGGTGCGAGTTTATACCAATCGCCACAGAAGATGGCAACGTTTCAGGGCGCTCTAGTTCTTCCGTTCCGCAACGCGCTTGCCCGCGGCTTTTCCCAGAGCCGGCAGCGTTCCCCGCGGGAAGTCCGTTGACCTGCGCACCACCAGCCTCGTACCGATCAGCCATTCTCTCTGCGCGGCCATGGGGTGATTCGGCTCGACGCCGGCGCGCAGCGCCTGCACTGCCGCTGCGGCCAGGTCCTTGCACGACATCTGCACCGTGGTCAGCGGCGGCAGCATGAACTGCGCCAGGTGGATGTCGTCGAATCCCACCACCGAAATGTCTTTGGGAACCTTGTATGTGGTCTCGTCGAGCGCGTGCAGAACCCCGATGGCTGTCATATCGTTCGAGCAGATCACCGCAGTGGGCAATTCGGGCAGTGCAATCAATTTCTCCATGGCAGCCTTGCCGCCCTCCATGGTGTGATTGCCTTCGACGGTATATTTCGCCGGCACGGTCAGTCCCAACTCGGCCATCGATCTGCGGAACGCATCGCGGCGTGTGACAGCAGTGCGCATGCGCAGCGGGCCCGTAATGAATGCGATCTGGCGATGGCCGAGCGCGGCCAAATGCTGCACTGCCGCGCGAATCCCCTCGCCGTAATTCACTCTCAGAACGCGGATGTTGGGCAACTCCGGTCCGGCATCCACAAAGACCAGCGGAAACTCGTGCTCCACGAGTTTTTCGACCAGCTCCTCTTCAATGCCGAACGTCATCACTGCCACGCCGTCAACGTTGCGCTGCAGCATGCGCCGGATCAGCGACTCGGTGCGCGCCGCCTCGTAGTTGGTCGGCCCGATCATCACCTCATAACCCTGCGCCACAGCCAGGTTCTCAAACTCCTGCACAAGCTCCGGGAAGAACGGATTGGTGATCTCCGAGACGATGAGGCCCAGAATCCGGCTGCGCCCCGACACCAGCGCCCGCGCCTGCGTATTGGGCACATAGCCAACTTCGTCCACGGCCTTCCACACCCGCTTGGCCAACTCCGGATCGACCGTGGAGAGGCGGTTCACGGCGCGCGACACGGTTGCGATCGAAACGCGCGCGCGTTTGGCCACGTCGTGAATGTTTACGGCCGCGCGGCGGTGCTTCTTCTCGGCTTTTCTGGGGCGGCTCATCGGCAAGAAGATTGTATCCGTTTCCCGGCGTTTCTCGACATCGACAATACAGATATTTGCGCAAAACCAGCCTGAATTCACAACCTTGGAGGAGAGAAGCGCCTGCCCTCCAACCCGCCAAGGAAGAAAAGAATCCGGCCTTTGGAATACGTTTCCTCAAGCAGCCCAACGCTTCAACAGAACTGCGGAGTACAACGTGTTCTTTTGTTCTCTCGTTGCCTTGTTCCGTCGTTCCCTTGTTACTGCCCGCACTCCTCTTCCCACACCCGCACCACCAGTCCCCCCGCAGTGTGGCGAAAAGCCACCACGAGAGTGTCCTCTTCGCATGGGCTTGTGCAAAGCCCTTTGGTGGCGACGGCTGACTCGGGCAGGGCCATGGCGCAGGGCCGTGGCAACGACGACTTGAGGACGCCTCCAATCATGTTGGCAATCTCGCGGATCGCATCGAGCGCATCGACCGCGCTCACCGCCTCCAACGGCTGCATCAGCATGGCCGCCGTAGCCGCTTGCGCCAGTCCTTCCGCCAGGCGCACCTCAATGCGCCCCTTCCACATCCCCGAAAGGCTCACGCTCCCCATCAGATGGCCGGCGCCCACGCAGAACACCTCGGAATCCGGCACCAGTTCCAGCTGCATATCCAGCATCTGTTCCCAAAACTTGGCGTTGGCCCTGACCACGGATGCCTCATCGAGTTCAGCCCGCATGAATACACCGCCTCTGCAGCTCGCCGATTCTGACCCCTATCTATCCCTATCGGGCCATTTTCGATATGCGTGAAGGCTGAAATCCGGCGATAGATCACATGGGATGGGCGCATCGTGCGCAGGCCAGTCCCGCCAGTGCCAAAATGTGATCCAAATCACTTTCCGCGGTGCGCTCACGCACATCCCCGCCCCCACCATCGGTGACACGCTTTTTCGTGTGAGGTGTTTGCCATGCTGGATTCCGAGACTCGCCGCTGGACACATCCAGCCACAATCCTCGTCGCCACTGACTTGGGCGATCTGGACCATCTCATGCCGTTCGCCATGGAACAGGCGGGCGAAACCGGGGCTCGGCTTATTCTCCTGCATGTGTTTTCCGCTTCCGCGGCCATCACAGCCGATTCCGCGGGCATGCCGTACTACGACGCCGCCGGTGCCTTAGAAACAGCGGAACAGGTGCTGCGGCCCTGGTGCGAACAGGCGGCCCGGTGCGGCATCCGCTGCGACGCGCTGGTGCGCGAGGGTCATGCTACCTATCAGATTGCAGCCGCCGTCCGTCAGTTTCAGGCGGACCGCGTGCTCGTCGGGACACGGAGCCGGAGCAAGATTGGCAAGCTGCTCATTGGCTCCGTGGCAGAGCAAGTGCTGCGCTCGGTCTACCTCCCGGTCATGACCGTGGGACCCGAGGCTCATCTCCCGGTGGACAGTAGCCAGGAACACGCAGTCGAACGCGTCGTTCTGCACGCCACCACACTTCGAGAGACCTCTCGCCCGAGCGCGGCGCTTGCCTGCCAGATCGCGGCGGCGCAAAAAGCAAGGCTGGTTCTGCTTCATGTGCTTCCGCACATCCCCGAGATGGAACGTAAAGGTTTGCCCACCGGGCTGGACTCAGCCGCCATGGCCGATCTGCGCATCCTCGCCGAGCAGACCGGCGCGGGCTGTTGCTCCGCCGTCGAGCCGATTGTGGCTCACGGCAATCCGTCCATCGAAATCCTGGCCCTGGCGCAGGAGCGCCATGCCAGCCTCATCGTGCTCGGCGCCACGCGACGCTCGGCCTTTGAGAACCTCACGCGCGACCGCACCGTGTACCGCGTGCTCGCCCACGCGCACTGCCCTGTCCTCACTCTGCGCGAACCGCAGGTCATGCCCGAAGAAGTCTACGCCGAAACCTCAGCCGCCCGCCATTGAGCCGCAGGCGATTCCGCACGGCCAATCAAGCTCTACGGCACACCGGCGCGGGCAGCCGCTCCGGCGCGGCTTCGGGAACCCTCTCTTCCCATCCTGCTGGAACCATTCCGCGCGAAGGCCGTTAGCCTTTTCAGGAATTTATCCTTTAAGCAGTGGAGCTGGTGCAAACGAGCCAACCCCTCCACGATGCGATCCCCGTCCTGCGCGTTGTAAATCGTCGCTGCCTGGTCGTGAAACTGCCGATGAAGCGTTTCGATGGCCTGAAAGGCCGGCAGCTTGCCGCGTGCGGACTGCCTCTCGGTTTTGAGCCACGCGCCAACACGGCATTGGTCGGGATCGAGGGGCGGCGGGTCCGCGCGCCTGCCTTCCAGGCAAGCCTCAAAGGCTGCGAGCCAGGCCCGGTGCTCGACGCTGGCGTACAGCACCGCCCGGTTGTCTGCATTTACCGGGGGTACATTGGCCCAACTCGGATCGGGAAGCCATGCAGACACCCAGGCCGGCAAATCTCCCGCCGGTATAGGCTGGGCAATGGCGTAACCCTGCGCGAGTTCGCACCCCATTTGCAGCAACATCAGGCCGTGACCCACGGTCTCCACGCCCTCTGCGATCACCTGCCGGCCAAATGCGGCGGCAAGGCCGAGCAAACCTTCGAGGATCGCTAAGTCCTCCGCATCAGCCGCTATGCCGCTGACAAAGCTCTGATCGATCTTGAGAATGCCCGCGGGCAGGCGCTTGAGATAGGTCAGCGAGCAATACCCCGTCCCAAAATCGTCAAGCGCAACCGGCACACCCATCTCACGGCAGGCTTGCAGCAGCTGAGAAGTTTGCACCAAATCCTGCAGTGCGCTGGTTTCGAGCACCTCCAATTCCAGGTAGCTCGCTTTAACCCGTGGATGCGCGGCAAGCAGCGCCTTGAGGCGATCGACAAAATCCGGCTGCTGCAGTTGCAGCGCACTCACATTCACGCTCACCGGTATGTGCAGTCCGGCGGCCTGCCAGGCTTCAATCTGCGCAAGAGCAGTGTCGATGACCCATTCCCCAAGATCGATTGCTATCGGGTGGTCCTCCATCACCGGCAGGAACATCCCCGGAGGCAGCAGGCCGCGCTCCGGGTGCTGCCAGCGGATGAGGGCCTCGGCGCCAATCACCGCGCCGGTGCGCATGTTCACCTTGGGCTGGTAATACAGGACGAACTGGCCGGCAGTCAGGGCGCGTCGAATGTGGTCGATATTTTCATTACGTCCGCGAACCGTGAGGTCAAGCTCGGGATCGAAGTTGTGCAACCGGCTTCTGCCGGCCAGCTTGGCCTGACACATGGCCTGGTCGGCCTGGCGCAGAAGATGATCCGCATCCACCTCTTCCGTCTGCGGATAATACGTAACGCCGATGCTGGCCGACACACACAGGGAATAATCGCCAACCTGCGTCCTTTCTGCGGCGGCCTCCAATAGCCGGGTAAGCGTCGATGTGCTGGCCTCAACGCTGTCCAGATCGAGCATCACGGCGACGAACTCGTCCCCTCCCAGCCGGGCAAGCGTATCACCCTGGCGCAGAGCGCACTTCATCTGGAAAGCCAGCGAAGTCAGCAGTTTATCCCCTGCGTTACGCCCATGGCGGTCGTTGATCTCCTTGAAGCCATCCAGATCGATATAAGCCACGGCAAGCATTTGCTTGCGCCGGCGAACCTGGGCCATGGCCTGGCGCAGCCGGTCGGCGAGCAGGTTCCGGTTGGGCAGCCCGGTAAGCGTATCGAAGTGAGCGATATACTCCAGTTCGTGCTCGCGCTGCTTGAGCTCGGTCAAGTCGGAGAAGTGCGCAACATAGTGCAAGACCTTGCCGCTGGTATCGCGTATGGCGTTGATGGTGAGCATCTCCGCGTAAATGTTGCCGCTCTTGGCGCGGTTCCATATCTCTCCGGACCAGTGGCCCGTCTCTATGAGGGCGCGCCACATCTTTTCATAGAATTTCCCGTCCTGAAGGCCCGATTTGAGCAAGCGCGGATTCTGGCCCAGAGCCTCTTCGCGGCTGTACA
>CAWCXX010000089.1:0-8383 GCA_963799445.1 uncultured Acidobacteriaceae bacterium | reverse complement strand
CACACCAAAAGGAGGGATCAGATGGGATCCAAATACGAGCATGTGTTCGCGCCGATCCGAATTCGAGGCGTGGAGTTCAAAAACCGGTTGGAATTGGCGCCGCCGTCTCCCAATCTTGCCGACCGGCAAGGAAGAGTGACCACTGAATTCGTCGATTTCTTCCGGTCGTTCGCGCGGGGAGGCGCCGCCATTGTTCATGTGGGCAATTCCGTGGTCGACATCAAAGAGGTCTGCGACGAAGAGCGCCAACTCGACCTCGGTTCCGACGACTGCATCCTTCCGCTGACCCTTTTTGTCGAAATGTGCCACGGCTATGGTGCACGCGCCTCGCTGGAAATCACCACAACGGTAAGGACTCCGATCCCGGCAAGACCGGGCGTCCTGCTTTCAGTCCCTCCTCCCTGATTCCCTCGCACGAGAAGTGGCGCGCACCCGCACAGCACAGGGATCCCATGCCCACAGTGGAAATGGATCGGGCCAAGATAAAGGAAACGGTGGAAAAGTACGGGGCCGCGGCGTATCGCTGCAAGCGCGCCGGCTTCAAGATGTGCATGATCCATGGCGGCCACGGAAACCTGATCCCCCAGTTTGCCAGCCCCCTGTACAACAAGCGTACGGACGAATATGGCGGGTCCCTTGAGAACCGGGCGCGCTTTGCCATCGAGGTGCTGGACCGGGTCCGCCAGCGGTGCGGCGAAGACTTCGTTATCGAGTACCGCATGTCCGCCGATGAGATCCACCCCGACGGCATGCACTTCGAGGAGACTCTCAAGTTCGTCGAGATGATTCAGCACAAGGTCGACATCCTGCATGTCTCCGCCGGCCTGCACGGCGAGCTTCAGTACATGCGCAACTGGTGGCCGAACTACCTGATGGACCGGATGTACAACGTGCACTATGCCGCCGACATCAAGAAGGCGTTTCCAAATCTGCTGGTCTGCACGGTCGGCTCGATCATGAACGTCCACATGGCGGAGGAGATCCTTGCCGCCGGCCAGGCCGACTTTGTCGCCATGTGCCGCCCGCTGCTGGCCGATCCTGAAATGCCGCGCAAGTATGCCCTGGGACGGGAAGAAGACGTTCGTCCCTGCCTGCGCTGCCAGTACTGCGGCTCCCGCCTGCTTGTCCCCGCAGTCATCAATTGCGCCGTTAATCCTTACCTGGGCAACGAGACCGAATTCCCGGAAGGCAAGGTCAAGAAGGCCGATGTAAAGAAGAAAGTCGCGGTGGTGGGCGGTGGTCCAGCCGGCATCCAGGCGATGTTGACCCTCTGCGAGCGCGGGCACGACGTCACGCTCTACGAAGCGAGCAATCATCTGGGCGGGCATGTTGTTCCTGGCTCGGTGCTGCCCTTTAAGCAGGACATGAGAGACTACCGTGACTACCTGCTGTGCCAGGCGAAGAAGGCCCCGGCGCGCATCCTGCTCAATACGCAAGCGACGAAGGAAATGCTCGGCGCCGAAAGCTACGACGCTTTGATCGTTGCCGTCGGCTCCAAGCCCATTGTTCCTTCCCTTCCCGGCATCGACAAACCTCACGTCCACTGGGCTCCGGACGCGGATAGCGGCGAACTGCCGGTCGGCGCAAATACAGTAGTCGTGGGCGCTGGCGCGGTTGGCATCGAAACTGCGATCGGCCTCAAGCGCCGCGGCAGGGATGTGACCATCGTAGAAATGCTTCCGGATATGTCGCACCTCAGAACGTCCAGTGGCGCCGCCGCTATGGAATTGATGGCTACGCTGAAGGAACTGGAGATCCCCATACGCCTCAACTGCAAGCTGGACGAGGTAGCGGATCGCAGCATCCTCTGCCGCGACATGCAGTCCGGAGAGAGGATTGAACTCCCAGCCGACACAGTGCTTCTTGCACTCGGGGTGTCAGCACGCCAGGATGCGGCCGATGCGCTGCGCCGCAGCGCCCCTGAAACGGAGGTCTTCGTCGTCGGCGATGCGGCGGAAGTTGGCACTGTCGCCACGGCAGTGATGTCCGCCTTTAAGGCCGCAGCGTATATCTAGCGAAGGCTGGCTTTACGAAGTTCAAGGAGTTATTCCTTAACGTAGAAAAATCGCGGTTCCGGCCATAGACCCCATCTTATTGGAGTGATAGTCTTGGCAAAGACCATCCACAATTCCGGAATTTTCCTGGGTGCCTGGCTGTCCGTGGCAGCCCATGGAATGTCAGACGGAGAGTGCCGGTCCCCGGCCAATCGACGATGGAACCGGAGTGCGCCCACGCGGCGTGAGGAGACGAAAAAATGAGCGATTATCGTGCAATGTGGTCCGATCTGGGCCTGGATCTGGAGGAGCATGACGCCTTGCTGAGCGGTTTAGGCCAGGCATATGAATCACTGTTCCTTTCCCAGCCCAACCGCCCCGAGGGGATGAAGTACTTCGACTTCGTGATGAGCGAGGTCCATGGCCTGCGCGTGAAGGAGCTGCTGGACGCCAAGGCAGAGGGCAGGAAAGTGATTGGATCCTACTGCACCTTTGTTCCCGAAGAGTTGATCCTTGCTTTGGACGGCGTATCGGTAGGGCTGTGTACGGGCGCCGATTTCGCCACCGACCTTGTGGAGCAGGTGCTGCCCCGCAACACATGTTCGCTGATCAAGTCCGCATTCGGATTCAAGCTGGGGAAGGTTTGCCCCTACGTCGAGGCCTGTGACCTGGTGGTCGGCGAGAATACCTGCGACGGCAAGAAGAAAGCCTACGAAATCCTCCGGCAGTTCATCCCCAATCTGCATGTAATCGACCTGCCGCAGATGAAGAGCGAAGCGGGGAAGGCTCTGCTGCACGCCGAATACAGCCGCTTTGCCGCGAAGCTGGAGGAAGTGACCGGGCGCAAGCTGGAATTGGCGAAACTGAAAGCGGCGGTGACGACGGTGAATGCAAAGCGCTCGGCGCTGAAGCGTTTGGCGGCCCTGCGGCGCGCCTGTCCGGCGCCGATTTCCGGCCTGGATTCGCTGCTCGTTTCGCAAGTCTCCTTTTACGACGATCCAGTGCGGTTCACGGGCGCGGTCAATGCCCTTTGCGACGAGCTGGAAAAACGGGTCGCCGAGAACAAGGGCGTCTTTCCGGCAGACCGTCCGCGAGTGGTCATCTCCGGCTGTCCGATGGCGGTGCCGAACTGGAAGGTTCCCGCGATCGTCGAATCGGCTGGCGCCGTCATTGTGGGCGAAGAAAGCTGCGTGGGAGAACGCAGCACGCGCTGGCTCGCTCCGGAAACCGGCCAGAGCGTGGAGGAGATCATCGGCCAGCTCACTGAACGCTATCTGCAGATCGACTGCGCCATATTCACGCCGAATCCGACGCGTCTGGATTACGTCCGGGAGATCGCGAGCGAGCGCAAGGTGGATGGCGTGATTCACTACACCATCCAGTTCTGCCAGCCCTATCAGATGGAAGCTGGCCCCATGGTGGAGCAGCTGGAGCGCGAATCGATTCCCACCCTCCGCATCGATACCGACTACAGCCAGGAGGATACGGGACAGATCCGTACGCGCGTTGAAGCATTCGTCGAGCGTCTTCACCGGTGAAGAGCGCGGGCATCGACATCGGATCGCGGACGGTAAAGCTGGCCATCTTTGAGGATGGCCGGCTTCTCACGGCCAAGAAGCGCGAGAACTCGTTCGATCCGCTGACGGTTTGCCGCGAGTTGTTGGCCGGCGAGGAGTTCGACTGCATCACCGCAACAGGCTACGGCCGGCACTTATTTGCGGAAAAGACGGGCGCCAGCACCGTTTCGGAACTTAAGGCCAATGCGGCGGGGGCGCACTGGCTTTTTCCTTCGTGCCGGACGGTGATCGACATCGGCGGCCAGGATACGAAGGTGCTCTCTGTCGATGGTGAGGGCCGTCTGCTGCGCTTCGAGATGAACGACAAATGCGCCGCCGGCACGGGCCGATTCATCGAGGTGATGGCGATGGCCCTGGCGACTCAGGTGGCGGATTTCGCCTCTCTCGCCAAAGCGTCGGCCCAGGCTTACCCGATCAGCAGCACCTGCACGGTATTCGCCGAGTCGGAAGTGGTGAGCCTGATCGCGCGGGGCGTGGGACGCAGCGAAATCGCTCGCGGCATCGTGGAGTCGATTGCAGTTCGCACCGCGTCTCTGGCCCAACGAGTTGGCGCGGCGGACGATGTTCTTTTTACAGGCGGGGTCGCCTTGAACCAAGCCGTAGTGGATGCGCTGGCTGCCCGCCTGCGGGTCCAGCCGCATGTTCCTGAAGATCCGCAGATCGTAGCGGCGATCGGATGTGCTTTGCAGGGAAACACGGCAGTGCGCCGGGCAGACCGCGCGGCGGTTTGATCGCGGATCGGCTACGGGAGGAAAACGTATGAAGTACCTGTTCGTCTTCAATGACGCCCCTTATGGAAACCAACGATCCTACAATGGGCTGCGACTGGCGGCAGCTCTTTCGCGCAAGGCGGAGATCAGAGTGTTTCTGTTGGGCGACGGGGTTCTGTGCGGGATGGCTGGGCTCAATCCTGCCCATGCAGATTACAACCCACAGGAGATGCTGCGGACGATCGCGGCGGCCGGAGCAGCGATCGCGGCCTGCGGCACCTGCATGGAGGCTCGCGGCATTCCCTGCAGAATCGCTGATCCCTCAGGTTCGGCGCAGCAGTTTGGACGAGCTGGTGGCGTGGACCGAGGAGTGCGAAAAAGTGATCAGCTTCTGAGCCGATCTTTGCCAGGCGCGACGCAGTGTCGAACCTTCACTCGCCTCTAATTCTCGACCGCGTAAAGAGGTACTTTAGGTTCGTGCTATTCCAGGTCTCAAAATCGAGACCTGGGGCACCCCAGGATGGTGCAAAATCAAGTTGTCAAAGACCTAGTACAAGCCAAGAAAGTGGGAAAGCTTCCGGGGTGGCCTTGAATTCGTCGAGTCAACCAGACGTGCACCATCTATTTGGGCATCGCACAGAATGCAAGAAATGCTCGCCGGAAGTTGGCGGAAGCGCGTGTGAGTCGAACACACCGTTGCCCGAAACGGGCGACCGCCGGTTTTGAAGACCGGGAGGATCACCGGATTCCCAAGCGCTTCCATATTGCACGGCCAATGAAGCAACTTGCGGCCGCTCTCATTCGGCTGCCTATCAAACCCCATCTGTGCGTCGGCCGCACGACAATTGCCTGCTAGTACTATAGGATACATGCTGATGACCGATTCCGATTCTGTCGCTGGTCCTGCCGATGTCCGGTTGACCCAAACAGTGAAAGCCGGCGGATGTGCCAGCAAACTGGCTCCCGGTACATTGACCGACGTACTCTCGCGCTTGCCGAAACAGCAGGACCCCAACCTGCTGGTGGGCTTTGAGACTGCGGACGACGCCGGTATCTACCGCCTCAGTTCCGACCAGGCGCTCGTGCAGACTGTCGACTTTTTTACTCCCATGGTGGATGATCCGTTCACGTATGGACGCATCGCGGCCACCAACGCACTCAGCGACGTGTACGCCATGGGCGGCCGCCCCCTGACGGCTCTCACGTTGGTATGCTTCCCGCAGGACGGCGACAAGGAGATTCTGGAGCAGATTCTGCGCGGCGGTCTTTCCGTCATGGAGGATGCCGGCTGCATCGTCGTAGGCGGCCATAGCGTCCGTGATGTGGAGATGAAGTTCGGCTACGCCGTAACAGGGTTGATTCACCCGGACCGGGTATTGAGGAACACAACCGCGAGGCCAGGGGACGCACTGGTATTCACGAAGGCCCTTGGAACCGGTGTGATCACGACTGCCCTCAAACAGGGCCGGGCAGAACCATCGTGGGTCGAAGGCGCAATCGCTTCCATGACCGCGCTCAACAGAGAAGCTGCTGAAGTCATCACCCGAGCGGAATTCGATGTTCATGCAGCCACGGACGTAACCGGCTTCGGGCTGATGGGCCACGCCCGCGAGTTTGCCTTCGCCAGCAATGTGCAGTTTCATATCGATACATCTGCCATACGCGCGCTGGAAGGCGCGCTCGATGCGATCGGATTAGGCTGCATTCCAGGAGGCCTGGTGGCAAACCGCGACTTTGCCGAGTGCGTGGTGGAGGTGAGCCGGGGCGCAGTCATTGCAGACGACCTGCTGACCCTTCTCTTCGACCCGCAGACGGCAGGCGGGCTGCTTGTTTCGGTTGCAGCAGAGCAAGCGAGTGCGATGGTAAAGGAACTTCATGCCGCGGGTTACCCCGAAACGCGCCAGATTGGTATGGCCGTGGCAGGTGCGCCGAGGATCGTACTATTCTAACCATCAGCAGGTAAGCCACGATGCCAGTGCAACCCGGCCAACTGTTCCGCAAGTTGCCCCAAATTGGAGAACTCCTGGACCGAACGGAGTTTGTGGCGCTCGAGCGGACTTACTCACGTAAGTTGGTTGTCGAGTATGTGCGGTCGGCGCTTGACGAGTTGCGCCGGGATCTAAGTGCAGGACGGCATACGGAATTTTCGCTCGAACAAGAGCTTAGTGAGCTCGGATCGAAAATTGAGCAAGATCTGCGAACCGCCATGCGTACCTCACTCCGGCCAGTCATTAACGCGACAGGAGTGATCCTGCAGACCAATCTTGGGCGGGCTCCGCTTTCTCAGGAGGCTATTCGGCAAATCGGCGACATCGCTCGCGGTTACTGCAACCTGGAACTCGACCTCCAGAGCGGAGAGCGCGGCCGCCGCGACATGCACGTGCAACAATTGATTCTCAACGTGCTGGCCTTGCGCAGCAACTCGAACAAAAAGGATTTTGAGGGAAGAGCTGCGACGGTGGTCAATAACTGCGCGGCCGCCTGCTTTCTGGCGTTGAATTCACTGGCCGAAGGCGGCGAGGTGATCGTTTCGCGCGGTGAGCTCGTCGAGATCGGCGGCGGTTTTCGGGTCCCGGATATTCTGCGCAAATCCGGTGCGGTACTGCGTGAGGTGGGCACGACCAACCGAACGAGACTTTCGGACTATGAAGCCGCGATCACGCCTGAGACCCGGCTGATCTTGCGCGTGCATCGTTCGAATTTTCGTATGGAGGGATTCACGGAGCGGCCGTGCGCTGGAAGAGCTGCGCGATCTTGGCGAACGCGCATCAATCCCTGTGTTTGAGGACCAGGGCACCGGAGCCGTGGTTCAATTAGACGACCTCGGGATCGAAAGCGAATCTCACTGGATTCACAGCGTGGCCAGCGGCGTCGCACTCGTGGCATGCAGTGGAGACAAGTTGCTCGGTGGACCCCAGTGCGGCATTCTGGTGGGCGCAGAGCGGTATATCGAGCGTATCCGGGCGAACCCGCTATTTCGCGCGATGCGTGTCGACAAGCTCACTTATGCTGCGCTGGAAGTCACACTGTTGGCGTATCTCAGCGGCAGGGAGGAAAGTCTGCCTGCCATTCAGATGATGCATGCATCTGCCGGCGAAATCAGAGAGCGCTGTCTTGCCATGGCCGAAGCGCTGCGCTCCAGCGAACTCTCTGCGGATGTTGTGGAGACTGGCAGCGTATTGGGCGGGGGCACAACACCGGGAGCTTCGCTGCCAAGCTTTGCCGTCAGCCTGCGCCATCCGGCAGAATCGGAATCTGCGTTCGCGGCGCGTCTGCGCAATCTCAACCCTGCCGTAATGACCCGCTCCCACGAAGGGCGCGTTCTGCTGGACCTGCGGACGGTTCCGCCCGCCGCAGACGTAGAGCTGACGAAACTTCTTAAGCACGCGGTTGAGAGTGCGGGCCGCGATCTCAAGGATCACCCATGAAGCCGGCCGCCGAAACTCCGCGACAGGAAACCGCTTTCGCAGTGCGCTCTGTGGTGTTGGGCACTGCCGGCCACATCGATCATGGAAAGACGGCGCTGGTCTTGGCGATTACGGGAACGGATACAGACCGGCTGCCCGAAGAGAAAGCGCGCGGCATCACGATCGATCTTGGTTTTGCGGATCTCAATCTTGATGACGGCGAGGGAAGGCGAGTTCATTTGGGACTGATCGATGTCCCCGGTCACCAGGCCTTCATTCACAACATGCTGGCCGGAGCAGGCGGGATCGACTGTGTGCTGCTGGTGGTTGCTGCTGACGAAGGCGTGAAGGCACAAACCGCGGAGCATCTTGCCATCTGCAGTCTTCTGGGAGTCCGCTACGGCATCATCGCCTTGACGAAACAGGATGCGGTCAGCGCCGAACGTCTTGAACAGGCTCGCCGTGAGGTTCGTAGTTTTGCCGAGCACACTTTTCTCGAATCCGCGCCCCTGATTCCTGTTTCTGCGCGCACCGGCGAGGGTTTAGGCGATCTCAAAAAAGCGCTGTTGGAGCTTGCTCTCAGCATTCCGGAGCATAGCAAGGACTCTTTGCTTCGCCTGCCTCTGGACCGCGCATTTTCCATCCCTGGTTTTGGTACCGTCGTTACCGGCACGCTGCATGATGGCAGCGTGCAG
>CAWCXX010000088.1:0-12911 GCA_963799445.1 uncultured Acidobacteriaceae bacterium | reverse complement strand
GTCCTGCGCATAGACGCGCCGCGAATACTGCGCGGGAATAATCACCGCCGCGTCGATCTTGCCGGTCCGCACGTCTTCGCGCGCCTGCACTTCGTTGCTGTACTCGATGGTCGTGAAGGTCTTGATGGTCGCGCGCGACGGCGTCAAACGCCTCGCGCACTTTCACCGCCTGCGGCCCGTGGTCGTAATCCACCACGGCCACCTGGGCGTCGACGATCTTTCCTCCGAAGGCGTTGCCCAGGATGACCAGCTGCACCAGGGGCATCATCATCGACATGATCATGAGCACCGGCGAGCGGAAGAACTTGCGCATTTCGCGCTCGATAATCGCCCACATTCGGTTCATGGCTGCGCTCCCGGCCGCGGGGGCATTGCCCACGAAGCACCGGCTTCACCTGCTCATCGCGAAGTTGCCGACCTGTGTAGTGAACAAACACGTCGTCCAGCGTGGTGTTTTGCACGCTCAGCGAGGTCAGCGTCTCACCCAGGCTCGCCGCCATCTCCACCAGTTGCATGGTGGTCTTCGATCCCGATTTCGTAATTACGCGATAAAACCCCGCGCTCTCCGGCTGCACGCTGGTCACGCCTTCCAGCTTCTCAGCCGCCCCTGCCACTCCTCCGTTTCGCGGTCGAAATGCACCTCGACCACATTCGCACCCGCCACGCTGTTCTTCAATTCCACCGGCGTACCCAGCGCCACCAGCTTGCCGTGGTCCACAATGGCAATGCGGTCGCACAGCTTGTCGGCCTCTTCCATGTAGTGCGTGGTCAGCAGCATGGTCAGGTTGCGCGTGTGCTTTCAGATTGTTCAGCATCTCCCACACCGCGATGCGCGAGACTGGATCGAGTCCCGTCGTGGGCTCGTCGAGAAAGAAGATGCGCGGATTGTGCACCAGCCCCCGCGCGATCTCCAGCCGCCGCCTCATGCCGCCCGAAAGCGTTTTGGTCTGCGCGTCCGCGCCACTTGGTCAGGTCCACGGCCTCCAGCACTGCGGCGATGTTCTTTTCGCGCTGCCCGCGCGGCACGCTGTAGAGCTTTGCATAGATGCTCAGGTTTTCTTCGACCGTCAGATCCTGGTCGCTGGTGAGCGCCTGAGGAATTACGCCGATCATCCGCCGCACGTCATCGGGATCCTTGCTCACGTCGTGCCCGGCCACGATGGCCTTGCCCTCGGTTACCGGCACCAGCGTGGTCATCATCCGAATGAGCGTCCTCTTGCCCGCCCCGTTTGGCCCCAACAAACCAAAGATTTCGCCCTCGGCCACGCTGAAGCTCACATCCTTCACCGCTTCAAAGTCGCCGTAGCGTTTGACGATGTGCTCCACCGCAATCGCCGTGGCGCGCGGGCCAGCGCTGCCATTGCCGTTGTCGGCCGGACTACTGTTGGCGGCCGCGCTCACTGCTTCACCAGTTTGGCTTTGGGAATGTAGACCTCGGCCGTCATCCCCGGCACAAACTTCTCGCCTGGGTTGGGGATAAGCAGCTTCAACTGGATGGTTTTGATGTCGCGCTTCATGCTGCTCACGTCGCGCTGCGTGGCAAAGTCGCCTTCGGCCAATTTGGCGATGATCTTTCCATAAATCGTTTCCCCGCTCGGCATCACCACGCGCAGCGTGTCGCCCAATTGCACGCTGTCGGCCTGCGTCTCAGGCAGCGGCGCATACACCCAGGTCTGCGTCAGGTCCATGATGGTCACAATCGGCGTTCCCGCGGCAACCACTTCCCCCTGCCGCGCCGCCCACACATCCACCTTGCCGCTCACTGGCGACACCACATCCGCATAGCCTTCTTCCACTCGGGCCTCATCTGCCAGTGCACGCGCGTTCGCAGCCTCGGCGCGCGTCTCGTCCACCGTCTTCGCAGACACGTCCGCCAACAGCTCATGCGCACGAGCCTGCCGCAGATTCGCCTGCGCCGCGGCAAGATTCTGCCGTGCCGCATCCACCGCCGCCTTCGCCGCCTGTAGAGCGGTCACCATTTCATCGCGCGTCTGCTGGCTCATGATTCCCTGCTCGGCCAGCGCCACTGCCCGGCTGGTGTCTGCCTGCTGGTGCTCATACTGCGCCTGGGCCTGCGCCAGGTTTGCCTCCGCTGTCTTCACCTGCGCCTCTGCGCTGGTGGTTGCGCTCGTCGTTTCGCCTCGGTTCTGCCGCTCCGTTTCTACCGTGCTATTCAGCTTCGACCGCTCGCTGGCCGCCGTCGCTTCAGCCGCATGCAGCGCTGCCGTCAGATCCTGGCTCTCGATCACCGCAATCAGCTGCCCGGCATTTACGTCCTGCCCCTCTTCCACCGTCAGCGTCTGGATGCGCCCCGGAATCTTCGAGCTGACCACCACTTCGTTGGCGTCAACGGTCCCGATCAGTTGCAAGTCGCCGGAGCGGCGCGTGGTGGCGAAATACCAGATCAGCGATCCCACGGTCACCAGACCCAAGATCATGAAAACTCGATTGCGCGCGTTCACTCGCTCTTCACCTCAAATCCCTTGAATTCGGCGAATTCCGGCATCGGCGTATCTTCCAGCACTCGCGCCGCCAACTCCGCGCCGTGCTTTCGGTCCTGAAAAACCGCCTTGCCCAAAAACTCTACCAGCGCCACTCTGCGAGCCCGCAGAACCTCTGGGTCAAAGGGCTCGAACGGCAATATCAACCGCCAAACCGGCGCACTCAGGAAATAAAAGACATTCCCTCCCAGCGCCGCAAGCAACATCTGCAGCCACTCTGCCTCGATCAGTTCGCCTGAGGCAGTCCCTTCCCGCACCATCGACTGAAACATTGCATGTAACGGCCCGAAGATACGCTTTGCCAAAATCGCCAACTCTGTCGCCTCGCCTTTGTGCAGCCTGATCATTTCCTGCTGCATCAGGCTCTGGAACTCGCGCTGCGTCAAAATCCTGTCAAAGTGATCCAGCGCCGCGCGCAGCAGCCGCTCTCCTGGGCTCGCGTCCCGGAGAAATACCGCCATTGATCTGTCCCGAACCCGTGCGGACACCGTCTCCAGCGCCGCAGAGTACAGCTTCTCTTTGCTGTCGAAGTAGTAATAGAGCAGCGCCTTATTCACGCCCGCAGCGGAGGCAATCTGCTCGGTTCGCGCGCCCGCCAGTCCATGCACAGCGAATTCGCTCAGCGCGGCATCCAGAATGCGCATCCGGGTCTCCGCCGCGCGGTCGACTTGGACTTCATGGTTGGTTTGAGGCGTCATAATTAACTAACTGGTTAGTAAAATAACCTGCAGGGCAAATTATTGCAAGCCCACATTGACCCAGTTGTCTCCTGGAATGTGTAACTTTTTGATTTTTAATACCCTAGCAATTGGTGACGGCGCGCTCTATCTTCCCCGCCACTCAGTCGCATCATTTCCCGCCTGCCATGCAGCGCCGGATCGGCTCATTGTCCGCGAATACCCGCCATTCGGTAACTTTGCCTTTTTCCACAAGAGCTCGGAATGCAGCCGGAGTTCTCCAGCGGCTCTCCGTCCGCATCTTCCCACCGGGCGCGAAGGTTCCCCGCGCCTCGCCAAGCATGACCACTGCCGATCCATCGCAGTAAGTCTCTTCAACGGCAATCTTGTAGTCCGGAACCATATCGAAATACGCTCGCCACCCTGCGCGCATCTTCTCCCGGCCCTCGACCATATTTCCCAGTGAGTCCACAAACCTGTGCTCCGGCGATATCAACTCCATCAGCGCATCCACGTCCTGCCGATTGATGGCATTCACAAATGCGAGTGCGACGCTCTCAGGGGATTGACTCATGTGAACTCGGCCTCCACTGTCCACCCTTGGCTCTAATCGAACCCCACCGTCTTATTCCCGTAGCACAGGATCCGCCGGTCCAAGCGCCCGCGAACCGCCCGCGACAGCACCATGCGCCCCAGGTCCCGCCCCCAAGCCACAGGTCCCCCACCTGGTCCTCCATGCGCAGGAAGAACCGGCCCAGTTCGTGGTTGCGGTGGTGGCATTCCCGCCAGGCTCGTACAGCAACCCCGAAACGCGCGCCACCAGCCTCTTGCGGCCGGGGCTGTCGATGAACAGAACAGCCGAATCTTCCATCTTGAGTTCAGATTACGCTATCGCACACACGTACAACGGGGTGCGGGCCGCGGCAGCGTCCCGGCCCGCTCTCTCTCAGCAGCCGTCAGTCGTAGTACTCCAGTCCCAGGTGCGTAATCAGATCCGCGCCCATGATGTGCCGCAGCGTGTTCTTCAGCTTCATCGACTGGATGAACAGATCGTGCTCCGGATAAAGCCCCGCGGCCGTCTGCGGCGACTTTAGATAGAAGCTCAGCCACTCCTGAATCCCAATTGACCTCAGCTCCGGCGTGCGCTTCGCCAGGTCGAGGAACAGCAGCAGGTCCAGCGCGATCGGCGCCGCCAGAATCGAGTCGCGGCACAGGAAATTCACCTTGAGCTGCATCGGATAGCCAAGCCAGCCGAAGATGTCGATGTTGTCCCACGCCTCTTTCTCGTCGCCGCGCGGCGGATAGTAGTTGATGCGAATCTTGTGGTAGAGGTCCTTGTAAAGATCGGGGTAAATCTCCGGCTGAAAGATGTACTCGAGCGAGCCCAGCTTCGACTCTTCCTTGGTCTTGAACGACATCGGCTCGTCCAGCACCTCGCCGTCGCGGTTGCCCAGAATGTTGGTCGAGAACCATCCATTCACGCCCAGCATGCGCGCCTTGAAGGCCGGCGCCAGCACTGTCTTCATCAACGTCTGCCCGGTCTTGAAGTCCTTGCCGCAGATCGGCGCCGCGTTCTTCTTCGAGAGCTCGACCAGCGCCGGAATATCCACCGTCAGGTTTGGCGCGCCATTGGCGAACGGCACGCCCTCCTTCAGCGCCGCGTACGCGTAAATCTGCGAGGGCGCGATGCCGATGTCGCTCTTCTCCAGGCCCTTTTCAAACGCCTCAATCGACTGGTGTACGGCCTTCGGCCTCATGAAAATCTCTGTCGACCCGCACCAGATCATCACCACGCGGTCCACGGTCTTCTTGAAGGCGCGGATATCGGCCATCACCTGCTCGGCCAGATCGCGCTTGTTCTTGCCCTTCTTCACGTGCGTGCCATGCAGCCGCTTCACGTAGTAGCTGTCGAAGACCGCGGGCATGGGCTTGATCTTTTCGAGATACGGCTTCAGCTTCGTGAGCATCTCGCTCTTCAGCACCTGCGCATGAGCCGCCGCCTCGTACACGTTGTCCTCAAAAATGTCCCAGCCGGTAAAGACCAGATCGTTCAAGTCGGCCAATGGAACAAAGTCCTTGATCAGCGGCGAATTGTTATCTGTCCGCTTGCCCAGCCGGATGGTCCCCATCTGCGTCAGCGAGCCGATAGGCTTTGCCAGCCCGCGCCGCACCGCTTCAACTCCTGAGATCATTGTGGTGGCCACGGCGCCCATGCCAACCACCATCACGCCCAACTTGCCCTTTGCGGGAGCTACCTTTGTTGCGGCGGTCTTACGCCCCTCGGACGAAAACCTGTCCGCCCCCGGCTTCGCCGCCCCGGACTTTTGGCCGTCTTTTTTCTTCGTTGCCATTGCTTCTCCTAACCTTCCTTTGCTCACGATTTCGAACTGCTAAAACTCGATCTGTCCACGCCTGGAACTTCGCCCCTGCTGCCTTGCCGACTCGCTGACTTGCTGACTTGTTTACGCGCCTCCGCGCTTCGTCTCCGGTTCAGGTGCGACCACAAAAACCATACGAATGCTGCAACCACTGCCAGCTCCACGACGACATGAAAGCGGTGAAATGCCTGTGCTAATCGCGGATCGGTATGCCACGCCTTGCCAAGCTTCATCCCAGCCCAGGCCAGGCAAAAATACCAGATCCAGGAACCCACAGAAGTGTAAATATGAAAACGCAATCTCGGCATCCTGGCAATCCCGGCCGGAAAGGCGACAAAAGTCTGCACGATCGGCATCATCCGCCCCAGCAGGATCGCGATCGATCCATACTTATCGAAGAACCTGCTCATAAGGCCCAGGTCGTGCTGGCTCATCAGGACCCATTTTCCGTAGCGCTCCACCAGCGGCCGTCCACCCCTGGCGCCAATCCAGTATGCGATTGCCGAGCCTATATTGCAGCCCACCGCGCCCGCTGTCGCCACCAAAAACAGATTGAAGCGCCCCAGGTAAACCAGGTACCCGGAGAACGGCATGATGATCTCAGAGGGAATGGGGATGCCACATGAATTGCATGTAATGAGTGCGATGATGCCTGCGTAGCCGCCAACGTTGATGACATGAGTAACAAACTCAAAGACAAACGCAATTAACTTTTCATTCATGAGCGTTCCCAGTATATAGGCCAAAGCGGTATCGGGCCAAAGCGCTTTGGACGGGCACGACTTCAGTCGTGCCGCAAATTGGGCAGTGAGAACAGCAGCTTGAGCCGCCGAGGGAATGTGGCAGGCGGGCAAGAATCGATGCCGGAGCGCAACCTCGCTTTGCTAGGATGAGGATGGATGAAACGTCCTTCTGAGGTGCCGCCCTTGGCCGATTCCAGCGCCAATTTCCCGCCCGTTCCACTCACTCTTGAAGGCTCCAGCGTGCTCCATCAGTTCTTCCGCTTCGACTGGAAGGCCTGGCGGTCCTGCGCGGACGGCGAACGCAAGAAGTTCGTCACCGACGCAATCGCCGCGTTGCGTCAATCTTGAACGCTCCGCCCCCGACGCGCCCCAGCGCACGGCGCTCTACTCGCAGCTCGGCCACAAGGGCGACCTGATGCTGATTCACTTCCGCGAATCGCTCGAGGCTCTCAACAAGGTCGAGCTCGCGCTCGCGCAAACCGCGCTCTACGATTTCCTCGATCTCCGCCACTCGTATGTGTCGGTGGTCGAGCTGGGCCTCTACGAGTCGAGCCGCAAGACCTACGAAGCTGCCAGCGCCAAGGGCTTCGCCCAACACTCGCCCGAGTGGAACGCCGAAGTTGCTGCATCCCTCCAGCGCGCCTCCGGCGCTATGACTCCACGCCTCTATCCGACGATTCCCGACTCGAAATACCTCTGCTTTTATCCCATGGACCGCAAGCGCGGCGAGCAGGTGAACTGGTACACCGTGCCTTTTGCAGAAAGGCAGCGCATGATGCATGAGCATGGCCTGATTGGGCGGAGGTACGGCGACCAGGTGAAGCAAATCATCTACCGGATCGATCGGATTCGATGATTGGGAGTGGGGCGTCTCGCTCTTCGCCGACGATCCCGTGGTCTTCAAGAAGCTCATCTACGAGATGCGCTTCGATGAAGTGAGCGCGATCTATGCGCTGTTTGGGCAGTTCTTCATTGGGGTACGGCTGCCGGTGGAGAAGCTGGGCGACTGGCTGGAAGGAAAGCTCTAAGGAGTCTCTGATCTCTGGAGGTGCCACGTGAAGGCAACTGGATTTTATCGAATCGCCTCTGTTCTATTGGTGCTCTTTACCGTCGGACATACCGTAGGTTTTCTCCAATCCGATCCGGCATGGGGAGTGGACGCCCTTCTTGCTTCAATGCGGTCCATTCACTTCAACGATCAAGGGTTTAACCGAACGTATTGGGATTTCTTTGTTGGGCTGGGGTTGATTGTTACTGTGCTATACCTCTTCGCGGCGGTATTCGCGTGGCAGCTGAGTAGACTCAAGGCGGAAACTCTGGCGCAAATGCGCGGCATCGCGTGGGCGTTCGCAGTTTGCTTTGCCGCCATCGCGATTCTAAGCTGGAGATTCTTCTTCATGGCGCCTCTCGTTTTGTCAATCCTTATCACTGTGTGTTTGATAGCCGCGGCATGGCGTTTGCCAAAGCCAGACTGATGTCCTCGAAAGTCAGGTGCCCCACCTGTCCATCAGGGAGTCCGATGGTACTCGCAGCGCCCCCTAACCGCATCGCCACGATCCTCAAAACACCGGACAGTAAGGATGACCAGCCGTCGAAGCCGGGTTGGAAGTTTTCGAACCAGGTGAAGACTTCGCCGATGGCGCAATTGCCTTCGAAGGCCTCTGGCTTGGCGGTAAAGAGTTCGTCAGCTTCGACAAACAGGCGGTCACACTCCTTCGCGTACAAGGCCAAGAAGCTCGTCTCCTTTCCTAAGTTGAAGAATTAAACTTCTATTCATGCCAGCACTGAAGTCAGCTACGAAGAAGAACACTGCCAAGAGGAAGCCTCTTCGCGGCCCTCTAGCCCCCGACCGCGTTGCCGCCATTCTCAAAGCCCTCGACGAAGCCTATCCCGACGCCGTCTGCGCGCTCAACGCACCACTCGCCGTGGGAGCTGCTGGTTGCGACGATTCTCTCTGCGCAGTGCACGGACGTGCGCGTCAACATGGTTACGCCGGAACTCTTCCGCCGCTTCCCTACTCCGCAAGCGATGGCCAAGGCGACATTGCCGCAACTCGAAGAGCTCATCCGCACGCACCGGCTTCTTCCGCAACAAAGCAAATCGATTCAGGGCGCGGCGCGCAAGATCATCTCGCGACTTCGACGGCCAGGTGCCGCAAACCCTTGCCGAGCTCATCACCATCCCCGGCGCGGCGCGCAAGACGGCCAACGTGGTGCTTGGCGTTTGTTTTGGAAAAGCCGAAGGCGTCGTTGTCGATACGCACGTTTTTCGCATTGCGCGACGGCTGGAACTGGCCAAAGCGCGAGACGGCGGAGAAGGTGGAGCAGGAGCTGATGCAGGTGTTGCCGCGCGGACGCTGGATCGGCTTCTCGCACCAGATCATTCATCACGGCCGGCAGGTCTGCATTGCCCGCAACCCCAAATGCGACCGCTGCAACCTGGAGCAACTCTGCCGCTCGAAAGACAAGACGTGGGAGTCATAAAAACCAGCGAGTTAGCAAGTCAGTAGGTTAGCGGGATTGTGCCGGGGATGAAGCCTTGGTTCTCGCCCCATGTCGCGTTTTGTCAGCCTAAGACCTGTTTGACGGCTGCAATTAAGGCTGGAATGTCGGGGCGGCTAGCTTCGGCGGCCGGCTCCCATCCGATATCGCGCAACGTCTGGCTCGTGATCGGTCCGATCGAAACCGCGGCCACGCCGGTGAACGGAAATGCGATCCCGGCCAGCCGCGCCGCCTCGGCCAGATGCGTCACGCTCGACGAGCTGGTGAACGTCGCTGCGTCGATTCCCTTTGCCAGCGCCTCGCGCAAGAGGCGCGGCGCGGCCTCCGGCATTGCGTTGCGGTAGGCGTCCACCACGTCGACGGTGGCGCCTGCGGCCCGCAGCGCATCGGGAATGACGTCGCGCGCGACCTCAGCCCGCGCCAGCAGTATCTTCTTCCCTGCTGCTTGACCTTCCAGACACGCAACCAGGCTTCGGCAACGTAGATTTCGGGAACCAGCGAGACGGCAAAACCGGCATTGCGCGCGGCGGTTGCGGTTGCTTCGCCGACGGCGGCCACCTTTAAACCCGTCTTTGAACGCAACGATAATCCAAGCACGGCCGAGCGCTCCTGAAGCGCCCGCACGGTATTCACGCTGGTCAAAATGAGCCAATCGTAGGAATCGAGCGAGCGCAGCGCCCGGTCAAGCGGCTCAATGCTCGATGGCGGCTGAATTTCCAGGACCGGAACCTCGACCGGCTCAGCGCCCAGCGCGCGCAGGCCCTCGCTCAGCTTGCCCGCCTGATGCGCAGCACGCGTGACGAGGACGCGCTTACCCGCAAGCACGCGACGGCCGGAAAGCGGCTGCGCTGTCATCAGGCGGCTCCGCCGGAAGATTCGCCTCCGGCCGCAAGCAGCGGGCCCGCGCCTGCTTCCATCAGCATGTCTGCCGCTGTACGCCCTAATTCAGCGGGATCGAAGCTGCCGCGCTCTGCACGGTGATGAACACGCACGCATGCGCCCGTCTCCGGTGATGCCACTACTGCAAAAATCTCAATCCATCCTGTCTCGTCGAAGGACGGCCGGCAGTGAATGCCGATCGGCACCTGGCAGCCGCCGCCCAAGGCAGCCAGCGCGGCGCGCTCGGCGGTCACGGCAAAGCGCGTGTCGGCATGGTCGAGAAACGCTACGGCCTCGATGGTCGCAGCATCGTCTTTGCGCGTCTCAATGCCCAGCGCGCCCTGGCCGGCAGCCGGGCAAAAATCCTTGGGATCGAGCCGCTCGCGGACCCAATCGGTCTTGCCCAGCCGGTCCAATCCGGCGGCAGCCAGCAGAATCGCCTCCACCTGGCCCTCGGCCAGCTTGCGCAGCCGCGTGTCCACGTTGCCGCGAAACTCGACTGCCTCAATGTCGGGCCGGAGCGCCTTCAACTGCGCGCGGCGCCGCTGGCTGCTGGTGCCGACCGTGCGCCCTGCGGCAGCGCGGCAAGATTGGCGTGCTTCACCGATACAAACACGTCGCGCGGATCGACGCGCACGGGCGTTGCAGCCAGCGCAAAGGGCTCCGGCAACTCCGTGGGCAAATCTTTGAGTGAATGCACGGCGAGATCGACGCGACCCGCGGCCAGCGCCTCTTCAATCTCCTTGGTGAACATGCCCTTTGAGCCCACCTGGGCGAATGTCACTTCCTGCAGCCGGTCGCCGGTAGTCTTGATGATTTCGATCTCGACGTCGTGGCCCTGCACCCGCAGCAACGCGGCAATGTGGTTGGCCTGCCACAGCGCAAGTTGCGATCCGCGGCTGCCGATGCGCAGCTTCATCGCCGCGCCTCCGCGCCGCCCTCGAAGGCCCTGATGTTGATCACTTTCTTGCCTGCGCCGGATTCAGCGCTCGGGCTGTCCGATTCTGCGGTTTTCGATTCAGCCTCGCGCGGCATCTCGACGGGACTGACCGGCGGCACCGCCCACTCTTCGCAGAGAGCATCGAGGCGCGCACGAATCGCCCTCGCGCGCGGCCTGCTTGAGCGCCCGCATGGGCGGATGGAGGAATTTGTTCACGAGGCCTCGCGTCAGCGCTTCCACGGCAGCCAGTTGCTCGGCGGTGAGCGCGCCCAGACGGCTATGGATGCGCTCGATCTCGGCCACGCGAATCTCCTCTGCTTTGCGCTGCAAGAGCCACGATTGCCGGCGCTGCATTCACCGTGCGCCGGCGCAGGTGGAAACGCTCCACCTCGGCGGCAATCAGCGTCTCCGCATCCACCGCCTCGCGGCTGCGCTCTTCCATGTGCGACGCGGCTACCTGCTGCAGGTCGTCGATGTCGTAGACGAAGATGCCGTCGAGCTTGTTCATCTCCGGGTCCACATCGCGCGGCACAGCAATATCGATGAAAAACATGGGGCGGTTGCGCCGTTTGTGGAAGAAACGCATGCCCGTGCTCGGGCCGGAAGATGGGGTGTGGCGCGCCCGTGGAGCTGATAACGATGTCGGCGCGGCTGGCCGCCTCATAAAGCTGCTCAAACTCGATGACTTCAGGCTTTACGCGGCCCTCAAGATCCTCTGCCAACCGCCGCGCGCGCTCGGCAGTGCGGTTGCTCACCAGGATTGCGCCGGCTCCCTGCTGCACCAGGTGACGCGCAGCCAGTTCGCTCATTTTGCCCGCGCCGACCAGGAAGACCGTGCGTCCTTCGAGCGACCCGAAGATCTTGCGCGCCAGGTCGACGGCCACCGAGGCGATGGACACGGAATTCGATCCGATTCCTGTTTCGCTGCGAGCCTTTTTGGCGGCGGCAAAGGCGCCCTGAAGCAATTGTTCCAGTTGCCCGGCGACCGTACCCGCAGCCCGCGCGACCGCAAACGCCTCTTTCACCTGGCCCAGAATCTGCGGCTCGCCCACCACCATGGAATCAAGGCTCGCGGCCATGCGGAACAGGTGGCCTACCGCTTCCTTGTCGCGGTACTCGTAGAGGTGCGGACCCAGATCTGAAGCCTCGATGCCGAAGTAGTTCGACAGAAATCCCGCAACTTGAACCTCGGGGCCCTCAATGATGGCCAGCATCTCCACGCGGTTGCATGTGGAGACGATCATGCACTCGGCGACGCCGGGCGTTGCGGCAAGAGCCCGAGTGGCCTCGGCTAGTTCGTCGCGGCCAATGGCCACGCGCTCGCGCAGCGCGATGGGCGCCGTTTTATGGTTCACGCCAATGAGAGTCAGCGTCATTGGGAACCAAACCTGTGAACATGGCTGACGAGGTTAGCGGCAAAGACAGCCATCATGACGACCAGCGCCGCGCCCGAGACATAGGCCGCCCTGCGCCCGCGCAATCCCGCGCTGCGCCGCACCAACAGCAGCACAACATAAACCGCCCACATGGCGAAGGATGCAATCACTTTGGGATCACGGAAATAGGCCGCGCCCAGAGCCGTTTCCTGCGCCAGCACAGAGCCGATCACCAGTCCCACCGTCATGCAGGGAAAGCCGAACTCCAGGGTGGCAAGCGCAATCCGCTCCAGCGTGTCGAGGGGCGGCAACCACTCGAGCGGCGCCCACGCAGCGCCTTCCCCAGCTTGGGCTTGGCCTTAATGCGCCGCTCCTGCACCAGGTAAAGCACCGACGCCAGCAGGCTGAAGCAGAGCGCCACGTAGGCCAGCAGCAGCGCGATAATGTGGGCCACGAGCCAGCTCGTCCGCACGCCCTGCGATGGAAAGTGGTAGGTATCGGGCCCCAGCGCGGGAATGAAAACGAGGAAAAACGTTGCCGGTAAGGCAAAGATTCCAAGAGAGATGGCGTCGTAAAGCCACCAGACGAGGAAGAACAGCCCGGCCACGGCAAAGCCCAGCAGCGACTCGATCTCGCGCATGCCCACCGGCATCCAGCGATGCGCCAGCACCAGCATCTCCACTACGGAAACAAAGTGAAAGAAGAAGGCCATCCCGCCGAGATGCACGCAGGTCTTGCGCCACGGGAGCGAGTTATACAGTACGGCCGGGAAGACGGCGACACAGCCCGCTGCGTAAAGAATGGCCGCAACTCGTAGCCAAAGAAGGTACATGGCACTTTTTACCTTAAAGGCGTAACCGATCAGTATACTGTGATGCAAATCACCAATCGAGATCGTGAGATTGACGGGGCGGCG
>CAWCXX010000087.1:0-7760 GCA_963799445.1 uncultured Acidobacteriaceae bacterium | reverse complement strand
AACGCATACAATCTCCTGTGAGGGCGATCGTATCGCTCCCTCAGCGATGCAGAATATTTCCCGGGCAGGTGGCGCTCACAACGCGCGCCGTGCCGTTTTGTATCCGCAGCACGAGCTTGCCGATCACTCCGTCGATCACTACATCGCGATCCACAGCGATGGGATAGCGGGCAATTAGATTTCCCCTCGCGAAAGACGTTTACGGTGGCGCCGTTTTGCCTGGGCAGGGCGGCTATCGAATAACACAGCCCGGCCACTACCGATAGGATCATCAGTATCTATCCAGCAAAGCGAATCGGCGCGGCGGCCACGAGGCGTGAGAGGGCATCAGGCATCCTTTTCCAGTCTAGGACTTCATTCCGGAAACCCGGCCAATGTGTGGGTGTACCCATAAGATGAAAGCTTGACCGCACAAAGTGAAAGTTGAGACCCCATAAAATGAAAATCTTTCATTATTAATGAGTTACGTCTATTTTGACCGGTGTGCATGGAATAAGCGATGCTCCGGCCGAAAATCATGCATAACCTGCATCACCTACATAAGTTATTTATTTTCAACGCATAAGGGACAGTGCAGGTTGTTCTCTTCCTGGTCCAAACCGACACCGCCATATACTGCGGCAAGTTCATGGGCCAGTGTCACGGTGGCCAGGTCCATTACGAGGCCTCTCCCCGCCTTGCCTAGCCGGCGCGTGGACAGACCAACTTTCTTCAACCGGTGACCGCCCGAGCCGAGCGTGCTTTCCGCAGTCTGCTGTCGAGCGAGGCTCCGTCCGGCGCGGCAGAGCTTTATTTGCCTCTTGCCTACAACGACGAGCAGGTTTGGAATCGTTCAGAGGCTCGAACATGGTGACGGTGTTGTAGTGCAAGGCCCGCCAAGTACCGGCAAGACGCACACGATCGCCAACATCATCAGTCACTACCTCGCGGTTGGTAAACGGGTTCGGTCGGCGAGACCGTGAGCGCTTCCATAGGGACTGGTCGTGCGGCAACGCACATACCTAATGGGATTGGACTCCTCAGACGAGGAATCGATCCGTATCTCTGCCCGCACTTGTAGACCAGACTCATGATGCGCCGGAGCCTGTCCAGAGTGGGGTTGGCAAGCTGCCGGTCTCGCTTGAGATTCTTCAACCACCGTTCAACCTCGAGAGGTTCGATCGACAGCGCGACTCGCTTCCCCCCATTTGGGCCAGATGTGCCGGTTTAAGTTGCGGCGGTATCCTGCAATTATTGTGTGAGACTTCGGGTCTATTGCCTCGTCTTGCTGGCCTAACTCCTGAGCGGCGTAATGAGCGGCGAGCTTCTCAAACGTGATCGGCCGACCACGATAATCTTGCTGTTTGTTGATTGTGGCGTGCAAATGTAGATCGTGCACACGCTGCCAAGCCGCCGACTCACTCGGGCACTCACTAACCAATGCGATTGCAACCGTGCGCTCGACTCGCTTGTTATCTTTGGTGGCGTTGTATCTCAGCACCCAGGTCATGCCATTCTTCCGTTGCTCTATTCGTAACGAACCCCGCTGATATCGCGCCATATCTAATGTCCGTTCTCCGTCTTCAGGGTCTGCCGACTCCTAAATGTTCTACTGCCTGTTGGCGTAACGGAGTTAGCTCCGCTAGATGACAAGGCTGCCTCCAGCTCGGTTAAGCGGAAGCGCCATACGCGCCGAACCCCGCTCCCAACGGATGCGCGGGCAACGATCCAGAGCGGGCCATGTCCAATATCCGGCGAGGTTAGATGCACAAGAATTCCGCAGCAGTTATCGCATCTACATACTTTTCAGGGGGCATCGTCTTCACCTGAAGAATCGATACTGCGGTCGGAGAAACACGGGGAATTACCGAGAAGGTAGACCGTGCCAACGCTTCGGCAGACGTAGACACGCAGAGTGCCGATTTATGCGCCAACGACGTAATCTGATCCGGGCACCCAGGACTCCATGCCGACGGCGTTTTTACGCAGTCTCCGCAGGTGGCGGATTCGCAATCACGGGTGAACTGCGGGTGAGCGTATTTCTCTAATTTACAGCTAACTTCATTAGAATGTGGTGGCCAGGGACGGGATTGAACCGCCGACGCCGGCCTTTTCAGGGCCGCGCTCTACCACTGAGCTACCTGGCCTCAGTGCAGACTTGAAGTTGTCCGCCGCGGCGGACGCGGGTTCAGGCGGTCGGGAAAGGTGGGAAAGTCCACTTGCCGTGCGCTCAAAACAACCGAGTTTAGTATACCAATGCGGAATCTCCGCAGCCAAACCCGGGCTGAGGCGCGCCGGGGCTGGCGCAGTCAACTACACTGGTAGGCAATCATGCGACGCCACTGTTTACTTTCTCGCTTGCTTTGCCTTGGCCCTTGCGGCCGCCGCTTACTCTCAGAGTCCCCTGAAGTTCGTGCTCAACCCAGCCGCCACGGGGCAAGGAACCGAATCCCACGCCGCCAGCGCCTACAACACTGCCGTGAAAGCCGGGCCCGAGGCGCTGCGGGCGTTTCTCGAGGGATTTCCCAAGGGGGCGGATTTGCATGTGCATCTTTCCGGCGCTGTGTACGCTGAGACTTTCATCAGTGACGCCGGTGAAGACGGGCTGTGCGTGGACCCGGCGTCCCTCGAGTTTGCCAAACCGCCGTGTACGGGAACGCTGGTTCCGGCCACGCAACTCTCGGGCAACATCAGTTCGGCCAACCAGGCGCTTTATGACCGGCTGATCGACTCGTTTTCGATGCGCAGCTTTGTGGCCTCGGCGGGCTGGAGCGGGCACGACCAGTTTTTCGCGACCTTTGGCCGCTTCGGCGGGTTGAGCAAGACGCATACGGCCGAGTGGGTTGACGAAGTGGCGAGCCGCGCCGCGGCGCAGAACGAACAGTACCTCGAATTGATGGAGACGCCGCCTTTCTCGCATGCCGCGCAGGTTGCGAAGCAGATTGGCTGGAGCCCGGCACTGGCGCAGGCCGGCCAGCAGGCGTTCGCGCAATTCCGTCAGCAATTGCTGGATCAGGGATTACGCGACGAGGTCGCAGGCGACCGCGCGGAAGTGAGCCAGGCCGAGGCCGGGCGGAAGCAAGCCGAGCACTGCGCAACGGCGCAGGCCGCGCCCGCCTGCCAGGTGGAAGTCCGCTACCTCTATCAGGTGCTGCGCGGCAATCCTCCAGAACAGGTGTTTGCGCAAGCGCTGTTGGGATTCGAGACCGTGCAGGCAAGCATGGCCGCAAAGGAGGATACGTGGGTCGGAATCAACTTTGTGCAGCCCGAGGACGGATTCATTTCCATGCGCGATTACACGCTGCAGATGAAGATGCTCGGCTATCTGCATTCTGTCTATCCACAAGTCCACATCACGCTGCACGCGGGAGAACTGACGTTCGGCCTCGTGCCGCCCGAGGGGTTGAGATTTCACATCCGGCAGGCGGTGGAACTGGGCGGCGCTGAGCGCATCGGCCACGGCGTGGACGTGATGGATGAGGACGATGCGCAGGGGTTGCTGAAAGAGCTGGCGCAAAAGCACGTGATGATCGAGATCAACCCTAGCTCGAACGAAGGGATTCTGGGTGTGAAGGGCGCCGAGCATCCGTTTCCGATTTACTTTGCGGCGAAGGTGCCGGTGGCGCTCTCGACCGACGACGAGGGTGTGAGCCGCATCGACCTGACGCACGAGTATGTGCGCGCGGCGCTGGACTACAACCTGACCTACGACAACCTGAAGAAGCTGGCGCGAACGGGGATGGAGCACGGCTTTCTGTCTGGTCAGAGTCTGTGGGCCAAGCCGGATGATTTTGAGGCGCCAGTGAAGGCGTGCGCAGGACAGACGGTGGGGGGCGATACGCCTTCGGCGGCGTGCAAGGCGTTCCTGGCCGGGAGCGAGAAGGCCGCGGCCGAGTGGGAGCTGGAGCGGCGGTTTATGGCATTTGAGAAGAAGTGGTAAGGCGGGATCGCGTCCCGGAGAGTTACCCGGCCTGGAAGATTTGCTCCATGGTTTTCATGTGCAGGAAAAGACGGCGATCTGAGCCACGCACCGGCAAAAAACCGTATTTGCGATAGAAGGCGGCGGCCTTCTCATCCTTGGCGTCCACAACAACACCGGCAGACGCGATGTGCGCGCTCTGCGCCAGCGATCGCCGTAGCGCGTCAAAGAGGAGCGCTTCGCCTAGCCCACGTCCATGCAGAGAGTTGGCGACTGCGAGACGGCCCAACAAAGTGACAGAAACCACCGGGTAGCGTGAGAGCCGCCTGGTCACGGACTCCGGAAGCTGCGCCAACTCGATACTGAATTGCGAGAGAGTGTAGAAGCCTGCGATTGCCGGAGCCTCGATCACGGCAATGTAGACAACGGCGGCGCGCTTCTCCACATCCTGCGCCGCCTGCCGCTGAAGATAGGAGTCGAGCGCAGGAACGCCGCAGGAGAAACCCGTCCGGCCGTGCCGGCTCTTATCGAGCGGTTCGATAACCAGGGGATTTTCGAGCCCCCAAAGGGGCATTATCTAGTCACCAGGCTGGCGCCAAGCCGCGCTTTGTACCGCTTCGCGGCGGCGAGGGCCGCACGGTTCGGCCGCGGCGGATTCAGCAGAAGCTTCGCAAATGCCGCGCTCGCTTCCTCGTTGAGCGTAAGCACTTCATTCTCTCGAATCGTCCGGACAGCGGCCTCGTGGGCGCTTTGCATGACGAATTCGGTGAGCGAAGTTCCTCGCAGGGAGGCAGCGTATTCCAGGCGCCGCTTTATCGCCGGTGAAATTCGCGCCTCGAGCCTGGCTGCTCGAGTTGTCTCAACCTGAGGCATGATGCTCCCTCCCCTATCACATCCGATTGTACGGCAATTTGCCGTATCCTGTCCAGACCCTTGCAGCGGTTTCTTCCCGCGTGGCTCCGTCCTACACTCGTCTCATGGACAACGAGCGCATTCGCGAGATTTGCCTGGCGCTGCCGCACGTGGTGGAGACGCTGAACTGGGGCCATCACTTGGTGTACTGGGCGGGTGACCGCGACATCGGCGGCAAGATGTTCGCCATGACCGACGTGGACGGCATCGGGATTGGAGTGCTGTGGTTCCACTGCGGAGCGGAGCGGTTTCATGAGCTGCTGGAGCGTGAGGGGATCATTCCCGCGCCGCACCTGGCCCGCGCGCATTGGGTCGCCGTCGAGCGCTGGGATGTGTTGCGGCCGCGTGAGATTGAAGACGAGCTCAAGCGGGCGCACGCTTTGATCTATGAAAAGCTCCCCAAGAAGACGAAGGCCGTGCTGGCGCTGCCGGAGAAGGAACGCGCGAAGGTGATCAGCGAGCGCAAGAAACTGGTGGCGGAGCGGGATGCTGGCCACGCGGGCAGCGAAAAGAAACGCCGGCGATAACGAAAGTTCGGCGCCTGACCGGCCGACTGGTAAAATCCGACGCGACAACGGAACCTTCGCAGCGAGGGCTGCGTAGAATTAGCGTGGAAGCCTGCGCGAATTGAGGCGCGTTCGCAATGATCAAATTTCTCTTGTGGTGCATTCTTCTGGTGTTGTGCTGGCCCCTGGCGCTTGCGGCTTTAGTGCTATATCCGCTGGTGTGGTTGCTGCTGTTGCCGTTCCGGGTGGCGGGCATTGCCGTGGGTGGTGCACTGGAGCTGGTGCGGGGAATCATCTTCCTGCCGGGGCGGCTGCTCCGGGCCCTCTAGGGCCTGCCTTCAAATTCCCCGACTGCGGAGTTCCCTCGACATCCCCTCCGAAGATGCTTTAGCGTGAGCCTATGGCTTGTGTTTCTCTGAACCTCGACGGTAAAGTTGCGCTCATCACCGGCGGGTCGCGCGGAATCGGCGCGGAGACGGTGCGGCTGTCTGCGCAGGCCGGGGCGCGGGTTGCGTTCAGCTACCGCCAGGCGCAGGCGCAGGCCGAAGCCCATGTGGCCGAGTGCGGCGCCGTGGATGCTTCGGGCACTGCACGGTGCGTGGCGATTGAGCAGGAGCTGAGCACCCCGGCCGACGGGCGGGCGCTGGTCGAAAAGGCCGTGGCTGCGTTCGGGCGGCTGGACATTCTGATCGTGAATCATGGCGTGTGGGAGGCCGGAGATGCGCCGATTGCGCAGATGGCCGAGGCGCAATGGCGGCGGACTCTGGCCGTGAATCTGGACTCGGTGTTCGGGCTGGTGCAGGCGGCGGTAGCGCAAATAGAGCGGCAGGGCGCGGCGCGCGGTGGAGCTACGCAGGTCGAAGATACCGTCGGCCATATCGTGCTGATTAGCTCGACGGCTGGGCAGCGCGGCGAGGCCAACCACGCCGACTATGCCGTGACCAAAGGCGCGCTCATCAGTCTCACAAAAAGCCTGTCGAGCGAATTAGCGCCGAAGGGGATCAGGGTAAACTGTGTGGCGCCGGGGTGGGTGGCCACGGATATGTCGGCCGTCGCGCTGAGCGACGCCGAGCTAGGCGGGAAGATTGTTGCCGGCATTCCTGTGGGCCGCGTCGCAAGTGCGCGCGAGATTGCCGGGCCGGTGCTTTTCCTGTGTACGCCTCTCGCCGGGTTCATCTCGGGCGAGGTGCTCAACGTGAACGGCGGAGCGGTGCTGATTGGATAAAAACAGCTACTGGCTATCGGCTACTGGCTTCTGGCTACTACGAGGAGACGATGAGGATCGGGAAATCCGCAACGATGGTTTTGGCTGTGCTGGCTCTGATGGCGCCGCATGCGACGCGGACACAGACCGACGACGCGGCCGCGAAGAATGCGGCGCAGGCGCGCGCGGCGCTCAACGCCATGGTGAAGGCATTGGGTGGGCAGGCGTGGCTGAACATGCAAAACATGGAGCGGGAGGGGCACGTGGCCGGGTTTTTCCAGGGCAATCCCGACCCCGGCACCACGGAGTACTTCGAATTTCATCAGTGGCCCGATCATGACCGCGTCGAACTGACCAAGCCACCGCGACGTGGTGGAGTTCTACGTGGGCCGGCAGGGCTTTGAGGTGACCTACCGCGGCAAGAAGCCGGTGGACAAGGATACTGTGGACGACTACCTGCGCCGCCGCGACCACTCCATTGAGACCGCGGTGAAGGTGTGGATGAAGGATCCGAACACCATCTTGATTTACGAGGGGCAGCGCCTGGCGGAGCGGCATCTGGCCGAGCAGGTTACGCTGATCTCGCCTGAGAACGAGGCCATCACCATCCTCATGGACGAGCAGACGCATCTGCCGCTGCAGCGCAGCTTTCAGTGGCGCGATCCCGAATACCACGATAAGAACACCGACACCGAAGAGTACGACGACTATCACACGATTGACGGCTTCCCTACCCCCTTTACCATTACGCGGCTGAAGAACGGCGAACCCTTCCGCCAGTACTTTGTGTCGCACGTGAAATATAACCAGGACCTGCCCACCGATTTCTGGGATGCGGATGCGGAGGCGCGGAAGGTGAAGCGGTAGCGGCGGAGAGGGGCGAGAACACAATCCATTCATGGGATGCGGGATCGATATTTATAATCCCTAGGAGCGCTCAGCACCGATTCCCACCGCTCTCTAGGAGCCGCAGAATGATGTTCACTATCCAGGAAATCATGGATTTCCTGCCGCACCGGTACCCCTTTTTGCTGATCGACCGCATTGTTGAGTTCGAGCGCGCCAAGCGCGTGGTCGCCATCAAGAACGTGACCATGAACGAGCCGTTTTTCCAGGGGCACTTTCCCGGCGCGCCGCTCATGCCCGGCGTGCTGATCGTGGAAGCGATGGCGCAGGCAGGCGCGGTGCTGTTGCTGTCGGAGATGAAGGACCGGCACTCGAAGCTGGCGGTCTTCACGGG
>CAWCXX010000086.1:0-15475 GCA_963799445.1 uncultured Acidobacteriaceae bacterium | reverse complement strand
AAAAAAAAAACGATTATTTATGTTCACGTCTGTCATTTTTTCTTTTCTCTGTCAGTCCGCGCACGGACGCCCGCGGACGGCGACGCCGTTCATCGTTCTTTCTTTTTTCTTCTTCTTCTTCTTCTTTCTTCTTTTTTTTTTTTTTTTCAATCACGTGGCCACCTCGCGCGGACGGCTCGGTTCGGCCCGTCAGTGTCGCCGACGGTCGCTCGGCACGGTCCGCGCACGGGCGCACACCGTCCTCGCCCAACCGCCGTTCGTCGTGCGCACGGCGATTCACCGACCGCCCGCGCACGCACGGCACGCCCGACGGCCGACCGCCTCATCTGGGCTCCCACGGCGCCGACCACCTCGCGCACGCGCGCACGGCGCACGACGTCCTTCACCTCACGCCGACCGCCCACGCCGTCGTCACGGACCGCCGACCGCCGTCGCGCGCACGTCCGACGTCCACGCCCGCCATGGCGCACGCGCACGGACCGCCATGGCGCGTTCATCATCATCGTCCGCCATGGCGCCGACGTCCATCCACCTCACCACGTCGCTCGCCTCGACGTCACGCACGGTGTTACTCCTGTTGAGGATTTGCCAAAGTATAAGGCCTTATACTCGTTTGTTCCTCGTATCCAAGCTTCAGTTGATGTTAAAGTAAATTTGGAGATTTCAAACGGTTTTGTTCTTGAAGGCGGCACGGCGACTTTCAGGGATTTTTTGGAAGAATGGATTGAGTCGCATGATATGCTTGCAACTATGCGCAGTGAAGAAACAGACGCCTTAGTATTTGGAACGAGCTATACTGAGCCGTGCATGGATGAGGATTCAAGCCGCGTAGAGTGGCTAAAAACTCTTGACCCGTGCTATATGCGTGTGAGGCAGGATTGCTACAAGAACATTTTTGGTTATGCCCAGCTTAGTTCTTACCCGCCTGTTGTTTTTGATCCTGAAGAAATCTACCGGACGCTAAACGGGGTTAAGTCTTGGCAGTTTGAAAATGCCTATGGAACTTCCTCTTTGCGATCTATCTTGCACATTCAAGCCTTGATTGATGATTTTCAAGTTGACATGGCTAAAATCATGAAAATTTACACCAAGCCCATGCTTGTGCTTCAATGCGGCGGAGATGGCCGACCCAGGTGAACCTTTGCCATGGAGTGACGAACGGATCCAAGCGCTTTCAACTGAAGTGGCTATGCGTGATCAAGGCACCGATCTGACGGTAAGAGGAGACGTTAAAGTCAACCCTCAGGCCTCAATGACAAAAGACCTGAAGGCGGAGTGGTGGATCCAATATCTTGAGCGCCAACGGGATTCTCAGCTGGGCGTGCCTAAGATCTTTTTGGGTGAAGAAAGTGCTGCGAACCGTGCGACGGCGGATATTGTTATGCAGGAGTTTGTCACGAGGCTTAGAGTTCGTCAGAAAGAACGAAGTGGCGTTTATGAGACGCAATTGTTCCCATTGATTTTGCGTGGTGATTTTCCGGATAGTTTGATTGTTCCGGATAAGATTCCTAAGATTAAGTGGAAGCCGATTTGGGAGCCGCCCACTGACGTTAAGATGAGCCGTGTCATCGACTTATACAATAATCTGTTGATGGGCGACATAGAAGCGCGTGCTGAACTTGGCATGCCAGAGGCAATTAAGGGTAATTTGAAGCCCCAGCAGCCAACGCAGCCCGAGAGCCTCTGGGCAGTCAGAGGAACGGCAGTTTGAAACTTCAGGTGAACCGCGAAAGGTTCCTAGGTAAGTTGCCTGTGAAGTTGGTTAAGGCGGGTAATGGGGCTTCGTATCTTGTGCGAGCTCTGTCTTGACGCGGTTAACGCCGTTATGGCAGTTAAAAGCTTCCAAGCCGCTGTTGTGGATCCCAACGTAAAATTTTCTACTTGGCTGTTCGTTAACTCAGGCAATCCTAACACTTGCAAAAAATGCGACGATTATAGCGGCGACACATACGAGCTTGAGGACCCTGACGATTTGCTTGATATTTTCCCATACGGGGTCTTTGTAGCCGATGACACTTTCGCCTGTAATGTTCACCCGAACTGCGCGTGCTATTGTGTTAAGCAGTCGGATTATCAAAAAAGTTAAAGAAAATTAGTGTGGCGAATCAAACTTTGGAATTGCTCTATGATGTTGATGTTAAGGCTAGTCTTGATGACCTAAGGAAAACAGGCATCATTGAAGGCCAAGCGATTGATTCGTCAGTTAATAAAAATCGTTGGCAGGTCCCAGATGAGGACCTGGATTATTTTGCTTCTACTCTTAAAGATGCACAAGTTCGGATTAATCACGGCGAAAAAGTTGAAACCATTAAGGGCTTAGTTACTAAGACTAAGCGTTTGGGCGATATCGTCTTTTTTGAGGCTGAAGTATCCGGCGACCCAGTGCTTTTGACGCAGATTGAAAAGAAATATTTGCGCATGGTTAGCCCCAAAGTTGTCTCGGACAATATCGTTTGCAGTCTTGTGCCAGGGCAAGACGCGGGATGCTAACATGGCGATGGTTCACCTGTGCGCGGGTGCTTGGGAGATCGTGCATAAACCCCGCTGCGTCGAGCTAAGCATCGTTGCTGAGGGCGCGTATGAAAATAATCTTTTTCATTTGAAAGGGTTTGCGGCGGCTATGGATGAATCGCAGCGCAAAGCATTGGTTGCTTCTGTCTGCGAATGCGCGGATAAGAGCGAAGTGCCCCTGCGGCATCAAGTCGCTGAAGTCACAGGTACAGTCCGACTTACACGGACTTAACCAACTAAACAAAACAGGAGAAAAAAAACAAATGAGTGCAGAAAAACCAGTAGAAGCACCAGTAGCACCAGAAGCTCCAGCTAAAGCAGGCACAGAATTGACATATCAGCAATTTGAAGATGCATTGACGAAGAACACAACGCAAATCATGGATGCATGCAAAGCAGCAATCGCGGAATCAACTAAGAAACTTGAAGCAAAACTGGAAACAGACGTTAAAGCCGCAGTTGCAGCATTGATTCCTAAGGCTAAGCCAACAGGCAAAGGGCAAGTGGGAAACTTCAATGCAGGTCTTCCAATGGATGATGCTCAACGACTAAACAACATTTTCGCTAAAAAAGGCAATATGGGAAAAGCAGGCCTTGAATTAGCCGCAGCTGCAAAACGCATGGGCGGCTTAAACGCCGACGTAACGCATACTGACGAAGAGGAAGGAAGAATGTCAAGGACATGTCTTTTGATGGTTCAGGACCTAAAGTTATTCCAGACCTTGAACAGACTTTCCTCGCAGACACAGGTTATACAGCTCCAGCCGTAGGCGATCCAGTCTATATTTCAAGTGACGATGGCAAAAACAGCAAGTTAGCTTATGCGCAGGCGCAAACCCAGCGTTCGTTGGCTTTGTTCAATCTGTAATTCCCGCTGATACATTTGGCAATAAGCTGCTTAATGTTTACGTTTTCGGGCATAGAATACAGATGCAAAAACACTTCAGGCTCAACTCTTACGCAGGCAACGTTGTTACATCAGGTAACGGAGGCATAACCGTATTGGCAGCAGTTACAGATGCAACAATCGGTGGCGACTTAACGCGAACACTACCACAGGCGCAATCACGTCAACGGCTTAGCAGCAATAATTAACGCTCAGATGAACCGAAGGGGCGTTGTGGCTGTTGGCGGAGCAAACAATGCGATGGTACAAATAATCTTCGGATAAATACACATAGGAGGAGAAAAATAAACATGAGTTTTAATGAAGATGCTTTAACTTTTGTTGATTCAGCCGCAATTCAGTATCCCGAGCTAAACCAGGTAATTATCGAAATGACTATGCCAAATTTGATCTCGAAACGACTGTTGACTGATGACGTTTTGAAGCGTGGTCAGAACAAAAACTTACCCGAAAGAAAACGGTTCTCACAGTGTCGGAATCAGTGAAGTTGCTCCGGGCACTGCGGTTCCCGTTGACTATACACCTATGAATTATGCGACTATCAGCCCCTACAAACGCAGCGAAGCTGTTGAAATTCCTAAGGAAGTAGTTGAAGACGTTGATTTACCCGTTATAAACCAGCAACTAAAACGTATGGCTAGACGGTTAGCTTATCAAATTGAATTTGACTGCTGTGACTGTCATGTTGCTGCAGTTCCATCTGCGAATAGTTTTGCATGCACAGGCAAAACCATAACGGTGACCGGCACAGAATTCACGAAAGCAGGCACTGCAGGCATGGAAGATTTCAACGCTGCCGAAGCCTTGATAAACACCGGCGACTTCCTGATGGACACAATCGTTTGCAACCCAATCCAAAAACGCGATATCAAAAACTTGCCTAACTACAGCTTATACCGCGATGAAATATCACCAATTACTCAGAAGCCAATGCAGATGCTTGGCGAATGGGAACTTTGCTGGAGCAACGTTGTACCTGCAGGCACAATAATTTGCCTAGCACAGGCAAAAATCTATCAGCTGCTTACGCGCCACTGGGCTTTTTCGTTGTCAAGCGCCCCTTGACAACTGACGTTGAACTGCTAAAAGAGCAAAGAAGTTGTAAAGCCCATCTTATCATACGCGGTACGCTCCAATCGTAGTTAACGGCCAATGCATGGCATCCATAGCAATACGCAACTGAACGAAAAGCAGACGAAAAAAAAAATCCGATGGCCGTGATGCGGCCGCACTCGAGCACGGCGATACGGTTGGCGCGCCGAATGGTGGAGAGGCGATGAGCGATGACCATCACGGTGCGGTTGTGTATCAGGTTGGCCAGAGCAGCCTGCACCAGGGACTCACTCTCGGCATCAAGCGCCGACGTCGCCTCATCGAGAATCAGGATGGGTGCGTCTTTGAAGATGGCGCGGGCAATGGCGATGCGCTGCTTCTCGCCGCCGGAGAGCCGGAAGCCCTTTTCGCCAATCACTGTCGCGTAACCCTGCGGCATGTTCAGGATGAAATCGTGAGCCAGCGCGCTGCGCGCCGCATGCTCAACCGCCGCGGCCTTCGCGTCCGGCTGGCCATAGGCGATGTTGTGCTGCACCGTGTCGTTGAAAAGGATGGTTTCCTGTGTCACCTGGGCCACCTGGCGGCGCAGCGAGGCCAACGTCAATTCGCGCACATCGTGACCGTCGATGAGAATGCGGCCGGAAGTCACGTCGAAGAAGCGCGGAATCAGATTGACGAGCGTGGATTTACCCGCCCCACTGGGGCCAACGATGGCAAGCACCTCGCCCGCGCGGACCTCAAGATCGACGTTGTGAAGAATCTGTTGTTCGCCCTCTTCGGTGGAGTAAGAAAATCCGACATTTTCAAATTGGATGGATTGGCGAAAGCGGGTGAGCGTTCCGCCGCGCGGCCGCTCGATGACATCGTCTTTCACTTCGAAATAGGCAAAGATAGAGGCCGAGGCGCCCATCGCCTGCTGGAAGCTGTTGTAGAAGTAGGCGAACTTGCGCACCGGATCGTAGAGTTTGAAAAGCAGGATGATGAAAGCGCCGAAGAGGCCCATGGTCATGCGGCCATGCTGAATCTCGTTGCGGCCGATAAAGAGAAACATGGCAATGGCAATCGCGCCGATCGTATCCATGAGCGGCGAACTGATGGATTGAACGCGCACGCTGCGCAGGTTGGCGCGAAACAGACGCTTGGCGGCGTTCTTGAAACGCAGAATCTCCCACAACTCTGTATTGAAGGCCTTCACAATGCGGTTGCCCGTTACGGTCTCGTGCAGAATGTTCTGGATCTCGGCCAGCTTATCCTGCCCGGTGCGGGTGCGCACGCGCACCTCGCCGCCAATCTTGCGCGCCGAAGTAACAACTACAGGGATGAACAAGACCAGCGCCCAACTCAGGTGACCGCCCAGCCGGACCACGAGCGCCAGCCCGACCAGGAACGTGAAGAACTGCTGCAAAAAATCGCCGATGACCGAGCTCAGCGCGGTTTGCACGCGGTCCACGTCGTTGATGAGCGTGGAAAGAATCGTGCCGGTGGTATTTTGGTGGAAGAACCGGGTCGAGCGCCGGATGATGGTTTCATAGAGATGATTGCGAAGGTCGGTGATGGTGCCGAATCCGGCGTAATTGATGAGGTAAGTTCCGCAGTAATCGCATAGGCCCTTAGCGAACGTGGAGGCGATGAGCGCGTAAGCCACGACGGTCCAGGCGTTGTGCATGAAGTGCGGGGCCAGCATTCTCAGGTCGAATTGCCATCGACTATTGCGCATGCCGAGAACGATGGGGCCCTCGGGCGCGTCGGGCCGCAGCACCTGATCAAAGATGGGTTGCAGCAGGAGAACGCGAAACGTGTCGAGCAGGCCCACGAACGACGACAACACGACACCAGGCAGCCACTCCAGCGTGTATGGGAGCCCATAGCGCAGCAGGCGCAGAAAGTTTTTCATCGCGGCTGGTCTGCCTTGCGTATTTGGACTTTGCAGCACCGCTGCAAAGGGCTATGAAAGTCCATCCAAGTATTGTATCCGGGGCAAGCTGCCTTCCCTCCCGTGATTCCTGTTCTCGGCGCTCGGAGTGAGCCTTTTCCGTCAAGCTCCATCGCCTCGGCTGGCCGCAAGTTCGTTGCTATCATAGCCAAGTGATCCATCCTGCAAATCAAGCCGTACCAAACCGCCTGCGCACGGTATTTCTCGACCGCGACGGAATCCTGAATGAGAAGATGCCGGAGGGCCAATACGTCACGCGCTGGCAGGATTTCCATGTGCTGCCCGGCGTGCCTGAGGCGTTGCGGCGGCTGAACGAGGCGGGCTTGCGCGTCATCGTGGTCTCAAACCAGCGCGGCATTGCGCAGGGCCTTTACACCGCCGCTGACGTGGAGGCGATCCACGCGGCTTTTCAGCGGCTGCTCAACGGCACGGGCGCGCGTGTCGATGCCTTCTTCATCTGCCCGCATGATAAAGGCCAATGCAACTGCCGCAAGCCGCTGCCGGGACTCTTCGAACAGGCTGTTGCAAAGTTCCCCGAGATCAAGGCCGCAACCAGCGCGATGATCGGCGACGCGCTCTCCGATATCGAGTTTGGCCGCCGCCTGGGCATGACGACAATCTTCATTGAAGGCGATCCGGAGCGGCGGAAACCCGGCGCGGAAAAGGCTGCGAAATTTGGCCGATATGCGCTTTGCTTCCCTGCCCCAGGCTGTGGAAGCTCTGCTGGCAGCGCGCTGACACCAATAAGCCGAGCTCAATACCTCTTCAGGTCCACGATCGCCTTGAGGATCGTCTCCGGCTGGGGAAGAATCGCGTCTTCGAGCTTCGGCTGGTAAGCGACAAACGTGTCCATGGCGCCGATGCGCCGCACGGGCGCGTCCAGATCGTCGAACAGCTCATCGGCGATGCGCGCCGCAATCTCAGCGCCGTAACCCCAGCTCAACATGTCCTCGTGCGCCACAATCACGCGGTTGGTTTTGCGCACTGAAGTTGCAATCGCCTCCCAATCGTAGGGATTGAGCGTGCGCAGATCGAGAATCTCCACGTCGATAGAATGCTCGCGCTCGGCCTGCTGCGCGGCCTGCAAAGCGCGCGTCACCAGCGCGCCATAGGTGACGAGCGTAATGCCGGCACCGGGACGAACGATCTTGGCCTTTCCAAACGGAATCGCAAACTCGGGTCCCGGATAGGCGGCGCGCAGGTAGGTCTCGCGGTAGAGGCGCTTGTGTTCGAGAAACAGAACCGGGTCGTCGCAGCGGATAGCCGTACGCAGCAGTCCGTTGGCGTCAAGGGAGTTCGAAGGGAACACAACCCGCAGGCCCGGGATGTGCGTAAAGATGCTTTCGCCCGATTGCGAGTGATAAATCGAGCCGCCGGTGAGATAGCCGCCGATGGGCGCGCGGATCACAGCCGGCGAGGCCCACTCTCCATTCGAGCGCCAGCGCAGCAGGGCCAGTTCATTGTGAATCTGGTGCATGGCCGGCCAGATGTAATCGAAAAATTGGATTTCCACAACTGGCTTCATGCCGCGCAACGCGTACCCCACAGCACGCCCAACGATATTGGCCTCAGCCAGCGGCGAGTTAAAGACGCGGCCTGAGCCGAACTCGGTTTGCAGGCCGGCGGTGAGCTTAAAGACGCCGCCCTTCCCCTTAGCCTCGGCCAACGCCTCTTCCCGGCTGGCGTCGGCCACGTCCTCGCCGTAAACCACAATGCGTGGGTCGCGGCGCATCTCGTCGCGCAGGCAGGCATTGATGAGGTCGGCCATGGTGCGCGCAGCAGGTGCTTTTTGCCCATTCACGCTTGCCGGGGGTTGCGGCTGCTCGGTGGCGAAGGCAGCGCGGGTGGGATCGAGATCCTCAGAGTAGACGTGCGCCGTGATGCTTTCCACTTCGGGCAGCGGCGCTTCCAGCGCGCGCTCGGCGGCCTCGGCGGCTTCGTGTTCCAGCTTCCGCTCTAGCTCATCCAGCTCCTGAGCCGTGAGAACTCCCCCGCCAATCAGTCGCGACCTCATTCTGGCGATGGGGTCGCGCAGGGCGTCGGTCTCTCGCTCGGCCGCGGAGCGGTAGTTCTTGTCGTCGTCGGAGAGCGAGTGGGAGTAGAGCCGCACGCAATGGCCGTGGACCAGAGCCGGCCCGAGTCCTGCGCGGCAGTGTGCCGCCGCCTCCTGAAACGCACGCAGGCAAACCACGGGATCGTTGCCGTCCACCTCGGCAAAGTGGAAGTTGGGAAAGTTGGCGACCAGCCGCGAGATATTTCCGCCTGGGGTATTTACCTCGACGGGAACGCTGATGGCGTAGCCGTTGTCCTCCACACAGAAGATCACCGGCAGCTTTTGATTCGATGCCGTGTTGATCGCCTCCCAGAATTCGCCCTGCGAAGTCGAGCCCTCGCCAATGGTAGCCAGAACCACTTCGTCGCCATGAAAATCCACATCGCGGAAGGCGCGGTAGTCGCCCGCCGATTTCGCTGCCGACTCCGGGTTTCGGCTGAAGTACCGGCCGGCCTCGGCGCAGCCTACGGCATGGAGCAACTGCGTAGCGGTCGAAGAAGAGGAGCTCACAATGTGCAGCGGACGGCTGCTCCAGTGGGTGGGCATTTGGCGTCCGCCGCTGGCCGGATCGGTGGCCGCGCCCACGGCTTGCAGCATCATGTCGTAGGGCGTGACGCCCAATCCCAGGCAAAGAGCGCGATCGCGATAATAAGGGAAGAACCAGTCGTAACCGGGACGCAGAGCCAGTGCCGCGCCCACCTGCAACGCCTCATGGCCTGCGCCTGAAACCTGGAAGAAGATCTTCTGCTGGCGCTTGAGCAGAATTTCACGGTCGTCTACGGCGCGGGAAAGAAACATCAGCCGGTAGATTTCAACCATCTGTTGTGCGGTCAGCCCGTCCGCAGCGGCAGGCGCCCCCGACGCACGAGCGCTGGAAATTGCCAATTCCATTCCGGTCGACCCCCGAAATTGCTTTCCCGGTACTGCCTTGCTTGATTGTAACAATCCTGCAGATGCAATCGTTTGTCCGAATTACCTGACCCCGAATCGGCAACCGTTCCGCTCCCGGACCGCTGCCCTGATGACGAACATACGATAGCCGTCAACGGACGGGATAAACAAAGCCGGGAGGCGGCTGAGCCCGCTGCGGCTGCACCGCGTTAGCGGTCATCCTTTGCTTTACGCTCCGCGCCAGCTTCTCAATCTCGGTAATTTTATGAAGCTGCTCCGGAGTCAATGTGCCTGCATTTGAAGCTGCGACTTCGTCATTCAGTTCCTTGGCCAGCTTGAGCAGTTTGTCGGCGTCGGCCACCATCTGTTTTTGGCGCTCGATGTTGAACGCGCGCAGACGCTTCTCCGCCATGATGGTCTCATAGTCATCGGGCGAGCCCATATCCTCGCGCCCAAGAGACGGCTGATGAATGGGCTGCTGCCCCAAGGGAAACCCGGGAACCGACTGGGAACGGCTTGCCGGGCAGCAGGCAAGCGCAAGAAGAAGCGCCAGCTTCAATCCCGCCCGCAGGAATTGACCTGCGCGCCGTGACCAACCATTCGGGAATGCGCATCCCGATTCATGCATGGTGAAGTTTTGGGCAAAACTTTGCATGGCTTGCCTCAACTCTTGCCAGCTCCCGTCCGGACCTTGTGGGCCAACTGCTCAATCTCGCCAGCCTTGCGGACCACGGTCACTGACAGTGTGTCCTTGGTAGTCTTGTCCACTTCTGTCTTCAGATCGGTTGCCATTTTCAGCAGGTTGGCGCATTCGCTGGCGATCTCCTGCTTGCCCCCCTCCGTGTGTTGATCGGCAGGCGCACTCCCGGCCGGTGGTTTCTGCTGCTGGGCGGGCGCCGGCGCTTGCGTGGATGTGCTCTTTGGAGGATCATACGCAGGAAGTGGAAACAGCTCTTGCGCGTGGCTGTAAAGAAGCCCCGCCCCAATCGCTACCGCAAGCAAGGCGAAACATGCCAGAACACACAGTTTGCCACCGTGGCTCCGCAGCCATCCGTCGGAGTTCGCTGCGCCGATGCGCCGTTCGTGCTTGATTGACCTCAGCATCTGATCCAAAATGTACCGGAGGAGCGGATCGGGGTTCCGGACATTCCTGCGCACAGTCTAGTCTAGTAGGAGGAGTTTTGGAATGCCTCCTTCCTTCTTGACCGCACAATTCACCCTTGTCATTAGATGGGGTTGGTTCCAGGAAGGTCGCTTCTTGGGCAAAGTTCTCGACGAGTGGATAGCCGACAGCCAGGAATTCCTCCACACAAAACTGCCGCATCTGGTCGTCATTGCCCTGATCGCCTTTCTGCTCGACCGTTTGCTGCGGCTCATCACCTTCCACATGACGCGCGTGGCCGAGCAGAGCAGGGCCGGCCCGGGCCGCCTGGCCGAGGTAAAGACTCTGTCTGGAGTCATCCGGGCCACGGGACTGGCCATCATCGGCCTGATCGCGGGGTTCATGGCTCTCAGCGTCATCGGATTCAACCTCGCGCCGCTCCTGGCCTCGGCCGGAATCGCGGGCGTGGCCATCGGCCTGGCGGCGCAAAACATCGTCAAAGACGTGTTCAATGGCATCCTCATCCTGGTCGAGGGTCAGTTCAGCGTGGGCGACACGGTGCGGGTGGCCGGCGTGGCCGGGACCGTCGAAGCCATGACCCTGCGCAAGACCACGGTACGCGACGCCGATGGAACCCTGTATGTGATTCCCAACTCGCAGATCACCACCGTGGCCAACCTCAGCGTGGGCTTCTCCGTGGCGACGATCAACGTCAGCGTGGATTACTCCGCTGATCCCGACGCGGTGACGAAACTGCTCAAAGATATCGCAATGGATGTGCGCAACAGCGCAGCATTCAAAGACATTTTCCTCGAAGACCCGCAGGTTCTGGGCCTGGACTCTATGAAAGGTTCGCAGACCATCTTTCCCGTCGTCTTCAAGACCCGCGCCACGCAGCAATACGGACCCATGCGCGAGTTCCAGCGCAGGGTCCGGCTGGCCCTGGAAGAGAACAACCTGCTCCCCGGCGATCCCAACCGTGTTTTCAGCTCATTTTTGCCAGAGGCCCATTCGTCCGAAGATCGACACGCTCAAACTGGCGGCGCGGGCTCGCCAAGTCGCAGCCAGCCGGAGCAGGAAACCGCGCCATCGCACGACCCAACGACGCTCAAGCCGCACGACGGCAACCCATTCAGCGGCGAGTGAGTTGTGCAAAAGCGCCGAAGCTCCGGATGAAAATTATCCACTAAACTCTGTCATCCTGAGCGAGCGCAACACAACTCGGCGCGCCGACTGAGAGTGGTCTGCTCAACGTGTGGTAGCGGGCAGATTTTTGTACTGGATCAGCTCAAAGCAGTTGCCGGCATTGTCGCGGACAAAGGCAAATACGACGCCCGGGGTATCTACCGGCTCCATGGCGATTTCGGCGCCCTTGGCTTTCAATTCTTTGATGGCCGCCTGGACGTCGGAGACCCGGAAGGCAAAATGGGCCAGTCCGTTGACGCGCAGGTCGGTGGAAGGATCGCGGCGGTATTCCGGCAGGGGTTTGGCGCCGGCAATCTGGAACAGTTCTATAGTAAAATTGCCGCGCTTGATGTGCACCACGGTCATTCCCTCGCCCTGTTTCATCCGGAAATCGACTTCAAATCCCAGCATCTTGTGATACCACGCCGCCGATTCTTCAGCATTCGGCACGCTGATTCCCACATGATCGGGGGATATTTCGAAACTCACCCGGTCATCTGGTGCATGGGCGTCTTGGGCTTGGGCCAGGGGAGCGTTCACATTTAAGGCCATAACGAAGATTGCGAAGATCATCCCAATTCTACACAGCTTTTCGTTCATGCAAGCACCTCCTCAGGAGCCGGTATCAATACATCAACAATCATGTGTTCCTCACGCTTGTTCTGTCCCGTTAGCGGCGGAAGCATCGAGCGGACCCAGCGCCTCAAGCAAGGCTTCTGCGCCGGTGATTGGCGGCAGGCACGTACGCCCGCGGCAAACCAGCGCCCACACTTCCGACCCGGCCGGCGCCGGCACCTGCAGCAGCGTCTCCGCCAGCGCCTCGGGAATGCCGCCAGGCACAAGCCGCGAAGGCTCAACGCGCATCACCGTCTTGTGGACAGCGAACCGCGCCACAGCCAAATCCTCAAGCCGCTCCGCCTCCGGTCCCGAACCCACAATAACCACTTGCACAGGATCGAGCAGCAGACGCTCAACGGCCAGGCCGTAGCTTCCAGCATAGAGGCCGAAGTGCTCCACGATGCCGGCAAAGCAGGCCAGCGTGTCTTCGGCGACATCGCGGTACTCCTTGCGCCCTCTCAGCGCCTCGAGCCGCAGCAGTGCCGTGGCGGCCGTGGGATTGCCGGCAGGCGTAGGCGAATCCTGCAACGGCTTGCGGCGCGCAGCCAATGCGCCCAGCGGAGTTGCCCCCGGCTGTCCATCCTGCGCTAAAGCAATGTCAAAGAATCCTCCGCCCGCTGTATCGTGGAAGCGCGCAATCATCGCATCGGCGAGTTTCAGAGCCGCGCGGTAGAAGTTCATGTTGCCGCTCGCAGACCAGGCATCGATGCAGGCATTCACGGTAAATGCGTAGTCGTCCAGAGTGCCCGGCGCATTTTCCCGCGCTGTGACGCCGTCGGGGTATGCGAAAACGTGGTTGAGCATGAAATCCCCGTCCCATGCCTCGTTCAAAAGCCGGGTGAGCGTGTGCAGCGCGAACTCCCGCGCGGATCCCAAGTGCAGCACACGCGCCGTCTCCAGATACGCCGTGACTGCCATCGCATTCCAGCCTGTATAAATCGTGCGGTCCACGAATGGCGTGGGGCGCAGCCTTCGCGCGGCAAGCAGTTTGGCGCGCGCCGAATCGCGGAGCGGACGCAACGAGTCTTCGCTAACGCCGGATTCAGCCGCCAACTCGGCGAGCGTTCGCTTCACGTGCAGAACATTCTTGGCCGGGTTGTGGTGCATGTCGCCCAGATCGCCAATGTCCCAATACGTCGCCGCAAATTCCATCTCGGCAGGATCGAGAACGGCGCGCGCTTCATTGACAGTCCATGTAAAGTAGTCGCCGTCGTCGTCCAGGCCCACATCGGCGTCCTGCGAAGCATAAAAGCCGCCGCGTTCGCGATCCGTCATCGTCGCGTCGAGCCACGCCACAATCTCGCGCGCGCTAGTGAGAAAGTCCTCGCGCACATCATAGCTCTGGAATCCATGCACGTAATTGCGCAGCAGCTCCGAGTTGTCGTAGAGCATCTTCTCAAAGTGCGGCACCACCCAGCGTTCGTCCACGCTGTAGCGGTGAAAACCGCCTGCAAGCTGATCGTAAACGCCGCCTCGCGCCATCTTTTCGAGCGTAGTAGCAAATGCCTCGCCAGCCAGCTGGTTGTTGTGGTTCATGGCCGCTTGGAGCAGCAGATCGAGCGCCGCCGGATGGGGAAACTTGGGCTGCGAACCGAACCCGCCGTTGCGCGCGTCGAACTGCGAGACCATCGATTGGGCAATCTTTTCCACGAGGGCCAGGTTCAGCGCGCTTCCGCGGCCGGAAAAGCTCTCGTTATGCTCAATAGCGGCCATGACGCTGCCCGCTGTTTCCAGCGCATCGTCGCGGCGCTCGCGCCACGCCTGCGCCATCGCCAGTAGAACGCGTCCCATACCAGGGCGCCCGTAACGGTCTTCGCGGGGCATGTATGTACCGCCAAAGTAAGGCCGGCCGTCGGGCGTCAAAAACGCGGTCAGCGGCCAGCCGCCCTGCCCACTGATCGCCGAGACCGCTGCCTGGTAGCGCGCATCCACATCGGGACGCTCGTCGCGATCTACCTTCACGGCTACAAAATGCTCATTGATGAGCGCGGCGATCTCGGCGTCTTCATACGACTCGCCGTCCATCACATGGCACCAGTGGCACCAAACCGCGCCAATGTCGAGCAGGATGGGCTTGTCCTCAGCCTGCGCTCGCGCAAACGCGGCCTCGCCCCACGGCTGCCAGTGCACTGGCTGATGCCGCGCCGAGCGCAGATACGACGAGGCGGAGTTTTCGAGTTGATTGCCGGCGCCGGCAGTTGGGGAATCGGAATTCTGCATGGAGTGAGGATACACGGGCTGCCCCCAGGCGGCCAGCAGCGTCCGGAGCCAATCACTTGCTTCCGCGCACATGTATCGCGCACTGCAATCCCGGCGACAGCAAACACCGCTATCATAAGAACAAGGGAAGCGATGACAACCGCGGCAGACGCTCCGGCGCTGAAAGACGCCGGCGAAAGCAATCCAATCACTATCGGCGTGCTCGCCCTCCAGGGCGATTACGAGGCGCACGCGCGCGTCTTCAAGAACGCCGGAGCGCGGACGGTGCTGGTGCGCAAAGCTGCAGAACTCGCCGGCCTGGATGGGCTGGTCATGCCCGGCGGCGAATCAACCACTATGCTCAAGTTTCTCGAGCAAAATGGCTTCTTTGAAGCGCTCGGCAAGTTTGCCTCCGCCACGCCCTGCTTCGCTACCTGCGCCGGCTGCATCCTGCTGGCGCGCGAGGTACTCCACCCTCCGCAGCGCAGTCTGGGCGTGCTCGACGCCACGGTGGAGCGCAACGCCTATGGCCGTCAGATCGACTCCACCATCCTCACCCTCCCCACCGAATTGCCCGGCGGGCCGCTGGAGATGGTCTTCATCCGCTCGCCACGCATCACCCGCGTGGGCGCGGAGGCTGAAGTCCTCGCCCGGCGCGACGGCTTCCCTACCCTTGTGCGCCAGGGTCACCTGCTCGTAGCTACCTTCCATCCGGAAATGACAACCGATTCTCGCGTGCAGAGGCTCTTTCTCGACATCGTGGCCAAACACAAGACCAAATGATCGCGGCTGGGCGGGCAGACGTAATCCGCGCCCGTATCAGAGTGCGTGAAGCAGACGATTTCTGCGTAGAGATGGAGTGCTGTCGCGCCACAAGTGTTCGTTCAGGCGGGACAATCTCCTTCAAAGTCCGGTATGATCCTGTGTTGCCGCGTTCCTGCAGCTTTTTTGCGTGCAGAACGAGAGGGTATGATGGATCGCTCCCTTCCCGCCAAGCGACGCTCGCCGATATTGTGGGTAAGC
>CAWCXX010000085.1:0-98456 GCA_963799445.1 uncultured Acidobacteriaceae bacterium | reverse complement strand
GTGGGTGTCTCATCTTCGATGCAGTCTCATCGCGGCAAGGGTGGAAATGCACGAACTTTATCCTTGCTGTCATCCTCAACAACCCGGAGTGGTAGGATCTGCGGTTGCCGATTCTACGCGCCCGTTGCTTGCCCGCCCACGCTGACTTGCTAATTCGCTCGCTCGCTGACTTGCTGCGTCAGTTGGCCGGACTCACGCCCTCAATGCTGCAGGTCACACTGCTCGCGTTGGTCGTGCCCGTTGAGCTCTGAATTGTGTTGAAGTTTATCGTGGCCCCAGGTTGAACGGGAGCGTTGTTGGATCCGGAGAGCGTAAAGGGCATCTGCCCGAGAGTGGTTCCGTTGGCATCGTATACTACGCACTCCAGTGTCACCGACTGGATGGCGACGTTTGAGTTATTGGTCCATCGCGCATTCGTGATCTGGACGGTACCTGACACAATGGTCGCCTGACCGCTGAACGACTGCTCGCTCGCCAGCGCGGCGTTGTTTCCCCCCTGCCCCTGGCCGCCTGGCTGTTGTCCTGGATTGCCTCCCGGCTGTCCCTGAGGCTGCTGCGCCGGTTGTTGCGTCGGATTCGTTCCCGGTTGCGTCTTCTGATCGTGCGTCCCGATGTAGTACAGCCCATACAACACCGCAACAATGACCACCGCCCATATCCATCCGTTGTGCTTGGACTGCACCGGCGGCGCGCCCATGACAATGGGAATCGGCGGCTGCCCTGGAAAGGCCGGAGGCGCAGCATAACCCTGGGGAGGAGGAGCTGCATACGCAACCCCCGCTGCAGCATGGAGAGTAGATGCTCACTGACCCGCGCACTCGCGTCTAGCCTGCTGGAACCACAGCCACAATGCCGCAGCTCGCCCTCGTCGCGCCTGGCACGACAGTACCCCCCGCAAATGGGTCGAAGGTGATGGTGTGCTGCGGCGGTACGGCCTCATTATTGGGACCACCGATAGTAATTTGGTCCTGCGTCAGCTGCTGGCCGTTGATGCTGTACTGGATGCACTCCAAGGTCGCCGATTGAATGGCAACGGTCGAGTTATTCGTCCATTGCCCATTTAAGATCTCGACGTCTCCACTGTCCACGGTTATCTGCGCCGTGAATGACTGCATATGCACCACCTGTGCGTTGGTTCCCCCCTGCCCTTGGCCGCCCGGCTGCTGTCCCGGCACTCCCGGCTGGTTTTGCGGCGCCGGCTGGCTATGCGGTGGGTTCCCGGGCGTCTGGCCCTGCGGATGCATATAGTGCGTGTAGTAGTAGTACCCTCCCGCAGCGACGATAATGATCCCTAGCCACATCATCCCGCTCTGTCTCGCCGGGGCCTGCGGCGGCATCGCCACCGACATGGAAACCTGCCCTGATGCCACATAGGGCATATGAGCGGGCGCAGCGAAGCGAGGCGCCCCAACGGGCGGAGGAACTGGAGCCGGCGCGCCTCCCGCCTTTGCCGACTGGTCGGCTCCGCACTTCCCGCAAAAGCGCTCGCCGTCCCCTAGCTGTGCGCCACAACTGCTGCAGAATGCCATACGCTTTCAAGCTCCTCGCATTGCCCATTACAAATCAACACGGAATCGCCAACGCCCCACTGCAGCATGAATAGGAGATGCCGGCTCACTGACCCGCTCACTCCGGTCTAGCCTGCTGGAACCACAGCCACAATACGGCATTTCACCTGGCTTACGCCCTGCGCAAGCTGTCCCATCCGGATTTGAGAGAACGTCAGGATCTGCCCGGGAGCCGCCGGCCCGTTGAGCGTGGTCTGCATCTGCGCAATGGCCTGGTTGTTGGCATTAAACTCCACGCACTCCAGAGTCGCCGATTGGATGGTCACATTCGAGCCGTTCTTCCATGCTGCCTGCGTAATCTCTGCATACCCGCTCTCAGGCGCACCCTTCCATGCGAATTGCTGCTGTTGCACCAGAGCTTGGTTGTCTCCGCCAGGCTGCCCCTGGCCTCCCGGCTGTTGCCCTGGATAGCTCGCCGGCTGTTGTCCCGGGGCGGCGGGCTGTTTCCCTGGATCGCTCGCCGGCTGCTGTCCTGGGGCGCCGGGCTGTTGTCCCGGAACTCCCGGCTGCCCTTGCGGCGGCGTTTGCCCTTGTGGCCCCGGCTGGCTTTGCGGCGCCGGCTGGCTTTGCGGTGAATTCCCGGGCGTCTGGCCCTGCGGATGCATATAGTGCGTGTAGTAGTAGTACCCTCCCGCAGCGACGATAATGATCCCTAGCCACATCATCCCGCTCTTTCTCGCCGGGGCCTGCGGCGGCATCGCCACCGACATGGGAACCTGCGCTGGCGCTACAAAGGGCAGTTGTGGGGGTGCAGCCAGCGGAGGCGCCCCAACGGGCTGAGGAATCGCATCCGGCGCGCCTCCCGCCTTTGCCGTCTGGTCGGCTCCGCACTTCCCGCAGAAGCGTTCGCCGTCCCCTAACTGTGCGCCACAACTGCCGCAGAATGCCATTGGCTCTCAATCTCCTCGCATTGTTGATTACAACTCAACCCTGAATTGCATACCCCGACGGCGCCTGCTGTACCGGCGGCCTCTTCGTTCCCAGTCCCAGCGTCGATTCCACGTGGGCCAATGTGCTCTGCAATTGCGCCTTTTGCATGTCCCTCACCTGGTGCAGGCCCTGCTGAATCATGGTGAACAGCACGTACCACCCGCCCACGGACACGACACCCATGATGCAGTAATTCGGAATGGCGCCGATATTCGGGAAAATGACCCCCGCGTCCCAAGCCGTGTGCATCAGCACGGGAATGATGAACGCCTTCAGGAACCGCCCATCCAGCAGCATGCTTGCGCTTGCCTGTCTATCCCCTTTCACCCGCCAGAACGCGCCGGCAGTGATCGCCGTCCACGGAATGTGGCAGAACGGGGACAGCAGCCCGCGGAAGTTCAGCCCAGCCAGCACGGGTTTCAGCACGCCCGTCAGGACGTCCGCCAACCCTAAATTCGGATTTGCGGCGGCAAGCTGTTTGAGCCCGCCACCCACCAGGAACTGCAAAACGGAATCCAGCCCGTAGCCGAGCGTCTCAGAGCACGCATAACCTGCGCCCACTGCCGCCCCAAACAGGATTCCGTTCAGTTGGTACGGGTAGCGCGCGCCGCGCGCAGTGTACGTCACAATGATCACCGCCAGCAGCTTCGATGTCTCCTCCACGACGCCTGGCATGTTGCCGAAAATGGGAATCAAGTACCACAGAGTAATCATGATCACCGAAATTCCGCCGCCGATGACGAACACTTCCAGCACCTTGGCAATCGAAATGTTGCGCGGCGTGTTCATCTCCCAGATGAGCATCAGCGTCGCAACTGGCGCCGCAAACGTTGCCAGGACAATGATCGTTACCATTACCTTTTCATTCAGGGTGTACATGAAGACCGCGTAGGTCGCCGCGTAGGCAATGATCAAGGCCGCCAGCACGCGGAAGAACATCCACGGCTTGGGCCAGTTCGTATTCACCAGCTCAAGCGGCGGCGTCGTCCGCGACGAGCCCGCAGCCATGTAGTCTTCCAGCACATCGGACCCCTGCTTCTTGAATGTCTCTTTGAAAAGCTCTCCCAGGCTGAATCCCTCCAGCTTGTCCGTAGCGGCCAGCTCTCGGATCTTTGATCCCAAGCCCTCCATCAGACCCTCATGTGGGTGCGCTGCTCCTTGCGCGGGCACGTAATACATCTGTTGCGGGCCGCCCGGGTACGCCTGGTACAACATTGCGACCATCCCCGGCGGCGGCCCTTGCGGGGGCGCCGGTCCGTACGGCGGCGGCGCGCCTGCTGCCGCGTTTGGGTAGTACCCCGGGGGCGGCGCCTGCGGAACGGCTTGCGCCACTGGCCCGGCAGGGCCGGCCGCAACGCTCTGCGGGGCGCCCGAATTTCCTATTGCGGTTCCGCAACGATTACAAAATTTGTTCTGGGGTGAGTTCTCGGTTCCACATCGTACACAGAGCATTGGGAATCTCCGATCCTGAGGAAGGTCCGGGGGATGTTAAGCAAATTAGCATCTCCCTGTCCGTGATGTAAAGACAAATTCTGCTCAAGAAATTGTTCGGCCGCTTGGCGCCAGCGCTTCCCTGCCGTAGACGGGTCGGAAGCTGCCCGGGGACGGAACCAGCCGCGCGTCCAAGGCAATTCCATGGCCGGTCGCAGGGTTTCGGGGGTTAACCTGGCACGCCACGGGCCGCATCTCCATAGGTAACGTGATATGGCCCAAAATAGGTATCGCAAACTCTCAGGATCTCATGGAATCCTATTCGAATGAGCCTCGTCATGCCCAGGTTGCCTGGTCGAGGGCCGATCGCCCGTGGAGCGGGAGTCGCCCGACTACACCGCGGCGCACTTGCACGCTTTGATCGAGAGCACCCGGGACATGATCTGGTCGGTGGACCTCAACTACCGTCTGGTCACCTTCAACAAAGCCCTTTCGGACGAGTTCAAGTACAACCACGGAATCGGAGCAAAGGCGGGAATGGGTCCGGTCGATCTGCTCACGCCTGATAGGGCCGCACTCTGGCCTCCTTTGTACGAGCGCGCCCTCAAGGAAGGCCCGTTCCAAACCGAGTTCCGCATGGCCGACGGACGGTATCTTGAGCTGGGGCTCAATCCAATCGTCGAGAACGGCAAAAATACGGGCGTCTGGGTCCTTTCGAAGGACATTACCGAGCGAAAGGCCGCCCGGCAGAGCCTGGTAAGCGTCATCGAAGCTCTCAGGGCAACGGAAGAGCGCTACCACACTGCATTCGAGACGTGCACTGACTCCATCACCATCAGCCGCATGAGCGATGGGATGATTCTCGATGCCAACAAGGCGTTCCTCGACTTCTTTGGATTTTCGCGCGAAGAAATCGTAGGCCGAACTGCGCCAGAACTGGGCATGTGGGTTGAACCTCGCGAGCGCGACATCCTGTTGGAAACCGTGCGCCGCGAGGGCAAATGCCGGAACCTGGAAGTTCATACCAGATTGAAAAGCGGAGAGATCACCTGGACCCTCCTTTCGGCATCAACCATTGAACTGGACGGTACGACCTGCTTGCTGAGCGTGGGGCGGGATATCACCGAGCAAAAGACCGCCGAGCAGAGCCTGGCCGCCGCAGCCGAAGCCCTCAGGGTGAGCGAGGCTCGCTATCGCACTGCATTTCAGACCAGCATGGATGCCGTCAGCATTTCCAGGCTCGGCGACGGCGTGTACATTGACGCCAACAAGGCATATCTCGACCTCTTCGGGTATTCGCGCGAGGAGGTCATAGGGCGAACTTCGCTGCAAATCGGCATCTGGGTCGATCCTCACGATCGCGACAACCTGTTTGAAACCGTGCGCCGGAACGGTCATTGCCGGAATCTCGAATTTCAACTCTGGAAGAAGAACGGAGAAAAATTCTGGTCGCTCTATTCTGCATCGATCATTGAGGTCAACGGCGCTCTTTGCGTGCTGGGCGTAAGTCGGGACATCACCGAGCGTAAGCGGGCGGAAATGGCACTGCGCGAGAGCAACGACCTGATGCAACTCTTCGTCGAGCACGCACCGGTCTCAATTGCTATGTTCGATCGTGAGATGCGCTATCTGGCTGCCAGCCGCCAGCATCAGACTGGACTCGGTTTGGCTGCACGAGAGATCATTGGGCACTCTCACTATGAGTTTTTTCCCAATCTTCCTGAACACTTTAAAGAGGCACACCGCCGCGCCATGGCGGGGGAGGTAGTGAGCGCCGAAGAACTATGCCCCAAAGGTTTGCTCGGCGTCGAAATCTGGGGCCGATGGTCGGTGCATCCCTGGTACACGGGCGCAGGAGCCGTGGGAGGGACCGTTCTCTTCACTGAGGATCTCACCGAACGCAAGCGAGCCGAGAAAGAACTGGCCGATTACCAGGAGAAACTGGTGGCAGCGTTGGCCAACATGACGGACTCGGTGTGTATTACCGATGCATCCGGTGAAGCCATCAATTACAACGATGCCTTTGCGACGTTCCACAGGTTCAGGAGCAAGGCCGAGTGCCCTACGAGTCTCTCAGGGATGCGGGAGCGTGTTGAGGCGCTAACACCCGATGGCAAAGTGGTGCCGCCGAACGAGCGGGCAGTTTCCAGAGCGCTCCGCGGCGAGACGGGCACTAACGTCGAATACAACATGCGCCGTAGAGATACGGGAGAAACCTGGATAGGAAGCTACAGCTTCAGCCCCATCCGCGGCACGGATGGCGCCATCATGGGCGCCGTGGTGGTGGCCCGCGATATCACCGAGCGCAAAGCGGCGCAAGAGGCTCTCGAGAAAGCCGAAGAGAAGTTTCGCGAGATCTTCGAGTCCGCGCCGGAAGGCATTTTTCAAACCACTCCCACAGGGAAACTGCTGGCGGTAAACCCGGCCGGCGTCATCATGCTGGGTTATTCTCTGTTGGATGATCCAAACTCCGTTGTCCATGACCTCGCCCGTGATGTTTGGCTTGACCCCCGCGAGCGCGCCCGGTTCATAGAATATCTGGAGCGGCATGGGGAAATTCAGGGCTTCTCCTGCCAGCTCAAGTGCAAGGATGGAGCGATCAAGTGGGTTTCAATCAGCGCCCGGAAGATATGCGGCGCCGATGGAAAGACGCTCTACTACCAGGGATTTATCGAAGACCTCACTTCGCGCATGGCCGCCGAAGAAGCCCGCCGTAAAGCCGAACAGCGGTTCCGCGAAATCTTTGAGGACGCGCCCGAAGGCATCTTCCAGATGACCCCGGACGGAAGAGCCCTGACGGCGAATCCGGCGTGCGGCGAACATGCTGGGGTACGAATCCGCGGCAGAAGCGGTCGCAGCAATTCAGGATGCAGCCCACGACGTGTGGCTCTACCCCGAGGAGCGCACACGATTCGTGGCTCTCCTCGAGCAGCATGGAGCCGTTCGCGACTTCCATTCCCAGTGCAAGCGCAAGGACGGAAAGCCAATATGGATCTCCGTTTCCGCAAAAAAAATCAGTGGACCCGACGGAAAAACCATCTGCTACCAGGGCTTCGACGAGGACATCACCGAGCAAAAGCGCCTTGAAGCTGCTCTCCAGGCCAACTCCCGCGAGCTGGAACTGCTCAGCGAAATTAACAACGCCCTGGTGCATGCAAAAACCGAAAAGGACCTGCTTAGAAACTGCTGCCGCATCATGGTGGAGATTGGCGGCTACCGCATGGCCTGGGTCGGCTTCGCTGGCGAGGGCCCGGATAAGCCCATCGTCACGATAGCTGATTATGGCTTTGAGGAGGGCTTTCTCGAAGGTATCAATTCCACCTTCACCTGGGCCGAAACCGAGCACGAAGACGGGCCGGTTGGCCGGTCTTTGCGAACGGGCGAGGTTCAAGTCGAGGAGGACATCTGCGCCGATCCTCTCGTGCATTCCTGGCGCACCGAGACCGTAAAGCGCGGCTACCGCATGGCCATCGCGCTCCCTTTCCGCCTGACAGATGGCGCCATCGCCAGCCTTGCGGTCTTTGGAGAGACGCCCGGTATCCGCACTGGCTCCGAACGTAGATTGATGGAGCAAATCGCCTCGGACCTCGCTTACGGCATCGAAACCCAGCGTGCGGAGATTGCCAGGACCCGGCACCAGGAAGACCTTCGCGCCGCTCTGGAGCAGACCATCCACGTCATCGCCGAAACCGTGGACCAGCGCGACCCCTACACCGCCGGCCACGAACGCAGAGTCGCCGATCTCTGCATGCGCATTGCGCAAAAGCTCGGCCTGCCCGACGATCGCTCACACGGCCTCCATCTCGCCGCCAGTATTCACGACCTCGGCAAGATCGGCATCCCTGCTGAAATTCTCTCCAAGCCCGGCCTGCTCACTCCCATCGCAGTTCAACCTGCTTAAGGAGCATGCGCAGCTCGGCTACGACATTCTGAAAAATGTCGCCTTCCCCTGGCCGATTGCCGACATGATCCTGCAACATCACGAGCGGCTCGACGGCTCCGGCTATCCGCGGGGCCTCAAAGGAGACGCCATCTCTCTTGAAGCGCGCATCCTCGCTGTCGCCGATGTGGTCGAGGCCATGAGCTCGCACCGTCCCTATCGCGCCTCGAAGGGGGTTAATGTTGCCCTCGACGAAATCCTCGCCGAGCGCGGCACGCTCTACGACGCGCAGGTTGCCGATGCTTGCGCTCGCGTCTTCCGCGAAGACGGATACGAGTTCCCCGCGCAGGCGAGCTGACCTTCCTGCCTTGCATCCCGAAGCGCCCCCGGAACCGGCCCGGCTTGTGGCGCGGTGAGCGCGGCAAGTCATCTGGAATGTTAGCTGGAGTGGCTGCGGCAAGTGCGCCAATGTTCGCTCAGATGGTTGCAATGACCCCCGCTGTTCGGTTGAATCGTCGTGTTTCTTCTGAGACATACACCTCAAAAAAGGCTCGCTTAAATCAGCAAGCGGTTGGCGGCAAAGTTGCGAATTCGTGCGACAGTCTGCGCAGAATTACCCATAGATGCGCTCGTTGCGAGAATCGCTTTCAGATTGGCGGTCTTTCGCACAGTTGGGGAGACTATGTACTATTACAGTTCTAGGAAGAGCGGGGTGCTGCGTGCCCCGCTTGGCCGTAGGTCGTGCTCTCGAAGAGCAGGAATTGATTTGGTGTAAACAACTGGGAGGAGAAAGATATGGCTGATGAGATTTCACGCGTTGAGTATTACGTAGCAACGATACCGAACAAAACAGGGGAAAGCGCTCGAGTTTTGACGGCTTTCAAAGAGGCCGGGGTGAACTTGGCCGGATTGCTAGGGTACCGCAAGACGGCTCGGAACGCCGAAATCATCGTTGTTGTGGATGAGAAGACACCGGGAGTCAGCGCGGCAGGCAAGAAAGCCGGACTCGTCCTGGGCAAGAGGCAAAAGGCATTCATCGTGAAAGGCGAAGACCGTATCGGTGCTGTCGCCGAGCTGGCATGCAAGTTGGCGGAGAAAGGGATCAACGTCACCTCAGTGCATGCTCTGAGCACAGGCGCAGGCCGTTTCGGCGCACTCATTGCAGTCGAGTCGGCCGATCTGAACAAGGCGGCCAAGGCACTGGCGAAGGGATAGACTGCTGAGATGGCTTGGCGATTCTCAACGAACGTCATTGAGAACGCCAAGCTCAAATCAATGTGGACGTTGTTTTACGGCTGTCCTCCAATTCCGGTGGCGTTTCCAACATCGTGCCAAGTGGCTTTTTCTTGAGGGAAAAGCCACTACACGCCACCTTGTGACTCTTGAGAAGACCGAGAATTGCGGTAACAACAGAACGCTCGTTATGAAGCGGCGTGCGACCCCCAACCCGGCACCGCGGCATGGCGGTACGATAAGGAACGGGGGTAAGTCCGATGCTTATCGTTCACGTTCACGTGCGGGTCAAGCCCGAGTCGGTTGCGGACTTCAGGCAGGCTACCATCGAAAACGCCCGATCGAGTGTTCAGGAACCCGGGATCGCGCGCTTCGACGTTGTGCAACTGCAAGAAGACGCGACACGGTTTGTGCTTATCGAGGTCTACCGCACGAGAGAAGCGCCGGCTGCGCACAGAGAGACAGCTCACTACGCAAAGTGGCGCGATGCGGTCGCGCCGATGATGGCCGAACCCCGCCAGAGGATGCAGTACGACGCGGTTTTCCCCGATCCCGAAGGCTGGTAGAACCGTGCGCTTCGAGTTTGCGACTGCAACGCGCATTGTCTTTGGCGAGGGCGCCGCTGCCACCCTCCCTGAACTGGTTCGCACCTTCGGCGCCCGCCCGCTGGTGGTGACCGGCGCCTCTCCAGAGCGCGCGGCGTGGCTTGTCTCGGCACTCTCGGCCGAGACCTTTGCCGTGCCCGGCGAGCCGACGGTTGATCTGGTCCGCGAGGGCGCACGGCGCGTGCAGGGAGCCGCCTGCGATGTCATCCTCTCGCTTGGCGGAGGCAGCGCAATTGACGCCGGCAAGGCGATTGCCATCATCGCCACCAACGGCGGCGAGCCGCTCGAGTTTCTTGAAGTCGTGGGAAAGGGCAGAGCCATTGCTGCTCCGCCGCTGCCATTCATTGCTGTACCAACCACAGCCGGCACCGGCAGCGAAGTTACGCGCAATGCCGTGCTCGGGTCCGCGGAGCACGGCGTCAAAGCGAGTTTGCGAAGCCCGCTCATGCTGCCGCGGGTGGCGCTGGTCGACCCCGAGCTGACCTATGGGCTGCCGCCTGCGGTCACCGCCGCCACCGGCCTTGACGCCCTGACGCAGCTGATCGAGCCGTATGTCAGCGCGCGCGCCAATCCACTGGCGGATGCAGTTTGCGTCGAGGGCATCCGGCGCGTTGCCGGTGCGCTGCGCCGCGCATACCACGATGGCGCGGATCGGGAAGCGCGCCGCGACATGGCCCTGGCAAGCCTGTTCGGCGGCCTGGCGCTGGCAAACGCCGGACTGGGCATTGTGCATGGCTTCGCGGCGCCGCTCGGAGGCTCCTGAAAGGCGCCGCATGGTGCGCTCTGTGCGGCGTTGTTGCCGCACGGCATGGCCGCCAATGTAGCCGCGTTGCGGGCGCGTGCGCCGCAGCATCCCGCCCTCGGTCACGTACTCGACCGCTACGCCACCGTCGCGCGCCTGCTTACTGGCCGCAATGCAGCCAACGCGGAGGACGGAATCGAGTGGGTACACGCGCTTTGCGCGGAGCTCAACGTCCCTGCGCTGCGCGCCTGGGGGATCGCCGAAGCCGATTTGCCCGGAGTCGTGGAGAAAGCAGCGCGCTCGAGCAGCATGCAAGCCAATCCCCTTCCGCTCACCGCTGAGGAATTGCTTGCCGTGGTAACGGCGGCGCGCTAAGGCAAAACCAGAGAAGGTGTGCCCTAGTCAGCTTTTTTTGAAGGCTTCGGGTTACAGCATCTCTGGTTTTGCTATAGCGGAGTCAGTGTCAGATATGTCCCCGGTTCAATATGTCAGCTATCTGCCCGGTCCGTACCCTGTGGAAAAACACCCCCTACCCCCTGCCCTTAGGGGCCAAAAGTCCTCATTTCAGGTGGTTTAGCTTTCGAGGGGCATCTCTTAATCCGTTGAAACCAAAGCGGTTAGATGATAAAGTCTTCAAAAATTGAGGGTTACGGGCGCCTTTTGGAGGATTGCACTGTTTTGAGTGCAACCCAGAGGGAGAGTTGTTGCGGCGGGTGTTTATCTTTCAGTGACTCCCCACCCCCCCATACCCCTTTTGGAGCTAAGTGCTTTCCTTTTCAGCGGTTTACTGTCCGATCATTTGCCCTGGCCCGTTGATAACAAAGGGGTTATTTCGTAAAATCCCACATCCAAAGGAATTATGGGTCGATTCCGAGCACGAATTTTACTGTCTTGACAACATTTGCACGGATGCCGGTCCCGACGGCGGGGGATTGTTCTTTTCAGACGGCCCTCCGCCGGAGGGCATCATGGAATGATTGTGCGCCAGAGCGGGGAAATTATCTGCAAAGAAGCGGGAGATTCTTTGCTTGTGTTGGGCGTGCCGGAACCGGGGCCCCGCGGCAAAACGCGGGTCACCATCCGGCTGGACGAGGATTTGCTGGATCATTTCCTTGGAAGAGTCTGTGCCTCGGGCTTTTTTTGCTGGACTACTCGTCCAGCTTTCCCTATGGGTTCGATTGCGATGCTTGCACCGCATCGATCGTGGGTCCAGCACCGCTCGTGCAGTTGCTGCTGGCTGGGGTTGTGCCATCCACCCCTCCCGCGGCGGCGCCATTCAGATTGACGAAGTAGATCTGCTGTGCGCCTGTCGTCCCGCTGGCCGAGTTGTCGATCACAAGCCCACCCGTGGCCCAACAACCATTGGTACCGGGCGTTGTAACGTTCAAGCCGCTGCCGGAAATGGCGGGCGTCGTAGTGTTGATGTTATAGGACAAAATGCAGCCGTTCCCAGCGGTGTTCGTGCAACCCCTCTTGTTGCCGCGGTTGACGCTGAAGAAAAGATAGTCCGTGCCGTTGTCGTAGAACTCAGTCGCGGGAGATGGCCAGGGATACGCGTCGGTAGCGCTGGGCGTCAGCCCTGTTACTGCTGAATTAACGCCCGCTATCGCACCATTCGTGATGGGGAGCTGGTAGAGCGTGGCTCCGGTGGTCGAACCGGTGTTTCCCACTGCGTAGAGATTCCCCGCAGAGGTCGTCGATGAGTAGTACACGTTGTCGAATGCGCCCGAGTAAATGTTGTAGCCTGCGCCGCCGGCCCCCAGGGGTTGGGTCTGAGTTGGGGGCAGTGTTGCCGCTGGTAATTGAGCCGGTGGTGAACTCGTCAACAACGTTCTCCCCTGCAATTAGGTTTGCGGGGAGGTTGACAATCACGCCGTCGCAAAGCCCAGGAACAGAGCAAACGTAGTCTTCCAGGGTGGGCAGGTTCAGGGTGCCACCAAGGCCATTGACATTAACGGTTGCGATCGTTCCGACGGGGATCGTATCAAGGTAAACCTCTTGGCCAACGTCCGCGGGGCTCAGGAGGCCCGCTGTAACGACGTAGGTACAAATGAAGGTACTGCCGCTGGGAACGCAAACTGTGTTCAAGGTAACGCTAGGGCTAAGGGCGCCGCTATCGGCCACAAAGACATACACCGTTTCTGCCACGGGATCAACCAGTGGACCGTCGAAGATCCCCTCATTCGCGCCTCCGCTCCCCAGGTTCTCCGACTGGCCGGAAAGAGCAAAGGTGGCGCCCGTGCATACGGTGCCGGCAACCCCGGAACTTACGGAATAGAGGTACCCCTCCGTGTCGCCCACGAAGACGCATCCCGAAACACCGAATCGTAGACGGGGAGGCGATTTCATTGGGTGCAGTACTGAGCGAACCGTGCTACCGCCGAGACGGCCGTTCCATTAAAGACCCCTGTAAACTTTTCCAGGTAGCCGCTGTCGTCGCCCACGTAAAGCGCATCGTTGGTGTTGTCATAATACGGCGACGAATAGGTGTCGTTGTGGGCGAGCGCGGTGACCGTCATGCATGGGGCGGTGCAGGCGGTGATGTTACTCGCCGGAGTCGGAGCAACCGGGGTGGCCAGCGTCCCGTTTGACGCTTTCCATTTCAGAACGACCAGGTCGGAGTTAGTGCCGTTGGACTGGATAAAGGCCACCTTCGACCCATCCAGCCACGCGAGGACCGGAGAAGTCGTAACGGAGTAGCCTGCGCCGGTGTTCTCGGTGTTGTAGGCCCAGTAGACTGTAGGAGCGCCGGGACACCCAGTGGTGTAGAGTTCGTTGTAGGCAATAATATCTGCCGCGCCTGCCGCGCCCGCCTGGCCCGTGGGGTAAACGACAAAATCATTGGCGCAACTGGCTGTGGTCAGGCTCGCTCCCCACTTTGCCGGGTAAGCGTTTGGCTGCACGGCCGCCGATGCGCCGTCGGAAAACGCCGCGAGAGTGACGCCGCTCGTGGCCGTTTCAGTCAGCGTGTAGCCGTTTCCGCCCGTTCCCCCGGTTTTCGCCGCCAAGTCAACAACGCCACTACTCGGATTCGTGGCTGTAAGAAGGGCCGACGTGGTGCCGTTGCCGTTGATATCGTTGTAGATGTTTGTGGCAGTCGCCGCGTTCGTACCTATGGCAAATGTCAAAGCCGTGGGGGAATTCGTGCCTTGGCTGCCGGCAGCGGCAACCGCATGGACGGTTACATGGGTTCCGTCACCGGTACCCGTTATCTGGGCGTTGCCGGCACAGAGGGCCGTCATTGTTTGCGTTGTACTTGCGTTGTCGGTCGATGAAACCACTGCATTGGCGGCAGCTACGTTACGCGTGCAAAAACCGCCGGTGGTGCTGCCACAAGTACCGGCATCGTTGATCGCCACTGACAAATTTTGTGCCGTATGTGTAGTCGAGCTGCCGATGTAAACCTGATTTGTTGTTACGCCGGCCAAAGCCGTCTCGAAGGTGTAAGTGACACCCCCGATCACAACTGTGTCGCCGGCTCCCGGCTGCGTATTCACAACATAGGTTCCCGTGCCCACGGTGGCGTTGGTCGAGAAGGTCGTTCCATCGACGTCAACGCCTGTACTGGGCGCGAAGCAGAAGCTCGACGCGATGGTTATGCTAGCGGTGGCCTTTGCGCCGCTTCCCAAAGGCGTGCTCCAGTCCTTCTTGACTCCGTTGCCGAAGATGTTTATCGGGGGCCTGTTCCCGCGGGGAATTGGGTTCCGATCCCACGAGCCGCCCGGCCCGAAGCCAAGATCCGGATCCGCTACCACAGGCCGCGTGCCGAAGGTGCGCTTCGCCTGCTGCAACTGGTAGCGCGGGTCGTTTGTGATCTTCTGCCATTGGTCGAGCTTCCCGCGCTTCACCGCGTCTTCCCTGGTGCCGGGATTGGAAAAGACGAGGTGGTGGTGCGTCCAATCGTCCACGTAAGCTGCCTGCGGCGCAGCCGGCTCGGCGGCTTCCTGTGCCCGCGCGAAAATGCCGAAGGCGGCCAGCGCTGCCAACGCAACACTGATGATCGACCACTTGAACAACGAAGGGCATGCGTTCGACATGATAGGCGTTCTCCGATCGAGAGCTTGGCTGAATTGCTTTCGTGTCCACTCAATGCTCTGAGATTGCCAAAGAGCAGTTCTTGCCGATTTCGGTGCGACTTTGGCGGAATTTGGGTAACCGCCAACTCCCGCTGAAACGCTGCGGTGAACTCGCACCAGCCCGCTGCGGGATCAAACCAAATATTAGAGTGACATTAACTATAGCGTCTCTCGAGTGGCTTGCACGAGGGGATTTCCCGGCTGGACTGAACCGTTGTACCCTCATATTGAGCACTTAAGTGCTGCGGCGACAGTGACCTCTGTGGGATGCAGGCCAATGAAAACCGAATTTTCGCTTTTTTGGGCCGGTTTCCCGATGGGATTCTACCCGGTGATCTCGACGCCAATCAGGCGGAGAACAAGCATCCTGCGGTGAGATTGGCATTTCCATTCGGCAAAGTATGGTTGACGACAAGACGGGCCCCAAAAGCGGCGAGGCTGACCGATTTGGTTGGCAGTCAGCCTGCCCGGCAATTTGCAGCCCGGAGAGTGTTCGTGTAGCGCAGTCGTAAAGATTCCAGAATCAATGGAATAGAATTCAATTTCTTTGTAGCTCCCATATCGCCGCCTGCTCGGACATTCCTCTTCGGTTACTGCCGGGTCGGCGGCCCATGCGCCCGGAACCCTGGAGCGGCTTGGGCCAGACGGGTGAATGAGCGCATTCCGCTGCTCTCAGCAGCTTGTTATGCGTCCCCGCGGTCGCCAGCCCGCAGACTCCTTAACTCGCCGCTTCCTCTTCCCTCGTCTACCCATCCCTCACGATTTCCCCTGTCCCCTGCTTCTTCCACCCATTGCCGACCCACACGTCGCCAACCTCCGGCTCCGCCCACTCCGAATCGGCTTCCAATAGATCGATGAAACGATATAGGGTGTGCGTTCCTTCACTGCTTACCATTTTGGAAGGATTCACAATGGAATCCCTCCAAAGGGAGAAGATAATAAACCGTAAGACTATAAAGGTCAGGACCGCCGTCGAGAACGCAAGCTGGCACCAGCAAAGCGATTTCATTGGCGTGACGTGGATGTCAGTGGTCACCTTCTTTGAACATCTGTTTGCAAATTCTGACTTTGACTCCACAGCACCCACGTTTATCAATCGTCACTGGGTTTTGCACGGAAGGTCGGCCACAGATTGGACTGCAGCCGACGCATTGAAGCTGGTGAACTCCCTTGCAACCCTAATTTGGTTCTTTTCGTAACACGCGGAGACGTTTCCTGCTCCTAAATGTAGGCAGGCATTTTCGATAATTCAATTCGTCCCGCCGTCAAGATGTACCCTCGAATTGGCGTCAGGTCAGAACCATGGATATTGCAGAGTCGCAGAAATATCACACATCGCGCCGCGAGAAGACCGTGACCGTCACGATCGAGAAGAGCAAAACCCCAATGCTCTGGCTCGATACGTCGGTTCTTGTTGATTTCGCCAAGATTCAAAAGGGTGAAAACATCGAACCTGTCCGAGCCAAGCGGCTGACGCGGCTGAGAGCGGTTGTCCGCAAGGCGGTGCGCGGGGAGATGCTCGTTTCCCCGGTGTGGGATCAGGAGAACGAGTTTGAAGCCAAGCGGCTTGAGGCCCAGATCCGAAGGGTCATCAGCGATCTCTCGTGCGGAGCCCATTGCGTACCTTTCGCTGGTGTCAAGGACCAGCAAATCGCAATCGGGATGCAGGCTTACATTGCCGCGGCAGACACGATGCACGTTCCAGCAAGCATCCACTTCTATGGCGATCCTTTGAAAGCAGTATGCGAAGCGAAGAGAACTCGGATCATTGTCGAATCGGAAATTCCAAAGCCCAAGGAGTGGATCGACAAGGCCGAGCGGGACAAGCTTGAGACCCAGGAAGCGGTCGAGCAGCCGCGGCAGGGCTACAACGCAATGGACCAGACCTTCGAGAAACAGCTCCAGCTCGAGCGTATTGGCGAATCAGACGCGATGATGAAAATGATGGGCAAGTACATGAAGCTTCTCCGCCTTCGCCGGGCTGGCTTCTGGGACTACATGAACGTCGATGGCTTTGCAAACCATCTCTCGATGTGGACGAAATTTGGAGGCCCCGGCGGAGACTTGACTTCCGAAATCAGCGCCCTCTACTCGTTCATGCGGTCGCCCTATTACTGGGAGCTGCCCATCCAGGATGTTTCGTGCCGGATCTCGGCCGATCTCATCGTCAAGCATTTCCCCATTAAGAGCGGCGACAGTTACGATACCCAGCATTTAGCCATGGCAATCCCTGTCGCGCAGTACGTCGTTGCCGACAAGGCCATGGTCAACCGTTGCGAGCGACTCGGCATTGGCAAGAAGTGGAAAACCAAGCTTTACTCGACCCGGAGGCTGGACGATTTGTCCGACGAGCTCGCGGCCCTCTCCTGACGGCAGTCCGCCACCCTCCTGACCACTGACCACTGACCCCTGTTCTACACTCAACTCAAAGGCCAAATCACACCGCGAAGGACCTGCTCCCTTGAGAAAAAACGCCCTGTTTGCGCCGGCTGCTGTTGCGGCACTGCTTGCCCTGTTCCCCGTTTTGAGCCCTGTGCCGATCTGCTCCGCGTTGCACGCGCAGAAGGCTGCAGCTTTCGCCGGCGCGGCGTCGGCGCCTGTTTCACTCGAAGACCGGCGCAAGGCTCTGAACGATCTCTTCCACGAGTACTGGGAGGACCGGCTGAAGCGCGATCCCGAGTTTGCCTCGGAGATCGGCGACAAGCGGTACAACGACCAGATCAGCGACTTGAGTGTGCGCGCGGTGAACGAGAGGCTGGCCGGGGAGCAGAAGCTGCTGATGCGGCTGGCGGCGATTGACCCCACGGGGTTTACCGACGAGGAGAAGACGAGCCAGGACCTGCTGATTCGCCGCTTTGAGATGGACGAGGAGGGCGCGGAGTTTAAAGAGTGGGAGATGCCCATCGACCAGACGGGCGGCTTCTACACCGAGTATCCGCAGCTGGCGGCCGAGCTGAACTTTTCGACCGCGAAGGACTACGACGACTGGACGGCGCGGCTGCACGCGCTGCCCACGGCCTTTTCGCAGGTGATGGAGAACATGTCCATTGGCATGGACGACGGCCGCGTGCCGCCCCGGTATCTGCTGGAAAAGGCGCTGGAGCAGGTGAAGCAACTGGCTGGTCAGAAGCCGGAGGATTCGCCGCTGGCGTTGCCGCTCAAGAAGTTTCCCGCTTCCATTTCCGCGTCGGAGCAGGAGCGCATCAGGACGGAGATGCTTGACACAATCGGCAAAGAAGTGCTGCCGGCGTACCTGCGCTTTGCGCGCTTTCTTGAGGCAAGCTACGTGCCGGCGGGGCGCGCGGAGCCCGGAATCGATGCCGCTGCCAGGCGGGGCGAAATACTACCGTTTCCTGGTTCGTGAGAGGACCACGACCGATCTCGCGCCGGAGCAGATTCACCAGATCGGCCTCGACGAGGTTGGTAAGGACGAGGCCGAGATGCTGGCCATCGCCGAGAAGCTGGGGTTCAAGGACCTGGCCAGCTTCCGCGCCAGCCTGAAGGCCAATCCAAGGATGCACGCGGCCTCGGCCGATGCGCTGCTGGACGTCTATCGCGGCTATCTGAAGCCGATGCAGGCCAGGCTGCCGGAGCTGTTTGGCCGCTTGCCCAAGGCGCCGTTCGAGGTGGTCGCGGTTCCCGGTTACGCTGAGAAGACCGCGGCGCCGGCCTATTACCAGGCGGGCACGCCCGACGGCAGCCGGCCGGGCCGTTTGTTTATCAATACTTATGACGCGACGGAGCGAAACCTGTACGCGGTGGAGGCGATCGCCTATCACGAGGGAATCCCCGGCCATCACCTGCAAATCTCGATTGCGCATGAGCTTACGGGGCTGCCGGAGTTTCGCAAATACGGCGGCTATACGGCCTATGTGGAGGGCTGGGGACTGTACGCCGAGCACCTGGGCAAAGATGCGGGGTTCTACCAGGATCCCTATTCCGACTACGGACGCCTCGAGGCTGACGAGTGGCGGGCGATCCGGCTGGTGGTGGATACGGGCGTGCACTCCCAGCACTGGACCCGGCAACAGATGGTTGATTACTTCCACCTGCACTCGAACATCGACGAGCCCAGCATCCAATCCGAAGTCGACCGGTATATAGCGTGGCCTGGGCAGGCGCTGGCTTACAAGATTGGCGAATTGAAGATTCTGGAGCTGAGGGAGCGCGCCGAGAAGGCGCTGAGCGGCAAGTTCGATTTGAGGGCGTTTCACGACCAGGTGCTGGACGCGGGGGCCTTGCCGCTGGACGTGCTGGAGCAGCGCATCGACGCGTGGATTGCGAAAAACAGGGAACAAGGGAACAAGTGAGCGAGGGAACAAGGGAGCAGGGGAGCGAGTCGGCGAGCCGGCGGGTAAGCAACCCCGCGGGCCGGCAGGCCGGGGCGCCGGAATGTCCGCTTATAACCCTACAAATGCGCAAGAATTGTGGGGCTAGACCCGGAAAAATCACGCCAAAACTCACTTTTGCATAAATGGGGTTATAGGCCGACTTTTTTTGGCGATTCGTCCGCTTAGAGGCAGTCAGATTCGCGTTTCGTCCCGTTATAAGCAATCAGATTCGCGCGTTTCGTCCGATTATAAGCGGTCATTTTTCGCGAAAACGGCCTCTAGTTCGTGCGCCGATAGCGCGAATTTGCAGCCATTTGTATAGAAACAACGTGTTGAACAGCAGGTTCGGCAGCTCAGCTTGGCGGCACGACAGAATCCGTGCTCTTTCAAAAGAAGGCACATCGGGACGCTACCCGCCGGTCGGAAAGAAGCGTCCCGGCGTGATATTCTTGGCAGTTCCCATACAGGCGGTTTTCGCCGCCATCATTTTGCTGCCGATGCGGGCACCGCAGCGGCTGGAGAGGGCTTTATGAAGCGTTATTTTGTTGTGGCTTGCTTACTTTTGGGATTGGGCATAGGGCTGCATGCGCAGGTTGTGGATACGACCGTGTGCGATGTGGTGAAGAAGCCGGAGTCGTTTAACGGAAAGATGGTTCGCATCAAGGGGACGGTTGCGGCGGGTTTCGACGAGTTCGCGATCAGGGATGCGACGGACCCCAACTGCGGCTATCCGGTGAATGCGATCTGGCTCTCTTATCCGCAGGGGACAAAGGGCAAAGCGGGACCGGCGGCAATTGTCGAGATTCAGCCGGCGCGGAATTTTACAGGCACATACACGCCGCCGACGCGCACCGCGGTGACGCTGGACAAGAGCAAGGACTTCAAGCAGTTCGATTCACTGCTTGCGCAGACGCACCAGAAGGGCGCGGACATGTGCCTGGGGTGCACGCGCTACGAGGTGACGGCCACGCTGGTGGGACGGCTGGATACAGTGGCCGACGCGTCGCTGAAGTACGACGCCGCGGGCAAGATTATCGGCTTTGGCGGTTTTGGAAATATGAACGCCTATCCCGCGCGGCTGGTGCTGCAGTCGGTTTCAGACGTGACGCCGAAGGAGATCGATTATTCGAAGACCGACGCGGCGAGCAAGGGCGATATGATGCCAATGCCGCCGGGGGGCTCGAACGATCTGAGCGGCGTGATCGAAATCTCGCAGAAAATGACGGCCGCGCTCCCTGCCAGCCCGGCTAAGGACGCGTTGGTGAAAGCCGCAACAGCCTACGGCAAATCTGGCGAGCACAATGGCGTGAATTACACCTCCGGATCGACCAACGAGGCTTCGGCAAAGGATGAGGCGCTGGGGACAAAGGACTCCCCGGACGGCGTGCTGTTTAACTGCACGTTCAATACGGATCACCTGCAGGGAGATGCGCTGACGAAGGCGGAGATTCACATCGGGATGCACATTGCCGATTTGCGCAAGCCTGCGACAGGAAGCGAAGAAATCCCGGCGTTCATCCTCGAATACGACGGCTGGATGGTTACGGCGATTTCGGCCGCCACCAGCAACCAGAAATTCCTGACGCTGCCCGGCGCGTACCAACTTTGGAACACAAGCTGGCCGGAAGCAGAGCGCAGCGACCAGATGAAAGCGGCGCTGACGGATTTTCTGGCCAACGAGGCGGCGCTGAGCCGATGAGCGGACAGATGGGTCTTTGACCGGGCGAATTTGCAGCTTAGAACATCTTGGTATCCCGGGCGTCAAGAGCGGAACCCGGGGCACACATCTGCGGTGTGCCGTGAGCATGGATCCAGCCTGCCGAGCCAGGATGCGAGTATCCTTGAAAGTTGAAGGCTGGGTTGCGCGCCGAATGCATCGTGGGCGCCAAAATCAATGAAGACGAGGAAAAGAGAGAAGATGGCGGAGATAGCCGTTGAGGCCACCGCAGTTCCCGCACAGTTGCCGCTGATACGCGTAGCCGTTCTGGGCGCAGGCAAGATGGGCGGCATTTTGCTGCAGGCGTTTCTGAAAGAAAACCTGTTTGCGGCCGACCGGATTCATGCGACGGTGGGGCACGCCGAGCGGGCGCTGGCGCTGAGCACGCAGTGGGGCGTGGACGTGAGCACCAACAACCTGGATGCGGTCCGGCAATCGGACCTGGTCCTGATCGGCGTGAAGCCCTTCCAGGTTCCCGACATGATTGCGGAGATCAAGCCCGCGCTGACGCCGGAGAAACTGCTGGTTTCGTTCGCGGCGTCGGTCAAAACGCGCGCCATCGAGGATGCGGCGGGCATGGAGATTGCCGTGGTGCGCGCCATGCCGAACACGCCTTCGGCTCTTGGCGCCGGCATTGCCGCGCTGTGCCGCGGTCGCTTCGTGAGCGAGGCGCAGATGGAGCTGGCGCAACGCATCTTTGAGACCGTGGGCCGGACAGTGCTGGTGGAAGAGAAGCATATGGACGCCGTGACCGGGCTTTCGGGCTCGGGACCGGCGTATCTCTACATCATTATTGAGGCGCTGGCCGAGGCGGGCGTGAAGGTGGGTCTGCCACGCGATACGGCAACGCTGCTGGCGGCGCAGACGACGTTCGGCGCGGCGAAGATGGTGCTCGAGACCGGGTATCATCCGGCTTTGCTGAAGGACGCCGTGACCACGCCGGCCGGCTGCACCGTCGATGGCCTGCTGGAACTGGAAGAGGGCCGGCTGCGCGTCACGCTGATCAAAGCCGTGATCAGCGCAACGGAGCGGGCCAAGCAACTGGCGGCGGGGTGAGAGACAGGGATCAGGGGTCAGAGATCAGGGATCAGTTGTTTTGTGCTGGATCGGGGTTGTGTTTTCACAGGTTAGGCGTAAAAACAAAAGCGCGCCGAACTAGGGGAACCTGCGTAGAGAGGCTTCAATGAACGCTGCTAAACTCACTAAGTGCGGTCTTGTTCCTGTGGCGCGTTTCCGCATAGTGGATAAAGAATTGGTAATCGATATTACCGATCCAGAAACTGTCAAACTTGAGAAATGCATTTATGCATTTCTCATAGGAGGCGAGACTGTCCGCGTCGGGTCCAGTAAAGCGCCACTGGAGGAACGACTAAAAGACTATAGGCGGGACGTTTCAAATGCGCTCAACGGCGAAAAATCACCAGCACCAGAACAAGAAGCTAAGAAATGGAGCGAGTTGCTACCTGCTGGAGTTTCAGGCGACATATATGCTCGTCAAGGAACAACCGTTACAACACCAGTTGAGACGTTCCCCGCTTATTTGGGTAATAATATACTTGACAAAACAACCCCATCCCGGTAATCTTAATACATGGAACCGAAGACCCTACAAGAAGCCATTCTCTACTTCGCCGATCCGGTCAATTGCCGCGAGTACCTTGTAGCTCGCCGCTGGCCGAAGGGCGTTACCTGCCCCCGCTGCGGAAGCCAGAACGTGCTTTTCCTTGAGAAGTACAACCGCTGGCACTGCCGGGAAAAACATCAAGCACCGCAGTTCACGCTCAAGACTGGCACCGTCATGGAAGATTCGCCCATCGGCCTCGACAAATGGCTCATGGCGATGTGGATGGTTGTGAACTGCAAGAATGGCGTGAGTAGTTACGAGATTCACCGGGCGCTTGGCGTCACGCAGAAAACGGCATGGTTCCTCGACCATCGGATTCAGGCTGATGCTTGGAGATGAGTACGCCACCGGCAAAGCTAGGCGGCGAAGTTGAAGCAGACGAGACTTTCATCGGCGGCAAAGCCCGGAACATGCACAAGAGCAAACGTGAGCGCCGTATTACCAGCACAGGCGGCAAAGATAAGACCGCTGTGATGGGATTGCTTGAGCGCGGCGGCAATGTCCGCACCCAGGTCATCAGCAGCCGCAAGAGAAAAGAACTCCACGCCGAAGTCAAGAAGCATGTGGAAGCTGGCGCGGCGCTCTACACCGACGCGCTCGATGTCCTATCGCGGACTAGAGAAGGATTTCGTTCATCAGGTCGTAGATCACGCGGTAGAGTACGTCGATGGCCGCGTCCATACGAACGGTCTGGAGAATTTCTGGAGCCTTTTCAAGCGGGGCATCAACGGCACCTATGTGAGCATTGAGCCGTTCCATCTATTCCGGTATCTGGATGAGCAGTCCTTCCGGTTCAACAATCGGAAACTGACGGATGCACAGAGATTCGACATCGCAACGAGAGGTATGGTCGGGAAGCGCCTGACCTTTGTCGAACTGACAGGGAAAACTACGGAATCGTAAACACTCATTCGTCCGCGCCAGAGACGGGGTCGGCGGAAGACTGACCCCGTTTCATTGAATCGTGCGCAAGTCGGACACATCCAATTTCTTCAAAACGGTCCCATCTTTTTCAGGCTTGCTCTGGACAAGACGATAGAGACCTGTAGCCACCCGCTCAAACCGAGGACTATTTGCGAGTAGGCGCGATGCGATGTTCGGACTGTACTTTGTCTTCTTCATCAGGCCGGCTGCTATCAACACCTTTTCAAGATCAAACGGTCGGAGAATGCCGCCGCAATGTTTTGCGAGGGCTAACGTAGCCCTAGGCTGGCTTAGTCCCCTCAATTTCTCCAAAAAAGTCTCATCAACATCTGCAACGGAAATCGCATCCAGCATCTCAGGGGAGAGGGTTTGGCTGATCGCGCTCACTTCCCCCGATTTACTAGAACGTGAAGAGGCATCCCGGTTAAGCAGATTGATCGCCTTCTCAATAGTCTCCGCTTCCGCAATAAACGAATTGCCTTGCTCCAGAAGCGCAGTCCCCCGAACGCGCAATTCATCGCGCTTCTTGGTCAGGGTATCGATGGTGACTCGTTCGTTCGTGTTCATATTTTCCTGTGCAATGTCTCACTATCGCAAACCTGCTTTGCGTGAAACCATGTAAAGCAGGATGGGGGGTAGCGGGATTTCGATACCCGCGCTTCCGGTTTTAAAGACCGGCGTCCTGGGTCGCAGCTAGACGATACCCCCTCATAACGGTTGGCCCTTGCGTGACCGTGGTCTTGGACACGCGCAGAGACACAAAGGCCGCCCGTTATTCATACCGCATTGGGGAGTGCTTACTTTGGAAGAGGGGCGCTCCCTTTTGCTTGCAGGTAATTATACTCCCAATTCTTCCCACAAACGTGAGAAATTCGCTATGAAACCCTTACCCGCTCCGCCCGTCCCTGGCAAAACCGAAGCCGAACGCTTCGACAATGCCGTAAGCAAGGCATTCACAGTATCTAAAGAAGAGATGCAGCGCCGAGAAGCTGAGTGGCAGAGAAGCCACGCCAAGCGGACCGCGAACGGAAAGTGACATGAATAAATTAGCGATACTTTTGATCGTGTTTGGCAGCGGATTAGCGGCTTTCGGGCTTGTCGGCTGGCAGTCGGTCGGAAATAGCTCGGTGCAAAGCGTCCTGCCAGGAGTGCCCGGAAGGTGTGAAAAAATCAAACATTTTTGGTCAGGAGAGTTTGTTTCGAGATATGTTTGGACATGACCTCATCCGACCCGATTCCCTTGCCGCGATTGAAGATAATCAATCGTCAGCAAATGCTATTGCGGACAGTCGATGTTGAGCAGTTGATCGATCCTGGCCATGCAGCCCGATGTATTTGGGAGTTTGTTGGACGACTAAATCTGGAGTGCTTTTTCCGCAACATTCGATCAATCGAAGGCTATGCTGGGCGAAGTGCGTTGCACCCGCAGTTACTCATTTCGCTTTGGATTTATGCGTATAGCCGTGGCGTTGGATCGGCTCGGGAGATCTCTCGCTTGTGTGGGATTGATCCAGCATTTCAATGGCTCACTGGTATGGAGTCAATCAATCACCATACCCTTTCAGATTTCCGCGTTGATCACCGCGAGGCTCTTGATGAGTTGTTCACTCAAGTGCTTGGTCTACTTAGTCATGAGGGCCTGATTACGCTCGAGCGCGTGATGCAGGATGGGACGAAGGTTCGCGCTCAAGCACAAGCGAATACGTTCTGCAAAGAAGATCGCATTCGGCAGCATCTGGATGCTGCCCGCCGCCACGTTCAGGATATGGGAGATCCGAAGCAGGAACCTCCATCGGATCACCGCGGTCAGGCGAAGCTTCGTGCCGCACAGGAGCGAGTCGAGAAACTTGAACGAGCGCTGAAGGAGGTCGAAGCGTTAAGGGCTGCGAAGATGGAAGACAAACGAGGCTACGAGCCTCGGGTAAGCACAACTGACCCAGACGCACGAATCATGAAGACCAGCGACGGGGGATTCGCTCCCAGCTTCAACATGCAAGTCGTCACAGATGCTCATATGGGATTAGTTGCCGACGTGCGTGTGACTCAAGATGTCAATGATAAGCACCAACTGCTGCCGGGCATGGAAGGCTTAGCGTCCCGCTTGCAACAAAAACCAAAGCAGGTTGTGGCCGACGGCGACTTCACAACTAACCTGTCGGTGATCCAAATGGCTGAACACGGAATTGATTTCTTCGGTTCTTGGAATCCTGGGCCAGCAGGGCAACAACATATCAAGCCGGACTGGCGTGGCATTCATCCTGAGTTCCAGCGGGACGCATTTCGCTATGACTCGGCACAGGATCACTATGTTTGCCCTGCGGGCAAACTGTTGGTGCTCGGCAAGACCAATAAACTCCCGCATGGCGGTGAGGATCGCTTCTATAAGGCGACCCGCGCCGATTGTGGCCCTTGTGAAAACCGCGACCGTTGCTGCCCACACTACGCGAGTCGGGGTCGGATTATCACGCGGCGAGTTGAACCTGCGCTGGTAACGGCATTCAAGATGAAAATGGAGACGCCTGCGGCAAAAGCCGTATACAAACAGCGCAGTCAAATAGCAGAGTTTCCATTTGCCTGGATTAAAGAGAAGCTCGGGCTCCGGCGATTCCACGTGCGAGGGCTGATCAAGGCCGGCATTGAAGCGCTCTGGGTATGCCTAACCTTCAACATCCAGGCGTGGATAAGATTCCAGTCCAAGGCGAGCGCAGCACACGCCGGATAGTGCAACTTGAAGGCAATGCGGCGGAACTCGACAACACAAACTGAGTGCGGAGTCATCGGTTGGACCGCTTCTATAACCGACGATCACATTTTCTGATCGAAACAGAACAATAACTCAGCGACAGGCAGACTTCTGGCGATTTCGCCGAATATCCGAAAGCTGGATGATTTTTTCACACCTTCCCGCTACGGAGTACCCAAGTTGGGCCGGTTGGAGTACGGGAAGCCAGATCGAAATGGTGATCGGCGTCGTGTTCGTTGTATGTGGCGTGCTGCTACGCAGGGATTCAAAGTAATCTATTTTGCGAAGTATATTATCGCCCTAATTTGACTGGAGGAGAAATCGTGATGCGTCGGTTTGCGATCTACATTCTGTTGTTGATTCTGGCAGTCAGCGCCAAAGCGCAATTTGATACGGCAACCGTGCTTGGAGCCGTAACCGATCCCAGTGGAGCAGTGGTTGCGCGCTGCCACGTTGCGTTGACCAACACTTCAACGGCGGCGGCTCTCAAGGCGGATACAGATGCCCAGGGCCAGTTCCGATTCGTTAGCGTTCCCGTGGGATCTTACCGGCTGCAGGTCACCGCGCCGGGCTTCGCGTCTGTAGCGGCGGCCTTTGAGCTGGAAGTGGGCGCCCGCCAGCGCGTGGATGTGCAACTGAAGGTTGCTACAACTAGCTCCACGGTGACGGCCACGGCCGAAGCGGCACAACTTGAGACCGACTCCAGCGAGCACAGCCAGGTGGTCAATGCGCGCGAAATCGCCGAACTGCCGTTGAACGGCCGCGAGTACTCTCAGCTCGTCGAGCTCTCGACCGGCGTGGTTCCCAGCCCCAGCAACCTGTCGGATACCTACGACACGCGCGAGGGCGCGTTCAATGTGAACGGGCTGCGCAGCGTATTCACCAACTACCTGCTCGACGGCGTCGACAACAACTTCTACGGCACATCGAACCAGGGCTTCAGCAACGAGGTGGTGCAGTTGTCGCCGGATTCTGTAGCCGAATTCCGCGTGGTGACCAACAACGAAAGCGCGGAGTATGGCCGCGCCGGCGGAGCCACCATCAATGTTGTAACCAAGTACGGCACCAACCAGATTCACGGTGACGCGTGGGAGTTCCTGCGTAACACGAATCTGGACGCCGAAGGCTTCTTCCGGCCCGATGTCGGCGGCAAGCCGTCCCTGCACCGCAACCAGTTCGGCGCCACCTTCGGCGGGCCCATCAAGAAAGACAAGCTCTTCTTCTTTGTCGATTACGAGGGCTACCGCCAGACCAGTTCCTTCACCGACGAGGCTGAGCTGCCCTCGTGCTCGGAGCGGGGCCTGGCCGGCACCACCACATGCGGCGGGTCTCTTGGCTACTATCTGATCGACGATCAGGACTCGACGAACCCGACGCATGTTCTGCCCGTTGGCAATCCCTGCCCCTTGGGCGGCGGAGCGGTACCGGGTGGTGGAACGGGTGTAAACCCTTGCTCCTCGCCTACTGATGTCGAGTACGGTCTGGGGGGCTATTTCGGCGGAAAGGTATATACCAACGGCGCGATTCCCAGTTCAGCCGTCATTCCCTTCGCGTCGGAGCTTCTGAGCTACCTGCCGAGTCCCACCAATACCAGCGAGTACTACAACTACATCGTTCTTCATCCCCAAACCTGGGACCAGGACAAGGGCGACGCCAAGGTGGACTGGACGCCGCGCGAGAACCTGCACCTATTCGTCCGCTACTCGCAGAGCCGGTACAACGTTATCGATCCCGGCAACATCCTCAACCCAGGTACCAGCACCCCCAGCATCGCCGGCGACAATGGCGACGGCCAGGTGTACGCGCCCATCAAGGACATTGTTGGCGGCGTCACCTGGACCATTAGCCCGGTCTCGGTGCTCGAGGCCCGCTTCGGCTTTTCCAGCATGCAGGCGGGCAAGAAGCCGATTCAGGCCGGCGGCCCGAGTATGGCGGCGCTGTTCGGATCAGCCGGGGCTGGCCTTCCCACCGATCCGCAGTACACCGGGGGCGTCAGCTATCAATACTTCATCGATGGCGGATTCACCAGTCTGGGCCGCCTTTGGACCAGCCCGCAGTATCAAAACCCGACCATGTGGGATCCCAAGGTCAATTACACGCGGCTGGTGGGGAGTCACGCTCTCAAGGCCGGCATCGAGTACAACATGCTTCACGTGGCTCAACAGGATCTGCATCCTGTGATGGGCGGAAGCGTCTACACCGAATCCAACGATGCGGCCGGCGCCGTCTTTGACAGCGGCGCAGTCGGTCCCAGCTCTTGTACGCCGCCATACTGCGGACCATACGGTCCCACTGCCACGACGCAGGAGACTGAGCGCATGTTCGACTATGCCGACTTCCTGCTCGGTTACCAGGCCGAATTGGGCCTCGCCAGCCCAACCGTCAGCGCCCTCCGCAGTTGGGGCTGGTACGGTTATCTGCAGGACGACTGGAAGGCCAACCGCAAGCTTTCCGTAAACTTTGGCCTGCGCTACGAATTCGACACGCCCATCTACGAGGCCAACAATCAACTGGCCAACTTCAATCCCGCCGGGACCGGGTCCATCGTCGTGGCCAGCTCCGGCAATCGCTACACCATCAATCCCAATACCAGGGACTTTGGACCGCGCGTTGGCCTGTCCTTTGCCGCCGACGATAAGACGGTGCTCCGCGGCGGATATGGCATCAGCTACTCGCACTGGAACCGCGTCGGCTCCAACTACCTCAGCATGAACCCGCCCTCCGGCATTGTCGCGCTGCAGTTGGCGGTTCCCGGCCAGCCTGGCTATAGCAATGTGCAGAACGGCTTTACGTCCGTCAATGTCACCCCCTCGGGCTACAACCCCCTGGCGGACACCCTGCAATACATGCCCGCGAACTCGCCCGATACCCAGGTGCGGAGCTGGTTCTTCGGGGTGCAGCGCGACCTCACCCACAACTGGCTCCTCGATGTTTCTTACGTGGGCAACTACGGGCTCAACGAGATCCTCGTCAACGACATCAACCAGGCTTCCGTGGGCAGCAGCGTGACGAACTACGCCAGGCTCGGGCTCCCGCCTGTCGTCCCCTACCCCGGCTACAATGTCGTCGCAGGCGTCCTGCCCTGGGCCTATTCCGACTACGATGGCCTGCAGGTGAAGGTGGAAAAGCGGTTCTCCCAGGGACTCTACCTGCTCAACTCATTCACCTGGTCCAAGGACATTGACATCGCCGCGCAGGCGCTAGACGGCGGCGGCAATTGCGACAATTGCGGCAACGGCATTCCCTCGGTGCAGAATATCTACGACGTGGGGGCCGACCGCGGCATCTCCGCTTACAACCACCCCTTGATCAACACCACCTCCGTTGTGTGGTCGCTGCCGGTGGGCAAAGGCCAGTGGCTGTTACCAAACGCCAGCCGCATCCTGGACGAGATTGTCGGCGGATGGCAGGCTACCGGCATTGTCTCCGGGCGTAGCGGTGACCCGCTCAACTTTGCCTATAGCCCGAACTTAGACCAACAGGTTTCGCCCCTCACCAGTGTCGACGGCCGCAACGCTTACCGGCCCAACCTGATCGGGCCTGCCGTGGCCGCGCATCGCACCATCGACCCCGACGGCTTCCCGCAATATCTCAACGTTGGCAGCTTCCAGAGCCCGAGTCTGACGCCTCCGTCCGGCAGCACAACGTACATTTGCCCCGCGCCCGCGGGCGCGCCTCAAGACTGCAATTTCGGCGACATGTCGAGGAATTCAGTTCGCGGATACGACTACTGGAATGTCGACATGGGCCTGAGCAAGAACTTCACGCTCACGGAAAGATCGCGCCTCCAGCTCCGCGCCGAAGCGTTCAACCTCTTCAACCACACGAATTTCAGCGATCCGAATACGAGCCTGCCGAATTTGGGTAACACAGTGACTCTGAATTCCACCACCACCGCCACCGCCGCCGCCACCGCAGGCACCTTCGGCGAGATCGACTCAACCCTCCCCGCGCGCATACTGCAGGTAGCAGCGAAGATTACGTTCTAAACGGCTCTTTTGGTTGCCACGGGCTGCCGAGACTGAAAGCGAAGGCCTCTTCTTCATCGAAGAGGCCTTCGTGTATGTTGTTTTCTTGTGCGATAGTCTGGACTCCCTGCACCGCAATCTGCGCGAAGGGCGGCTCGCTGGGCGCGCAATTTTCAGTAATAGTCCGTGCAACTCAGGTAATAGCCGCAATGGGTGCAGACCAGCTTGCAGTGGTGGCCGGTCAGGCGATGGCCGCATGTGGGGCACACCTGGCAGTGGTGGTCCACAGGCTGCGCCTCGAGGTCAGGCTCTCCCGCACCACCTTGTGAGATTTCAGGCGCGGGACCGGCATCAAAGTTGAAATTCAGGGCGCGCGGCCGCTCCGGCAACATGCCCGACATATTAGCATGGAAGAGAGGTCGTCTGCTCCCCAGCATCCCGGCCGGCGCCCGATCGCTTCGTGCCGTCCCCCCCATGGTCTTTCCCTGGAACGGCGTAACCTGATCGGAGCTCCCGGCGGCCCAACGAACAATCACAGGATTCTCGAATCACCCAAGGAGGAATTATGGCAAGCAAGGCAAGTGCGGTTTGGACAGGTTCACTGAAGGAAGGGAAGGGCACAATCTCCACTGCGACGGGCGTGCTCAACAACGCCAACTACTCGTTCGCCACGCGCTTTGAGGGCGCAGCGAGCGGAACCACCCCTGAAGAGCTGATTGCGGCGGCTCACGCCAGTTGCTTCTCCATGGCTCTGGGCGCGCAGTTGGGCGGCGCGGGACTCACGCCGGCAAAGATCGAAACCCACGCGGCCGTCACCCTGGCCAAGGTTGACGAGGGCTTCGCCATCACCCGCATCGTTCTCACGACTACCGCCAGCGTTCCCGGCGCAACCAAGGAAGTTTTCGACAAAGCTGCCGCCGGCGCCAAGGCCGGCTGCCCTATCTCGAAGCTCTTCGCCAACAACACTGAGATCACGCTGGACGCAAAGCTGGTCTAACCCTAATCGAATGCGACGGCCGGGGCGCGAAGCCCCGGCCCGCGTCCATGAGCAGAATTTGACACCTGATACCACATTTGCGAGACTCAAAATTGCTGCCTGCTCAGCGCGACTCGCCTGAGTGGTCTCCCGTGCCGAAGTGGCGGAATTGGCAGACGCGCGTGGTTCAGGTCCACGTACTCGCAAGGGTGTGGGGGTTCGAGTCCCTTCTTCGGCACCAGCCGTTTAGAATCAATAGATTAGGTAAGCTTCCTAAGAAAAGCCAGCGCTAAAGCTTAGTTTTCCTGTTTTTTCGGTATTACCCGTGATGACCAAAGAGTCGTGTCTTTTGATAACCAACAGCCCATGCTATTTCCACCCAAGAGCTATTCCTTATCTGCATGCGGATGCAATACGTTTACGCTACTTGCTCTGGATTCCACCGTTCCCGGCCATCGTCGCCGTGCCGGTGGCGGTCAGGTTCAATTTTAGAACGGGCATGGGAAAAAGAGAAAATCAGATGAGGGTTGTAATGGAGAGAGGGTTAAAGGAGTGTCCGAAGTGTGGAGAGATCGTTGCAACACTTGATGGCAGGGTTTGTTTCCATCTCACCCCGCCCGGTTACCTGCGTTCTCGTATCTGTTCTGGTTCAGAAACCCATTCCCCTAAGATTAAGCCGAAACCGACTCAGGCTGAGGTTCGGTATGTGTTCATACCCAAGGCTTCTGATGAACACAACGATGAAGGATGGTACCTACGGTACCTCGACACACTGAGTTTTCCTAAATAATGGCCTGAACGGCTGCACATTTGTGAAGCATGTAAGCAGGGTAACCACCTGCTTTGTGAGGATGATTGCGACTGTGAGTGCGCCGACACCTTTGACCTGCCAACCAGCATGTGAGCAGTTCTATAAGAAAGGTGACTTCCACCGAATCTATTTTGGAGAAATCGCGGCATCGTACGCGGATGAGGACGCGACTCAGCGTTTGAGTGTTCAAGGAGACCACTAAACTTGTAAGTCAGTGGAACCACCGACCCGCTATGAATGTGGGCAAGAAAGTCGCCTTTTTTTGTTTCCAAATACAACGACGGCCTAGACAACGTGCCTAGGCCGTCGCGGTGAACTGTGGGCATTGGAAGAAATGCATCGCGCTGCCGCGAGTGCCCGAGCATTTTCACTCATGCTTCCATGCTGCGATTGCTGATGGCGTCTCCGGTTAGACCGGACTCCTCGGGCGACAGCGTCGTCGCTCCATCGGAAAAATGCCATCCTGCGCATCGGGTCGAAGGATACATTAGAACGTGAAAGGATGCGATAGCGTCCCATGCGGTTGAAGTCTCTACGCAAGGGCCTACCTTGGGGTCTGGGGCGCGATGCCCTAGGCCACAGTCACCTCACGGGTTGTAATGCTGGAAGAGTATCGCTGCATCTTTTTAATATCGTCCTCCTTCGTTCAAAGAGTTCACTGTACGCCCGGATTCACACGTCGTCAACAATTGCTTCTTCTTGTAGAAAACAAAGAGTGCCCCAAGAGGATGCTTTGCGTGCCGCCGTTCTGAAACCCGAGCAGTGACACGTAATAGCCATCATTCTGAGACTGGTCTCTCGGGCTGTCTATCCCTCCCAAGAGGTATAAATCCTCGCCCCAAAAATTGCCGCTAGGCCGTGACCCGCTCAGAGCCTCAGTGCGATGCCGGAGTCTTGGGCGCAATACCTCTGTGAAATTTCCCGGCCACCTTTGGTAGCACAGAGGGTCACAAATGGCTGGTCAACTCCGGCAAAGGCACGTGTTTCCGCCGGGAAGTAGCTCAGTTCTGAAATTGCAGTAGCGTTGACTATAACCTGAGGACGACGCACACCCTTAATCGACCTAATCAGGTTCTTTGCCGCCCGCTCAATTGCCGCGTCATCGATCGTCCGAATCGCTGCATCACGGCGTACCAAGAATTCGTGCAACGCAAGTACATCAAGTTCATCTGCACGTTCTGCCGAGACAATTGTGTACCGCATTTCCTAAAATGCTCTAAGCAGGAAATCGTTCTCGCACCAGCTTCAAAGCCTCTTCCGTCGTCGCGATCGTCCCCTCCAACTGCGCATCCTCAGCCAAGCGCAGCATCTCGCGGAAGCGTGCTCCCGGAGCGTATCCGGCGGTAATTAACTCCCGGCCCGTAATCAAGGGTTTTGGTCTCACCACAGCGTCCGGCATCAAGGAAAAACGCTCGCGCACAAACTCCCAGTGCTCCAGGTTGCCGCTCGCGGCCAGGCAATCCATGCGGTGCAGCGCCAGGTGCTCCTCGAACCGCTCCAGCCGGAAAAACCGCTTCAGCGTTGACTCCTTCATCCGTTGCGCATCCATGAACCGCATATGGTTTTCGATCAACGCAAGCACCTGCCGCGTTTCGTCGTTGGAGAACCGGAACCGCCGGCAAATCTCCGCACCCATGGCGACGCCGATCTCCACATGGCTGTCGAAGCGAATGCGATCTGGCGCGCGGCGAAAGGTCGGCGGCTTGCCCACATCGTGCAGCAGCGCTCCCCATGCCAAAGTCATGCTGCATTCAGGCTCCAATTGCTCCAGCAGCATCTGTGTGTGCACCCACACATCGCCCTCGGGATGGAACTGCGGCGGCTGCTCCACGCCCTTCATTCGCGCTACCTCGGGCAGCACCTCGTTCAGCAGCCCGGTTTCATCCAGCAACTCGAAGGCCCGCCGCGCATGGCCCTCGGTGAGCATTCTGGTCAGCTCGTCGCGCACCCGCTCCCGGCTCACCGCATGAATGCGCGGAGCGAGAGACCGCATCGCGCGCTTGGTCTCCGCTTCCAGCTCGAAGCCGAACCGCGCCGCGAACCGCACCCCGCGCAACATGCGCAAATGGTCTTCTTCAAAGCGCAGCTCCGGCCGCCCGATGGCGCGCACAACACCCGCATCCAGATCAGCCAGCCCGCCAACATAATCGATCACCGCCGAGCGCACATCTTTGTAAGGTTCTTTCGCATTGTCATCCTGAGCGAGTCTGCGTAGCGGACGAGTCGAAGGACCTGCTTCTTGGGATGCCAACCTGGCCACATCCAGCAAAAGTCCGTTGATGGTGAAGTCCCGCCGCTGCACGTCCTCCTCGGCAGTCTTCGTGTACCGCACCGCATCGGGATGGCGCCCATCCGAATACGCCAGATCCGACCGGAACGTTGCCACCTCTGTGACAAAGCCTGCGTCGTCCTTCTCCGGCGCGACGACTTCCGGAGCAACCAGCACCACGCCAAAGTGCGCGCCCACAGCAAAGGTCCGTGGAAACAGATCCAGCACGACGTCCGGTGTTGCGCTCGTGGCCACGTCGTAGTCAGCCGGCTCGCGCTGCAGCAGCAGATCGCGCACGCATCCGCCTGCGAGATACGCCTCATATCCCTTGGCACGTAGCGTCTCGACGATTTGCAAAGCGGCTTCGAATTGAGCGGTCGCCTGCATCGTTGTTTCTATTCTCACCCCGTCCGCCCATGCGAGCGAATCCCGTTCGCTCCGCCGGCCCGCTCACCTCGCCGACTGGCTGACTTGCTCGCTTCACCAATGCCGCCAACTAAACTGGATTTATGTCCCGCGGCCTCATCCTCGGCATCGAAACCTCCTGCGACGAGACCGCCGCGGCCATCGTCGAGCGCGGCGCGCGCACGCTTTCCTCAGTTGTTGCCTCGCAGATCGCGACCCACGCTCGCTACGGCGGCGTCGTGCCCGAATTGGCCAGCCGCGAACATCTTCGCGCCATCGTTCCCGTGGTCCGCGCCGCCCTGGCCGAGGCCGGCGTCACCCTCGCCGATCTCGACGCTATCGCCGTCACCTCCGGTCCCGGCCTCGCCGGAGCGCTACTCGTCGGCATCACCTACGCCAAGGCCCTCGCCTTCGCCAACAATCTCCCTCTCATCGCCGTCAACCACCTCGAAGGCCACATTCACGCGGTGCTGCTCAACGAGCGCGAATCCGAGTCCCACGCATCGCCTCAAGCGGCGGGTGCCCCAGGTCTCGATTCTGAGACCTGGGATAGCAGCAATCTCAGCTCTCGTTCGGCTCTCGCCCTTGTCGTCTCCGGCGGCCACACCCACCTCTACCTTGCTCGCCCTGCGCACGGCACTTGGAGCTACGCCCTCATCGGCCGCACCGTCGACGACGCCGCCGGCGAGGCCTTCGATAAGGTTGCCAAGCTGCTCGGCCTCGGCTATCCCGGCGGTCCCTGGATCGACGAGCTTTCGAAGTTCGGCAACCCGCACGCCGTGCCGTTTTCCTTCGCGCAGATCAAACCGAAGGTCCACCTCGGCGGCAAGCCAGCGCGCACCAAGGCGGCCAAGACCGCGCCCATCGCGCGGCTCGATCCGCATTTTCTCTTCTCATTTTCAGGAATCAAGACCGCCGTGCTGCGCTATGTGGAGTTGCACGGCCTGCGACCCGAAGCTAAAGCGCGCGTGGCCCGTGTGCTGGCTAACTTCTGCCCGCCGCAAGCCCGCGAAGAAGCCCTCGCCCTCTGCCCGCAGCCCACACTCGACCTCATCGCCAGCTTTCAGTACGCGGTGGTCGGTGACCTGATGAAGAAAACCTTTGCGGCGGCCGGTTCCCTCGGCGCCACGCGTATCCTAGTTACCGGCGGCGTCGCGGCCAACCGCGAGCTCCGCGAGCGCTTCACAGCCGAAGCCGCGCGCCGCGGCCTGCGCGTCGCTTTCCCCACGCTCGCGCTCTCTACTGACAACGCCGCCATGATCGCCGCTGCCGCCTGGCCCCGGTTTGTTGCACAGGAGTTCGCCCCTGCCGATCTCACCGCCGACCCGTCGCTTGCGCTGGGTTCACTGCGGCAAAAATCGTCAGAAAACGACGAATGAAAAAGGCCCCAGTGCCGACGCACCGGAGCCCGTTTCTTGTTCTCTGCTTTATTCCGTCCACCGCCGCATGATGAGCGTGGCGTTGATGCCGCCGAAGCCGAACGAATTCGACAGGCCGATGTCGAACGAGTGGGCAATGGCTTTGTTGGCCACGTAGTCCAGCCGGCACTCGGGGTCGGGATCTTCCAGATTCATGGTGGGCGGGAGATGCTGATTGACCAGCGCCAGCACGGTGATGCCTGCCTCCAGGCCGCCCGCGCCGCCGAGCAGGTGCCCGGTCATCGACTTCGTGCCGCTGATCTTGAGCTTGCGGCTAAGGGCGTGCTCGCCAAAGACCATCTCAATCGCGCGCGATTCGTTGCCGTCGCCCGCAGGCGTGGCCGTGGCGTGGGCGTTGATGTAGCCCACTTCTTCGGGCTGAATGCCGGCGTCTTTGAGAGCGGCCCGCATGCTGCGCTGCGCGCCCAGCCCCTCGGGCGCAATGCCCGTCATGTGATGCGCGTCGGCGCTCATGCCGTAGCCGATCACCTCGGCCAGAATCTTCGCGCCGCGTGCCTTGGCAAACTGCAGCTCTTCGAGAATCAGGATGCCTGCGCCTTCGCCGATGACAAAGCCGTCGCGGTCCTTGTCGAAGGGGCGGCTGGCGTGGGTGGGATCGTCGTTGCGGGTGGAAAGCGCGCGCATGGCGGCAAATCCGCCTACAGAGAGAGCCGTTACCGCGGCCTCGGCGCCGCCCGCAATGATCGCGTCCGCATCGCCGTGCAGAATCATGCGCACCGAGTCGCCGATGGCGTTGGCGCTGGTGGCGCATGCTGTAGCCGTGGCCGAGATGGGCCCCTGCGCGCCGTAGCGGATGCTGATCTGCCCCGCGGCCATGTTCACAATCGTGGCGGGAATGAAAAAGGGCGAGAGCTTGCGCGGTCCGCCCGCCAGCAGGTTCGCGTGCTCGCGCTCGATGACTTCGAATCCGCCGATGCCGGAGCCGATGAAGGTGCCCACGCGGTCGCGGTTCGAGTCGTCAATCTCGAGACCCGACTGCGCCATGGCCTCCTGCGTTGCGGCAAAGGCATAGTGAATGAAGCGCCCCATCTTGCGCGCTTCCTTCTTGTCGACAAATTGGAGGGGATCGAAGTTCTTGACTTCGGCCGCGAAGGTTACCGGGAAGCCAGCGGCGTCAAAGCCCTGGATCGGCGCCATACCGCTGGCGCCGGCCAAAAGCTGCCGCCACACTTCTGGAGCGGTGTTGCCAAGACCGCACATCAGCCCCATGCCGGTGATTACGACTCTGCGGGACGAAATGGCCAAGGGCTACTTGCCGCCTTTCGCGTTCTTCTCGATGTAATCGATAGCGTCCTTCACGGTCTTGATCTTCTCGGCGTCCTCGTCGGGAATTTCCATATCGAACGCCTCTTCGAACTGCATCACCAGTTCGACCACGTCCAGCGAATCGGCGCCGAGGTCTTCCTGAAAGCTGGCGCCGGGGGTGACTTCGGCTTCATCCACCTGCAACTGCTCGACGATGATCTGCTTCACTTTTTCTTCAACTGCCATGCGTGCTTCTCCTCGTATTTTGGAAACTTGAGAAAACTTTTCGGGGACGGGAACAACTACTCCCGCCCTGCGAGCCTACCATACCGGCTCGCGGCAGGGAATGACAACCGCCACGCCGCAAATAAACTGCGCTTGGCCCCGAATCTTCAAGTCTACCGGGAGGGCCCAGGGGTGTAAAGGCGGCGGCGGTGGGGAAACGGCTGAAAAAACAGGGACTAGGGACTGGGGACTAGGGACTAGGCTGAAAGACGGGAATTGCACAGGCGCAAGGCGTATATTTGGCGAAGAGGAAGAGGGAAGAACGATGCCGATCTGGGTTGTCGGGGTAGCAGCGGGGGCTGCGGGAATCCTGGTGGGTTATTGGCTGCGCAACGCATCGGCTAAGGCGCAAAGCTCTGCGTTTGAAGCGCTGGCCACGGAGCGCGAGAAGACAGCGGCGGGACTGCGCGAAGATCTGCAGGGGAAGAGCACGGCCGAGCGGGATCTGGCCGCGCGCGTGAGCGGGCTTGAGGCTGAGCTGCGCAACGAGCGCCAGAACCTCAAGGAAAAGCTGGAGCTGCTGGAGACGGCAAAGAAGGCGATTGCCGATCAGTTTCAGACGCTCGCCGGTGAAATTCTCGACAAAAAATCGAAGAGCTTTTCTGAAGGCAAGCCAAACGCAATTGGGCACGCTGCTGGATCCGCTCAAAACGCAGATCGAAGAGTTCCGCGAAAAGGTGGAGCAGGCGCAGAGCGATTCGAAAACAGGCGTGGCCAAGCTCGAAGGCCTGATCGGGAATCTGGGCAGCCTGAACCAGCAGCTTGCCGAAGAAGCAAAGAATCTGAGCACCGCGCTGCGCGGCTCAGCGAAAGCGCAGGGCGACTGGGGCGAGTTCATTCTGCGCGATCTGCTGGAGAAAGCCGGACTGCGCGAGGGCGAGCAGTACAGTTTTCAGCAGAGTTTTGCGGGACTGGAGAGCGAGGACGGCGGAAAAACGAAATCGGCGCGCACCGACGTGATTATTCTTTTGCCCGGCGGGCGGAATCTGGTGATCGATTCCAAGGTCTCTCTCACCGCGTATACCGATTATGCGAATGCGGCGACCGACGCCGAGCGCAGCGCCGCGCTCAAGCTGCATCTGGCGAGCGTGCGCGGCCACGTGACGGGATTGGCCAAGGCCGGATATCAGCGGCTGCCGGGCCTGGAGACACCGGATTTCGTGGTGATGTTCGTGCCTGTTGAGCCGGCTTTTCTGCTAGCGCTGCAGAACGACGCCGAGCTCTGGGCCGACGCCTACCAGCAGGGCATTCTGCTGGTGGGGCCGACCACGTTGCTCTACATCATCCGCATTGTGAATGTGCTGTGGCAGCAGGAAGTGCAGGCGCGCAGCGTGCGCGACGTGATGAATCGCGGCGCCGAGCTTTACGACAAATTCGTGAACTTTGTGAGCGACCTGGAGGCGGTGGGCAAGAGCCCTGCGCGCGGCGGATCAAAGTTACGGCACGGCCATGAAGAAAGCTGAGCGAGGGACGCGGCAATCTTCTGCGCCAGGTGGAGATGCTGAAGCAGCTTGGCATCAGAACCAGCAAATCGCTGCCGCGCAATCTGCTGGATGCGTCGGCGGGCGAGGAATCGGAGCTGGCGCTTGCGGCGGATGCGGACGAGATCGGCGATCCCGCGTCTTGAGTTGGGTGTGGGCATGAATTGTGTGCGGGCGTGGACGCCCGCACGACAGCCGGTCTGGAGACCGGCGCCACAAACTACATTTGAGCGCGGAAGCTGGATTTATTGCGGCGGCGGGGTCGGCTTGGCTGGCGTATCCGGGCCGCCGGGTGCCGGCGGTGTTGGCTTGACGCGCTTCAACGTGAGTTCGATGTTCGGGAAATCTCCGGAATTGGACTTCGTGGTCATCTTGATCTCGTCGTCGCCAGTGACCGTGCAAATGTGGTGGATGGTCATGCCGTTGAAGGAGACGTCGAAGGAGAAGGTGTTGCCATCGACTTTGCCGTTGCTGATGTCGATGGGATCGCCTTGCGGACCCTGCACCGTGCCGGTGAGCGTGGCGCCGTCCTGCTTGAAGGTGAAGGTAAACGGAAAGCTCTGGCCGTCGGGGGTCTTCATCTCCGCCGACCACGTGCCGGTGACGTCGGCGGCGCGCACGGAGGCCGTGCCGAGCGTCAGGAGCAATGCAGCGCAAATTGAGAGCAGTGTTTTCATCGCGTTCCTCGCATCCATGATACATGGTGTCAGGTTCCAGGTGTCAGGTGTCAGTGACCGCTAAGCGTGGACCGTGGACGGTGAACAGTGAACGGTGCGGGTCTGGACTCCGGCGCTACGTGGCAGTCCGGCGCTACGTGCTTGGTCCCTGCACTTCCGCGAAGGCTTCGCGCAGCCTGCGCCAGGTTGTTTCCAAGTCTTCGGGCAGGACGCGGGTTTCGGCGACGGTGGTCATAAAGTTGGTGTCGCCGGTCCAGCGCGGCATGGCGTGCAGATGTACGTGGCGAGCTACACCCGCGCCCGCGGCCTGGCCCACATTCATACCGAAGTTGAATCCTTGCGGCGTGTAGACCCGCTCGAGGACCCGCTCTGTGAGCTGCGCCAGGTCCATTAGCTCATGTGCGGCCTCGGCAGGCAGGGCGGCCAGCCGGTCGAGATGCGCGTAGGGCATGGCCATCACGTGCCCTGAGGTGTACGGAAACGCGTTCACGCAAATAAAGCAGTGCTTAGCGCGCAGAATCAGCCCGCCTGCAGCTTCGGCCTTCTCGCGCTCCATGCCGCCCGCAATGGCATGATCGATTGAGGCGATCAGGTTACAGAACACGCAGCCCAGATCGCCGCGCCACGCGTCGAGAGCTGCGGGAACGCCGGCGCGCACCGCGCTCTCCGCCGTGGTGACGTAGGCAAATCGCCAGGGAGTCCAAAGATGATCCATTGCCAGGCTCGCTGTTCGATCCAGTATAGAAGGGATTCGCCGCCCCGGCTTGCCCCCACAGCCGGCCATAGACGGCTCGCACGGCCCTGGGTCACACGCCGCCCGCAATTGACGCTGGATTGCGGAGATTGCTACACTCAAAGATGTAGCTTCCTGCGCGGATTCCAGCAGTGAGTTGCGGCCGCCCTCCCAGCACGCCGTTGCTTGCCGGCGTTTCCCGTGGAGATACGTCGCGTTCGACCCGAGAGCAACCGGGTAGGGGCGACATCTCCTGCGGAAGACGAGACCGGCGCGTCACATGGCGCGAGGGCAATACCAGGGCTTGGGGGCGACCGGAACGTAGTCCGCCGCGACGGACGGTGCGGGAGCCACCCAGCGACTGGCGTGAGCCGCTGCTGGAGCACGGAATCCCGGAGCTGTAGTAATGGCAAACGTCGTCAATCCTGAAACCGAGAGCATAACCCTGAACACTACATTTGAAATCCCAACCCTAGACCCTGCGACGGAGCTGGAGCAGCCGTTGTACGAATCCACGTCCAACCCTGAGGCCGAAGTAATTGTCGAAGCACCCCCACTGGACGCAGATGCCCTAACCGAGCCTGTTGTTGAGGCCGCTGAAGAAGAGCTGTCCACAGCACCGGAAATCGCAGCCGAGCCCGAGGCTGAGTCGCCGCCTCCCGCCGCTGCAACGCCACCCATCGAAATTGGGGACGAAGCAGAGCCGGCGCCTGCCATTGCGGCAGAAACACCGGCGCAAGCTCCGGCACTCATTGCTGCGCCCGCACTAGAAGCGCATGCCGCGCCCGAGCCCGGCGAGGATTTTTCCGCTGCCCTTGCCGCCTTTGAGCGTGAACAGGCCGCCGAAGCGGCCGCCGTCGAGGTGTACGGAGACAAAATCGTCTCCGGCAAGGTGCAGAAGCAGACCGATAAGTATCTGGTTGTGGATGTGGGCCTCAAGTCCGAGGGGTTAGTGCCTCTGGAGCAGGTGACGGATCACACCGGAGCGGTCAAGTTCCAGCCCGGCGACCTGATTGACGTGGTCATCGAGCGCGAGGAGCCCGAAGGCGGCTACCTGGTGAACTACGAGCGCGCGCAGCGTTTGCGCGTGTGGGACGTGATCGAGAAGGCCGCCAGCGAAAAGACTCCCGTGACGGGCACCGTGGTGAGCCGCGTCAAGGGCGGACTCACCGTCGACATCGGCATCAAGGCTTTCTTGCCCGGCTCGCAGCTTGAGATCCGGCCAGTTCGCAATCTCGACGGCTACCTGGGCCAGCAGATTCAGCTCCGGGTCATCAAGCTCAACAAGAAGCGCGGCAACGTCGTGGTCAGCCGCAAGGAGCTCCTCGAAGAAGAGCAGAACGCCAAGCGCTCGACCACCATGGAGCACCTGGAAGAGGGCGCAATCCTCACCGGCACCGTCAAGAACCTCACCGATTACGGCGCGTTTGTCGATCTCGGCGGCATCGACGGCCTGCTGCACATTACCGACATGAGCTGGGGACGCCTCACCCATCCCCGCGACCTGGTGAACGTGGCCGACGAGATCCAGGTGAAGGTGCTCAAGTTCGACAAAGATAAGCAGCGGGTTTCGCTGGGCTTTAAGCAGTTGACGCCCGACCCGTGGCTCGACGCCTCTGAGCGCTACCCCGTGGGCGCCAAGGTGCATGGGCGCGTGCTTTCGGTCACCGACTACGGCGCGTTCGTTGAGCTCGAGCAGGGCATCGAGGGCCTGGTTCACCTCTCTGAGATGACCTGGTCCAAGCGCCTCAAGCATCCCTCCAAGCTGGTCAAGCCCGGCGACGAGGTGGACACTGTGATTCTCAGCGTGAATCCGGCCGACCGCCGCATCTCTCTGGGCATGAAGCAGCTCCTGGAGAACCCGTGGGAGAACCTGACCGACAAGTACCCCACCGGCGCCATCGTCGAGGGCCGCGTGCGCAACCTGACTGACTTCGGCGCCTTCATCGAAATCGAAGACGGCATCGACGGGCTGGTTCACGTCTCCAACCTGAGCTGGACCAAGCGCGTCAAGCATCCCTCTGAAATCGTGAAAAAGGGCGAGAAGGTAAAGGCTGTGGTCCTGGGTGTTGAGCCGCAGAACCGCCGCCTCTCGCTGGGCATCAAGCAGTTGCAGCCCGATGTGTGGGAAAGCTTCTTTGCCACTCACAAGGTTGGCGACGTGGTGCACGGCAAGATCCTGCGCACGGCGCAGTTCGGCGCGTTCGTCGAAATCGCGGAGGGCGTGGAAGGTCTGTGCCACATCTCCGAGGCCGGCGACGCACAGGACGGCCATTCCAAGCTCGAACTGGGCCTGGAGCACGATTTCAAGATCATCAAAATCAACGTGGAAGAAAAGAAGGTGGGCTTGAGCCTGCGCGCATCGTCGGGTCACGAGGCCAGCCGCGCCACGGTCGAACACTACAAGGAGAGCGCCCACAAGGCGCCCGTCTCCAGTTCCACCACCACGCTGGGCGACCTGGTCAACTGGCGCAAGGGCGAGCGGTAACGCAGCAGTCGTCAGTGATCAGTGGTCAGTAATCAGCTAGACGCAAAGCGGCCACCCTTCGGGGTGGCCGTCCTGCGTTTGGAAGGATCTGAATTAGGCGGCTTTGTAACAGGGCACAGCTTCAGCCGTGCCGCAAATAAAGCAAAATATGCGTGGGTCTTAGCCCCTGCGGGGATGTTGGTTTACCAGGAGGGATTATTCAGAGATTTACTACGGGATAATTCCCATTGGAGCCGCCAAATCAACCCTTCTGCATCTGCCGCAGCACAACCACAATTCCCAGCGCGGCGAGCACGCTGATGAGGCCGATGAGAAAGCCGCTGGCGTAGCCATAGACGCCGATGATAGCGCCGGCCAGGGGGCCGACCAGTAAGAATGACACATCGAAAAACGCGGTGTAGACGCTCAAAGCGGTGCCGCGATTGAACTCGGGAACGCGCTTGACAGCTTCGACGCCGATGGCGGGAAAGACGAGCGAAAAGCCCAGGCCGCTTATCGCCGCGCCGGCCATTGCCATCCACGGCGCGGCTGCGCGCCACAGCATCAGCATCCCCACGCTTACCACGAGAAGCGAGACGATGGCCACCGGAAATCCGCCGTAATGGTTGATGGTCTTGATGAAGAGCAAGCGCACCGCGATATACGCGATCCCGTACGCGGTGAGGCAAAGGGCTGCCCCGTTCCAGTGGCGGCTCGCATAAAACAGCGTGACAAACGTGGCCAGTACGCAGTAACCGACACAGCCGAGGGCGAGGCTCATGCCGTGCGGGGCCACGCGCCCCAGCACATGACTGAAGGGGAGGTGTTCGCCGGGCACGACGGCCACGGGGCTCTTCCGCCAGGCCATGGCGAAGCTGACGGCGCCGATAAGAATGATAACGACGCCGATGGACGCAAGTCCCCGTTGCTGGTCAAGGATGACGCCCAGCGGCGCGCCCAGTGCCATGCCGCCATAGGTACTGATGCCATTGAGGCCGATGACTTTTGCGGTGTGCTCGGCGCCGGCAGCAGTAATGCCCCAGAGCGTAGCGCCGGTCGAACCCAGGCTCTCGCCCACACCCAGAACCAGGCGGCTGGCGATGAGAGCGGCGAAACTGAGCCAGTGAATGCTGTGCAAAGCCGCGGTGCCCACAAGAAACGCTCCGCTCGTTGTGCAGCAGGCCATGCCCCACAGCACAGAAACCTTGGCGCCCATGTGGTCGGAGATGCGGCCGGCCAAGGGCCGGCTGAGCAGCGTGGCAATGTACTGGATGCTGATGGCCAGCCCGGCGAGGACAACGCTGTAGCCCATGCGCAGATGCACAAGCGGCGGCAAAACGGCGAGCGGCAATCCGATAGAGAAGTAGCAGACGAAGGAAAAGTAAACGTAACCAACAATATGCCGCGTGTGGCTTCTCGCGGCAGGCCGAATCGGAGCCGGAATGTCGGCAGTAGCGAAAGATGACATTGAGAAGAATGAATCTACGAATTGAAACCGCTCCTCTTCAGTATAGCGAATAGTGAGTTTGACCGCGCCCTGAGCCGATTTGGCAGCATATATGCGTATCCGCCGCAAAGCCGCGTGGCTCTACACTAAGAGAGATGCCGGGATTTCACATTGAGCACTTCGGTTGCAGGGCGGCGCGCGCCGATGGCGAGGCTGTCAGCGGCCGGCTGCGCGCGGCGGGGCTGGCCGAAAGTAAGCCTGCGGCAGCCGATGTGGTGGTAGTGAACACGTGCAGCGTGACGGCCGAGGCCGATCGCGCCGCGCGCGCCTTCATCCGCCGCGCGCACCGCCTGAATCCCGAGGCTAGAATCGTTGTCACCGGCTGCTACGCGCAGCGCGCTCCCCAGGAACTGGTGGGCATGGACGGCGTAGCGGCTGTGGTGGGCAACAGCTATAAGGCGCTGGCGCCGCAGATTATCTTCGACCTGACGCAGGCTGAACGCAAAACCGCACCCTTGCCGCCCGCGCTGGTTCCCGTGCAATCGCTCCTAAACGGGAGCAAGGGGGCTGACGCGCAGGTGTGGGTGGACGACCGGTTCGCGCACTCGTTCCTTGAGGAGACCTATTTCGGCGAGGCGCAGCTTGCGCCCGGCGTTCAGACCCGGCCCAACTTGAAGATTCAGGAGGGATGCGGCAACCGCTGCACGTTTTGTGTGATTCCCTTCACTCGCGGCCCCTCCAGAAGCCTGCCCGCGGCAAGCGTGATGAGGCAGGTGGAGGGTTTCGTCGCCGCCGGAGGCAAGGAGCTCGTGCTTTCTGGTATCAACCTCGGCCGCTGGGGATTTTCTTCTGGTCTTGGAAGAGAGACGTTGGGAGGATTAGTCCGCGCGATTCTGGAGCACACGCCGCTGCCGCGGCTGCGCCTGAGCTCGATTGAGCCCATGGACTGGGACGACGAGTTCATCGGCCTGATGCGCGAATTTGGAGGAACTCGCCTCGCTCGCCACGCGCATCTTCCGTTGCAGTCCGGTTCCGACGCCGTGCTGCGCCGCATGCACCGCCGTTACCGGCCCTGGCACTACGAAGAGAAGGTAGCCGCTCTGCTGCGCGTGGCCGGACCAGAGCTCACTCTGGGAGCCGACGTGATGGTTGGCTTCCCCGGCGAAACAGAGATCGAGTTCGAGGAAACCCTCGCCTTCATCCGCGCGCTGCCTTTCGGTTATCTTCACCTGTTTCCCTTCTCGCCGCGGCCGGGAACGCGCGCCTGGGCGCTCCACGCCGAATCGCCGGTCCCCCAAGCCGCCGTCGAGGAGCGCACGGCCACGCTCCGCACCCTCGCCGCCGAAAAGAGCCACACCCACCGCGGCCGCTTCATTGCCAGCGATCTCGCCGCTATCACGCTGCACACGCCGGAGGCGCTCTCGACTCAGGGCCGCACCGCGGCGCTCACGGAAAACTTTCTTCCTGTAGACCTCGATGGCCGTTTGCCCGCCAACCGGTTGTTGCGGGTGCGGGTGACGGGGCTGAACGCGAAGGGAGCGCTCGAAGGCTGCGCGAGAACGGAGACGCAGGTTCAGTACGGCGCGATGGCAATGTCCGTTTGAGCGAGGTCGGTTCCTTTGAAGAGCGGTTCGGCGCACAGTAAGTATCCCCAGGGAAAGCCGGGGGGCCTAACGGTGTGTGGTGCTCAAAGCGGCTTAAGCGGGGACGCTGACGCGGCCCCGGTTGATTTGCGCCAACTTTACGGTCCCAGCTCACTTCTATGGGATGAGTTGGTCCAAACGCTTGTCTTCCTGCTCCTGGTTGAAGTCGAGATGTAAGTTTATTGCATTTTTCGGATTGGTATAGAGTGCTGCCACAAACGTCTGTGGGCATTTTCCCTGAGAAAATGCCCATTGCACGCCTTTGGGTGACTCTACAGAAATCCGAAAAATGCCTTTGGCCTGAACTCACTGCGCCACGCCGCCGGGCTGAGTTGAGGAACTGGGGCTACCTGCATCGCTGAGATTGCGGATGTGGATGCTGGCCTGGGTTTCGGGGACGGTGCCGTCGTTGGCCTGGACCTGAGTGGGCCTGCCCTGGATGAGGATGCGCTGCGTGACTTTGCCGCGGGCGGGAACGAGGACGCGCTGCGTGACGGAGGTGTCAGCGTTGCGCACGGTGACGGGAACTTCGGCAGCGGCGTAGCCCGAGTTGGAGAGATTGACCGTGGCGAACCAGTCGCTGGCGTCCGGCCCTGAGACCGTTTCGGTCCCAGTGGGCAAGGCCGCGGACTGCGCCTTGGTGGAATGCGGTATGGGCGGCGGCGGACCGGCGACAGCGCTTGGAAAGACGTTGTCAATCGTAATGTCGGGCAGACCTTTGTCGGCATCGACCCAATCTGAAAAAAACCAGGAGAGATCGCGGCGCAGGCCGGCCTGCTCGACGAGCTTCTCGAAGTAGGCGGAGCCGGCGGTCGGGCCGAGGCCGTGTGCGGCGTCGGCAGCAGGATCGTAAGCGCGCAGGGCGGCGGAGAGAGCGGGGTCGCCGGCGAGATCGCGGAGCATCCAGAAGACGTAGGTGGCCTTGGTGCGGTAATAGACGGGCGAGATGGCCTGGGCGAGCGGCTGGCCGGCGCTTTCGCCGGGGCTGGACGGCTCGGCCAGCGCGAGGGCGGTGCGGCCGGATTCGAGGACCTCTAGGGCTTTCTGGCGTCCGCTTTGTTTTTCGAGCCAGAGGGTTCCCATGAAGTGGGCGACGCCTTCGCTGAGCCAGGCGCGAGGGCTTTGCATCCAGGCGTGGGTGAGGGCGTGGGCGAGGACGCCGGTGAGCTGGTCGGGCGTGGCCTGGCGAACGGCGGTGACGAGCAGCGCGCCGGTTTCAAAGGGTGCGTCTTCGGGGTCGGGGAGATCGAGGATGGTGAGCTGGGAGCGGGGCGCCTGACCCAGCCAGCCTTGAAGAAACGGCGTGACTGTGGCGGCGGCCGAGGCCCAGCCTTCGACGGCGGGTTCGTTGACGGGAAGAATCCAGAACGTAGTGTTGGTGGCTGCTTTGGCCTCGCGGATGGCGACAAAGAGGCTGGGGGCCTCAAAGCCGAGGTCAGCGCTGTCAAGGCTGGCTGTCGCGACGCCGGAGACCTCAGCGCCGCCGGTGTCGGGCTCAGTGACGGTGAGCAGGCGCGGGATGGCCGTTGATGAGTGCGACGGTGGGCGGGTGGTCGTGGGGAAACTCGACGGTGAGGCGCAGGCGGAAGTGCGCGCCAGCCATGCGCAGCTTGTGCTCGCCCATCTCGTCGAAGACGCGCGCGCCGTCGCCAAGAATGACGGGAACGCTGGAGGCCGGATACCAGACGACGTTGCCGAAACCGCGCAGGCCGGTGAAGTCGACGCCGATCGAGTCCCAATCGGAGTGGAGGGCGACGTCGTTGGGAGTTCCGATGGCGATGAGGCGCTGCGCCGATGGGGCGATGGCGCCGGAGTAGGTGACGTCGAGCTGGAGGGTTGCGCCGGGGGCGAGCGGCTGGGCGAGCGGGACGGCGGCCTCGTGAAGCTGGCCGGTGTGGTCAACGTCGGAGTTGAGCGTGGCGACGGTGAAGACAACGTCGTGGGCGGCGATGCGGATGCGCTCCCAGTTGAGCGAAGAGGAGATTTGCAGCGGGATATGCGCGAGGGGGGATTTGCCGTCGTTGCGCACGGTGACGAGGGCGCGGACGGCGATCTGCTGCTCGGCGGCGCGCAGATGCACGTCCATGTCGAAGGCGGTGAAAGTGAGGGACTGGCGCTCTTCGTCTGTGGCGATGGGCGCGTTGACGGCTTGACCGCCGGGTTGAGGCGCGGCGGGGCCGGCGGTGGTGGTGGTTTGGCCGGTTTCATCGGTGGAGCGGGAGAAGATGACTTGGCCGTGGGGTTGGGGCGTTTGGTCGGCGGGCGGCGCGGGTGTCGGTTGGGATGAGGCGGGAATTGCGAGCAGGAAGATGGAGAACGCCGCGCAGAGAGAGAGTGCTGTGCGCGCGGGGCGCGGGCAAATTGAAGCGTTTCCCTTAGGGGCTAAAGCCCTCACCTTTTCAGTTGCGTCTGCGGCACGCGACCCACGCACTGGGTGGGTTCCCCGGTCGTGCCCTTTCAAAACGGCGAGATTTTCCCCAGCGGATCTTGAGCCGCAGGTTTTCGCGAGCCGCGTAATGCGGACGAGACGGAGCTTCATGAACCGAGGCCTCTCAGCTTTTTTGGTTTGGCAGCACTGCTTGGGTTAGCAGCGCTGCTTCCGCCGGACTTTTGGACGAGTTCCGTGGAAGAATGCACTGCTATTCGGCGCTGGCGGGCGGCTTCGTAGAGAACAACGGCGCCGGCGGCCGAGACGTTGAGGGAGCTGACGCCACCGGCCATGGGAATGCGCAGCAGGCGGTCGCAGGTGCGGCGGACGAGATCGTGCAGGCCCGCGCCCTCGCGGCCAAGGACGATGACGAGATCGCCGGTGAGGTCGAACTGGTCGTAATCGGTTTCGCCGCGTTCGTCGAGACCGACGATCCAAAGGTTGTGCTGCTTGAGGTCTTCGAGGGCGCGGACGAGATTGACAACGCGGGCGATGCGGAGGTGCTCGGTTGCGCCGGCGCTGGCTTTGACGGCGGCGGGGCTGAGTGGAGCGGAGCGGCGCTCGGTGAGGACGACGCCATCGACTCCGGCGCCATCGGCAACGCGGAGCAGAGCGCCGAGGTTTTGCGGATCTTCGACGCCATCGAGAGCGAGGACGAGGCGTGCGGCGGGGCTCGAAGCCGGCGAGGCAAACAGATCTTCGATGGAGAGAAATTCCTGCGGGCGGACAAACGCGACAACGCCCTGGTGGGCAGGAGTTTTTGCGGTGAGGGTGAGTTGCTCGCGCGGCTGTTCCAGGACCCGAACGCCAATCTCGCGACATTGGGCGACGAGGCCGGCGAGACGGAGATCGTGGCGCTCGCGGGCAACCAGGACGTGGTCAAAGCGCCGCTTGCCGGCTCGGAGGGCTTCCTCGACCGGGTGCAGGCCGTAGAGAACTTCCATGAGGGATAGTTTAGTTTGCGCGAGTGCTATGAGGACAGCTTGGCGCTAGCGAGGCGGTTCAGGCTAATGCCCTGCTCTGCTGCTTGAACCGCCAGCGAACGATGCACCTGCGGAGGAATGCGGACGCGAAATTGACCGCTGTAATGCTTGATCGCCAATGGGGTGGGCACCGTCTCGCCGGCGCCTTCCATGTCCTTTACCGCCGCTCTCACGACTCTTCGAATCCCGGAAAGTGCATCTTCGGGCGTGCGCGCCAGCCACGAGAGGGAGGGAAACTCCGCGCAGAGACCGACGTGTTCCCCATCCTCTGCCGACCACGTGACGCGGTAGGTGAAGCGATCAGCCTTCGGATTCCTTCTTGGGGTGTGTTTCATTTTGAATTCCTCTGAGTTTCTCGATTGCAGCCAGCACCTGGCGGACTTGATACGCCTTTGCCTTTCCCTTCTCTTCTTGAATATTGACTCGCGGATCGCCCGGCCAAGGGGTCTTGAACACCGCATGGCTGGTCCCGTGCTGGCGGGGCTCACCAAAGTGCTCGACGCACACCCGAAACAGATCTCTGAATCGGATATTCGTGGGGGTACGGAGCATTGCTTCGAGAAGCTTCTTCGAAGTTGCCATGCTTTTAGTATGGTATCACTATTGGAACCATTTTGCAGTGCTGTAATCGCACGATTCTTGGGGCCAGCGCTGGACACGAAAGGCGCCGGCCGGCGATGCGGCGGCGCCCTGTTGATAGCTGAAAAATTCGCAATCCTCAGACGAAGTTGCCGAGATCTTGCTCCAACTGCTGCTCCATCTGGCGCTGGAACCGTTCCATCTGTTGCTGGAGCTGCTTCATCTGCTCCTGGTTGAAGCTCTTGCGCAACTCTTCCATTTGCTGGCGGAGCTGGTCCATTTGCTGTGGGTCGATCTTGAAATTTTTCATGCTCTCGCGCAACGCATCGGCCTGCGCGGAGAGCGCGCGGGCGAAATCAGGATCGAGGAATGGAGATGCCTCGGCCATGATCGCATCGTTATCGGGTCCGAAGAGGTCCTGATATTCCACGGCGCCGCGATGCTTGGAGTCCACCTGGAGGGTGAGATTCTGCTGCTTTTTGTCGCGGAGGATGGTGACCTGCACGGGCTTGCCGACGTTGGAGCGGAGGGCGCGGTCCCAGTCGGCAGAGGTCATGATGGAATCGGAGCCGACCTTGAGAATCACGTCGAAGGCTTTGAAGCCGGCGGCTGCGGCCTCGCTCTTGCGCGCCACCTGCTTGACCATGAGACCGCCCGGGACGCCCATGTACTCGGCCATCTGCGAGGTGAGCGGCTCAACCAGCGCGCCCACGTTGAGGCTGCCGGTGAAGATGGACATGTGAAGGCCGCCGGGCGGCACGGGCGCGTCACCGCCGGCCATTATGCCCATTGCCGGCAACGGCGGAACGGGTGAAATGCTGCCTGCATCGATGCCGATCTTGTCCCAAACGTCGTGCTCCATGACCTTGCGATCGGCCAGTTGCACGGCCAGGGTTTGGATGTTGCCGTCGCGGCTGATTTCGAGGCTGATCTGGCGGCCGGGCGGAATTTCGCGGAGCATACGCCGCAACTGCTCGGCGCCCTCGACATTCTGGCCGTTGAGCGCCAGCACCACGTCATTGACCTTGAGCCCGATTTGGCCGGCGGGCGCGTCGTGATCGATGAGCGTGATGAGAGCACCGCGTACTTCTTTGAGCTTGAGCGCCTGCGCTTTGTCGGCATCGACATCGGCGACATCGACGCCGAGATAACCCGCGGCGGCGGCGTGGGCCGCGAAGGGGCTGGGATCTAGAAAAGATTGGCGCCAGTTCCTGCGCCTGCGCATGGGCTGCGGGCGGCGCGACGAACAGAAAGGCTGATACAGCGGCTAATGCGGCAAAACCAAGATTCAACTGAAAACTACCGGTACGGCCTCAAAAAGTGCTTCATGGTTGTTTCTCCCGGTTGTTTTTCGTCCGGTCTGCGCTCTTTAAGACGGCGCAGCGGCCGGAAAGTCATGCGAGACTGCCACTGAATCTCCGGTACCCGGCTTAAGACCTGCCGGGAAACATTCCGGATCTGCGGACTGTCGTCCGAGTTGGAGACCGAATAGAGCACCTGCCGGACGCTGGTATCGGCCTCGACGGGCTCCAACAAATTGATGGCCGCGGTCCGGATGGCCGGATCGCTGTCATTGAGCAGTGCTTCAAGAACGGAGTCGCGCACGCGCACGTCCTGGGCCACGTAAGGTTCAAGGCCCTCCAGCGCCTTCTCGCGCACCTTGGCGCTTTTGTCGTAGCGCAGCGCGACCATGAGGGCATCGCGGATGCCCGAGGGCTGGCAACTGTGGCCGGCGCGGCACTCGGCGGCGAGCAGCGCTACGGAGTCGTCGCGCACGCCCGGCGAGGCCGCATCCTGGCTGGCCAGCATGAGCAACTGGCGGATGACCGGGTCGTCGAGCGAGCCCTCGATCTGACGAGGAACGAGCTGGTTGTAGCTGACATCGACAATTTCGGAGTTGGGATGGCGCACGATGCCGGAGATGCCGGCTAAGTTGGCCAATTCGGGCAACGCGGCGGCAGACATGATCTTGGCCGGCGTGGCCGCAGCGGCTTGCGCCGCTGCCTCATGCGCCGCACGGCTCTGCGCATACTCATAGCCGCCCAGAACACCCGCTCCGGCTCCGGCGACCAGCAGGAGCAGCGCCGCGGCGGGCGCGGCCTGCAGGCTGGCAAGGTTGTTCAAGATGCGCTGGCCCAACTGCTCATACCAGCGCTTGGGCGGCAACGCGTCGAGCGCTTCGTCGAGGCGCAGGCGGGCGCGGGTGACGAGATTTGGATCCGGCTCCGCGACGGGACGCGCATCGGCGAGCACTTTGAGCGCCAGCACCTGCTCCCGCTCCTTTTGGCACTCCCCGCAGCCGGTCACATGGCGCTCTAGCTCGTGCATCTGCTCGTCGGCGAGCTCTCCGTACGCCGCCGTTACGATCCGTTCGTGTGCGAGTTCGCAATTCATAGTCACGTCCTCTTAAGCCTCAAATAAAACAGTTCACCGTTCACAGCTATCTCAACTCCGCCAGTTGCACCCTCAATTTCTTGGTGGCGCGGAAGAGGGTGTTCTTGGCGGTCTCTTCCGTCGTGTTCAACATCTCGCCGATGGTGCGCAGGCGAAGTCCCTGGTAGTGCTTCAGCTCGAAAACCATGCGCTCGCGCGGCGTGAGCTTGCCGAGCGCGTCCTGAATCTTCTCGCCGAGCAGCTTGCGGTCGAGCTCGCGGGCGGGATTGGAAAACGACCGGTTGTCGGAGATGGATGCCAGCACATCGATCTCGTCTCCTGTGCGGTCAACCACTACTGCGTGGTCCTCGCGGCGGGTCTTGCGCCGGCGCAACTGGTCCAGGCAGAGGTTGGTTACGATGCGGTAGATCCACGTATAAAACGAGCACTCGAAGCGGAAGTTGCCGATGTACCGGTAGGCTTTGAGGAAAGCATCCTGGTAAATGTCTTCGGCATCGTGCTCTGAGCCGGTGAGGTGCAGGGCCAGCCGCAGAACCTGGTGCTCATACTGGCGGACGAGAGCGTCAAATGCGGCGCGGGAACCGGCCTGCGCCTCGCGGATCAGTTCCGCCTCGTGGGCGCGGGCCTGCACACGACCCTGATTCCGGCCCGCCTCGTCCTCGCTCTGCCGGCCTGCCCCGCCCATTGCCTTCGCCACAGCCATACCTGGGAAAGATTGTACCCTTCGCCCAGTTGGCCGAGCCAAAACTCCCGCCGCGTGAACCGAGGCGAGGGGAAAACCGATCGCGTCTGCTTCCATTGGCTCCGCTCCCGGAAGATAAAGCCTGTACGTATAGAAATGGACGCAGAATGATGGGTTTGGTCAACCCGGAAAGGCAGGGAGCGAGGGAATAAGGGACCAAGGGAGCGAGAAAAACAGGGATTGAGGGACCAGGGACGTAGGGACTGGAACGGGCGGATTGGGTGGGTGGCGGGTAAACTGGGAGTGCGATGACTGGAAATTTGTTTGAAAAGGATGCAGCCGGGCACGAAACGGTTGGAGGGTGGTTCACGGCGCATTGCGACGGCGGGTCGAGGGGGAATCCAGGGCCGGCCGGTTATGGAGCGGTGATTGAAGACCCCGCGGAGGCGGTGGTGGCGCGGCTGAGCGAATATTTAGGCCGCCAGACCAATAACTACGCCGAGTACAAGGGGTTGCTGGCGGTGCTGGAGTGGGCGCTGGCGCATGGGGTGAGTCGGCTGCGGGTGGTTTCGGATTCCGAGTTGATGGTGCGGCAGATGAAGGGGGAGTACAAAGTGAAAAACCCCGGTTTGCGGCCGCTTTGGGAGGAAGCACAGAGGTGCGCGCTCAGGCTGGAGGGGTTTGAGATGAGGCACACGCTGAGAGGCGGGAACAAAGAAGCGGACCGGCTGGCCAACAACGCGATGGACAAAGGGATGGGTAAACCGGCAAGTTAGCAGCTCAACGAGTTAGCGAGTCAACAAGTCAGCGGAGCTAGCGAGTTGGCTCGGGAACGAGCAAATCACATTTCGTCCGATGAACTTTCACCTGCGTTGTGGTCATGAAGGGTTGAGAAAATGGCGTTTCGAGAAGTACGCAGGCGCGAGAGGGCGCTAACCGAAGCGGAGGCTCGCGAAATTCTGGCGCGCGCGGATCATGGCGTACTGGCTACCGCCGGTGAAGACGGATGGCCTTATGCCCTGCCACTCAACCACGTGCTGGTTGGCGATGCGCTCTATATTCACTGCGCACTCGAGGGGCACAAACTGGAGAACATTGCGCACGAAGAAAGAGTCTCCTACTGCGCGGTAGCCAGCGCCACCGTCGTGCCGTCGATGCTCTCGACTCTGTACGAAAGCGCCATCGTCTTTGGCCGCGCGGCGCTGGTTACGGATGCGGACGAGAAGCGCCGCGCATTAAGGCTCTTGACGGAGCGTTTCTGCGGGCAGGGCGAGGAGCAGGACAAGAGGTTCGAGGAACACTTGCGGACGTACGGGGACGGTCAGGATGTAGCCATCATCCGCATTCAGATTGAGCGGATTACGGGCAAAGCGCATTGCGCCGCCTCTACTTGAGGGGTGCGGCTGGCGAATGCGGCAATGTACAAAGGGCAGCGAGTCAGCAAGTCAGGGAGTTAGCGGGCGTTTCTCGATTTCTGCTGATCCGTACTCAGGCACGCCAACCGCCTCAAATCGACTGCCATCCCAGCGATACCGCGTTCGCACAAATCCTGTAGAGCAACAGTCCCCTTCACTTTTTCTAGGGTCCAACAATTCGAAAACCAGGTTGCCGTGTTCGCCGTAGATCCCGTAAAGGCCGAAATCAGCGCGGGAGCCGGTATGACAATAGGCCAGCAACTTCGGCTTCCCATCCGCAAGCGAATAGATATAGACATAATTCGTCGTTTGCGTGCCGCCCGTATAGTATCGGAGCACGACGATTGCATCTTCCTTGCCGTTCCCAGTGAGGTCTGCGTACTTTACTTCTTGTAATGTGAAGCCCGCAACCTCGTAATTCTCATGACCGTCGATCTCGCCTGTTGGGGTCTTCTCAAGATTCTCTCCATCTTTCAATTGGATTGTGCGTAGCTTTGGGCTGCCAGCGGCCTGCGCACTCAACCATCTCAGTTCGCCATGCCCGAGCAAATGGTCCTTGAGGGGATACGACAAGTTCTTGAAATCGACCTGGCGAATGCTGTTTTGCGCAGCGATGGACGGGATGGACAAGCAAACGAGCGTTGCGAGCACGAAAGGGCGCATGAAAGAAGCTTAACTCAGGGTCATGGGCCAGATGGGTCGATCGTTGATTTTGCACCTCGTGGCGCAGGCGGCAAAAGCAACCGCAGATTCTTCGACTCCCTGCGCGCTACGCGCGCTTCGGTCGCTCAGAATGACAGCTCCTGAAGATGGAGTTCTGTTCCCTGACCCCTGAAACCTGACACCTGTCACTTGCGGCCCAGCTCGTTGCGCCAGGCGTGGCCGTCTTTTTCGAGCAGGTGGTCGGCGCACTCGGGGCCCCAGGAGCCGGCAAAGTAATTTGGAAACACCTCCGGTGTCTTACTCTTCCAGGCGTCCAGGATAGGGGTATAGAGCGCCCAATTGGTTTCGACGCCGTCGCGATGCGAGAAAAGGGTCTGATCGCCGAACATAGCGTCGAGCAGCAGGCGCTCGTAGCCGTTGGCGGTGGACTTGCCGAAAGCTGCTTCATAATCGAAGTCCATGTTCACGGGGCAGACGGCCATCTCAGGGCTGGTGGGCACTTTGGCGCCGAAGCGCAGGGCGATGCCCTCGTCGGGCTGGATGCGGATGGTGAGCAGGTTGGGCTGAATCTCGCTGCAGGGGCCGGCCGAGGCCATGCGGTTGAAGATCAACAGCGGCGGCTGCTTAAACTGGATGCCGATCTCGGTGGCGCGCTTCTTCATACGCTTGCCGGCGCGGAGATAGAAGGGAACGCCGGCCCAGCGCCAGTTTTCGATCTCAAGGTGGAGCGCCGCATAGGTCTCGGTGCCGGACTCGGGATTGACGCGGTCTTCGTCGCGGTAGCCCACGACGTGCTTGCCCTCCACAATGCCGGGCCCGTACTGGCCGCGCACCGCATTCAGTATGGGGATGGAAGGGATGGCCTGCCAGACCTTGAGCTTTTCGCGGCGCACGCTTTCGGCATCGAAGCTCGATGGCGGCTCGAGGGCGACCAGCGCAAGCAACTCCATCATGTGGTTCTGCACTACGTCGCGCAGGGCGCCGGCCTTCTCATAAAACGGCCCGCGGCCTTCGACGCCGAGCGTTTCCGCCACAGTAATCTGCACGTGGTCGATGTAGTTGCGTTTCCAGATGGGCTCGAAGATGCCGTTGGCGAAGCGGAAGACCAACAGGTTCTGGACGGTCTCCTTGCCGAGGTAGTGGTCGATGCGGAAGACCTGCCTCTCGTCAAAAACGGAGTTGACCTGCCGGTTGAGTTCGCGCGCGGAGTCAGGTCGTGGCCAAAGGGTTTTTCGATCACCACTCCGACATGGTTTTTCCCATGCGGCGTCATCCGCGCCATTTCCTGCGCGCCCAGGTTTTCCACGATGCCGGCAAAGAACTCCGGTGCCGTGGCGAAATAGAAGAGCCGGTTGCCGTTCGCCCCTTGCTGCGCGTCGATGCGTTCCAGCTTCGCTTTGAGCCCCGCGTAGCTTGCCGGGTCGTCGAAGTTGAGCGCGCAGTAGCCGATGTGCTTTGCAAACTCGTCGAGCCGTGGATCGGTGGCTTCCGCACCGCCAAACTCGACGATGCCCTGACGCATGTCGGCAGCGAACTCATCGCCCAGCGGGCGGCGCGCCACGCCGACGATGGCGAATTCTTTGGGCAGCAAGTTGGCCTGGAAGAGGTGATAGAGCGCAGGCAGCAGCTTGCGCTTGGTGAGGTCGCCTGAGGCGCCGAAGATGACGAGAACGCAGGGATCGGGAATGCGCTCCGCGCCCCTGGGGACCTGGGAAAGATCCTCGGGGCGCACGCTCATTTGCATGGTGGCCATAGGTCGGTTGAACCTCCGGCGGAGAGCTTCCAGTTGCGAGCCCCAGGAGTTAGTTGCATAAATGGTTTTGTAAAAGGGCACGACTTTAGTCGTCCCGAAAAAGGCCGGAAAGTTAAGGGGTTCTAACCCTTGAGGGATGTTTCCAGCTACCCAATGACCATTTATGCAACGATTCCTAGCTTCTGGCTCGTCATGCGGAGACTAAGAGCGCGGACTCAGCATGGACAAGCTAAAAGCTAATGGCTAAAAGCTAAGAGCTGCTTTTAGCTTTGGCGAAGCGCTTGTTGACTTCGGCCCAATTCACCACGTTCCACCAGGCTGCGAGGTAGTCGGCGCGGCGATTCTGGTACTTGAGGTAGTAGGCGTGCTCCCAGACGTCGTTGCCGAGGATGGGATAGAGTCCCTGCGACAGCGGCGAATCCTGGTTAGGGGTGGTGATGACCTTGAGCTTGCCGCCGGTGAAGACCAGCCAGCCCCAGCCAGAGCCAAACTGCTTGGCTGTGGTCTCGTTGAAGGTCTTCTTGAAGGCCTCGAAGTCGCCGCAGTCGGCTGAGATCTGCTTGGCGATGTCGCCCGTGGGGCTACCGCCGATGCCGGAAGAGTTGGCCTTGCCCATGATGTTCCAGAACATGGTGTGATTGGAGTGGCCTCCGCCGTTGTTGCGGACGGCGCCGCGGATGTCTTCGGGGACAGCAGCCAAGTCGCTGATCAGGTCGTCGACCGACTTGGCGGCGAGCGCGGGGTGGTTGGCCAGGGCGGCGTTCACGTTGTTGATGTAGGCCTGGTGGTGCTTGTCGTGGTGGAGCTTCATCGTCTCGGTGTCGATGAAGGGTTCGAGCGCGTTGTAGTCGTAGGGAAGCGGTGGTAATTCGTATGCCATAGGGACGTTCTCCTTCGTTCAGATTTTACTTCGCCAAACATGGACCAGGGGGTTAATCAATCAGGGATTTAGAAACGTAGGGACCAGGGACTATTGCCGAGCAACGGAATCATCGCTGGTGCCAGTGAGGCCGTATGTTTTGATGCGGAAAAGGGCGGCCGGGGTGCGTGAAAGTTGACGAATTTGAGCAAAACCAGAATTCACGTGCCCGAGTGAAATGTCTGCAACGTGGCTTTTACTTGACCAAAAAGCCACGCAGAGGGCGTGCCGTCGAGTGCAGCAATTCTGGTTCTTCTGTAGGCGCGACGGGGCCGGGCGGGTTGGGGACTATCCCACGGGGTGGGATCGGGATGCGGCCGCGAGGAGGGGAAACCAGGTTTCGGGGCCGGAGGTCAGGCGTGTGGGCGCGGCGAAGGGCGGGCGCGCAGCAAAAATCTCAAGAACGGGGACTTCGAGGGTGCCGGAGGTGGCCGCTTCAACCGCCAGCGCGATGCGGTGTTGTGTGTGGTCAAGGAGGCAAAAACGCCAGCGGGAGGGGTCGTCGCCGACGCCCGGGCCAACTTCGAGACGGATTCCCTGCGGTTCGCCAAACAGGAAAGAGATGCCGCGTAGAGGAAGCGCAAGCCCCATGCCGCGAGCCTTGATGTATGCCTCTTTGAGGGTCCATAGCGATAGCGCGCGATGAGGACGCTCGGCGGCGGGCAAGGCGTTGAGTTGCTCCTGTTCTGCGAGAGAAAAGACCTTGGGCGCGAGCGGAACGATCTCTTCGGCGCGTTGGAAAGCCTCCACGTCGACACCGACTTCGGGGCCGGCTACGGCTCCGGTTCCTGCTCCTGCCGGCGTGCCGGGACTTGCGACGAGGCAAACGGCGAGCTCCACGCTGTTCGACTGATTGAAGCGCAGACCGCACTCCGGAATGGGCGTTGGCTTGCCATATGCGTTGACGGAATAGGACCATGCATGCGGCGGCAAGGGATGGGCGTGTGATAGCGCGTTGCGCGCCAGAGCATGCGAGGCCAGGTATTCGCGGCGATGGCGGTCGAAGCGAAAACGGGCGGCACGTTCGCGCTCGGCGTCGTTCAGGAGCGCCGCGCAGGCTGCTTCAGCGCCTGCTTCTGAGAGATCGGCGGGCCAGGCGTACCAAAGCTGGAGGGCGGCTCCGCCAATCGTGTTTTGCCCGCTTCCCGGTTTCATCGTATTCCTTGCGCTCAAGGATAAAACTCTTCGACAAGGTCGCGGAAGATGCTCTACAATCCCGCAAAACCCGCTCCCGTGCGCCGACAAATCTCCCAATAACCTTTTCGGGCGCAGCGCCGGCACACGGGACTTGAACGGGGGAGGGCGAAGTGCCGATCGCATCGCCGCGAGTGCGGCAAAACTATCTGGCCATCGTAATTGCCGCGGTGGCATGTTTTCTTTTTGAAGCTGCCTGGTACTCATTGTTCCTTGAGGCCTGGCTGAAAGGCATCGGGCACGACCATGCCTGGCTGGTGGGCCAGGGAGCGAATTCAGCTCTGCAATACGGTACGGCGCTGCTTTCGGAGGCCTTGATTGCCACGGCGATCTCCTGCGTGACGCAACTGACCGGCACGCTGACGGCGCCGCGCGCCATGAAGGTGGCCGCGATGCTGTGGCTAGGATTGGTGTTGCCCACGATCGCCGTCGGAGAGGTCTTTGAGGTGCGCAGCTACGCGCTGTTTGCCGTCAATACCGGGTTCTGGCTGCTGGGCATGGTGCTGATGGGAGCGATTGTGGGGGCGTGGAAGAAGGCAAGGACATAGGGACTAGGGGAGTAGGGGCCTTCGGAGTCCGAATTCATTTGCAGAAATCGAAATCCCGTTCAGCAGGTCCTTCGGCTGCGTTTGGCGCGGGAGACGCGCAAAACGCAGCTCGGGATGACAGACCACCTATTCAAAGAACTTCTAAGGCAGAACACTACTCCGGCGGTGGGTAGAAGGGCAGCTTTTCGTTTTTCTCGTTGGCGCGGCGGACGGTGGCATCGTCAAAGAGCAGCGCGGGGGCGAGGACCGTGACGGGCGGGTCGCCGAAGGAATTGGCAACCCACAGATCCTTGCCCGCGGCCTCGATGCTGGAGCGCAGGGCGCGGTCGTCGATGTCGGCGAGAACTGCGCCGCGCACCAACTCGCGTTTGCCGTCCGGGGTTACACGATAGAGCAGGCGCGGCCTGCCTACGCCGCCCAAGGTCTGCACATAGTAGACGCTGGGAAGGCCGCGATCCTTGGCCATATCGAGCAGTTTTCGATTGAGTTCGTCATCGGAGAGGCCATTTCCCGAGGTGATTTTGAGGACGCCGATCATGGGACGCGCGGGGCCGGTGATCCCGGCGCGGCCGTGGCCGTTGGATTTGGGGAAGTCGCGCACGGGCTCGCGGCCGATGAGGTAATTTTCGAGACGGCCAGCATCAACCAGCTTGACGCCCTGCGCGGGAACGCCTTCATCGTCGACCGAGTAAGCGCCCAGGAGGCCTTTGCCCTCGAAGGTTTTGAGGCCGGGGTCGTCAACCACATTCATGAAATCGGGCAGCACGCGCGCGTGATAGCTGGACGCAAATGCGCCGTTGGTGCGCGCTTCAGTACCCAGGGCCGGCCGCGTGGCTGTGACCGCGACGGCGAGCAGGCTGTGCAGCGTGTCGGTGACGGCGTCGGCGCTCATGAGCAGCGGGCCGTGATACTCCTCTTCAACGAGCGGGGCTTTACGCAGATCGGCGAGCGAGGCGATCTCTTCCACTGCGTGCTTGTTGGCGACTGCCTCGGAGTCAAGATCGGCGAGGGAAGGGCCAGCCGAGGCGAACGAGCGTTCGAGACGCATGCCGTCGGCGGCTTGCGTGCCTACGGCAAATGCCTCCTGATACTCAGCCGCGGATTTGCGGACGATGGTTCCCTCGCTGGTGACGAGCCATGTGGTGGTGGAACGGGCGTGAAAACTGGCGGTCGAGTATTCGACGTCGCGCAGGGTTGCGCTCACGGTTGCGTCGGTGCGGTAGAGACCGCTCATGCGGGCGACGCGCTGAGCCCATTCATCTTCATCGAGGTGCAGGGTGACCGGTTGGGCGAGCGAGACGACGGGCTTTTCGAGGCTGAAGTCATCGGCCTGCGGCGGTGTTTGCACCTGCTTCAGTGCCGCCTGCTTTTGCGCGTAGGCGGCGAGAGCGTTTTTGTAGGCCTGGTCGGTTGCCGTCCATAGAGCAGTGCGGAGCGCGATGAGATCGTTGTCGAGCGCGACAAGTTCGATGGAACCGTCGCCGCGTCCGCCGGAGCTGTCGGTTTTGTAATCGCCGACACGCACCGTGACGCGCGCCACGCGCTGATGCGCATGTTCGGAGCCTTCGCTCGAACCAAACTCGGCTTTGGTCTCGAAGTCGACTACTTCTTCTATGCGGTACTGGATGAAGAAGGGCTTGGCGAAGCCCTGCAATTGCAAATGGTTCATGCTGCGGTCGAGCTCAGTGAGCATGGCGGCGAGAACGGGATCTTTTTCGGCGTCGGCGCGGGTTTGCTGGGCGGAGATAGTGCGCGGTGTGCAGAGGAGGGAAGCGAGGAGGGCGGCGAGGGCGAGCGCAGAGATCGGGCGAATTGGATTCATTGCGCCTCCTTGGTTGCGGGCGCTTGTGAATCCGCGCCGGGGATGGGCAGGATGGGCGGGCGCGCGGTGCCTTGGGGCTGGCGCTGCGTCTCCATCTCGCTGACCAGCATGGCGGGAGCAACGGCACTGACGGGGATGGTACCCGACTCGGCTCCGCACTCACCATTGAAGACTTCGCTTTTGTCGCCGGTGGCAAGAATGCGCTTCATGGCGGCGAGCGGCGTGCCAACGATGCTGACGCCGCGCACCAGCTCGTCGGGACGGCCATCGACATAGACGCGCCAGACCACGAGTGGAATCACCTGGAAGGCCTGCGGCGAGGAGCGCTGCGTGACGGCGAAGCCCGATGAGATGTCTTCGAAATAGAGGCCGTAGGGTTTGCCCTGCTTCTTGGCTTCTTCGATCAGCTCCTTGCGCAGTTCGGCCTCGGAGACGCTTTTGGTGGACGTGACGATGAGGTTGCCCTGGCGGCCGGTGGGGATGTGGCCGGTTTCGGCGCGGCCGTGGCCGTTGGACGAGCTGAAGCTGGCGATGGGCAGGCGCGACATGAGGAAGGTTTTCAGCACGCCGTCCTGGATGAGATCGACGCGCTCGGCTTTCTGGCCTTCGTCGTCGTACTGATAGCTGCCGCTGAGCCAGGTTTTGCCGAAGGTGGTGAGGGTGGGGTCGTCGGCGACGGAGAGGAAATCGGGGAGAATCTCTTTGCCGATGTCTTTGGTGAAGGTCTGGCCCTCCTCGTCGCCGCGCTGGCGCTGGCCCTCGAGCCTGTGGCCGAGCACTTCGTGGAAGAAGACCGCAGCGGCGCGGCCGGAGAGAATCGCGGGGCCGTCGAAGGGTTCGGTGACCGGAGCTTTGCGCAACGCCTCAAGACTCTTGCCCAGATCGCGTATGGCGGCTTCGAGGTCCGCCTGATTGGGCAGCCCGTCGACGGTTTCAGCTTCGAAGGTCTGTTCGCGAAAGAGATCCATGCCATCGTCGGCGCGCGTGACGGCAACAGCCACGAGACGCGCGAGCAGATGGGGCGCGACAATTTGCGAGCCTTCGGATGACGCAAAATAATCGGTCTCGTTTTGTACCGTGAGAATGACCATGTTCTGATACACGTCAGGGTAGTCACGGAAAATGCGCGACAGTTCCCTCACCCGCTGCTCCCATGCCGCACGATCGATGACAATGGGCGGGGCCACAGCGCCGATGTGCGTTTGCGGGGCTTGCTGGCTGAAGTCGGGTGAGGTGTCTTCTTCTTTGGCGCGAACCTGGGCCTCGGTCTTGACGCGCAGGTAGCTGTCGAGCGCGTTGCCATAGCCGGTGTTGGTGGCCATCCACAGCGAACGCGCCAGGGCTTCGCGATCGTCGCCGAGAGGCAGTTGCAGGCTGTTGACGGCCGAGGCGCGATGCGTGCCGTGGGTGTTGTCAAGATTTGGATCGCCGATGCGCACCTGCACGTCGGCCACACGAGCGCGACTTGTCGAACTTTCAGCCAAGGCTCCATACTGCGCGCGAATGGAGACAAAGCTGGCATCCGAGACCGAGTAGCTGAGGAAGTAGGGCGGCAACTGCTGGCTGTCGACGGCGGCACCATGCGGCTGCGATGGGCCAGGCTTGCCGAGCGAGGTGAAGGCGCGCTGCAGCTCGGTGGTCATGGCGTCGAGGAGGACGGATGTGCCGGGCCGTTGCGCGCGGGCTACGACGGGGAGCACAAGCAGTGTAATGACAGCGGCCGCAGGCGCGAGAATCAAAAATCGGGCAGTGCGGCGCCGTGGTATAGCTATGGAACCGCTGGGCGTACGGATTCGATTTTCAGGTGAAGACATCTTTATACTCGATTGTCGCAGAATTCACGAAGATTATCGCAACATTCATCGAAAAGGGGAATGAGGATGAGATTTAGACGCCGAGCGTTGTGGTTGGTGAGTCTGGCCGCGCTACTTGCGGGACTGTCACGCGTGCCGATGGCCGCGCAGAGCGGCGCCAGACCGGCGACGCCGGCGACGGGTGCTGCTACGGCCACGGCCAATCCGCAGCAGGCCTACAACCTGCCGCCGGATAAACGGGCTAAGGCGATTGCTCTCAGCCGCATCCGCAACATTCTGGACATCGCCGGATCGCTTTGGGGCATCGCCGTGATCTGGCTGCTGCTGGCCACGCGGGGCGCCGCCGGGCTGGAGGGTTGGGCGCAGAAGATTTCGCGCCACCGATGGATTCAGGGAGTGGTCTTCTTCGCGGCCTTCCTTGTCACCACCTCGCTGGCCAGCCTGCCGCTGGACTGGATCGGACAGCACTACGAACGCGCTTACGGGATCAGCGTGCAGGGGTGGAATGGCTGGTTTGGCGACGAGGCAAAGGCGCTGGGGCTGACGATTCTGTTTGGCGCGCCGATTCTGCTTTTGTTCCACTGGATTGTGCGCCACTGGCCGCGGCGGTATTGGTTCGGGATCTGGCTGGTCACCATTCCGATTCTGCTTCTCGTTCTGTTTGCCGAGCCTGTGGTCATCGAGCCGCTCTTCGACAAGTTTGAACCGCTCTCCCAAAGCAATCCCGCGCTGGTCGAGGAGCTTGAGAAGGTGGTTGCGCGCACTGGAACCAACATCCCGCCCGAGCGCATGGTTCTGATGAAGGCCAGCGAGAAGACGAACGGCCTGAATGCCTACGTGAGCGGGATCGGCGCCACGAGGCGGATTGTGGTGTGGGATACGACAGCCGGACGCATTCCCAATGACGAGGTGCTGTTCATCTTTGGGCACGAGAGCGGGCATTATGTGCTTCACCACATCTGGAAGGGTTTTGCCTGCACCGTTGTCGCGCTCTTCTTCATTTATTGGGCCTGCGCGATGTTCGCGGCGTGGCTGGTGAAGCGGTTTGGGGCGAAATGGACAGGGCTCAAACCGGAAGATTCCATTGGGCAGCAGCCTGCGCTCTCGTCGCGAGCGGGATTTGTGGTGCTGCTGTTCACGATTTCAATCGCAGGGTTTGTTCTGGAGCCGGCCGGAAACGCTTTCAGCCGCCATTTTGAACACCAGGCCGATGTGTACGGGCAGGAGGCGATCCACGGGATCGTGCCTGACCCGCAGAAGACAGCGGTTGCAGCGTTCAACGATCTGGGGCAAGCGTGGCTGGAAGATCCCGATCCCAGCCCGTTGATCGAGTTCTGGCTTTACAGCCATCCCAGCATCGAACACCGCGCCAACTTTGCGCTGCACTACGATCCGTGGGCGAACTGCGGGCACGGGAGGTTTTTTAAGAACTAGGTTGCAGGTGTCAGGGGTCAGGGATCAGGAAAAAACAAGCCGCGTAAATCATTTGGAGCGAATTACGGCAAAACCAGAGAAGGTGTGCCCCATTCAGCTTTTGATGAAGGTCGCCGCTCCTTGGGGTCGCGGCGACTTAAGCGCAGCGGCTTCGGGTTACCGCATCTCTGGTTTTGCTATAGGCAATGGTATTGGGCCTTGTATCAGGGCACGATTTTAGTCATGCCGAAAAGGCCGGCAAAATCGCGGGCTTTAGCCTCTGCGGGATGCTCTTTTGGCACGATGCACGATCACACCATTTTCAAATTTGCTCCAGGTGGGTACACCAATTGTGGAACCGCTATGACGCGACGTCACTTAATGCAGCTCGAAGACGCCGGCGGCGCCCATGCCGCCGCCGACGCACATGGCGACCATGCCGTAGCGGACATTGCGGCGACGCATCTCTGCCAAGAGCGTGGCGGTGAGCTTGGCACCGGTGCAGCCGAGGGGATGGCCGAGCGCGATGGCCCCGCCATTGACGTTGACGCGGGCGGGATCGAGACCGAGTGCACGGATGATGGCCAGCACTTGTACAGCGAAGGCCTCGTTCAATTCGATGAGGCCGATGTCGTTGAGCGTGAGGCCGGCATGGGCGAGAGCTTTGGGGATGGCGGTGATGGGACCAATACCCATTTCTTCAGGCAAACAGCCGGTGACGGCATAGGCGGCGAGGCGCGCGAGGGGTTGAAGGCCGAGCTCGCGTGCGTGGACGGATTCCATGAAGACCGCTGCGGCGGCACCGTCGGAGGTTTGCGATGAGCTGCCGGCGGTGACCGTGCCCTGCGCGTGGAAGGCGGGCTTGAGTTGGGCGAGCGCTTCGGCGGAGGTGTCGGCGCGCGGGCCTTCGTCGGCGGAGAAGATTCTTTCTTCGATCCGGGGCTTGCCGGGTTTTGATCCGGGCGCGGCGATGGTGACCGTGACAGGAACGAGTTCTTCGGCGAAGCGGCCGGCGGCTTGCGCGGCCAGAGCTTTCTGATGGCTCGCGCAGGCGAAGGCGTCCTGGTCAGCACGTGAGATTCCGTAATGGCGCGCGACGCGCTCGGCGGTGAGACCCATGGTCAGCAGAGACGCTGGGTAGTTGGCGGTGAGCCATGGGTTGGGGCTGGGTTTGTTGCCGCCTATGGGAATCAGGCTCATGGATTCGGCGCCACCGGCCACGACGACGCGCGCACGACCCGATCTGACGCGCTGATCAGCCAGCGCGATAGCCTCAAGGCCCGAAGCGCAGAGGCGGTTGATGGTGGCGCCGGGGATTTCGACGGGAAGGCCCGCGCGCAGAGCAGCCATACGGGCGATGTTCCAGCCCTGCTCGCCCTCGGGCTGCGCGCAGCCGAGGATTACGTCGTCAATAGTCGATTTGTCGAGGGCGGGAACCCGGTCGAGAACGCCGGTGAGAGCCGTTGCTGCGAGGTCGTCGGGGCGAACGGTGGAAAGGGCGCCTTTGGGGGCACGGCCAACGGGGGTGCGAACGGCGGCAACGAGGACGGCTTCCGGCATGGGTGGCTCCTATCTATTTGATATATGCCGGAGGGTCGCAGCGGCAAAAAAAACAACCGCAGACTCCCGCTCGACTTCAATCACTGCCGCGTTCTTCGCTCAGAGCAGGCTTTCGACTCCCTTCGTCCGCCATTGCGGACCCCGGCCGCTCAAGGATGACCGCGAGGATGTGGCGATGCTAATCCTGGGTGTCGATGAGGGTCCATGCGCCTTTGGAATAGAAGTGGTAGCTCGTGCGGCCGTCGATAACGGAGTCGGCGATGGCGTCGTGGTCGAGGCGTGGCGGGGGGCGGCGCATGCCGAGCTGCGCTTCGTGAACGTCCTCAGGGGATGCGGGATCGATGGCCCAGTTGAAGCCAAGAACATTGCTTGAGCCGTGGAATTGCAGGCGCTCGGTTTCAGGCGCGGTGGCGAGGATCGTGGGTTCGCCGCTGCTGGCAAAAAAGACGAGCAGCGAGACGGCACCGTTAGCGGAGCAGAGGACGGCCCAATCGGAGGAGCCCTTGCGCTCCAGGCTCGCGTGGACGACATTTTCCGGGCCGTGCGCTTCGTAGGTCTGCGGAATGAGGCAGCCGCGGCGGATGAGCGCATCCTCAACGGCGGATGGGAGTTGGGGAAAAGAGTTCACGGGAAGATGTCGGATGAGGTAGGGGGTGGAGCGGCCGTCGATGGTGATCTGGCTGGAGGCATCGAGAGGCGCTGAGGCTGCATCCTGCGGTCGAACGCGAGAGAAGCAACAATCGAGAAGCAGCAGACCGAGAAATGGAATTCTCGTCTTGCGAACAGTTGAGAGCATAGGCGAAGCTCAGGAGCATTCTAGCGCCTGGCTGGTAACTTTGCCTCCGATCGGGCGCCATGTGGAGGAAGCGTCCTGTACATCCACACTGCGCTCGGGATGAGGGCTATATCCAGGATGGCCTCCAGCCAGTAGTGGACATGCACCGATGTGGCCGAAGGGATGTCGCGAACCGGCGAAAGGATGGCACTGGCTACAAAGACTGCCAAGTACATACGCTCGCCTCCTCGGGATCGACGCAATATAAAGATGAATGCTCCAGTGAAAAGCACGGTGCAACAGAGATCGACGATGATTGAAAAGAGGGTCGGCGGGAACAGATAGCGCGTGAGCCAGCTCGTATGTCCGGGCACGTAAAGCTCAAATAGATAAGCGAAATCCCTCAATATGAGAAGAATCCCGAAGACGAGCGCGATAACAGCTCCGCGATGGGTATGGAAGATGAGCGGACCTCGAGCTTGGTCATTCATTGACAGGACTTCTTGCCGTGCGATGCACGCACTTTGCCGCGTTTTGGCGCCTCTGCTTCTTCAGCACCGAGTGCATCTCCACAAAGCGCCTCACACCATTCCAAGGCTTCCTGCTCCTGCGCAATATTCGCGGCCATATGCTGATACCCATCAAGCAGCGACGGTTCATCTAGTTTCTTTGCACCCGATAATCTATTCACTGTATCGCCCCCCGCCGACTTCCGAACCACACTACCACAACTTCCTGTCCTAGTTTCGCAGCGGCTTGCCGGTCTTGAGGGTGAAGGCGATGCGCTCCTGAGTTTTGCGCTCGCCGCAGAGGGAGAGGAAGGCTTCTCGTTCGAGATCGAGGAGGTATTGCTCGGTCACGAGGGAGCCGGGGGTGACGCGGCCGCCGGCAAGAATGTATGCGACCCAGCGGGCGACTTTTTGGTCGTGCTCTGAGGCGAAGCCGGCTTCGCCCATGAGATAGATGCCGGTTTCGAGCGTGGCCAATGCGGCCGTGCCGGGAGCGGGGATTTGGGTGCGGGGTTGCGGCGAAGTGTAGCCGGCATCGGCCAGCGCCGCAGCCTGCGCTTTGGCGTCCAGAAGCAGGCGCTCGCGGTTCATGGTGATGCGATCGGCGGGCGAAATCATGCCCAGCGAGCGCGCGTCGGCCGCTGAGGTGGAGACTTTGGCCATGGCGATGGTTTCGAGAGCGCGCTTGAGCGCCGTGGCGAATTCGGCGGATTGAGCAAAGCGCGAAGGCGCGTCACGCGGATCGGGCGGAGCGAGCGCGGCGGCTGCATCAAGGGCGCGGAGCAACATCTCTTTCGTGCCGCCGCCGGCGGGGATGAGGCCGACGCCGGTCTCGACCAGGCCCATGTAGGTTTCAGCGTGGGGCTGGCGGCGGGCGGCGTGCAGGCAAATCTCCGCGCCGCCCCCGAGGGTGAGGCCGAAGGGCGCGGCGACGACCGGGCGCGGGCAGAATTTGATGGCCAGGTTCATCTGCTGGAAGCTGTGAATGACGTGCAGCCAGCTCGTCCCACTCGCCTTCCTGCGCGGCGAGCAGGAGCTGCATCAGGTTGACGCCTACGCTGAAGTTTTCACGGTCGCCGGAGATAACGAAGCCGGCAAAGTCGCGGACCGCATCGGAGGAGGGATGGAGGACGGCGGAGATCAGGGCCAGCAAATCGCCGCCTATGGCGTTCTTGAGCGAGTGCAGCTCGATGCAAGCGATGCCGTCGCCAAGATCGACGAGAGAGGCGCCGGAGTTGGAGCGGACGACGCCGTGCGTGCGGCGGAAATCGGCGACGCGGGCGTGGCCGGGAATGGCGGGATGGAGACGGATTGGCCTGTTGCCGGCTGGAAGCAGGCGTCTTTGCCGGGCGAGTACCAGCTTGTGCGCGAAGAGGCGAGCAGAGCCTGCACGGGAGCGCTGACAGGCAGATGCAGCGCCTTCATGCGCGCGACGGTCTCGGCCACGCCGGCTGCATCCCACATTTCGAAGGGGCCGAGCTCCCAGTTGAAGCCGGCGCGCATGGCGTCGTCGATGGAGGGAGCGTCATCGGCAACCTCGCCGATGCGTTCGGCGGCGTAGTTCCACAGCAACGCGAGAAATGGCCAGAGGAAGGCTGCGGCTTTGTCTTTGGCCGGGTCGTTCGCGAGCAGCAGGCGCAGGCGCTCGGGAAGTGTGGCGGCGTTTTTCGCCATTTCGAGAGCGGGCAGAGCGGGCTTTGCGGCGGGGCGGTAGTCAAAGGTGGAGAGATCGAGGACCAGGCGCTCGTCTTTGCCATCGGCGCCGCGGATTTTCTTGTAGAAGCCCTGTTTTGACTTATCGCCCAGCCAGCCACGCTTCAAAAGCTCGTCGAGGATGGCGGAGAATTTGCCGCCGGTGACGCCCTGAGGGAAGTTAGCGGCGATGTGCGCGAGGATGTCGATGCCGACGAGATCGGCGAGGCGAAAGGTTCCAGTGCGCGGCCAGCCGAGAGCAGGACCGGTGAGCGCGTCAACCTCTTCGATGGATAGTCCCTGCTCGAGCATCAGATTGGCGGCGTTAAATAGGACAGCGACGCCGATGCGGTTGGCGATGAAGTTGGGCGTGTCGTGGGCAAAGACGACCTGCTTGCCGAGGATGCGATCCGCGAAGGCGGCAAAGGCGGCAACGATGGCGGGGTCGCTGTCAGGGGCGGGGATGATTTCGAGCAGCCGCATATAGCGCGGAGGGTTGAAGAAGTGCGTGCCGAAGAAGCGGCCGCGCAGGCCCGGCAGAGCAGCGGCGATGCGGCTGATGGGCAGGCCGGAGGTGTTGGTGGTGAGGAGCGCCTGCGCGCCGAGATGCGGAAGAACGCGAGCCAGCAGCGCGGTTTTGATTTCGAGATTTTCGGCGACGGCTTCAATGACCCAATCGCACTCGGCGAGTTTGGGCAGGTCGTCGTCGAAGTTGCCGGGAGCGATGAGGCGGACAAGCGAAGGCTCAAATAAAGCGGCCGGCTTTGATTTCGCAAGTGTATCGAGGGCGACGCTGGCGAGCTGGGGCTCGTTGCTTCCGGACTTTGGGGGAAGGTCGAGCAAGAGGACAGGGATTCCGGCGTTGGCCAAATGCGCGGCAATGCGGGAACCCATGGTTCCAGCGCCGAGAACGGCGGCGCGGCGGACGAGCAGCGGCTTTGCATCAAGCCGTGGCGCGGGAGTTGCGGCTGTGGTAGCAGTGCTCATGCGACTCTCAGTATTCGATTTTGTTGGGCGAGGCGATCCACGCGGCAAAACTGGCCCAGGCCTCGTCGCCCAGCAATTGCATTGAGCGGAGTTTGCGCTGGGACGCGTCTTTGCGAAGCTCCGCGTAAAGAAAAGCATCGTCAAAGCCGGCGCGGGCCGCGTCGGCGGCGCTGGCTCCGTAGTAGACGGCGTCGAGCCGTGCCCAGTAAGCTGCCGCGAGGCACATGGGGCAGGGCTCGCAACTGGTGTAGAGCTCGCAGCCGGCAAGAGTGAAAGTCCCCAGAGTTTTGGCGGCCGCGCGAATGGCGTTGACCTCGGCGTGCGCCGTGGGGTCGTGCGAGGCGGTGACGGAATTGACGCCCTCGCCCACGATCTTGCCATCGCGCACGACGACCGCGCCAAACGGCCCGCCCGCGCCGGATTCGACGTTTTCGGTGGCCAGCGCGATGGCGCGGCGGAGGAAGTCCGGATTGGGTTGGCTGGGCATGCGGAGCGACTTCAACTCCTAGGGGAATGCGAAGACAGATTCAGTATGGCACAGGGAGAGTGCGGCAGGCGGAGCCGAAACGGCGCTGCCAGACAGGCTCCAGGACGCGGCTCGCGCTTGGCTTCAATACCTGTATCCGCGTTTGGGATCGTAATCGAACTTCACCAGCCCGTCGCGGTAGTCGATGTGAATCGTCAACTGCCGCAAAGTTGCCGCGCCCAGAAAACCCGAGATCTCGATTCCGGAGTCCTTCGAAATCTTCGAAGTGTCGAAGGCCACCACGTCATCGACCTTCTGCGCCAGATTCGCAAAGCGAAAGGTGATTTCATCGGCGCTGTAGACCTTTTGCACCTCTCCGTTCAAGCCCCGCACCTGGACGGGGGCCCCGCTGTGCACCTTCGTCACCTCGCGCGCAGCCTGGGGCGAGATGGTCGTTGCCCAGGCACCGGTATCCAGAATGAAAAGCTTGATCTTGGAAAAGTTGAGACCGGTAGGAAGAATCAGATATTGCCCCACTCGATAGACCTCTGTGTAGTCCTTCATCTCCGGCGCAATGTAGCGGTCGTAGGGGCCATGCGGAGCAGGTTTCGCCGCCGCCGCGGCCGGACTACTTGCCACAGAACCTGCCTCGCCCGGTGGCGGGGTCTTGGTTTCGCCATTTCCCTCGTCCTCGCCGCCGATGTTGAGTTTCTGCGGCGCGGCTTGCTCGCCGGGGCGTGGCGGCAGTGGCCCCAGTAGCAGCTTGCGCATGGGGTAATCCAGCGTAACCAGAAAGCGCGAGAAAACATTCATCCCGATCAAGCCGTCCGCATCTTCCGGATATTCCTTTGTCCACCACTTCGACCTGGCAGTTCTGGAATTCGAGATTTCCGATCCGGATGGAGTCGGCATAGGCGGTATTGCCCGCCCTCAATCCCTCGTCTCCGATTCCGCCAACCTCGTTTTGTGAAAAGGCCTTCAAACCCGCGTGATTGGCTACGCTGCGGCTGATCACCAAACCGCCAGCGCCAGTATCAATTTGCAGGTGAGCGCTATGGTCGTTGAGCTTGACGTCGAGGCCGAAACCCAGGATGTGCGTTGCATCCCGCATCAGAAGGACAAACGGGATCTCGGCAGTGTCTGATTGCGAAACCAATCGGCAGGGCTTGGGCGGCACCGCCTCCAGCCTTTTGAGGTGGTCGAGGGTTTGGTGCAGGCGGCGCAAATCGTCCGCGTCGTCGCCCTGCGGAGCAGCCAGGTAGGCCTCCAGTTCCGCGATGCACTGCTTGAGCGGAAGTGTGAATAGCCACCTCTCGCGAATATCCGGATCGTCGGGATCGAGTTGATGCGCGTTCAAGAGCATCTGCTGAGCGGTGGCGTAGAGCGAGTTTATCCTTGCCAGTTCGGCAATCAGCAGTTGCGTTCTCGGGCTGCATGGATCCAGCTTGACCGAATCATTGGCCGTCTGAGCCGCCGTCCACGGCTCGCCCTGGCGAAGCTCGACCTCACCGCGCACAGTGAGGAGCGCAGCCGACGCCGGAGCGGCGGCCAAAGCCGCGTTTACGGTATCGGCAGCCCCCTGCACTTTTTGTTCGCGCAGGAGCGTGCGCACCAAGCCGGCGGTCAGGTCTGCGTTTCCAGGATTTGCCGCCAGACCCGAACGGTAGAGACTCTCCGCCTTTGTGTAATCGGCGGTTAGCAGTGCCTTATCAGCATCAGAGAGCGGGGAATGGTGTACGACGGCGCATGGAACCGCAAACGCGCTACGGGCAGGACAGCAAAACAAGGCAACCGCAAAGGCCACGGGTGCAAGAATACCGAGGCCCGACACACGAGCACGAAAACGCTGCGCCATTTCAACCTCGCTGGATTTGTTGCGACCAGCTTACCACGGTGCAACGGCGCGGGACGCAGGTTCCGCGCAAGCCAGCGACCACAAGAAGCCTGGAGTTCCAACCGGCGGCCTAAGCGCACGGAAGTAAAATTCCCTCATGGGCGAGGCCACATCGCTTGCAGCACTGAATGCGCGCATTGTTGCGTGCGAGCTTTGCCCGCGCCTGCGCGCGCATTGCACAGAGGTGGCGCGGGTGCGGCGGCGGGCGTATGCCGATTGGGAGTACTGGGGCCGTCCCGTGCCGTCGTTCGGCGACTCAAAGGCGCGCGTGCTGGCACTGGGACTGGCGCCGGGAGCGCACGGATCGAACCGCACGGGACGGATGTTTACGGGCGACGGATCGGGCGATTTCTTGTTTCCGGTGCTGCACGCGGCGGGATTTGCATCGCAGCCCACGGCAACCTCGCGCGATGATGGGATGAAATTAAACGGCCTGTGGATCAGCGCCGTAGCGCACTGCGCGCCGCCGGGCAACAAGCCGGCAATAGGTGAGCTGCGCAACTGCTCGACCTGGCTCGATGAGGAGATGCGGCTGCTCCAGAATTTGCGGGTGGTGGTTTGCTTGGGGCGCATCGCATTCGATGGACTGCTGGCGCACTTGGCGCGAACGGGAAAATTGACGGCGCGGACGGGATTGATAGTTTGCGCATGGAGCGGAGTACGAGTTGCCGGGCGGATTGATTGCAATTGCCAGCTATCATCCTTCGCTGCAGAACACGAATACCGGCAAGCTGACACGGGTGATGCTGCTGAAGGTGTTTAAGCGAGCGCGGAAACTGGCGGGGCTGTGAACGAACAAGCCCCGGCGGAAGTTCGCAGAAGCAAATGGAGAAGAGATGGAACGGATCGTGAAAGAGATTTTGAAGGACGTGGCGCTTGAAGATGTGACGCCAAAGCCGCGGGAGCCGAAGAACCCGGTAGATCACTGGGCGCATGCTGTGTTGCTGGAGCGCGTGGCATACCTGCGCAAAATGGCCAAGTACGGGGACGGTACGGCTTCGGAGACGCTGAAGGAGTATCCGCAGCACTTCGCCATGCTTTTGTTTCGCAGCCGGAGCGGCGAGGCCGAGGTGCACGAGAGATTGGCGGATCTGTTTGTGGTGCTATCCGGAACCGCAACGCTGGTGACAGGTGGAGTTGTGGCGGGGGCGCGGACGGTTGCGCCGGGAGAGACGCGCGGGGCCTCGATCGAAGGTGGAGTGAGCCAGACCCTGAGGGCGGGAGACGTTGCGCACGTGCCGGCGAACACGCCGCATCAGATGCTGCTGAAGGGCGAGGACACAATTGCCAGCCTCGTGATGAAGGTGCAGGAGGCTTGAAGGGGCGCTGCAGGCGGCTGCTTTAAGAAGAGCTGGAGCGGGAGACCGGGATCGAACCGGCGACATTCAGCTTGGGAACATGGACATAAACTGCAAACAAAGAATATAGCGGATTCTCGTACTCCATTCTGGCGACTGGAAATACGGGATTTTCGAAAATCTGCTTGGCAGAATCCTTAACAGTGTTCAAACGGAGTTCACCCGGCACTACTTACCTAATCGTATAAGCTCATGGTCAAGTGATAATTTCCAATGATTGCCACCAATCACAACGGGAGCCGGCGCGATGTGCTCCTCCTGCTTGACTCTCCCAGGTACGTCGAAGTTCTCAACTTCGCGCTCACTGGCGCGGGAACAGTGATCTCAGCAGGCGACGTTCACCGACCAATCGGCGCCGTTGACGATAGGGAGTATGAGCTTTAGGAATTCAGTCGCGAGTACTTGAACGGCCGATTCGAGTACCAGCAGATCGCAGAGCCTGCCTGGTGGATCGTCAAGCGTAATGCCCGCGTTCGTACGCCCAACTTCGATCTGATCAGCACGGCCACAGTCTGCGGGATCCCTGGCGTTCTGCTCGTCGAAGCAAAGGCACACCACGGCGAACTGGAAACGTGCGGCAAAGCGTTCAGGAGCAGTTCGAACTTAGCGAACCATAAGAAGATCGGCGAATCGATCGCGCTCGCCAATCGCGCGCTGAACGCGTTCACGCCGGGTTTCAAACTCAGCCGCGACGCCTTCTATCAGGTCTCTAACCGGATGGCTTGGGGTTGGCGACTCGCCTCGCTCAGCGTTCCCGTCATAGTCCTGTATCTCGGGTTCGTCCAGGATGCGTATTGGCCTGCGGATCAGTTCAAATCAAGCGAAGACTGGATGCAGGCGGCTCGCGATTATCTCGGCAAAGTTGTGCCCGTGGAGGCGCTTAACCGGCGCTTTCAGTGTTCCGCAGGGGGATCATTGCTCATCAGTGTGGCCGCCCTGCCTGCGGTGCCACCCACATTAGCCGGGCCGACGACGGCAGATGGCAGTGAGGATTTAGACTCCGCTCCTAAGCCTGTTTAGCCGTCGGCGATGAGGAGGTTCCGCCATTTTGCTGTTGTTCCCGTAAGGTCACCTACTCTGCCGGTAGCCGACCAAGGCACAGGTGCAAAACAAAACCAAGGGTCCTGCCGTGACCGCCGAAACTGCGCCTACTTGGTTTTTCCCGATGCCAGCCTATAGAAGTCACTCGCAAAAAGGGCTCGTAATTGCATTTCGAACATTTTGCAGTGGGAGCGGTAGGGGTTTATGAAGTATCATCCCTCGCCGCAGGCGCGGCTGGGTTTGGCTTTTCCGTGTCATCCCACGCCGAAGGCGTGGTTGCGGGATGCGTTGAGAGTGCGTGGTCAGGATTTGCGGAGCCAGTGGAGTTTTTGTCGGGCGTATTGGAAGTACTCTTCCCAACCGGCGAAAGCGAAAGAAAACGCAAGATGGAAGACCACTGCGCCGCTATCGGCGCTGCTGGAAAATTGAACGGCTGTTCGCTTGGCTGAAGAATTTTCGACGCATCGCCTGCCGATGGGAACGCCACGCTGCAAACTTCCTCGGCATGGTTCAACTCGGATGCATGTTGATCCTGTTGAGGCATCTGTGTGACTGGTTCTAGGGCCGGCAGTATGTGTAGAGGCTCTCCAGGCCGGCTGAGCGCAAAACATTCCATGCCGAGCGGGCATGCTCCAGCGTGAGCGCCGCTGCCCGCGTGCCTTCACGATTTTGAATGGCTTCAATAATACTTCGGTGCTGTTCGTTGGCCATCAGAAAATGGTTTGGGTCGAGGACGGGGATCCTCGTAGCCACTAAGGGTCTACTGACCGTAGCATTGGGTTCCAGGAATGGCAGTGACATCAGCCGCTGCAACGAGCGTTGGATGATCGTGCTCTGGCAAGATTGCACAAGAAGGTTGTGAAACTGATCGTTCCAGCGGGCGTATTCGTCGGACGCACTGCCGTCAGGCTGAAAAGATCTTTCGTCGGACGCACTGCTGTCACGTTGAAAAGATCTAAGGAAAGAGTCCAACCGGTCCACACAGTCCCGCATTTGATCCAGAATCGTGGGCGGGGCGCCGCGTTCAGCAGCCAGCCGAGCGGCCAGTCCCTCCAGTGTGCCGCGCAGCTCAATGCCGTCGACGATGTCGAGGGAAGAAAAGGTCGCGACCACAAAACCTCCGGACGGCAACGACTCCAGCAGTCCGTCGTGGCGAAGCTGTATGAGAGCCTTTGCCGCCGGGGTTCGAGAAACTTGCAAGCGCTCTACCAGCAGGAGTTCAGAGACGCGCGTACCCGGTTTCAGTTCGCCGTCGAAGATCATGCTCCTAAGACCGACGACCGCCTTCAAGGTCTGCGACTGCCCATTTTCGCGCATTGTTCTTCTCCTTGCGTTGCGTGCACGCCCTTTGTATACAATTCTGCCGATAACCGTGACTGATTCCTCCCCCGTTGTAGTCTCAGGAGAAGGACTCTAGGTCCACGACCGCTTGATTTTGCACCATCCAGCGTGCCCCATCCTTTCGCCCATTGGGCCGAAAGGGCAGGATAGCACGAATTCATGCGGTCAGAGGCCTAGTACCCAAACAGCTGGCCTTCGCCGGAATATTACACGCATAGTGTATGCAGCTATCCAAGTAAGTACTAACAATTCCGCACCTTGTGCATGGCTTCGAACGCCGCATCGGCGGCTGAGAACGTCCCGGGCGTCTTCAACAATCCAGTGATCGCCTGGGTGAATTTCGCCAGCCTTTCGGGCAGCGTCAGAAGCTCAAACGAGTGGTTTCTGCAGCAATTCTGAAGCGGTTGTTCTCGTTGTTCGACCCACCTGGTACAACCCGCTTGGATGCCACCCCCTTCCTGGTCCTCATGCTGCTAGTCCGTCTGGCTCCCCGCGGCAGCCACTAGAGCAGGGACTCCCCGGCGGGCGGGCGGCTTCATGAACAGCGCCAGAACCGCTCCTCCGAAACCCAATATGGCAATCAGGTAGAACACCGGGGCGTAGGTCCCGAAATGATCGTAGGTGTAACCTGCCCCATACGTCGCGAGTGCTCCCACCGTGGTTCCGGCCGCGCACAAAAATCCAATAACTGCAGCATAGGCCCGGTGCCCGAAATAGTTTGCCGGCAGCGTCATGACACTGGTCATGCAGGTTCCATACCCGAATCCGACGAGAGCCGCATACAGGTACAAATCTGTCCCACTGATCGCGTTAAGAAGTACAAGGATCCCAAGTCCCGAGGTCAGCGAACCGGCAGTCCAAATATACCGGGATTCAAAGCGATCGCCCAAGACACCAACCGTCAACGTGCCGATCAGCCCCGCAATCGACAGAACAGAGAGCGAGAGCGCGGCTTCGGCGGGGGTATGCCCAAGATCCTCTAGTTAGATGAATGGAGGCATGGCTGAGCACAGTTGAAAATGCCGCGCTGTATCCGAGCGCCGAAGCAAACATGAGCCATAAACTTGATGATCGCAACGTTTCGGGAAAGCTCCATTCCTCCGTGGTTTTATAAGCGCTCCGCCCGATTTTGGTATCGGGTCCAAGCGAACTACAGACCGGCGGCGCTGCAGATTCACCATCCGGGAACTGGCCCAGGTCGGAGGGTTGCTCCTTTACGAAAACCAGAGCTGTGATCGTAGCCAAGAAGCTCAATCCGCAAATCAACCACCACCCGGCGCGCCAATTTCCGCCGGAGAGCACAATTACCCGATTCAATACGAGGGGTGCTACAAAACCTCCGACGGCCCCGGCTACGGGCATCATCGATATCGCGAGCGCCTTCCTTTTCTCAAACCAGCGCCCGAGAGCGGTCTGCGCCGCAATCGCTCCGCCCGTTATAGCCCCCGAAGCAATAATGATGCCGAACACTATGTACAACTGCACCCGGGTATGAACGAACAGCGCCATCGTTAGTGCACCGATGACCACCAATGAAGTTCCCAGCGCCAGTGTGAAACGAACGCCTTTCTTGTGCACAGACAGTGCGACCAAGGGTCCAGGCAAACCGATCATCCACTGGAATATTCCAAAAGCCACACCCAAACTGCTGCGGTCAAAGTGCAGGTCGGCAGCCATGTAGGTGCCGATCAGACCTCCTCCGTAAAGAGGAAATGACAAGTTGGTTGCGACAATGAATGACAGCGCCAGCAATAGCTTCCACCCGTAGAATCCGTTTTCGCGCACCGCCATCCTCCTACGGACCAACGCGAAATTGTTAGCGCTGGTGCCACCGGGATTCTCTCGAAGCGTGTAAACCACGCCTTCATCCTCGAGAATCCCGTAATTGTGTACATATAGCACGCTTTCGTCTAGTAATCAAATCCAAGCTGCAAACACTAGCAACCGCCACAAGAATAATATATCTAATTATAAATGAATAACTTACGATGTTTTTCCAAGCGTACGAGGCGCCTACGAGTTGACAGAAAGGCGAAACGCGGCCTACGATTCTCCCAATTCACGTATACACAATGTACGTAATCTCAACTGAAAAGTGGAGGGCAAACGCAATGATCCGCACAAGACTGAATTTTGCCTTGACTTTACCGCTCGTTGCACTGCTTTTTTTGGCGGGCGGCAATAATCTTGCCCAAGCGCAAGTTTCAACCGATGCAACCATACTGGGCACGGTCACTGATTCTTCCGGCGCGGTCGTTGCCGGTGCCTCGATCCTGGTGAGAAACACCGGCACGGGCATCGCTCGCACGGTCACAACCGATGCTCTGGGTCGATATACGGCCACGCCTCTGGTTGTTGGGGCCTACGACGTTCAGGCAGAAAAGAAGGGCTTCCGAACGGTCGTGCGCCGCGGCGTCACGCTCACGGTCAACAGCCAAATGGTAATTGATTTTACACTCCCGGTCGGACAAGCTGAACAAACTGTCATCGTGCAGGGGGCGGCCGAGCAAGTGAATACCACTACTTCCACCATCAGTGACCTTGTTGATAAGGAGCAGATGAGGGATTTACCGCTGAACGGGCGCAACTTCCAGCAGTTGATAACTCTGGCGCCTGGCGTCCAAATAGCGCAGACCTCCGCCGCCAGTATCAGCTTGTACGGAAAAGGTGCCACGTACACGGTCGCCGGACTCCGGCCGGAAGATCAGGCATACCTCCTCGACGGCACGGACATATCGAACTACTTCGGCCATGGCGCCGGCTCAAGTGCCATCGGCACCTCGTTGGGAGTTGATGCGATTGCTGAGTTTCAAGTGCTGACCAATACCTATAGCGCTGAGTATGGTGGCTATGGCGCGGTTGTCAACGCAGTGTCCCTGTCTGGCACGAACCAGTTTCATGGTTCGGGATTCGAATTCATCCGCAACAGCGCGCTCGATGCCCGCAACTATTTCGATGCGCTAAGCGGCCCTCCGCCGTTCAAGCGCAACCAGTTCGGCGGCACGCTGGGGGGGCCGATCAAGAAAGACAAGGCGTTCTTCTTTTTCAACTATGAGGGGCTCCGGCAGGCTGAAGCACGGACTGAAGTCGCTTACATTCCCGACGCCGATGCACTCCAAGGCATAGTGGGTAACGTAAACTACGGCGTGAACCCCGCTATGGTGCCTTTACTTGACCTCTTCCCCAATCCAAACGGAGCGGTGAATCCCGACGGCAGCGGTATCGTTTCCGTGCCGCAAGTAGCCACTGAAATCGCCCACGAGAACTACGAGCTTGCACGCTTCGATTACGTTTTCACGCCTAAAGATACGCTGTTCACGCGGGTTGTATCCGACCGGTCCGATTTCGTGAGTCCATTTACCTTTGGACAAGTCCCCCTGTGGCCGGATCTGCAGCAGAGCCCGAACCTTTATATCACCACTGAGGAACGGCACATTTTCATGCACATGGTAAATTCCGCACGGGTCAGTTATGTGCGCACTGACAACCATGGGGCAGTCATCCCAAACCTTCCCCAATTCGATTTTGTCCCGGGACAGGGAGATGGCGCGGTGGTAACCACCGGTCTGAGTAATATGGGGGGGTTCGTCGACGATCCCTTTCGGGGTCTTCAGAACAAGATCGGTGTGTCGGATGACGTGATTGCGACCAAGGGAGCCCATACCCTCACGTTCGGGTTTGGGGTCCTGAACGAACAAAGCCTCATCTGGTCCCCCACATTCGCCACGGGATTCTATGTATTCGGAGGAGTGGCAGGTTTGGTGCAGGATCAGCCATTGGTATTCATGGGGGCCCCGCCCGACCAGAATGATGCCTACCACTGGTTCCACGAGGTTTATCTAACGCCCTACATCAATGATGACTGGAAAGTGTCTCGGAAACTGACGTTGAATCTCGGCCTTCGCTACGACCTCACCACCAATCCTACATGCGAGAGTAAGGGGACGGCTACAAACGACTGCACTATGCTCATCCACCCACTTACTGACGCGACCTTTACCCCGGTGGACCACCCGTTCGCAAGCAACCCGTCCACCCGCAATTTGGAACCGCGCATCGGCTTTGTTTACGATCCGTTCAACGATCAAAAAACTTCGCTGCGGGGCGGATTCGGGATCTTCGACGACGTGATCGCTCCGCACGTCTACGCAAATCCGTTTGCGCAGAACCCGCCATTTAATCTGCTAACCACTCCGGGTGTCTTCAGTCCGTATCCAACGCCATGCCTTGTGATTGGCCCGACCTGCCCCAATGTGGGTCTGCCCTCCGGGAGCATCGGACAGGTCGCTTACAACAACACCCACACTCCCTACACCATGGAATGGAACCTCAATATTCAGCGAGAACTTTTTAAGGATAGCATTCTAACGGTCGGATACGTGGGCTCCCACGGCGTTCATGAGTTTGCATTAAGGGACGCCAATCCCCCAATTCCGACTATCGATGCCAGCGGGGTGTGGCACTTTGGGAGCACACGCGCGAACCCCAATGTCGGCACTTTTGATGAAAGTATTCCGGATGCGGATAGCTCCTACAATTCCTTACAAGTCAACTGGGTCCGCCACTTCAGCCACAATGTGCAGGCGCAAGCGGCTTACACTTACTCGAAATGCATCGATATCGCAGACGCTTCCGACGTTTTGGGAGGCGGTGCGTCCTTCCAGAATCCTTATGACGAGAGGGCTGAACGGGCGGCGTGCGGCTATAACGTCCCTCAGTCGTTGCGGCTCAACTCGGTGTATGTGTTGCCGTTCAAGGGAAACCGGTTGGTGGCAGGCTGGCAGCTCAGCGGCCTCTATACCGCCACCTCGGGCCCGCCCTTCACGCCTCTGGTCGGATGGGACGTGGCAGGATATAGTAATCAGGCTGCACTGTACCCGATAGAGCGCCCCAATATGGCGCCGGGCTTTACCTGCAGCAACAGCCTCGTTACGGGCAACCCAAACGATTGGTTTAACCAAAATGCCTTCGTGATGCCGGAGCCGGGAACTATCGGCAACGCTCCCCGGGACTGCATGCGCGCTCCCGGCGTCTTCGATACCGACTTTTCCATCTCCAAGGAGACGGCTATATCCGAAGGAGTCCGCGCTCAGTTCCGCGCGGAATTCTTCAACATATTTAACAACACCAGCTTCCAGTACCCATACAACGGCTCGGCTCCAGGCCTGGGTGCCCCGTGGAACAATCTCTTCGAACAAGGCGGGACTCGCGATCCGGTTGCAGGCATGATGACAGCTACCAGCGGGACCTCGCGGCAGATTCAATTCGGATTGAAGATCCTGTTCTGAAGTTGGTTCTGGCATTTGATGCGAAATATGTGTTGCGGTGCCAGGAATGAGCCATCCGGCTTCAAGGGGGCGGCAAGCTCCCTTGAAGCAACGGATCACCAAGAAATGATTTGACTTGACCGCAAGGTCAAGTAGGAGGAAGGCAATGCAAACGGGAACGGTGTCAACCAAACGCGAAGAGGCTGCCGCAACGATGCAAGATGAAGATTTGTTTAGAAAGATCGATGGATTGGAATTGAATGAGCGGCTTCTACGATGGAAGGAAACGAGGCGTAACGCCCCGTGGCGCGTTTGCGTTGAGAGGCAGCGACTGGCTATGGAGTCCTGGAAGGAGACAGAGGGCGAAGACATCGAGATTCGCAGAGCGAAGATGCTCGCAAAGATTCTTGACTCTATTCCCATAGAAATCCTGGACTTCGACTTGATCGTGGGAAGGATTTCTACCGGACTTCTCGTGGCCACCACCGCCATCGACATCTGCGGAGACTACATTCCGGGTCTGTGGGACGATAACGCGAGCTTGGAGCTCACCCTTACCCAACACGGGTTGTTGGCGGCCGAGGACCGACAAAGGCTGCGGGAGTGCACAAAGTACTTTGCCGGAAAGACGGCGCCGGACCACGTCCGTTCTGCTTGGCGCGCTGTGCTGGGCTCCTGGCCGGAGGACTGTAACGACGCCAAAGTTTACGACCCGTCTCCGGAGGCGGGCTTTGTCCCCGGGGCATCCGGTTCTCTGTTGTGGGGCATGGCGTTGGCCACAGGGATGCGAGGGTTCATCCAGGAGGCGCAGGAGCACATCGACGACTTCACAGCGGCGAGGGACGCCGACGTTAATAAGCTCTATTTCTGGAAAGCCGTAATTATCGTCTGCCAGGCCGCTATAGCTTTCGCCCACCGCTATGCCGACCTAGCCCGGCAAATGGCTAAGACCGAGCCCAATGGTGCCCGACAGCAGGAGCTGTTGCAGATCGCCAAAGTATGCGACTGGGTTCCGGAGAATCGGCCTCGTAACTTCCATGAGGCGATTCAAGCCATGCATTTCATTGGAGTTTGCAAGAATCTGGAGGACCCGGCTTGCTATTATCCGGTGCTCGGCCGTATCGACCAGTACCTGTGGCCCTACTTCGACAGCGACTACCGGAAGGGCGGCGTGACGCTGGAGCGGGCCGCGGAGTTGCTGGCATGCGGCATCGGACACTGGGGCAGCCAGATCTTCATCGCCAACGCTAGTTTCCGGGAAACCCACCAGATCAGCTTCGGCATCAACTCGCTGAACGTGGGCGGAGTGGACAAGGACGGCAAGGATGCCTCCAACTTGCTGAGCTATCTCGTGCTCCACGTCATCGGTTTGCTGAAGCTCTCAACGCCTACGGTCGGGGTGCAGTGGCATCAGGGCACGCCGCGCTGGCTGCTCGACAAGGCGATCGACACAAACGTCAAGGTCAAGGGCGGAATTCCGTTGTTTGAAAATGGCGATCACATCGTGGAGAAGTTCACAGAGGACGGCTTCCCGGTGGAAAGAGCCCGGGACTGGTATGGCCTGGGCTGCGTCAGTCCGGTCCTCGCGGGCACGATAGAACATTCGGGCAGCGAAGGGATGGGCGCAACCAATGTCGCCGCCGTCCTCGATATCGCTCTGCACAATGGACGGTCAGCTATTACCGGAAAAGAGCTTGGACTGCAAACGGGTGACCCGCGTACTTTTGTCCGCTTCGACGAACTTTACGACGCCTTCAAGAAGCAGTTTGAGTTTATCGTGAGCCGCATGTTCCGGCTGGCGGCGGTGGCGCGCCAAGAAAATCCCAAGTATGTCCGCCTGCCCTTCCTCTCCATGCTCAATTCTGAACAATGCATGGAGAAGGGCAAGGATACCGTGATTTCGGATCCCGACTACCACACTTTCATGCTGGCCGACCGGGCCATCATCGATACGGCAGATTCTCTGCTGGCGATCAAGAAGTTGGTTTTCGAGGAGAAGAAGCTTACGATGAGTGAGCTTCTCGACGTGTTGGACTCCAACTTCGCCGGAGTGCGAGGCGAGCAGGTGCGGCAGATGTGTCTGGCCGTGCCCAAGTACGGCAACGACATCGATGAGGCAGACTTGATGGTGCGAGAGGTGGGCGTGTTTACCGGCGGGGTGATCCGCTCCTACGACAACAGCCCGGACCGGCCGTTCCATCCCGTCCGCGAAGGCCTGTCCTGGCACTATTTCGGCGGCTTGGGCGTTGGGGCTCTGGCCAATGGCCGCAAGGCCAAAGAACCGCTCAATGATGGGTCCATGTCGCCCATGCGGGGAATGGATAAAGGCGGCCCCACCGCGGTTCTCCGCTCGGCTCTCAAGGCCGGATTCCACGAATCGTATGCCAGCGCGCTCAACCAGAAGTTCTCCGCCACAGTTGTGCAGAGCCCCGACAGCAGAAAGAAACTAACGACACTCACCGACACCTATCTGCGCCAAGGCGGGCAGCATATTCAGTACAACCTGGTGGACACCAAGGAACTGCTCGATGCCAAAGCACACCCGGAAAGCCACCAGGACTTGATAGTGCGGGTAGGCGGCTTCAGCGCTTACTTTGTGCAACTCTCGCCGGAAATCCAGGACGATGTGATCAATCGGAGCGAGCAAGGGTTATAGATCGCACCTCCGCAACCCCGGGAGAGTCCGAACAGTGCAGTCAAGACTGAACGACCGCAACTCGCAAGTCCAACGAACGGCGCTTGCGGCGTGGAGCATTGGAAAGTGAGATCGCACAGGTGACAGAAGCGAGGCAAGCCGATCCGCAGCACGGCATCGGGATGTGTGATGAGACGCCCGTTCAAGTCCCCGCGGCAGCTTCAACGCAGCCAGCCAAGGTTTCCCCGATTGGCGTCAAAAGCGGCACGCTGGTTGCGCCGGTGACCAACATTCAAGGCTACTCGATCCATGACGGGCCTGGGATTAGAACCATAGTCTTCCTGAAAGGCTGCAACCTTGTGTGCCGGTGGTGTGCTAATCCTGAATGCGTTTTGCCAAGGCCGGAGGTGGGTTTCATCAAGTCGCTATGTACTCGCTGTGGCAATTGCACGGGAGTTTGTCCGCAAGAGGCGCTCAACTTTGATGACGCGGGACTGCCTTCTATAGACCGCAACCGTTGTATCGGCTGCGGCAAGTGTGCTTCGGTCTGCAGCTACCATGCTCTCCCTGTCTACGGCAGACAAATGAGCCTTGAGGAAGTGTTCGAGGCAGTGAAGGCCGACAAGATGTTCTACGAGACCTCCGGCGGCGGCGTCACCGCCTCCGGTGGGGAACCGCTCCGGCATCCCGAGTTTGTGTGCTCCCTGTTCGAGCGCTGCCATGTGGAAGGAATTAATACCTGCATCGAAACGTCGGGATGCGCTGACTCCCCGGCCTTGTTGCAAGTCTTGCCAGTTACCGATTACGTCCTCTATGACCTGAAACACATGAATGCGGACATTCACCGCGAATTCACCGGTCAGCCAAACCATCTCATACTCTCTAATGCGAAGCTCCTTGCCGAAAGCGGCGTCGATTTCCTGTTCCGGATGCCGTTGATCCCGGGCATCAACGACAGCCTGGAGAATATCCGGGCGACCGCGGCGTTTCTAAAAAGCCTGGGAAGCAAAGCTGAGCGCATCGAGTTAATGCCTTATCACCGGCTAGGAGAGAGCAAATATATTGCGCTCAACAAACCATATCGTCTGCACGGACTTTCTGCCATTGAGCCATCCCACGTGGAATCGGTAAGGCAGGCGTTCGAGAATAACGGAATCCGATGTTCGGTGTCCACGTAAGTTTGCTTGTGCAGTAAATACTTCGCTCAACAGAAAGGTGGCTTATGGAACTCACTTACGAAAACGTGACCGCGTGGTTTGACAAGTACTTCGAAATCGTAAACAAAAATATGGGGCCCCTGGAAACGGTGCCGAATATTGGGAAGTTATTCACTGACGATTTCACTTATAACTATTACACCCTCCCTCCGGGCGGCGATTTCACAACGAGCAAGGCGTCCCGCGAGGAACTTATCATGGGAATGGTGCATCCCTCTCTGCAAGAAAAGATAACGCCAAAGTACTATGCGATCAATCTCAAGGAAAGGGTCGTGGTCGTTCGCTTCGAGGATCAGACCATCGTTGACGGAGAATTGATAAGCACTTTCCAGGCCAGCGCCCATTATACTGTTGTTCCTGCCGCCGACACGGGACTGAAGATCTGCTTGTTGGAATATTGGACCTCGAACCAAACCCCGGAGGCTGTACGGCTCACCAGAGAGGCATGGTTAAGCAGCAGTAAGAAGGCGTTTGAAGGCCTTGTGTTTGAGTGGCTCAAATCGAGGTATTAGCCGGTAGCGAGGCGACGTTGCGGCATAACCTCGAGAACGAAAAATCAGCAGCCGGCCAGGCTTAGCCAAAGACCGGAATAGGAGGATGAGAGATGGCAACAACAACGGCCTCAACCAATCAGCCGAAGAGCGCAGGAGCAGAAATGGAGAATCTCTTTCGGGAGATCGATGCACTGCAGCTCAACGATCGGCTTCTCCAATGGAAGGAGGCGCGGCGTGCCGCGCCGATTACCGTCTGTGTTGAGCGAGAGAGACTTGCCCTCGAGTCCTGGCAGGAGACCGAGGGAGAAGATATCGAGATCCGAAGGGCAAAGTTGTTCCAAAAACTGACGGCAGGCGCCCCCATAAATATTCTCGAGACCGATCTGATCGTCGGCCGGCTAGCGGCCGGCATGCTCGAAACCGTTACCCAGAGCGACCTGGCCGGAGACTACATCCCGGGACTGTGGGAAGACGCGGATGAACTGGCCTTGACCATGACCGTCAAGGGAGCCATGTCCAGGAAGAACAGAGAGGTGGTGAGGGAGGCCGCCAGGTATTTTCACAAACGCTCGGCGCCGGCACACGTACTGGATGCCTGGCATCAGGTGGTGGGCACGTGGGCGGATGATATGGAGGAGGGCAAGCTCAAGGACCCGTGGCAATCGGCGGCGTTCTTTCCCTCCTGTGTTGCCTCGCCGCTGTGGAGCAAGGTGCTGGCCAACGGGTTGCGAAACTTCATCGATCGGGCGAAGGCGAAAATTCAGTGGTTTGTGGAGACCAAACAAACCAACATCGATAAGCTCTATTTCTGGCAGGCCTCAATCATCGCCTGTGAGGCAGCCATTGCGTATGCCCATAGATATGCCAAGCTTGCTCGCGACCTGGCAGAGAAAGCGGAGAATCCCGTCAGAAAGCAGGAGCTGCTGGAGATTGCCCGGGTCTGCGAGTGGGTCCCTGAGAACCCGGCGCGCACCTTCCACGAGGCGGTCCAATCCGTTCACTTTATCTACGTGTGCAAAATCCACGAACAACCGCAATCTCCCCCAGTGATCGGCCGAGCCGACCAGTTCCTGTGGCCGTACTTCCAGAAGGACTTTGAAAGCGGGAAGTTGACGCTGGCGCAGGCGGCGGAAATCCTCGAGCACGCCATCTCGCACTGGGGTAGCCACACCTTCGTCGCCAATGCCGACTTCAGGGAGAATCACCAAGTAAACTATGGGCTGCAAAATATCAATGTGGGCGGTGTGGACAAAGACGGCAACGACGTTGCCAATCTTCTGAGCTACCTTCTTCTCCACGTAGTGGGTCTGATGAAGCTGTCCACCCCGAGTGTCGGCATCGAGTGGTACAGCAACACCCCGCGCTGGCTCCTAGACAAAGCTTTAGATACCAATGTCAAGACACAGGGCGGGACTCCCATGTTTGAGAATGGCGGTCATGTGGTGGAACGTTTCATGGCAGCCGGAGTGCCGCGGGAAAAGGCACGAGATTGGTATTCTCAAGGATGCGTAACGCCTATTTGTTCGAATACAGTCGATCACTATGGCGCCGAAGGGATTGGATCATTTAACGTGGCCGCCATTTTCGATGTAATGTTGCATAACGGAGTATCTGCGATAACAGGTAAGAAGGTAGGTCTGGACACTGGAGATCCCCGCACTTTCAAGACCTTTGAACAATTGTACAAAGCATTCAAGAAACAGTATGAATTCATTGTCGGGCGCATTTTTTGGCTGGGAGCCATCGCCCGTAAAGAGAACGAGAAGTATGTGCGCTTTCCCTTTCTATCGAGCGTCATGGCCGACGGGTGCATGGAGTATGGGGAGGATTTGATGACCCCCAATCCTGCCTATCATACCTTCCTTATTACAGATCGGGCGAATGTAGATACCGCCGATTCTCTTCTTGCCATCAAGAAACTGGTGTTTGACGAGAAGAAGTTGACCATGGATGAGCTGATGGATGCCCTTGACTCCAACTTCGAGGGCAAGCGAGGGGAAGAGATAAGGCGGATGTGCGTGGCGGCGCCCAAATTCGGCAATGGCATCGAAGAGGCAGACTTGATGGTCCGTGACGTGGGTAACTTTTCTGCCAACTTCATTCTCTCGTATGACAATTCTCCATATCCGCCTTTCAAGATTTCCCGGGAAGGGCTGTCGTGGCATTACTTCGGCGGCTTGGGCGTAGGCGCTCTGCCCAACGGGCGGAAATCGAAAGAACCGTTAAACGACGGCTCGATATCGCCCATGCGCGGCATGGATACACATGGCCCAACCGGTGTGCTCAGATCCGTACTCAAGGCCGGGTTTGACGAATCGACGGTATCCTGTTTGAACCAGAAGTTCGCCAAAAGCACCATGAACAGCCCGGAGAGTCGGGCAAAACTCGCAGTACTCACTGAAACATTCATGAAACAGGGCGGCCAGCACATCCAGTACAACTTGGTGGACGCAGCCGAACTGCTCGACGCCAAAGCTCACCCGGAGAACCATCGCGACCTTGTGGTCAGGGTAGGAGGGTTCAGCGCCTACTTTGTAGAACTGAGCCCTGAGATACAGGATGATGTAATTAACAGGAGCGAACAGGGGCTGTAGTGTCTGCGTGAGAACGCCGTTAGCCCTTTGCAATAGCGGTCCCGTTTTGAGTTTCCGCGCCGGCAGCGGTGGTTTTGTTTCAGGCTGCACGCATTACGTGCAGCCGGGCGATGTTGAAGGCCAACGCAGCCTGTGTGAATTCGTTGATTACGTTTTGCAATCCACAAGTGCGAAATTGGCGCATGCCTCGTTGTTGTTTCAGGACTCCGAAGACTGGTTGTACGCGCCAGAGGAAAAATAGACCACGTGACGCCGCGCAAGCGGTGTCACGAGGCGGAGTAAATGTAGTCCACCCCACCACATTCTGGTTCCACGGACAACGCGTCCCTTCCGGGGGTAACGAACAAGGTTCACAGTAAGGTTTGGCGCCGGCGCGGGAGCATGTTCTCCGTGGAACACCGGAGGCATGTACGACGTGGACGTGTATGCGCGTGTGCGGCGGGCGGTTCTTGTCGAGGGCAAGAGCTGCCAACCGTCATGGTGGAAATTCTATCCTGCGATAGCTGGTGGCAAAGGAATGGAGAAACGTTCCAAACGCGCGAACTGGCCGCAGGTAAGGGGTTGTACCCCAGGAACCGAATGATAGCCGGCATGTAACGGACATCGGGGACGGTTGCGTTGCGTTCCCAGCCGGTAATGGTCTGTTCGGGGACCCCGATTCGGTCGGCAACCTGCTTTTGGAGGAGTTTGAGGTCGAGGCGACGCGCGTGGAAATGATCACCTAAGCTGTTGATCTGCTTGGGATACGTTGCAGGCTTATGTCTGGCAGTTCGAAGCTCTAAATGGCAGAAAGGCAACGCAACAGTGAGAATCTTCCATGGCGATCATCATAAATCGCGACTGCATCTTTGGTCTTCAATTCCTCACTCCGGAAACGGCTCAATTCCACAAGCGGACTCGCGGGGCCTAGCGTGGGCCAAATGTAAATTGCGCCTGGCTCTGTTGACATCCTCGATAAGTCTGTGCAGAAGGCGGCGGAAACGGCGTTAAGCTGAAGCTGTTCTGGCACCTTCGCGAAACTTGCATGGCCGAAGTCGGACTGGTGCGATTTGCCCGGCTGGCGCTCGACGTCAGCCGCAAAGTGTTGCCCGCGCAGCGGAGCAAATTCAGCAAGCGAGTGTTTACGCACCACACCAGCCTGATCATGGAGAGTCTGGTCGCACTCGTCGGTTTCTGCCTGGTCTTCGCGCTCAACGCGGTGCAAAGATCTTCAAAACCCGCCAAAGCATATCAATAACCGGCGAACAAGATCGCAGAAGGGGGACCTGTATCTGTATTCGGCGCTGTTGGCGGAAGGCTGACGGAGTACAAGCCGCCGCCCAGCGCGCCATCATCTATCGCCAGCGCCTTCTGTTCCACATCCCGCGAAAAACTCCTATGCCAGCCAACGGAACGCCGTCTGGATTGTGTCCCATGTCCAGCGTGCGGCCATCGCGCGCCGCGACGTCCATCGCATTTGCGACTGGTGTTGGGGTGCCCTGCAGCGCGGTCGTCAGGAACCGCTGTAGCCTGGCGTTTTGTGAATCATAATGCTGTATCTCTTGATTCTGCTGTACAGCGTGCCACGGCTGATTCGCAGACTCTTGGCGGCTTGAGACAGATTGAAATTATGGCGCTTAAGGACCTCCAATAAAGTATCTCTTTCCCCCTCGGAAGACTTCGGCGCTGAAGGATATTGGATCTCCGGAACATCGGTATCCGTCGGGATGGCCAGAACTTGCGCCACTTCCTCGGCTTGAGTCTCTCTGTCGGCTTCCAAGAAACTGAGCCACTGAAGTACATTCCTCAATTCCCTGACGTTGCCGGGCCAGCTGTAGTTCATCAGCGACTCCATCGCTCCCGAGGACAGGGACACTGGAATTCTGCCCTTGGCGATTAAGTGATTGGCAAGTTGTGGAATGTCTTCCCGGCGCGCCCGGAGAGGGGGGATCCGTATTTCAGCAGTGCTCAAGCGATAGTAAAGATCCGAGCGAAACTTGCCCACCCGGCAACTTTCCCTCAGGTCACGGTTCGTGGATGCAATCACTTGGGCGTTGAGCGGGAGAACTTTCGTGCCGCCAATATGCTCATACTCCCCCTCCTCGAGCACGCGCAGGAGCTTGCCTTGGAGCCGCTGGTCCATGTCGCCGATCTCGTCTAAGAGAATGGAACCGCCGGAGGCGAGCTCGAACTTGCCTTTCTTGGTTGCCACTGCGCCCGTAAAAGCGCCTTTTTCGTGGCCAAATAATTCTGATTCGAGCAGCTCGTTCGGGATAGCGTTGCAATTGATTTTCACGAAAGGATGGAAGCCGTAGCCCAGGCTTGCCGAGTGGAAGGCGCTGGCCAGGATTTCTTTGCCCGTGCCCGTCTCGCCCAAAATCAGAACCGGGCTCACTCGCCGGCTGGCCACCCTGCGACAGTTCTCCAGCAGCTTTACTGTCGCCTGGCTTTGGCCAATAAAGTCATCAAACGTATAGTTGGCGTCGATCCGGGCAATGGCGTCATAGACATTCAGGGTGGCGTTGTCGGCGTTCTCTCTCAGGCCGGATAGAATCTGCTTCAGGCGGTTCATATTGCCGAACATCAGCGTGCCGATGACCCCGACCAACTCCCCCTTCCAGTAGACCGGATGAATGTCCGACATGCACTTGTGGCCGTTCACAATGACCAGAATGCCCAGCTCGGGCTGTCCCGTCGCCAGAACCTTGGAAAACGACAGATTGGGATTGTGAGGCTCCAGGTCACTGATGTTTCTGCCGGCCACTTGCTCGGCAATCGTGCCGCCCATTTGGTTTGCCTTGCGCGTGTTGTGAATAATGTATCCTCGCTCGTCCAGAACTACGGCGCCATCAAACGCCTCTTCGAGAATCTGGTCGAGGATGCCTCCCCGGGTCCTCAACTCCTGCGGCGAAATCTCCAGCGGCATTGCACAGCCCTTCCTTTCCACGGTTGTTCCGAATGTTATCAGAGATCATACATGTGTGCATCAAGTGATTAGTACATATGTTCATTTCTCGCTTTAAGACATTCTAAGCCCGCGCGGGAGAATGATTATGTCTCTTGTAATCTGTTTGATACAAAAAACTTCATCATCCTCTCAATTTGGCATTGGGGTTGCTGGGTAAATAGGCAACTTCACACGGTCCACCTACTGGAGAGAGTGCAGAGGCGTATTATGCTCCTCCATCTGCGCGGCCGGACGACATAAGTGAGCCAAGGTATGTTGCCCGTCCCATGGAACAATTCGCCGCGTGAAGCATGGAAGCAACTCGAAGCGGTAACGATTCCTGGCAAGCGCAACCAATCTACTATTCCGAGGAAGGCATGAAAATCTGTTTGGCGAATGTCGCGGTCGGCCACAAAGGCGACGAGTTTGTGGAACGTTTGATGGTCATTTGGAGGGAGAACTTCAATTTGGCGAAACAGGCGGACACAGAGATCGTTTCCCGCTTCTCGACCTGGGGCATCCAGGGAATGGCCGGGTTCTTTTATCACAATATCGACACCCTGAACGCCCCGATCGTCTATCATTCCGCGGTCTCGGCGGAACGGGATGGGTTTGATGGGGTGCTGATCACCTGCTTCGGCGATCCAATGCTGCACCAGGTTCGGCAGGCGGTCAACATTCCGGTGGCCAGCATCGGCGAGGCGGCGATGCTGATGGCATCGACCATGGGGAACAAGTTCGGCATCGTTCACATCTCTGACTACAACATTCTGGAAACCCGCCACACCGTCGCCAAGTACGGCCTCTCGGAGCGGCTGGCCAACATCCGTTCCATCGACGAGCCTTCGCCCGAGCAGGGCGGCGCGATCTTCAATGCCACGCATTCCATTGAAAAATTCAAAAAGGTTGCGCGCGAGCTGATTGCCGATGGGGCCGAAGTGCTGATCCCGGCCTGTGGCTTGATGTCGCCCGCCTTGCGCTTGGCGCCGGGCGCAACCGACCAGTATCCGAATGGCCTGGTGGAGGTGGATGGCGTTCCGATTGTGGATGTCCTCTCGTGTGGAATCAAGATGCTGGAGTCCATGGTGGCGATGAAGAAGAGCGGCTCTTCCTGGATTAGCCGGAAGAACATGTATGCCCAGCCGACCCCCGAGGCGCTTGAATCCGGGGCCATGGTCATCGGTGACGACAGAGTTTGGTTCTGGGATGCCAGCCTGTAGATGAGAATCATGCCCATGTGTCTTGCCGGAGAATGAACGATGAAGTGGGGAATGGTAATTGACCTGAAGCAATGCGTAAGCTGTTACGCCTGTGTCCTGACTTGCAAGCAGGAGTATTTCCTGCCGCCGAACGTTGCCTGGAACCGATTACTGGTGGGCGAGGTGGGGAAATACCCGAACGCGAAGAAGGTAACCTACCCGATTCTTTGTAATCAATGTGAGCACGCAACCTGCGTGGATGTTTGTCCTGCCGGGGCGACGACCAAGAACCCCGACGGCATCGTCACCATCGATTCAAACAGGTGCACCGGTTGCCAGTACTGCGTCACCGCCTGTCCCTTTCACGTGCGGACTTACTACGAAGGCGATGTCCGGGAGTATTTTCCCGGCCAGGGCATGACCGAATTGGAGAAGATCGGCGAAGAACTGCATCCCCTTCAGCCAGGAACCGTGTCCAAGTGTAATTTCTGCAAGGAGCGCATCGACGAAGGCCTGAAGAAGGGGCTGAAGCCCGGTATCGACCGCGAGGCGACTCCAGCCTGCGTGAACATTTGCATGTGCAAGGCCAGGATCTTTGGCGACCTGGACGATCCCGAGAGCAATGTTTCGAAGCTGATCAGGGAGAGGAATGGATTTCAGCTGCATCCCGAGTACGGTTCCAAGTCCTCGGTGTACTACGTGGATTGAGAGGAACACATGGGGAGAAGCCCGATGAAAACATACGATGTGATCGTAATCGGCGGCGGACCGGGAGGGTATGCGGCGGCGGTGCGCAGCAGCAAGTGGGGTCTCAACACCGTCCTGATCGAGAAAGATGCCCTGGGTGGCACGTGCGTCAACTGGGGGTGCGTCCCCACCAAGACCATGCTTAAATACGCCGGGAACATGTTCATCCAATCGCGGCTGAAGACCTACGACTTCCTTTATCAGAATGTGCCGAACGACTACGCACTGATCCAGCGCAAGAGCTTTGAAATCGCGGCCCGGCAGAGCCAGAGGGTCAAGAACCTCGTTAACAACAGCAATATCACGCTGCGTGAGGGAGAAGCTGCCCTGCTCAGCGCCAACGAGGTCGAGATTCGGCCTTCCGGCGAGAGGATCTCAGGAAAGTACATCGTCCTTGCCCCTGGAACCGTCGCCAGGAAGATTCCCGACGTCGTCTACGACGATGACACCATCATCACCGTCCGCGAGGCGTTCAACTTCGCCAAGGCCCCCTCTTCGGTAGTGGTGATCGGCTCCGGCGCCACCGGCCTTGAGTTCACCACCCTGTGGAAGCGTTTCGGGGGCACTGTCACGGTGCTGGAAGCGCTGCCGAGGATCCTGCCCAATGAAGAAGAGGACATCTCGCGCGCGGCCAAGGAGCACCTGCAGCACTCCGGCATTCGTGTGTTGACCGGGGTCAAGGTCGAGAGCGTGGTCAAGCACCCGGAAGGCGTGGCGGTGACCTATTCGGACGCGGCGGGCAATGAGACGCTCGTCGTCGAGAAGGTTCTGGCCTCCATCGGTATCGTTCCCAACGTCGCCAACCTGGGACTGGAACGGGCCGGCGTCGCCGCGACTCCCCGCGGTATCGAAATCAACGACAAGATGCAAACCAACGTCTCCAACATTTACGCCGTCGGGGACGTGACCGCCAAGCTGGCGTTGGGCGCCGTGGCGGTGGTGCAAGGCAATATCGCCGCCGACGCCATTGCCGGGAAGAAGACGGAAAAGTTCGCGTACGATAACGTCCCACATTGCGTTTACTCCGAGGTGGAAGTTGCCTCGGCCGGACTGACGGAGAAGAAGGCCCGGGAACTCGGATACCAGGTCCGGACCTCGTTACAGCCTTTGCGAGCCGGCGGCAGCACTTCGACCCTCGATGAAGACGGAGGTTTCATCAAGCTCGTGGTGGATGCCGGGAGCGAGCGGCTGCTTGGCGCGCACCTCATCGGGAACAAGGCAATTGAGCTTATCGGCGGACCCGCCGCATTAATCGCATCGGGAAACACGGTGCCACGGAGCGAGGAGGTCCTGCTTGCGTTCTAGTGGCGTGGGAGAAACGGAGGACGCCCGCGCGCCGGCGCCCTTCGATGGCCAGAAACGAAAAGATTCGTACTGTGGGGTTATTTATGCAGACTGAAGCGGCAGTAGCAGAAAATGTGGAAAAACACCGCATCTGGGAAGACGTTTGGATTCGAACCCAGTGCCATCGGTGCCAAGCCGAGTGCGGAGTAAACGCTCATCGCGTCAACGGTGTGGTTGTTAAGTTAGAGGGTATTGCTGAGTCAAGCGTCGGAACCCAAGGAGGCTTGTGCCCGAGAGGCACGTCCGGGCTACAAGTCCTGTACGATCCCAACCGCCTCAAAGTACCGCTCAAGCGCACCGGGCCCAAAGGACTGGGCGCCGACCCAAAGTGGGTCGAGATCTCTTGGGAAGAGGCGATGGAGGAGATCGTTTCGAGGCTAAAGGCTGCCTACGAAAAGAGCCCTTCCAGAATCCTTGTTCAGCATGGGATCGTGGCCGGCAACCAGATCATTCCTTATTACATCGTGCCCATGATGGCCTGCCTAAGCAATGAGAAGGGCCATCCGGTGCACTACAACTCCGCCGGCGCCCATTGCGGCAACGCGGGCCACTTCGTGAACGCGCTGAATTACGCCGCTTTTCTGATCATGCCCGATTTTAATTATTGCAAATACGAAATTGTCTTCGGGACCAATTCCGGCAATGGCGGCTTCCAGCAATTCATCTCGATGCAAGGCGCCAAGGCCCGCGGGCGCGGTATGAAGCTGGTCGTCTTCGATCCGGTCTGCAACAATGCCGCCAGCGTGGCGGACGAATGGATCCCCTTAATTCCAGGAACCGACGGCGTGGTCTGCCTGGCGATGCTTCACGTCATCGTCCACGAGCTCAATAAAATCGATGAGACCTATCTGAAAAACCGGACGAATGCGCCGTATCTTATCGGTCTCGAGGGCCGATACGTGCGTGACCACGCCAGCGGCAAACCGATGGTGTGGGATAGCGGCCCGTCGAGCGCCAAGACCTTCGACGATTCCACGGTCACCGACTATGCGCTACGCGGCCAATATACGGTGCAAGGCGTAGAGTGCCGTCCGTCCTGGGAGTTGCTGCGGGATCGCTTCAAAGAATATACTCCGGAAACTGCTGAACCCATCTGCGGGGTTCCTGCCGCCACCCTCCGGCGCATCGCCGCCGAATTCGCCGAAGCCGCCTCGATCGGCTCGACGATCACGATCGATGGCAAGGAGATCCCCTTAAGGCCGGCGGCGACATTCAATATCCGCTCCGCCGGCACGCACAAGAACGGCACCCAGACCCTCTTTGCTCTGGATCTGCTCAATCATGTGGTCGGCGCCGTCTGCGTTCCCGGAGGCGAGATATCGGTTTCGATGGAGTGCTTCGGATATCCGGGAGCCAACCGGCCGGGTATGATGGCCGCGGCCTGCAAGGACGGGCTGCTGCGCACCGGCGGCAAGTGGCTCTTCCCCGAAGGCGGTCCCTGGCCGCTGCGAGAGCCGCAGAGTCCCAAGCACGACCTGGCGGAGGTTTTTCCGTGCGCTTTGGAAGTGCCGATGGTCAACGCGGTGGACAGGGAAGAGGTGCTGAAAAAAGCAGGCCTTCATGAGGAATTGGACATCGCGATCAATTACGCCTCCAATGCGGCGATGAACGGTACCGACCCCAGAGTGCGCGAAAAGTTCTACCTTTCGATTCCGTTCATCGTGGATATCGACATCTTTTCCAACGAATTCAATGAAGCGTATGCCGACGTCGTGCTCCCCGACGCATGTTACCTAGAGCGCTCGGATTGGATGGGAATTCAGCACGCCTACCACAATCAGCCCCCGGGGTTGTCGTATCCGTGGTGCTTCCACATCGGCCAAGCCGTGGTCGAGCCCAAGTACCAGCGCCGCAGCGCGGCCATGATTGTCGTCGACATCTTGGAAAGGATGGGACTCGGGCCTAAGCTCAACATGGTCTTCAACGGCTGGTTTGGACTGACGGAAGAAAAGAAGCTTAAGCCTGAGGAGAAGATCGACTGGGAGGATTTGTGCGACCGGGTCGTCACCTCGGCCTTCGGCGACGAACATAACTGGAAATGGTTCAAGGAGCATGGCTTCATCTCGTGGCCTAAGAAGGTAGAGGAGGTCTACTGGGGGGCGTTCAAAAAGAATATTCGCCATCAGGTCTACTGGGAGTTCATGGTAAACGCCAAGAAGAAGGTGGAGGGTATCGTCGATGAGCTTGGGCTGCAGGGCTATCTGGATCTCAGGCTCTACGACCCGTTACCGCTGTGGATTCCGAACCCCGCCCATGAGGCTTCGGACCCCTCCTTCGACCTCTACGCGTTTTCATGGGGAGAGGCCATGCACGGCAACACCAACCTTCACGAGCAGCCTTGGATCGACGAGGTGAGCCGTCAGAATCCTTTCACTTACAAGGTCAACCTCAACGAAGAAACCGCGCGACGCAAGGGGCTCAAGCCTGGCGACCTGGTTGAGATCGAATCCTGGCGCGGCCTCAAGACTCAAGGTATCTTGCAGACCCGCAAAGCGCAGCGCCCCGACACTCTGACGGTCATGGGAGTTTCAGGGCACTGGGCCAAAGGGCTCCCAATCGCCCGGGGGAAGGGTGTGAACTTTAACTCGCTGATCGATTTTCGGTTCAGCGACATGGATCCCATCAGCGGCACCATGGATGTTTGCGTGAAAGTGAGAGTGAGAAAACTGGACTGACGTTCGTGACATGCTTTGCTCCGCATTCGAGGTATTTGGAACTAGCCCAAATTTGACATTCGCTTGCCGAAAATGCAAAGGCGGAAACACTGGAAAGTCAATTGAGCAATATCATCTGCGACAAACTCGGAATTCTTTACCCCATCATTCAGGGACCGATGGCGTGGGCATCCAATGCTCAACTTGCTGCCGCGGTCTCCAACGCTGGCGGGCTCGGCATCATGGGTATCGGCTTCAGTCCTGCCGACATATTCGAGGCGGAAGTCAAGAAGGCCAAGAAGCTGACCACCGCTCCCTTCGGGCTCAACATCGTTACCTGCCTCCCCGGCGCCGATAAGCTGCTGGAAATCACCTTGCGGGAGAAGGTCAAAGTCGTAGAGATCGAGACGTTCCCGGACTATCTCCACGAGTTGCCGGACTATGTGGCCGCGCTGAAATCTGCCGGGACGGTAACCATCGGCAAGGCGTCCACCGTGGAGGAGGCGCGCGCCTATGAAGCGGCCGGCGTGGAAATCCTCTCCATCAAGGGCAGCGACGGCGGTGGGCACATTTTTGGCTTCACCGGCACGTTTACTCTTATCCCGCAGGTGGTTGACGCCGTTTCCATTCCCGTCGTAAACTCCAGCGGCGTTGCTGACGGCCGGGGTATCGCCGCCTCTTTCATGCTGGGCGCGTCGGGGGTTGAGATCGGCAGCCGTTTCTTGGTCTCCGAGGAATGCCCAATCCACGAGAACTACAAGAAAGCTATCCTTGCAGCCGCGGAAGGCGACACCGTCCTAACCGGAGTTACGGTTGGTGACAGCGTTCGCTGCCTGAAAAATGAATTGACGGATAAGCTCCTCAAGATCGAACGGGAGTGCAGCCACGAGGAGGCGCGCGAACGCATCATGAATATCGGGCGCGGCTCCTTGCGCATAGCCTCGACCGAAGGAGACATGGTTAACGGCAGCATTGTTGTGGGGCAGAACGTTGGGCTGCTGAAACGTATCAAGCCGGTGGGCGAGATCATGGCCGCAATGGTCGAGGAGTACACCAGGCTTTTGGCCAATGCCAGCAGCTTGCTCGATCTTCCGGCCGTTGCGGTTCGTTCCTTGACCAGCCGTGGACCGGCAAACACGTCTGAGTTTGCCGGCGTTGCGGGCTGATCGATTGCAGGATCAAGCCCGCCAGGCCGGAGGAGAGATGGGTCAAGAGTTGTCAATCACTGGCGTGAATGTTTGGAGCGTGGGCAGTCTTGTGGCCTGTTCGGACACTTGGCCAGAGAGGAACCGCTTGAGATCCAACTAAACGGAAATCCGTTGACCGTTACAATGCGGACTCCCGGACACGATCTGGATCTTACAGCAGGCTTTCTGCTGACCGAAGGACTCATCACCGGGCGAGAGGCATTGGCCTCGTTTCGCCAGGCGCGCAACGATTCTGATCCTTATTACTAAAGACGTGGTACATCTAAGCCTCCCTTGCGCCACTTTAGCTTA
>CAWCXX010000084.1:0-36895 GCA_963799445.1 uncultured Acidobacteriaceae bacterium | reverse complement strand
CCCTCGCCATCCAGAATCACCACTTGCGTAGCGTAGCCATAAGCAACGTGGCTCACGCGGTTCGGCTTGTCTGAAGTCATGGGATCGGTCACGCAGTCATATTCGCCATAAAACTCCTGGCCCTCCAGCTCCGCGAGCGCATGATGGCTCAATTCCTGCTTGAGGGCATTTGCCGCTCTGCGCGCGGCTTCGCCAGTGATGGTTGTTTGCCGCGATGCCGTGCTGGTGCCGCTATCGGGAGTGACCATAGTGTCAGGCGCGTGCACCGTGAGAAGGGATTTGTCCAGGCCCGTAGTCTCTGCCACGATCTGCAGCACGACCGTCGCGATTCCCTGTCCCATGCAGGCTGCGCTGGTGCAGATCGTCACGCCGCCGTTTTCCACCTTCAACTTCACGCGGCCCACATCCGTCACACCGACGCCCTTGCCGGTGTTCTTGAAGGCGCAGGCAATGCCGGCGCCGGGATGCGCGTCGATCATGTCTTTCACTGCCAGCAGCGTCTCTTTCAGCGCCGTGCCCTCATCGGCGATTTGGCCGTTCGAAAACACGCCGCCCGGTTCAATGGCGTTGCGAAAACGAATCTCCCACGGAGAGATGCCAACTTCGCGCGCGAGCAGATTCAAATTGCTCTCCATGGCGAAGCACGTTTGCGTCACGCCAAACCCGCGCATTGCGCCGCAAGGAATGTTGTTGGTGTAAACCGAGCGGCCTTCGATATCGACGTTGTCGATCTGGTACGGCCCCGCGGCGTGCGTGCAGGCGCGCTGCAACACCGGCCCGCCCAGCGACGCATACGCGCCTGTATCGGCCACAATGCGAATGCGCGCCGCGGTCAGTTTCCCTTTCTCGTCGCACGCCGTGGTGCAGTCGATCTCCATCGGGTGCCGCTTGGGATGCACGCGAAGGCTCTCGGCGCGGCTGAACGTGAGCTTCACCGGCTTGCCGGTGCGCCAGGCCAGCAGTGCGGCATGGTGCTGCACCGACATATCTTCCTTGCCGCCGAAGCCTCCGCCCACATGTTTGCTGATGACGCGCACCTTGTCGCCTGCAATGCCCAGCATGCGCACAATCTCGCGATGATCGTCGTAGACGCTCTGACTGGCGGTATACACGGTCAGCGATCCGCATTGCGTAGGCACAGCCAGCGCGCTCTCCGGCTCCAGAAATGCATGTTCCTGCCGTGGAGTCGAGTAATGCTGCGTAACGACGTGCTTCGCCTCGGCGATGGCCCGGTCCACATCGCCGCGCTTGACCACGGTTGTGGAGAGGAGGTTGCCCTTTGGGTGCAGCGCAGGAGCTCCCTCTGCCAGTGCGGCCTCAGGCGACAGCAGCGGCTCGCGCTCGTCGTAATCCACCTGTATGAGTTCCAGCGCCTGCCGCGCTGCCTCTTTGGTCGTCGCGGCCAGCACGGCCAGCGCATCGCCCACATAGCGCGTCTCTTCGCCTTCGGCGATCATCACCGGCCAGTCGTAGACCACGTGGCCGAGCAGCCGCTCGCCGGGAACGTCCTTTGCCGTAAGCACAACTTCAACGCCGGGCAGTGCCCGCGCAGCCGCCACGTCGATCTTTTTTACCAGCGCGCGCGGGTGCTTTGCCCGCAGCACTGCGCCATGCAACATGCCGGGAACCTGCATGTCGTCGACAAATTCTCCGCTGCCCAGAAGTTTTTCTTTCGCATCCGGCCGGAGGGTGCGCTCGCCCACGCGGCCTGTTGCCAACTCCACTTCATGAGTTTCGCTGTTGCGCAGCGCCTTTGCGGCCAACTGAATCGCCCGCTCTACCTTTGTGTAGCCAGTGCAGCGGCACAGATTGTAACGGATAGCAGACTTGACCTCAGCCGCGGTTGGCGCGGGTTTCGCGTCCAGCAGCGCCTTCGCGCTGATCAACATGCCCGGCATGCAGAATCCGCACTGCACTGCGCCCACTTTGCCGAAGGCCCACGCATACACGTCGCGCTCGCGCGCTGAAAGGCCTTCCGTGGTGGTGACCGTTTTCCCGTTCACCTTGGCCACAGTGAGCGTGCAAGCGCGCACCACCTTGCCATTCACCAGCACGGAGCAGGACCCGCAAACGCCCTCGGCGCAACCGTCCTTCACTGAGGTCATGCGCGCGTCCTCGCGCAAGAATTCCAGCAGATTCCTGTCCGCGTCCACAGCGACGTTATTTCCGTTCAGCGTGAACTGGAACATAGCGGTTGCTCCTCAACTGCCAGGGCGCAAGGCGCAAATCTTCCGGTTGTACTCCTGCACCTTGGCGTATTGCGCATCCCAGAAATCCTGGCCGCGCATGGAATCGAGAAACTCTTTGGTGTATCCGAACTTCAGCCAGTCATTTTCCTTCTGCTTGAAGAGCCGTTCCTTCATCGCGGGCTTGCGGAAGTCGAAGACGTGGTCGTCGGCAGCGCCGAGAAAGATGTCGTGCGCCCAGCGGTCCAGCACCACGGGCGCCAGCTCGAGGTAGCGGCCGTTCATCTCGTCGAGAACAGAACGATAGCGGTCAAATCCGTCGGTCGCGACAGTGACAACATTGTCTCCTGGCCCGAGCCGCAGGTACTTCGCCAATTTGATGGCGCCCAGCACGTTGCAAATGCCCGATGGCCCGAAGAGGTCGCGCAGGCTGAGCGCGAGTTCGCGCCCGACGCCCATTTTCACCAGAGAATCCGCGCCGTCGTGGAAGATCTTCACGCCCTGCACGGTTTCCTCGTCCTTGATGAGGATGACGAAATCGGTGTTGAGCACGTTGTGAATTAGCGTGCACATCTTGTCGCCGATGCCCTCGATGCGGTGCTGTCCACGGCCGCCGTTGGCCAGCGTGGAGCACTCATAGGGCTCCAGAGCGGCGATCTTCGCCTCGGGAAACGCAACCTTGATCTGGTCGCCGGCCGCGATGGTACCCGCCGAGCCCGGCGCCGATGTAAAGCCTGCGATCCTGCCGTTGCCAACGCCTTTTACAGCGACGATCGCGCCGCCGCCGGTCACGTGGCGATGGAAACGGTAATTCGGGAAGAGTTCAAATTGCGCCAGCGCCTTGTTTTTCGGGTTCTTCATCAACTCGCGCGTCTTTTCAAGCGTAAGAATCACGTCGGACTCCGAGCCGGGCGTCAGCTCCAGTTCGCCGCCGTATTTTTGAATGCGTTCGTAACGCTCCTTGCTCATGTTGTCGGGCATGATGACAATCGCGCGGAAGCCGAGCAGCTTGGAGATGTACGCGGTCCCGATGCCGAAGTTACCCGTTGACGGCCCCAGGATAGTGTGTTCGCCGGGAACAATCTCGCCGTCTACCAATCCCTCGATCAAAGTGCTGTAAGCCGGACCCACCTTGTGCGAGCCCGAAGGAAATCCGCAACCCAGCATCACCACCACGTTCGCATCGATCCCCGTCAGCGCCGGCGGCAGCACAATCTTGCGCACCTGGTTGGCCGCGTCCTTCCACGTAATGTTGAACAAATTGATCGGGTCGAGCTCATTGCCATGCAGCGCGGCAAGCGCTTTGGCGCGCGTCTTTTCATCGATCAGGCTCGGATCGAGCATCTCGTCGTAATTGGGACCAAAGGGAACATTTGCCATCGTGAACTTCTCTCTTTCCTGCCTTTGCATTGCCTCAAATTCAGTCTGCGGCGGCCGCAAGCAGCGCGGCGCGGACCTCTTTCATCTCAGGCCTCACCGCAATCGCGCGGCCCGCGGCGCGAGTCGCGCTCTGAATATCTTTCAAACCATTGCCGGTGACGATCAGCGCAACACTTTCGCCGTGGCCGATGATCCCCAACTCTACTGCGCGCTTTACGCCCGCTGCGCCGGCCACACCCGCCGGTTCGCCAAACACACCCGCCTTGCGCGCCAGCAGGGTGATCGATGCAAGAATCTCCTCGTCGGAGACGGCAACGAATGCGCCGCCTGACTCGGTTACGGCGCGCATTCCTTTGGTGAAGTTACGCGGATGCCCGACCGCGATGGAATCGGCAAGCGTACTCGCTTCACACGGCTTGAGGCCGTTGCCGTCGCGCCACGCGGTCACGAACGGCTGGCACCCGGCGGCCTGTACCCCGAGGATGCGCGGCAAGCGACGAAGCAGACCCAGCCGGTGCATCTCCTTGAGCCCCTTCCATACGCCGCCAATCGTGCATCCATCGCCGACGGAAACGACGACCCAATCGGGAAAGCTCGTCGGGCCCGACGCGAAGAAACTGCTCCACAAGTTCGAGGGAAACGGTCTTCTTGCCCTCGATCAGATAGGGATTGATGGCGCAGTTGCGGTTGTACCAGCCGAACTCCGCGCTGGCTTGCATGCACAGCTCCCATGCTTCGTCGTAAGTGCCTTGCACGGAAAAGACCCGTGCTCCGTAAACAAGTAACTGCGCGACTTTGGCTTCCGGCGCTCGCGCGGGCACAAAGATCGTCGCCGGAATTCCCGCTGCCGCCGCAAACCCGGCCAGGGAAGAAGCAGCATTGCCCGTCGAGGCGCAGGTGATCTGCGCGGCATTCTTTTCGAGCGCCTTCACCACGCCCACAGCGCTGGCGCGATCCTTAAAAGATGCCGTGGGATTGCGGCCTTCATCCTTGACCCAGCACCGCGCCACGCCCAATTCGCCGGCCAGACGCGGCGTTTCGTATAAAGGCGTCCAGCCCACCTGCAAATGCGGGATCGACTCCGGCGCGGCAACCGGCAGCAAAGGCAAGTAGCGCCACATCGACAGATTGCGGTTTCCAGCCAGAGATTCCGGATTGATCTCCTTTCTGCGCCGCACTCGTAGTCGTACACCACATCCAGAATGCCGTCGTGATAGCCGCAGGCAGGGCAGTAATACTCAACGTCCGCGACGTTGTACTCGCGCCCGCAATGCACGCATTGAAGTCCTGTGAAATGCGCCATCTCAGCTCCAACCCACTGGGTGCCCCAGGTCTCGATTTTGAGACCTGGGAATATACAAATCTCAGCAATCGCGGCCTTACTGCTCCATAGACAGAGCGCGCAACTTGCAGCGGCTTACGCACAGCCCGCAATGGGAACACATTTCTTCGTCGATCTTAAGCGTCTTCGCATCATTATCCCGATGAATCGCTCCATAGGGGCAGCTTTTTTCGCAGGTTCCGCACAGAACGCATCGCTCAATATTCACCAGGGGCGCAGCTTCGGAATGAGGTGCGCCGCGTTGCCGCATGAGCCGAACAGTACGGCCGGTGATCTCGTCCACCGAGGCGTAACCATGATCGTCGAGAAAAGTGTTCAGTTCGCGGGCAATCCTTCCGTACACCGTGGGCCCGCGCAGAATGGCCTCCGTGCACACCTGCACGGCCGAAGCGCCGGCCATCAACATCTCCGCCGCATCGCGGCCGTTGCCGATGCCGCCTACGCCGAAGATAGGAATCCGTACCGCGCGCGCCGCGTCATATACGCAACGCAGAGCCAGCGGCTTGATGGCCACGCCCGAGAGCCAGCCAAACCCGTCTTTGCTGCCCATCAACGGCAGCCCGGTTTCGAGATCGATGCCCAGGCACGGACCGAAAGAGTTGATCATCACCAGAGCATCCGCTCCGGCATCCTCCAGCGCCAGCGCAATCTCCTGAATATTGGGGTGCGGACTCAGCTTCATAAACACCGGCACGTCCACGGCTTCCTTGGCCGCGCGCAACGCGTTCAACGATGGGCGCGATGTCATTTCCCACGTAGTGCGTGGAAAGTTCCAACGCATCGGCAAACGGCCCCACCAGCGGCGCCAGTTCGCGAATTTGCTCGGCTGTGTAACCCAGGCCGACGATCACGGGCAAGCCCGTTGCTCGCGCCAGCTTGTACTCGGTCTCGATCCACTGTTCTTTGGGCAGCTCAGACCACAACTCTGCATTCAGAAATCCGCCGCGAATCTCCGCCATATTGGGATGCGGCACCTGCGCCGGCTCGACGGAGATTGTCTTGGTCACCAATCCGCCGGCGCCGCCCTTCGCCGCTGCTTCCAGCGTGGCGCCATCCTTCGACGGTGGTCCGGCTGCCGGCAGGATGGGATTACCGAATTCCAAACCGCAGATGTTTACTTTTAGATTTGCCACCGCGCTGTCCATTCAACCGAGGTTCCGAACGCCGTGGATGGCCCCGGCGTCCCGCCATCAAGTTGACTCTTGCCCAGAATCGGTTGCCCCACTCTCGCCGCGCCTTTGCTATTGCGGTTAGAGTGGGAGGGGACCCCAAACGGGCCTAACGCGAGGCAAACGAATGCATTGCCGCCGCGTAACTTGATTGTCTTTCAGCTTGTGCTGGCGCAATGTGATTTGAATCACAACACTTGGGCGGCAGCCTTGGCTAGAATCCATCGCACGATGGAGAAGTTCGCCAATTTGCTCGTTGGCAACGGACGCCTGATTACCCATGACGATCGCCAGCCCTGGTTCGACGACGGCTGTGTGGTCATTGACGATGGCTTGATCGCCGCCGTTGGACCGACTGCCGAGCTAAGGCAGACGTATCCTGCCGCCCGTTTCCTCGATGCGCAAGGCCGCGTGATCATGCCCGGCCTCATCAACACGCACACCCACCTCTACAGCGCCTTTGCCCGCGGGATGGCGCTGAAGGACGCGTCGCCCGGCAACTTCCAAGAGATTTTGGAACGTTTGTGGTGGCGGCTCGACAAAGTGCTCACGCTGGAGGACGTTTATTGGAGCGCCATGGTGGGCATGATGGACTGCATCCGCAATGGCGTAACGACAATCTTCGACCATCATGCCAGTCCCGGCGCTGTGCCGGGCAGTTTGTTTCGCATCGCCGATGCCGCGATGAAGACCGGCCTGCGTGGATGTCTTTGCTATGAGGTCTCAGACCGCGATGGCGCCGAAGTCACCGCGCAAGGAATCGAGGAGAATCGGGTATTTCTTCAGCACTGCAAGCAGGCCGCCGACGGTCAACTCCGCGGCCTCTTCGGTTTGCACGCCTCCTTTACGTTGAGTGACAAGACGCTGGCGCGCTGCCGGGAAGTCGCTGCGGATTTCAACGCCGGCTTTCATGTGCATACCGCAGAGGCAGCGTCCGACGTGGATCAATGCTTGCGCGATCACGGTAAGCGCGTCGTCGAGCGATGGCACGATCTCGGTATCCTCGGCAGCCGAACCCTCGCCGCGCATTGTGTCCATGTCAACGACCGCGAAATCGATCTGTTGCGCGACACCAAAACCAGCGTTGTGCACAACCCCGAGTCCAACATGGGAAATGCTGTGGGATGCGCGCCGGTTCTGGAGATGATGCGCCGCGGTGTGCGCGTTGGCCTTGGCACCGACGGCTACACAGCCGACATGTTCGAATCACTCAAAATCGCCAATCTGCTCCAGAAACATCAATCCGGCGACCCGGGCGTTGGCTGGGCCGAGCCACCGCAAATGCTCTTCTGCGAGAACGCCGCCATCGCTTCAGAATGTATTGGGCGGCCTGTCGGCAAGCTGGTTCCCGGAGCTCTCGCCGACATCATCCTCGTCGATTACGATCCGCCCACTCCGTTACACGCTGCAAATCTCACTGGCCACATCCTGTTTGGACTCTGCGGTGGCGCCGTGACTACGACAATCATCGGCGGGCAGATCGTAATGGAGGACAGGAAATTCTGCGCCATCGACGAAAAGGAAGTCATGGCTAAAGCCCGAATCTCAGCCGCGGAGTTGTGGAAGCGCTTTTAGGGCCTCCATCGCGGTGGAATTCAGCCCACTGTGACCGTACAGGCTAGACCATCCGGATTTTTGCCGATTGAGCAATAATTCAGTTTTCCTCCGGCACGTGAGGCTTTTCGCGCTAGGATAATTGCGACCTTCTCAAAGGCATCGCAATGAGCGCAAGCGGCCTACCTCCCGTTACCGCCCCAAGGGCTCGGACCCGCAGTTGGGGGCTCAAGGTGATGCTTACCCCGCTTGCGGCGCTGGTTGTGCTGTCGATCCTGCTTTGCCTGGCCAGATTGACCGGCCATCGTATCCGGCATTCCGGGTCGAGCCTCCACCACGCGACGATCCGAACCGGCTTGCGCGAAAGCGCTGCTGCGCAGTCCCCGCTCCTCCTGACTGACCGCTTCGGCGACGGAACCCCGGACTTCCTGCGCCTGACCGATCCAGCCGACCGGGCAGCCTTTCGCCGCTGGTTCACGCAGATTGCCGAGTACCAGGCCGTTCGTCCCCGTGCTGATGTTCCGGAAGAGATCACCGACTGCGCCAGCCTTTTGCGCTACTCCTACCGTGAGGCGCTCAGGCGCCACGACGAAAGCTGGTTCCTGAACACAGGCATCGTGGTTCCGGCGTCGCCGGGCGAGATTCGCGCCTGGAGCTATCCGCGGACGCCACTGGGCGCGGCGCTGTTCCGCGTGCGTGTGGGCGCTTTTTCGGCCGAAGACCTGACCAACGGCGCTTTTGCGCAGTTTGCCGACGCCAAAACGCTGGTGGAGCGCAATGCCTATCTCGTCGGCCGTGACGTGCGCGCGGCATTGCCCGGCGACCTGCTGTTTTACCGCCAATTCGGCCAGTCTTCGCCCTGGCATTCGATGATCGTGACCGGCGCAGGCAGCCAGGCTGAAGTCGTCTACGACACCGGAACCGATCACGGTCAACCCGGCGAGCTGCGCAGAGTGCTATTAGCCGACCTGCTTGACCACCCCCAGCCGCAATGGCGGCCTGTGCCCGGCAACCCCAACTTTCTCGGTGTTTACCGCTGGAACATTCTGCGAGGAACTCCATGATTTCGATGCTCCGTAAGCCGCTTCTGGCCGCTTCTGTTCTGCTCGCATGCGCCGCCGGCGCTACAGCCGTCGCCCAGGCCGAAGACGCGCCGCGCTCGTTCTCGCTCTCCACGACGAGGACCTTCGCTCCGGGCGAGAGCGTGAAGATCCAGCTTCTGGCGCACAATGTGCCGGAGCTTGAATTTCGCGTCTACAAGGTGCGCGATGCGGAGAAGTTTTTCGCCGGACTCAAGGACCCGCACAGCTTTGGCATTGAGAGTTACTCGCCACAGGAGCAGATCGATCGGCGCACGTTTGTCGAGCGGCTGCACGACTTCAAGGCGCACCTCTGGTATCTCATACGGCACTTTTTCCGAGGCCAGTTTACTGACGAGGCGCGCGACAGCTTCCGCGAAGAGCAGGGCAAGCTGGGCAAGCGCAGCCAGGTAGTGGGGGCGGCACAGTTTGCGCAGATTCCCATCCTGAACGAAAGCCAATTGGTAGCGCGATGGAAGCTGGAAACGCCGCCCGCGCTGGTGAGTGAGACGCAGCAGTTGCCCATCGACGGGCTGGATGCGGGCGTGTATCTGATTGAGGCCACCGACGGCGCTTACAAAGCCTACACCGTGGCCATCGTCACCAGCATGGCCGTGGTGGAGCGGACTGTGAACGGTCAGGCCGATCTCTATGTGGCCGATCGCAAATCCGGCGCGCCCATCCCCGATGCGGATGTCGTTCTTTGGGCGAACGGACGCCTTCAATCGTCGGGCAAAACCGGCAGCGAAGGTCTGGCATCGCTCACCATGACAGTGCGCGGAGGCGCGCAGGGCGCGGAGCCGGAGAATGTGTGGATTCTGGCGCATCACGGGACCGACGCTGCGCTGGTGACGCCGTGGAGCTACGGATTCGGCGCGCAAAACCAGCAGAAGGAGCGCGACTACATTTATACGGACCGGCCGGTCTATCGGCCCGGCCACACAGTACACATCAAGGCCATTGTGCGCAGGGAAGTGAACGACAATCTGGCGCTGCCTGACGAACGCACACTCACATTGCGCGTGACGGGACCCGACGACAAGGTGGTGTTCAACAAGGAACTGCCGGTTTCGGCGCACGGAACGGTGGCGGCGGATTTCGATCTCGCGTCCGATGCCGCGCTCGGCTACTACAGCATTCTCTTCAGCGGCGAAAACACGAACCAATTTAACGACGGGTTCGAGGGCGGCAGCGGCAGTTTCTATGTCGAGGAGTACAAGAAGCCCGAATACCAGGTAACGGTGAAGCCGGTTGCGCCGCGTGTATTACAGGGAAGTTCGATTCAGGCCACCATCGAGGCGCGGTATTTCTTCGGCGAGCCGGTGGCAGGAGCCAAGGTGACCTACGTAGTTCACACCTCGCACGCATTATTGGTGGGATGAGGACGAGGAAGACGAGAACGGCGCAGATGCGGACGATGAGCAGGACGAATCGGATTACGCCTGGGGCGAAACCGAACAGCAGGAACACCAAGGCGTGCTGGACGCGAACGGCCAGCTTGCGGTCACGCTGCCCACTCAAATCGATGGCAAGCACAACGATCAGGACTACCGCATCGAGGCGCGCGTGACCGACGCGGCGAATCGCGAGGTGAGCGGCCACTCCACAGTGCTGGCCACCTATGGATCGTTCCGCGTGAGCGTTGAACCCACGAGTTATGTCGTTCAGGCGGGCCAGCCTGCGCGCGTCAAAGTCACGGCTCAGGACTACGACTCGAAGCCGGTACAAACAAACGTGCACATTGCCGCCACGCTTGAAAAATGGGATTCCGTGACTCACCAGCGCACCGACACACCTGTAGCCAGCAAAGATGCCACGACTGGCGCGGACGGCACGATTCTTGTGGATCTGCCCATCGGCGGAAGCGGAGATTTCCAGATAACCGCAAGTGCGCAGACTCCGGAAGGCCGGACTGTTCAAGGCGAGACATGGGTATGGATCTGGAACGGTACTGGCGCGTATTACCAGCCCAACGTGCAGGCGCAGATCGTCGCCGATAAGAAAACCTACCAGGTGGGCGACACTGCGCATTTACTGCTTGTCACCGGCCTGCCTGAATCGTGGGCCGTCGTCGAGGCCGAGGGCGACAGCGTTCAGTCGCGGCGGCTGATTCATGCCACGGGTGCGAGTGTTGCCTTCGATGTGCCCATCACGCAGCAAGCGCAGCCGAATCTTATTGTGACCGCGGTAATTGTGCATGACGACCAGTTGATGACGGCGCAAAAAAGCCTCAAGGTTCCGCTGACGGAGCGGACGCTGACGATTACGGCAACGCCCCAGAAGACGCAATACGAACCCGGCGACAAAGCCAGCTTCGATGTGAAGGCCGTGGACTCCGCGGGCAAACCGGTCGAAGCCGACCTGAGCTTTGGAGTGGTGGATGAGGCCCTCTACTCGGTACGGCCCGACACCACGGGCGACATCGTGGCATCCTTCTATCCCAAGCGATCTGTCTATCTCGAGCCGCAGACTTCGTTTGAGTTCTACTTCTCAGGCGAGGCGGGAACCAAGAGCCCGCTGCTGGCGGCCAACGGCCTCTACCATCCGCGCATGGCGCAGGTAAAGCCAGGCTCTGACCTGGTCGTTCCCGAGGTGCGCAAGGCCTTCCCCGACACGGCCTACTGGAACCCCAGCGCGCATACCGGCGCCGACGGTCACGCGCGCGTCGAGTTCAACTTCCCTGACGCGCTCACCACGTGGCGCACCACCATCCGCGCCATGACGGACGATAGCAAGGCCGGCGGCGTGGTGACACGCGTGCTGGTACGCAAAAACCTGATCGTGCGCCTGGCTGCGCCGCGCTTCTTCCGGCAGGGCGATGTGACGGTAATGCGCGTCATCGCTCACAACTATCTTGAGACTACGAAGGATGTCACATTCGCGCTCGACGTGAGCGGCGTGGACGTGATGAGCGGGCAAACTCAGAAAGTCACCATCCCCGCCAAGGCTGAAAGCTATGTTGACTGGCGGGTGAAGGCGCGCGTGACCGGCAATGCCACGTTCACGGCCAAAGCGCTGACCAATGAAGAATCGGACGCGCTCCAGATGACTCTGCCCATCCTGCCTTACGGCGTCAAGCAGCGGGCCGCAGGCGAGGGGGTTGTTTATTCTGGCGCGGGGCAAAACCAGTGGTCGTATAACTTCCCAGCGAGTTCTGACGCGGGCTCGCGCGCGCTCACCATCACTGTGGCGCCGTCAGTAGCCGGAACCGTCTTCGACGCGCTGGATTATCTGACGAGCTATCCGTGGGGTTGCACCGAACAAACCATGTCGAGCTTCCTGCCCGACCTGATCGTGGCCCAGGCAGTCGACAAGCTGCACCTCAAATCGCCCATCGACCGCAAGACGCTGAACGATATGGTTGCGGCCGGGCTCGAACGGCTCTCGAGCTATCAGCACGGCGACGGCGGCTGGGGCTGGTGGCCCGACGATACGAGCGGCGTCTTCATGACCGCGTATGTGGTCAGCGGATTGGGCCAGGCGAAGACGGCCGGATACACGGTGGATGACGACCGGGAGAACAAGGCACGAAGCTGGCTGGCCGCAACTCTGGCCGCTCACCCCAACATGATTCCCGACCTGCGCGCCTACGTGGTCTATGCGCTGGCCACCACAGGCGGCGCGCCACAGGACGCCTTGGACAAAGCATGGGACAGCCGCGACAAGCTAAGCGACGAAGGCCTTGCGCTGACTGGCCTGGCGCTCGCCGCCGCGGGCGATAGCCGCGCGAAGCAGGTTGTGGGGCTTCTCGAAAAGAAGGCCAAAGCCACAGACTTCGATGCCCACTGGGACGGCAACTACGACGGCCTGCTCGACTTCTGGGATGACACCTCGCCGGAGACGACGGCCTTTGCTCTCAAGCTGATCGTCTCCGAGGACCGCTCCAGCGGATTGATGCCGAAGGCTGCGCGCTGGCTCGCCGAACATCGCGATGGCGACTACTGGTACTCGACCAAGCAGACGTCGATGGTGATTCAGGGCCTCACCGATTACCTGGCTCTGAGCGGCGAGTTGGCCAACACCTCCGACGTCGAGGTGCTGGTCAACGGCGCCAGTGTCGGTAAGCGCCACTTCGGGACCGATGATGCGCTCGCTGCGCCATGGCAAATCAAGTTTCCGGCAGCGCAAGCGCCGAGTGGCGGCCAGGTAACGATTCGCAAGAGCGGCAACGGCATCACATACTGGTCGGCAGAGAGCGCATGGTACTCGGCGAGACCGGAAGCTCTACCAACAGGGCCAGCTGGCGCTGAATATCACACGCGATTATTTCCTGCTCCAGAAGAAGCAGGACAAGCCTACCGATCCCATCACCTATGACCTGGTTCCGCTCAAAGGCCCGGTGCATGTGGGCGATATTGTGGCTGTGCGCCTGGCGCTGAACGGGACCGCCTGGAAGTACCTGATCGCCGAGGATCCGATTCCGGCGGGCACGGAGTTTCTGCCCAATACCGGGCTCTACACGCTCAACAACAAGCCCGACTGGTGGTCCGAGATTTTTACGCGAAAAGAGTTCCACGACGACCGCGCGGCATTCTTCAACACCGAATTTGGATCCCGCAGCGTCTATGTCTACCTGCTCAAGGTGGATAACCCCGGCAAGTTCCAGATCAGCCCGGCGCAGGCCGGACCCATGTACCAATCGAATGTGCAAACCACCACCGATCCCGCCACGCTGGAGGTGCAGCAATGAACGATTCCAAAGCGATGAGCCCACATCTGGCGTTGAATCCGTTTACCGATCTCTTTCGCCGGCTCCGCTCAAAACCGGCCTGGGTTGCGGCCCAATTATGGGTCACGCTGCTGCTCGTCCTCGCGGGAGTTGCCTGGACGCGCCTGCCCGACAAGCACGCCTGGCAGGTGCTGCTCTCGTTGCTGGTGCCTCTGCTGCTGCTCATCGCGGCGCTCGCGTTAGAGGCGGGTACCATGCGCGCACTGGCCGATGACGACGGCAAGCGCGCGAAGCTGGTGCTGGGCGCGGCCACGCTGCTGGTGTGGGTGGCCGTGTTCTGGGTCTGCTGGGCCATTCTGGACTGGTGCGACGATCGGATTCCACAATGGGCCGGCTATCTCAACTCGCAAGCTTCGGCACACACACGAGCCAGGCTCCTCACGTACGAGCACCTCCAGCGCTGGTTCACCCTGGCCGAGTGGGTTCTGCGCTGGATTGTGGTGCCGGCCAAGGTGATTCCTTTCGCGATGTCCTCGGCACAGTGGGGTTGGCGACTTCCGTTTCGCCGGGTCCTGCGCCTGTTGTGGAACTGGCGCTGGTGGCTGGCGGTGGTGCTTGCGGCGCTCCTGAGCGTCGCGCTGCCAAGCCGGCTCTTTGCCGGCGAACCGCAAGGAACAGTGGCGCACCAGGTTTGGGCCGTGGTTCTCAAGCTGGCTGGAACTTACCTGCTGGCTCTAGTCTGCTGGGTTTTGCTGCTGGCGTGGGCGGCGGTGTTGTTGGAGCGCGATGAGCAGAGTGCCGCAGAAGCATTGGTCGAGAGTTTGCTCGTGTGTGTGCGGTCCAGTAAGAAATGGATACTGGGCTGGGCTGGTTGGTACGCGGCGACGGTGCTCTTCGATCTCATTATGGATGTACTGCCCGAGAGGTTCAAAACCAATATTTGGGCCATCGCACCTAATGTCATCGTCTTGTTGATCGCAGCGGTCGTGCTCCAGGTGGGCATGATTCGCGCCATGACGAGGCGGGAAGAAAAACACGTGCGGCCGGTTTGGGCTGCTTTGAGCGTGTTGGTTTGGCTCGTGGCTGCGTTTGGATTGTGGTTCTCAGCAAGCCTCTGGCATCACGAAATTGCGGAATGGATTATTGACTGGATCATTGTTCCTGCTTTGTTGATTCCATTTTTTTCTTCTTCAGCGCGGTGGGGTTTAAAGCTGCCATGGCGCCGGATCTTCAGTGTCGTGTACAACTGGCGCTGGTGGGTTGGCGTCCTTATTGCGGTGGTCGTAGGCAAAGGACTGTCTGCCCTGATAACGGCCGTCACGAGCGGAGTGAACTCTGCAGAAAAAGCCTGGGTCAGCACTTTGTGGAGTGACCTGTCCGACTTGATCAACCTCGCCGCGTGGATTCTATTGATGGGCTGGTTTGCGGCGCTGCTGACAGACAAAAGACCGAGCCCTGGGGCGATAGCCGGCTCACCGCTGCCCGGGAGCGACAACGATATTGGCGGGAACATCTGAGCGCAACCAATCGAGCACCTGCTCGCGGCCGTAACGCGTGAGCAGTTGCGCCGCGTACCACGCGGCGGCGCGGTGCGCGGCTTCGGACTCTGCTTCATTGGACGCTTGCGCCAGCGCAGCATCGACGGCGCCAATACTCAGCGAGGGCGCCGGCAAGGGTTTTTCCGCATGCGGCGGATCTGCCACGCCGCCTGCCTCGCTCCACACCTCCACCAGACCCTCACGCAGCCACAACGGCGCGTGGGGTGCGGCCTGTTCCTCCACAAATGCGTGCAAAAACTCATGGCGCATCGTTCCAGCCAGCAAATGCCGCGCGGCCAATGTGCGCAGCGGCTGCGTCCCGATCCAGTCCCCCTCAGTAAATGCCGCCACCCAGCCCGGCGCCAGCGTGCCTTCGCGAAAGGCCGCCGTGGACGCGAAGGCGCGCACGATGAACGGCCGCGAAGCATTCAGCCCGGAGCGCTCCGACGCTTCGGCCCGCGCGCGTGCCAGATCGGGCAGATAGGCGGCGTCGCCGGCATCGAGCGATTCGAGGACGAATCCACTACTCGCAAAGCTCTTCCACGCTTGCCCTGTCTCCTCGTCCGCGGCTTTCGCCCCCGGAAAATACTGCTCCAGAATCTGCTGCGCGGAGCGCCCCTGCGCAGCCATCGCCGCGGCGCCCTTCTGACACAACCCCACGCCGTGGCCCCATCCGCGCCCATGAAACTCAAAACGGTCACCTTGGCGGCTCAATTCGAACCAGGTGCTGGGAATCCGATTCCAGCCCAGCGCTTCGCCCACCGCCAGCCGAAACTCCTCGGCGTTGATCTCGGTCTGGTCGATTCGCAGCGTGACGGCGCGGCCCCACTCGCCTCGCCGCGCAACGGTCAGGGTCTGCCAGCCGGGACGCGCCACTCCGCGGGCCGCAAGCGCCGCGGTCAGTTCCGCCCGCGTCAGTTCTGACGCCCACTCCCGGCCTCCATCCTCCGTGCAGTAGCGGTCCGGCTTTGAGATCAGGTAAGGAACTGGCTTTGCGTGAGGCCAGATCTCAGCCGGCGAGGCCGTCCGCCCGCCGCAGTCCTTATTGAAGTAACCGATTGCGGGCTGGCCGTGAAACCACAGCGTCTCTCCGGCCGTGGCCAGTGTGGCTGCGTGCGCCACGGCACGGCGCTCGCGATTCCCGCTCCAGTGCAGAAGCTGGCAGTGCGTCGAGTCGCAGAGATCGTAGTCCGCGTGCCCGTGGGCCTCGTGCAACGCGAATGTACGCACCACGATGGCCAAAGCTTTTAGCGACTCCGCGCTGTCGGCCGGGCCGCTTTCGCTCTCGATTACCCGCTCCACATAGCTCTCGACAGGCAGAGTGACCACGATGCTGAGCACGCCCGCGCGCGCGGAAATCGTGACTGCATACCCCAGCGTGACCGTTTCACCATGTGCAGCCAATGTCGCTCCGCCGGTCAGAACAACGCGCTGCGCATTCCCCGTTCTACCCGCACTGTTCAGCGTCAATCCGTCCCCCGCAGCTTTAACATCAACGGGCTGAGCAAAGGAAAGAACCGCACAGCTATCGCAGGTTCGCAGCGCGACTTTTTGTCCGGCCCCCGCCGCCGAGAGCGTCATCTCACTGTCGTGCCACAGCGTCCACATGCCCACGTGCAGCGTGGACTTCGTGGCTGCCGGTGTGGTGTCTGCATTCACGGTGGGCTGCGGCATGGGCTGCACGCCGGTGAGAGCCAAACCGGCAGCCACGAGCAGACTCAACAGTGACCGTGCGAAGAGAGCCCTGCTCATGGCCGCTCCAATGGCGCGTGGGCCAGCAGGTCGCCGGCCACGCGTGCCGCATCCGCGCCCCGTCCGGCCGGCAGATAGACGACCACAACCACCTGCGGCTTTCCAGCCGGCGCAATGCCCGCAAACCAGCCGTGCGTCCGGCTTGAAGCCGTACCTTCAGCGGTTCCGGTCTTGCCCAGGACCGGCACGCCGCCCAGGCTTGCCTGCCCGGCCATGCCAAAACTCGCAGAGTCCTGAAGGCCAGCGCGCACAACCTGCGAAGCTTCGGTCCCGGAATGAGCAGCCAGCGCAAGGGCCAGCCAGCGATAGGCCGCAGCCAGCTCCAGAGGTGTAACGCGCACGCCCTCCACGCCCAGCAAGGCCAGTTGCGCATTGTCAACCGTGTGCGGCTCGCGAAACTCGGCCGTTGCTTCCTCTCGCGCGAGTCCCGTTACGTCCAGCAATCCGGTCGGGCGCAGCAGTTGGCCCAGCTCGCCCGGTCTCAGTGTGCGCGCAACCTCGGCAAAGTAGCTGTTGCACGACCACGTCAGGGCTTCGCGGGCATCGAAGGGCGGCGCAGGTGGATGGGTGCAATCCAACCGGTGGCCATCGATCGTGAGATGGCGGCTGCAGCTCACGTGGCGCTCAGGTTTCCAGCGCCCGGCTGCCATCAGGCTGTACAGGACCAGCGGCTTGAGAGTCGAGCCCGGCGCTGCCAGCGTGCGCGCGGTCTCGTCGAGCCGGTGCGCGGCGACCAAACGGCCAGTGCCGAGATCGAGCACCACAATCCGCGCCTCGGGCTCCGCGTGCGCCGTCTGCTCAACTATGCTTTCCCACACCGGCTCCTGCGCCCGCAAACACGCCGCGCTCATCACCGCAACTGCCGCTGCCGCAATCGCCGATCGGAGCATTCCTTGCACCCCCAAAGTATGAGGGATGAGGGAGCGGTATTGCATGCAATTCCACGCGTGACACTCCATTTGGTGACATCCACTTCTCTCAACCTGTAACTGGCACAGGCTTCCAGGTCCGCGTCGAAAGTTGAGTCTTCAAATGGCATAAAACGGGGGCTGCGGAATTTCCAAGGTTCACCTCCTTAAATTTCTGTGATAGCAGGAGCGATGACTCGCGCCAAATGCTTGCTCTCCGCAAGTGTGATCAGTTTGGTGCGGTTTTTTGTTGCGAGCCACACGTCACCGGAGCAACTTGATTGGTCGATTGCGCTTCTACCATAGTAGGAAAAGCAGCACGGAAATGACCGCAAAACGCGGCGGAGACGATGCTCGGCCTGGACGGCTGCTTGGCCTCAATTACCAAAGTAACTGGCGGCGGTAATGCGCGTGAGTTGATCGTATCTAACGAAGCAACTCATTGAAAAAAATGTGCTCTAGACCGTGGTCATGTGGTACGTTTAATGGTGCTATTGGGATGTCTCGGCACACTGCAACGACCGTGGGTCCGGGGAACTCGAAGCATGTCTTTTTTGCCATTAGTGGCACTTTCCCATCTGGATATAACAGCCAAACTGCGGAGGATAAACGCATGCAAACTCGTGTTTTGAAATCTCTGGGCCATGTACTCGCATTTGCCATTCTGGTGCTGCTTTCCGTGTCCTTGGCGGCGCAGCCCGCTCCCACTCCATCTGCGAAAAGCAGTGGCAATCAGATGCCATCGAGATGGGACATCTTCGCCGGATACAGCTATCTGGCGCCTAAGGGAACAGTCACAACCACTACACTCGTCACCACCACCGTGACGACACCCGACGGCTCTTTCAACGCGGACGCGGAAGGGACCGTCACGACTTCTGTCCCCGTGACGGCATCGTACGACGCTGTCAACGTGGGCGGGATAGTGAGCGGCGCTTATTATTTCAATCGCTTTGTGGGAGTCCAGGCGGAGTGGGGCCTTCACGAGTGGGGCGTCGCGAGTTCCAACGGGAGCAACATCGGCACACACGGAAACGATGATGGTTTCACGACCTTTGGCGGTGGCCTGATCTTTCGTTATCCCGCAGAAAACATGACTTACTTCGCTCACGGCTTGGTTAACGCGGACTATGTGAACGGCCCATACTTTGAGCCCAACAAATGGGGTCCGGGCCTGACGGTGGGTGGTGGGTTGGACTATGAAACGCCGTGGCTGAACCACCGTCTGGCGATCCGGCTCTTCCAGGCGGACTACGAGTATATGCACGCCGACTTCGGCCCAGGGACTGACGGCGGCCGTGCCAACATCAATGCGGCGCGCTTGAGTGCGGGCCTTGTGATCCATGCCGGCTCCCTCGCGCCACCGCCTCCGATCACGCTGGCGTGCTCGGCGAGCCCCCAATCGATCTATCCCGGCGACCCGGTGACGGTGACGGCGACGGCGGGTGGTCTGAACCCGAAGGACAATGTGATTTACAGCTGGTCTGGAACCGGCGTGACGGGCAACGGAACCACGGCCACAGTGGCCACTGGATCGCTGGCGGCAGGGACTTATACGGTCAAGTGCGGCGTGAAGGAAGGCAAGCCCGGCAAGGAAGGCCTCAAGCCCTGGGAGACCGCCGACGCCTCGGCCAGCTTCACGGTGAAGGCGTTCGAGCCGCCGACGATCAGTTGCTCGGCTAGCCCGAGCACGATCAAACCGGGTGACACGGCGACCGTCACTTCAGTGGGTATGAGCCCGCAGAACCGTCCGCTGACGTATAGCTACTCGGCCTCGGCTGGCACGGTTACGGGCAGCGGCACCACCGCGACGTACTCCTCGGCGGGTGCGCCGACGGGGGCAGTGGGCGTCACCTGCAACGTTTCGGACGACAAGGGCCAGACCGCAACCGCAAGCGCGCCGGTGACCATTGTCGCTCCACCGCCGCCGCCGGGACCCTCGCCAGAGCAAGTTCGGCTTGAGGCCCGCCTCGCGCTGCACAGCATATTCTTCCCAACCGATCTGCCCAGGGCGAAGGATCCTGAGGGCGGGTTGTTAGCCAGCCAGCAGGTAACTCTGAACACCCTCGCTGCGGATTTCAAAAGCTATCTCGCCATCAAGCCGGATGCTCACTTGATCCTGACTGGCCACACGGACGTGCGGGCATCTGTCGAGTACAACCAGGCCCTTAGTGAGCGCCGTGTCAATCGCGCAAAGCAGTTCCTGGTTGAGCTGGGAGTTCCCGAAGCCAATATTGAGACACGCGCCGTTGGCAAAGAGCAAGAACTGTCCGCCGACCAAGTGAAAGCTTTGGTCAATCAAAGCACTGAACTGAGCGATACAGACAAGGCCAAGACCCTGAAACGGATCGGTGTGATCGTTCTGGCGCAGAACCGCCGCGTTGACGTCACTCTCAGCACCACAGGCCAACAGTCGGTGCAACTCTATCCGTTTAATGCAGCCGATGCCACGACTCTTCTGAGCGAGAAAGCTCCGGCGCACGGAAAGAAGGCAGTGGAGAAAAAAGCGAAGTAGATCAAAATAAGGGGGCGCATATGCGCCCCCTTAGCGACAGACGTCCCTGAATGTTAAGAAACAAGGCCGCGGCTAAGCGGCATAATGTGAAGGAGAATTACATAAATTCGCGATAATTCAAGTCTGCTTGTTTGGTTGTCGCGCATTTTTTGTGTTGCCATTTTTCCATCTGGCTGCAATAGCCAAACTGCGGAGGATAAACGCATGCAAGCTCGTGTTTTGAAATCTGTGGGCGGGGTATTAGCTTTTGCCATTCTGGCGCTGCTGCCCGTCGTCTTGGCGGCGCAGTCCGCTCCAGCTGCGAAGGGAAGCAGCAATCAGTTGCCGTCGAGATGGGATATCTTCGCCGGATACAGCTATCTGTCGCCTAAGGGAACAGTGACAACCACCTTGCCGGACGGCACGCCCGTGACGGCATCGTACGACGCTGTCAACGTGGGCGGAATAGTGAGCGGTGCGTATTATTTCAATCGTTTTGTGGGAGCCCAGGTGGAGTGGGGCCTTCACGAGTGGGGCGTCTCGAGTGGCTACCCGAACAACATCGGCACACACGGAAACGACGATGGTTTCACGACGTTTGGCGGTGGCCTGATCCTTCGTTATCCTGCTGAAAACTTCACTTACTTCGCTCACGGCTTGGTTAACGCGGACTATGTGAACGGCCCATACTTTGAGCCCAACAAATGGGGCCCGGGCCTGACGGTGGGTGGTGGGTTGGACTATGAAACGCCGTGGTTCAACCACCATCTGGCGATCCGGCTCATCCAGGCGGACTACGAGTATATGCACTCCGACTTCGGCTCCGGGGCGTTTGGCGGTCTCGCCAACATCAACGCAGCGCGCTTGAGTGCGGGCATCGTGATCCATGCCGGTTCCCTCGCGCCACCGCCGCCGATCACGCTGGCGTGCTCGGCGAGCCCGGAATCGATCTATCCCGGCGACCCGGTGACGGTGACAGCGACGGCGGGTGGTCTGAACCCGAAGGACAATGTGATTTACAGTTGGTCTGGAACCGGCGTGACGGGCAACGGAACCACGGCCACAGTGGCCACTGGATCGCTGGCAGCTGGCCAGTACACGATTCAGGCGACGGTGAAGGAAGGCAAGGCCGGCAAAGAAGGGCTGAAGCCCTGGCAGACGGCCACCTGCACGGCGGGTCTTACGGTGAAGGCGTTTGAGCCTCCGACGATCAGTTGCTCGGTGAGCCCGAGCACGATCAAACCGGGTGACACGGCGACCGTCACTTCAGTGGGTATGAGCCCGCAGAACCGTCCGCTGACGTATAGCTACTCGGCCTCGGCTGGCACGGTGACGGGCAGCGGCACCACCGCGACGTACTCCTCTGCGGGCGCGCCGACGGGGGCGGTGGGAATCACCTGCAACGTTTCGGACGATAAGGGCCAATCGGCAACTTCCTCGACCAACTTGACCATCACCGCTCCGTATGTGCCGCCAGCTCCGCACACGCAGGCGCTCTGCTCCATCAGCTTTGCGACCGACAAGAAGCGCCCCATGCGCGTGGACAACGAAGCTAAAGCCTGCCTGGACCAAGTGGCTCTGGATCTGAAACAGCAGGCTGATGCCAAGGCGGTCATCGTAGGCGAGCAGAATTCTGACGAAGCAGCCAAGACGGCCAAGCAGCAGAAGTACGCCATGCATCACAAGCACGCTACGGTGGACCTGTTCGCCGCGCAACGCGCCGTAAACGCCAAGGACTACCTTGTGACGGAGCAGGGCATCGACGCTTCGCGCATCAGTGTGGCCACGGGCACAACCGACGGCCAGACGGTGGAGAATTACCTTGTGCCCGCGGGAGCGACCTTCAGTTCTGATGTGACCGGAACCACGACGGTGGACGATACGGCAGTAAAGCCGCAGGTGCGTAAGCCGCTGCCGGAGAGGCATCCAACCAGGAAGGCCAAGGCGCCAAAGCAGTAGGCCCGCGACTGGCGCTCGCCGCTCAACGGTTCTACCGGGCCCTTCATCCACAATGGAGGGTCCGGGAACTCTGCACACGGCGTTTCCTTGCGCGACGATTTGAGGCTGGCCGGCATACGAACCGGTCAGCCTCTTCGCATTTCGGGCTCATTTTGTTGGCAAGCGCTATAGCCGTTCTCCGGGGGATGGATCGAAGGCCGGGACTTTTCGTGTGGCCCCGCAGCGCACGATCCCGTTGGCATCGCTCTCCTTGCCTCGCTCAAAGAGAGCAAGTCACGAGCCGGACGAGTCGTCGTCGACGGTTGCCGTGTCGTCCTCAGCCGGCGCCTCGTCAGCGGCAGGCGCTTCGTCCGCAGCAGATTCCGCCCCTTCCTCTGTCGGGGCATCCTCTGATGGGCCCAGCGGATCGCCGTACTCGCCAGCTTCGGCGGAGTTGTCGGCAGTCTGCTCCTCATTCGCGGCGTCTTGGGAGTACATTTGGGCGTCGGCAGCATCGTTTGGATCCCCGGAAGTATCGTTGGCGTAGCTCTCCGCGGTCTGTGCGTCCTGATCAGCGGTCTGTTGATCCCAATTGGCCCAACTCTCGTCCTGAGCTGCTTGGTAAGTCTGGTCGGTCGAGTCCGGGCCTCCTTCGTTGGCCACGGTCTGCGAGTCCGAATAGGCTTGCTGGGCATCGTTCTGCGCCGCTGAGTAATCGCCTGAAGAAGCGTCCTGTGCTTCCTGCTGCTCGTCCTGCGCCAGCGTTTGCTGGTCATCGCTCAAGGTGCTGCTGGCGGACGAGGCATCGGGATCCGTCGCGTCAGTGCTCGTGCCGGTGGGTGTATCCGTCGAAGTGACATCGGGATCGGCAACTCCGCCCCCGGTTGGATCGCTGGCGCTTGGTTCGGTGGCGGTGGGGTCCGCAGCGCCGGGAGCGTCAGGATCTACAGCGCCGACCGCAGTTGGATCGCTGGCGCCTGGTTCGGTGGCGGTGGGATCGACTGAGTCAGGGGTCGCAGTTGCGCTTTCTGTCTCAGTGACCGCGGCTTCGGGCTCAACGACGATCACCTCCTCCACTACTTCCACCGGAGCGTCGGCTGAGATAGCGGGATTGGTGTCGCTTGTGAACGGATCGATGATGGCTTCATAAACCTCTTCAACAATCACTTCGGGCTGGGACGGATCGGCGGTCTGTCCGGTTGGATCCTGCGCATTCATCACGAAATCGTTGGTGCTATTGCTTGCCATGGTCCATCCTCACTTTCTTGAGTCGCCCGATTATTTCTTACGACCGGCAGACGCCGGTGTCGGGCAACTGGTTTTGTTTATGCGCCGGCTGGAGCCGGCGGCGGAGCAACTGCTTTTGTTTGTGCGCCGGCGGCAGCCAGCGTTGGTGCAGTTGATTTTGCTGGTGCGCCAGGCGGAGCCGGCGAAGGGGCAACTGGTTTTGTTTCTATATCGGCAGGCGCAGGCGGCGGAGAAGCCGGTTTTGGGTGCAACGTAAGAACAATGTGACATTGCGGGCAGCGGACATTCAGGGATGACTTGCCCCGCAAAACGGTAAGCGGAACCCGCATAGCTGCCTTGCACTTGTTGCAGACCACACGAATGGAGTCCGTGGGCGGTGGCGCAGTGGCCGTGCCCGCAACCGGCGCTCCTGCCGCCGCAGCCGGAGTCCGAGTCTGGCCCGCAACCGGCGTGCCCGCTTTTGCCACCCGGACCGTGCCAACACCTAAACCCGCCATCTGCGTTGGCGTCGGCGCCAGCTTCTTACGCGCAGGCTGAATACTCTGGCTCCAGTTCATGAGGTTGGGTTCATGCGCCGCCTGACCCAGCAAACGCAACCGCCGCGTCGTGTACATCGATGACGACGTCGTCATTTCGGAGAAGCGCGTCATCTGGTCGTCGCTTGCGTCCTCCTGCTTCAGCCATTCCTCAATATTCACCATTTGCAGCAGTCTGGCCGAGCGCACGGACCACGCCAGCAGCACGCGCCGCGCCAATGCTTCGTCGCCCACGGCCAGCAGCCCGGCGCGATCGGCGGTGATTTCGGACTGGCGCGCCCACGCCATCAACGGTAAGTCCAACGCGCCATGGATCAATTTCGTGGGGCTAATCGCATTGATCAAACCGTCGGAAAGCAGGCCGCTGTGCACGCTGGTATCGCCGGCGATAAAACGCGTGACAGTTTTCCAAAGCGCATGTCCGGCGCGGCAGTGGCCCATTTCGCGCGCCAGCACGAACAGCAGCTCGTCGTTCGCAAAGTTGATGAGATGGGATGTGCCCAACACGATAAAGGAGCTGTTCTCCGTACCGTAGGTGTAGGTATTCCACATCTGGTCGCCTGAGATGTACACGTCCGGCATCTTCGGCAGGCCAAGGATGCGCGCCGCCAGAACCGCCTGCTTCCACACATCAGGCAACTGCCTCGGGCCGAGGCGAATCGCATTGAACGTCGATTCGATCCATGGCCGGCCCACCTTGTCCGACACTGACTTCACCACCGTGTGCAGCGCAGGCAGGCTCTGCAGTGTCGCCATTGCCTTGCCATCCCCTGCCCACAAGAACACTGAGCGATCCAGCTGGTAACCGGGAAGCAAAGGACGCAGCCATCCGCACTGTGTGCAGATGCCCTCCTCCGGGTTCAGATGAGTCCCGTCTCCGCCACAGAGACTGCATTTGGGCGCTTGGCTCACGACCTGAGGCGGTGTCCACGCCTGAGGCTGCGGTGTTGATGCCTGGGGCAACGGTGCCCACGCTTGAGGCTGCGCGGAACCTTGAGGGGCTGGTATCCAGCCGGGGGGTGGCGCAGATGCCGCAGGCAGCGGTTGCCCAGGAGCTTGCGGGACCACCAGCAGGGTCCCGCACGAGATGCAAAATCGCGTTCCCGGAAACCCGGGTCCATGCCCCTGAGGGCAAATAAGCGGAGCAGCGGTGGTAGCCATGGGGCTCCTTACTCGGTTGCAAGCCAAACCTTCAATGACCTGTGGACTGGAACTGCGCTAACTTGAAGACCCGGATGGGGAGGAGTAAACGGCAGCCGCAGTATACACGGCTTTGGTGAAGAGAGCACAGTTATTTATTCGCCGGCACGACGCCCGCCGAGGGCCGGGTGCTCAGAAGCCGGTAGAGGGTTGGGCGTTCGCGGATAGAGTTGAGGAATGGACCAGGAGCGTGCCGATTGGGGGCGGGAGCTGCGTGCGATGATAGCGCTGGCCGTGCCCGTGGTGTTGAGCGAACTGGGCTGGATGGCGCAGGGCGTGGTGGACACGATCATGGTGGGCCGTCTGGGTCCGGCGGCTATCGGCGCCGTGGCTCTGGGCAACGCCGTCTGCTATACGCCTGCGCTGTTTGGCATAGGCCTGATGCTCGGGCTGGACACGCTGGTAGCGCAGGCCTACGGGCGCAAGGATCACGACGAATGCCATCGCTGGCTGGCGCAGGGTGTGTATCTGGCCTGCATCGCCGCCGTGCCGATTATGGCGGCGATTGGCCTCGCAAGCTATGGCTTTACGCGCTTCGGGATTGCGGCGGAGGTGGCCGGGCCGGCGAGCGGATATCTGCGGCTGCTGAATTGGGGCACGCTGCCGCTGCTGCTCTACGGGGCCACGCGGCGCTATTTGCAGGGCGTGGGCCAGGTGCGCGTGATTACCGTGACCTATGTGCTGGCGAACCTGGTCAACTGGTTCGGGAACTGGGTGCTCATCTACGGCAAGCTCGGGATGCCGGCGCTGGGGGTGAACGGCTCGGCGATTTCGACCGTATTCGCGCGTATCACGATGGCGGCGGCGCTGCTGGGGTTTGCCTGGCGCTATGAGCGGAGCCGTGGGCATCCGCTTTTCCGGCACTGGGGGGGAGTGCAGGCGGCGCGATTGAAGCGGCTCTTGCGGCTGGGCGCACCGGCCGCCGGACAGATTCTGCTCGAGGTGGGCGCGTGGAACCTGGCGACCTTCTCGGCCGGGTACCTGACGCCCGTGGCGCTGGCAACGCACCAGATTGTGCTGAACTACGCGAGCGTGACTTACATGGTGCCGCTGGGAATCTCCGCTGCGGCAGCGGTGAGCGTAGGCCACGCGGTGGGCGCGGGAGACGCTGCGCGAGCGCGGCGCGCAGGATGGCTGGCGCTGGGGTTGGGCACGAGCTTTATGCTGCTGGCGGCTGTGGCGTTTTTGGCGTGGCCAAAGCCGCTCATTGAGCTCTACACGCGCGACGCGCGGGTGCTGGCCGTGGGGCCGGGACTGCTGGGCATTGTGGCGGCGTTTGAGATTTTTGACGGCATCCAGACGGTTTCGACGGGCGCGCTGCGCGGACTGGGCGAGACGCGGGCTCCCATGATGGCGAACCTGGTGGGGTATTGGGTGCTGGGGTTGCCGCTGGGATTTTTTCTTTGTTTTGGATGCGGTGGGGAATTTACGGACTTTGGATTGGGCTGACGCTGGCGCTGGTGGTGATTGCGCTGGCAGTGTTGGCGCGATGGCGGAGGGATGCGGCCCGCATGTCGCTCTCGCACTGAAAACAAGTGCTTGCGGGAAGCGCCTACTGCCGTTGCTGGCAATTCGCAGGACGATGGGGGCGGGAGATACCAATGGTGCGCGGAGTGAGACGGTCGTGCTTGAACGTGACTATAATCACACTTGGGGGCGTAATGAGCTGACGCCCGTGAATCTACCGGAAGGGAAGCCCGCCACATGGCGACAGGAGACTTGGCCCTGGGTCAAGAACAGGGCGCACGCGGCGCAAGCCAGCGCATCGTCAACGACTTCAGCATCAACGTAGCCACGGTCAACGGATCGGGGTCGCAGTCCGCGAACAGTGTGCTGCTGAAGGGCATTTTTGGAATGGGAGTTCCTGTAAGCGGAAAGAACCTGTTCCCATCGAACATTGCCGGACTTCCGACATGGTTCACCATCCGGGCCAGCAAGGACGGCTATGTGGCGCGCAAACGCGAATCGGAGGTGCTGGTGGCGCTGAATCCCGAAACGGGGCGCGAGGATATGCTGGCGCTGCCGCCGGGCGGCGTGGCCATCTACGAAGAGAGCATGAACCTCAAGCAGTATCGCGACGATGTGGTCTGCTATCCGGTGCCTTTCGACAAGATCACGATCTCGATTTGCCCTGAGGCCAAGCTGCGCAAGCTGGTCAAGAACATGGTGTACGTGGGCGCGGTGGCGCAGTTGCTGCAGATCGATCTTGGGGTGGTGGAGAGCGGTCTGCGCAAGCAGTTTGCCAAGAAGCAGAAGGTCTTCGACCTGAACTTCGGGGCGGTGCAGGCGGGCTTCGACTACGCGAAAACGACGTTTACCAAGCAGGACCCGTATGTGATCGAGCCCATGAACCTGACCAAAGGGCAAGATCATCGTGGACGGCAACGCGGCTTGCGCCATGGGCGCCGTGTTTGCTGGCGTGACGGTGGTGGCGTGGTATCCCATTACGCCGTCGACGTCGCTGATTGAAGCGACGACCGATTTGCTGAAGAAATTCCGCGTTACGCCGGAGGGCAAGGCAACCTTTGCCGTGGTGCAGGCCGAGGACGAGCTGGCGGCCATCGGCATGGTGCTGGGCGCGGGCTGGGCCGGCGCGCGATCCATGACCGCCACTTCCGGTCCCGGCATCTCGCTGATGGCCGAATTTTCCGGATTGGGCTATTTTGCCGAGATCCCGGGTGTGATCTTCGACGTGCAGCGCAGCGGGCCCGCGACGGGCATGCCCACGCGCACCTCGCAGGCCGATCTGCTATCGACGGCGTTTCTCTCGCACGGCGACACCAAGCATGTGATTCTGCTGCCGGGAAATGTGAAGGAGTGCTTCGAGTTTGGCTGCGCGGCGTTCGATTTAACGGAGCGCTTGCAGACGCCGGTGTTTGTGCTCCTCGATCTTGATCTGGGCATGAACAATTGGATGTCGGATCCGTTTGCGTATCCCGACAAGCCGCAGGACCGCGGCAAGGTGCTGACCGCCGCGGATCTCGATCGGCTGGGCGGATTCGCGCGCTACCGCGACGTGGACGGCGACGCCATCGGCTGGCGCACGCTGCCGGGAACGATGCATCCCAAGGCGGCGTATTTTACGCGCGGCTCGGGGCATAATGACGCCGCGGGTTACACCGAGCGGCCCGATGAGTACCAGGGGATAATGGACCGGCTTGGCGCGCAAGTTCGAGAATGCGCGCAAGCTGGTGCCGGCGCCCGTGGTGACGAAGAACGGGACCTCGAAAATCGGATTCCTGGCTTATGGTTCAACGGATTTCGCGCTGCTCGAGAGCCTCGACCAGATCGAGAAAGAACACAAGCTAAGCGTGGATTACATGCGCATCCGCGCCTATCCGTTTACACACGAGGTGCACGATTTTGTGGCCAGCCATGAGCGCGTGTACGTGGTGGAGCAGGACCGCGATGCGCAACTGGCCAGCCTGCTGAAGCTGGATCTTCCCGCCGAGCAGGTGGTGAAGCTGCGCAGCATTCTGCATTACAACGGATTGCCGCCCGACGCGCGCACCATTACCGAAGAGTTTGCGACCAAGGAGGGCCTCTAAGATGGCAACCGCAACCCCCGGCCCCAAAGTGAATCACATCGGCCTGCCGATGCTCGAGTACCGCGGCGGCAAATCGACGCTGTGCGCCGGCTGCGGCCACAACGCCATCTCGGAGCGCATTATCGACGCTATGTTTGAGATGGGCGTGCAGCCGGAGCGCGTGATGAAGATGAGCGGCATCGGCTGCTCGTCGAAGAGCCCGGCCTACTTCATGAACCGCTCCTTCTCCTTCAACAGCCTGCACGGGCGCATGCCTAGCGTGACCACCGGGGCGGTGCTGGCAAACCACACCATGACCGCGCTGGGCGTCTCCGGCGACGGCGATACGGCTTCCATCGGCATGGGACAGTTTGTGCACATGATGCGGCGTAACATACCCATGATTTACATCATTGAGGACAACGGCGTGTACGGCTTGACCAAGGGCCAGTTCTCAGCCACGGCCGACATCGGCTCAACATTGAAGACCGGCGTGATCAACGATCTGCCGGCCATCGATACCTGCGCCATGGCAATCCAGTTGGGCGCGACCTTTGTTGGGCGCTCGTTCTCCGGCGACAAGAAGCAGTTGCTCTCGATGCTCAAGGCGGCGATTGCGCACAAGGGAACCGTGATGCTCGACGTGATCAGCCCCTGCGTCACCTTCAACGATCACGAGGGGTCGACGAAGAGCTACAAATTTATGCAGGAATACGACGAGCCCATCAACGAGATCGACTTCGTGGCCAGCTTCGAAGAAATCGAGGTCGATTACGACTCCGGCGCGGTCTACGACGTCGAGATGCACGACGGCTCCAGCCTCCACCTCCGGAAGCTGCAGGAGGACTATGACCCTACCGACAAGGCCAATGCTGTCCGTACCCTGATGGAAGCGCACGATAAGAACGAGGTCCTCACCGGAGTCTTCTACATCGACACGCAGAAGCCGACGTTTATCGATCACCTGAATGTGGTGGACGAACCGCTGGCCACGCTGCCTGAATCTCTCACGCGACCGCCCAAATCCGCGCTCGACAGCTTGATGGCGAATTTGCGGTAGATCGAAGCCGGGAATTCGTTTCCAATAACCGGAGCATCGCCATGGACAGGACGACGCGCAGTAGTTTGTTGTGATGGCGCCGACAAGACGCGGATCAGGACGCCTTTCCGCGCAGCTCCTGCTCGGCGCGGTACCAATCCTCTTCATGATGTCCGTGCTTGTGGCCGCGCTCGGCCCAGAACCGGTGCGCAAGCTGTGCAATCTGTTCACGGGAAATCGAGATTGGCGTCACATTCGCAGGGACGGTATTCGTTGCCGCAGCTTTGCGCGGTTTTGCGGCGGCCTTCGGGGAATTTGTTATCTTGACAGTCTTTGCCATGCGGAGATCCTCCTGAGCAGGTTTGGCCAGCAATCAAGCCTTCCTTTGCAGAATACCGGACAACCAACCTCCGGCGCAGCGAGATGCGCCAAGGAAGAACCTGCGATGTAAACCCTCCGTCCCGAACCGCGGGATTTTTCATAGTTCTCGGCCCTCCAGCGTGTATCGTGGTTTCAAGTTAGAAAATCCATGACGATACCTGCCATCGATACCACTGCGCTCACCCGCCGCTTCGGCGACTTCACCGCCGTGCGGGAAGTCGATCTGCGCGTCGATGCTGGGCAGTTCTTCGGCTTTCTTGGCCCCAACGGCGCGGGCAAATCCACCACGATCAAGATGTTGACCGGCCTGCTGGCGCCGACTTCAGGCAGCATCCACATTCTCGGCAAGGATCTGACAGTTAACTCGGCAGAGATCAAGCGGCAGATTGGCGTTGTGCCGGAGGGCATGGCGCTCTTTGGACGCCTGACGGCGGAAGAGTATCTCAAATTCGTCGGCCGCATGTACGGCCTCGATCGCGCGACGACTTTGCAGCGCACGCAGGAACTGCTGGAGTTCATGCAGCTTGCCGATGAAAACAAGAAACTGATCGCCGATTTTTCCCATGGTATGCAAAAGAAACTGGCCCTTGCGGCTGCTGTCATCCATGGCCCCAAGGTCCTTTTCCTCGACGAGCCCTTTGAAGGCGTAGACGCTGTTGCGGCCGGCACGCTGAAGTCGATGCTGCAACGGATGATTGCGCGCGGAGCGACTGTCTTTCTCACCTCCCACGTACTGGAAATCGTGGAGCGGCTTTGCACGCACGTTGCCATCATTCATCGCGGCCAGCTTGTGGCGCAGGGATCGCTCGAGGAGCTGCGTGCCGGCGCCGGTCGCGCCAGGACGCCGGATTCAGCAGAGGCCACGCCCCAGGCCGCGGAACATCGCAGTCTCGAAGAGATCTTCCTCGAAGTCGTCGGCACTGATCGCGCAGGCAACCCGGCCGTCACGGCGCCAGAGCAGGAACTCTCATGGCTGAGCTGACTGCCGGAGGAACACTCCCCGCTTCCATGCCGGACATCCCCGCAAGCCAGCAGCTTCTCGCGGTTGCGTGGATGCGCTGGCGCATCTTCGTCAACAACAGCTTTCGCAGACGGCCGAAGACCACGCGCCAGGTGGTCGCGATGGCTTTCGCTTTTCTTCTGCACCTCATCGCCTGGCCCTTCATCGCCATGATGATCATTGGTCCCGTCGTCGGCAGCGGATTCATGGCCTGGGCGATTATGGCCGAGGGCCACTCGCAGAACCTGGTTTCGCTGTTGGCCGGAGTCGTAGTGCTCTGGCAGTTCGTAGCTATCAACGGCTTGAGCATCTCTGCAACAATCTCGAGCTTCGATCCCTCGTCGCTGCTGCGCTTTCCTTTGCGCTTCGGCCGCTACATTGTTCTGCGCACGCTGCTCGGCTTCCTCACACCGAGCACAATCGTGGGCTGTCTTGCTTTGCTCGCTGCCGCAATCGGAATCGGCGTGGCGAAACCCGCGCTCGCGCTGCCCGCGCTGATTGTCCTGGCGGTCTATGCCCTCATGAATATGTTTCTCACGCGCATGATCGGCGCGTGGATGGAGCGCTGGCTGGCGAACCGCCGCTTCCGTGAAATCTTTGGCGTACTCATGGCGCTTATGATCGTCGGGTTCCAGATGTTTAATTTCCAGCGCGCTTCTTCGCAAGTTTATGGTATGCGCAACAGTTGGCTGCTCCGGTTTCTGAGCGGGTCCGGCCCCTATCTGCACTTCACGCCGCCAGGCTTCGCGGCCAATGCAATCCTTCTCTCGGCGCATCCTTTCAGGGCGTTGGCGCAGTTTGCCTGCCTGCTGGCAAGCACAGCACTTTGCGCGGGCGTTTTTGCCATCCGCCTGCACAAGCAGTTTCTTGGCGAATACCTGAGCGAAGGCGGAGTCCGCAGCGCACCGGCAAGATCCGTATCCCGCGCGAAGACCTTGCCGCACACGCCCGTGGTTATGGCCGCGCCCGCGCAAACCGTGCGCCCCGTCTTTTCGCCGGTGATTGCTGCGTGCCTGCGCAAGGAGTGGTTGACCTTTCGCAGCAACAGCACGCAATGGATCGGATTGATTACGCCACTCATTTTTATTGTGATTCTGAACCGGGGAATTTTCGCGCAGCATCCCGCATACGTTCTTCCCGGAGCGATTACGTACGTTCTGCTCGGCCCTCTCGCCGGGCTCTACAACGTCTTCGGCACGGAGGGGCCGGGCGTGCAGATTTATTTGCTCGCGCCCATCCGCATGCGCGACGTGATTATGGCCAAGAATCTTGCTAGCTTGGTGCTGGTTGTTTCTGAAGCGGGGCTCGCGTGGACATTAGTCTCCATGCTGGCGCGAACGCCGATTCCCATTTCAACGCAAGTCTCCACCGCATTTTGGACGGTCTTCGTGATTGCGTTGAATCTCGCCCTGGGCACTCTGCGGTCCATCCAGGCGCCGCGCAAATTCGTTCCCGGCAAAATGCCGCAGCGGCGCGGCACTCCCACCGGCCGCACCAGCAGCCTGCTCATTCTTGTGGTCTTGTTCGTCAGCCTTTTCCTGCAGATTCCTGTGGCGCTCCTATGCCGTCACTTTGACCAGCCGTGGCTGGCCGCATGGATCTTTGGCCCTTTTGCTGCCGCAGCGGTGACTGCCTACGGACTGCTGCTGCGCAACGCCGATCGGCTCATCCTTACCCACCGCGACGTTTTTGCCGAGGAGCTCTGCAAAGTCTAGAGTTCCCACCAATCCAAAAGCGACATGCGCGGATAATAAAGTCCGCCGCGCACGGGCGCGTCTGCGCCACGCAGCTTGCGCAGAACCTTTGCGTAGGCCTCGATCTGCGGCGCAAAAATGCGGCGCAATTCGGGAAGAGCAGCGGCAGGATCGAGGCCGTCTTCGTGGGCAGTCTTGTAATCGATGATCCACCACGTGTCTTTATCCACGGCATCTGGCGCAAGTCCCGCGCGGAAGACGCGATCCACCTGTACCGTGCGCAGGCTTCCTTCGACAACTCCTGTCCAGCGCACCTCGTTCTCGGCCTCGGCGTGCGGCGCAAGGATCCATTGTGCTTGCGGATCAACGGCAGCCTTGAGCGCAATGTTGAGCGCTTGCGCGGCGATGCGACCTGCCTGTTGTGGATCGACACCGATGGAGCGAACGTCGGATGCGATGCGCGGCGTCAACCGGGCCAACGCTGCGAGGGCAGAATCCAGCGGCTGCGTGACCACTAACTGCGCCAACTGCTGGAAAAGCGCGTGAACGGCCTTGCCCAGCGCGCGCGAAAGCAAACCACCCTCATGGCGCTCGTAGAGACGGCCTGTACCGAACCCTGAAATGGCCGATTCCATAGCCGCTACGGTGTTCGCTTCCTGCGCGACACTGCAATCCGGCGGCAGCCGGCGGAGTAGCGTGGCCTTTACTGGGACAGGCATCTGAAGCAAGTTCTCCTCGCCGGCGGCGGCAATCGCATCGATGGTGAAGGGCTCATAATCCGGCGTCGTGCGCGAGGCTCGCCACTCGTCAAAGCGCGCGCGAATCGCTTCTTCCAATGCGGGCCACGCGGTTTTGAGCAGGCTTTCTTTGGGCTCAACGATGCTCAGGGAACCATCTTTCTCTGCCTTGTACTCCGGCCGCGCGAAGAGATGCAACCCCTCGCGAGCCCGCGTGGCGGCCACATAGAGCAGTCGCCGCGTTTCCTGTTTTTCGCGTTGGCGCCGTTCGTTATCGACCCACTTCTTGGCTTCGCCGCGATCGGCGCCTTTCGATTGAAACGGCGCCACAAGAAATTCTGTGATTTCGCCGGATTCGTCCGAGTCGCTGGTTCCGGCTTCCGGCGGCAGACCCCGCTCCAGCCAGGAAAGCAGCTCAAGTTTTCCGCGACCGGAGCCGTCCTGGAGGTCGGGCACGATGACCACTTCGAACTCCAGCCCCTTGGCCTTGTGAATGGTCATCAACTGCACGCCACAATCGTTCTCGGCACTGGGATCGGGCAATGCGGTGAGTTTGTCGAGAGCCGAATTGAGCGCGGGGCCGAGCAGGTCCGGTTCGCCGTACGGAAGGCCGTCGAGACAGCGCCACAGCAGGTCGAGATTGGCGCGCGCCGTGGCGTCGACGCAGTACGCGCCGCCCAGTTGCAGCCAGACCTGTTCAAGCCACGTCCCCAGGGACGCCGTCGTCTGCGCAAAGCGCCGGCGGTCCGCAAATTCGATGGCCTGCATTACGCGTTCAACGGCCCTTTGACCCTCGCAGCTCAGAAGTTGCGCCCGCTCAGCCAGCAATTCCGGCACAGTACGGGCTAGCTGCTCCGCATCGCCGTCGCCAGCCAGCGTATGCAGATCGGCGAGCGAGAGCCCGCACCACGGCGCGCGCAGCACGCCCAGCCACGCTACGCGATCCTGCGGATTGAGCAGGGCGCGGGCCATCGCCAGAGCGTCGAGAATCTCCGGCTGTTCCTTCAGATTTTCAAGTTCCACTGCTCGGAACGGAATCTTCGCCTCGCGCAGCGCCTTTGCAATGGGCGTAAGTGACTTGCGAGTGCGCCCCAGCACGGCGATGCGGTATTTCTCCTTCGCCGTACGCGCCTCTTCGATGCGCGCCGAGTGGCTTCGAATGAAGGAGATGATTTCTTCTGTCTGCTTTTCATGCGCCGCCTCGCGTTGCGCCGCGATCTCCACTCTTCGATCGGCCCCTGAACCGCGCGAGTTGGCCCGCATGGATTGCGGCATGAATTCGCAGTGCAGGTGCATGCGCAGGTCCTGCTTGGCCACGGGATGTGGACCAGTCTGCGCGGAATCGTCGCGGGCGGGCAGCGACTCGGCAAATTCAATGCTGCTGCCGTCATCAAGGGCGAAAACCTTGGCAAACATTTCATTGATGCGCTCCACCAGCGGCGCTGCGGAGCGGAAGTTGGCCTGGAGCTCGACCGGCTCGAGCTGCAGCGGCAGTTCGTTGGGAATTTCAAGGCCGATCTGTTCCACGCGCGGAAAGAGCTCGGCGTCGGCATCGCGGAAAAAGTAGATCGACTGCATGGGATCGCCGACGACGAAGCAGGTGCGGCCTTCTCGCTCAGGCCAGGCAGCTATCAGGTGCGCAAGCAACTGGTGCTGGCGGCGGCTGGTGTCCTGAAACTCGTCGACCAGCAAATGGCGAATGCCGTCGGCAACGTTGATCGCGGCGTCTGTTGGGAAACCGTCTTCACTTCTGAGCACATTTTGCGCAAGCTGCGCAACCTCGGTGTAGTCCACGGCCGCAGCCTCTGCAAAAACCACCTCCAGCTCTCCCGCAGCCCTGCGCAGCAGTACAAAACAAGCGCGCACAATCTGCCAGTCTTCTTCCGAATAGTGTGCAGGAGGCGACTCACGAACCGCGGCGAGTGCCGCTTCGAGTCCCGGAACAGCCGCAAAGTCTGCAATCAAATTGAGGAATCGTGCTTTTTCGGCTTTGCACTCCTTGGGAAATCCGTGACTGACGTTGACCTGTTTGCGAAAGCCGCCGTCGCCGGTGAGTACCAGCTCCGCCAGAATCAGGCACGCGTGGCGCGCCTCTTCCATCTCTTCTGTGGATTGAAAGGGCGCAGCGGGAAACGCGGCCAACTCCGCCAATTCCCGATAGAGCGCTCCTGCGCTTTGCTCGCAAGCAAACCGCGCTAACACCAACGCCTCGTCGCGCGCTCCCGGAGCCCGATCGAGAAGCTCGCTCAATGTGTTAAGCCCCTTCGCAACGGCCTGTGCAAACGGTCTCTCCAGCCGCGCGCGCAGCGACTCCCAATCCTGCTCGCGGTTGACCACGAACTCGCGCATCCAGCGGTCGCGCTGCTCCAGCATCGCCACGAGTTGGTCTTCGAGGTCCTGCCAACTATTGTCCCGCCAGAGAAGCAGCGCCTCAATTGCCTGGCCCAGCGCTCCATCTTCTTCGTCGATCCGTTCCAGCGTTCGCCTTGCTGCGCGCCGATACAGATCTGTGGGCTGCTCGGCAATGTCGAGCCCATCGCCAAGGCGCGAGAGCAGCGGCTGCTGCAAAGCCAGATCGCGGCAAAAAGAATCGATCGTCGAAATGCGCAACTGCGCTGGCAGATCGAGCAGATTCCACTCGCGCTCCTCGGATCGCGTCAATGCGTGCTGCGCGAGAGACTGCATGGAAAATGGATCAATCGCGGGCTCGGGAGCGGCGGCAGCGTTTTCCAGCTCAGTCAGAATGCGGTAACGCATCTCTGCCGCGGCGGATTTTGTAAATGTGATCGCGACGATCTCGCCGGGATCGTCCACTTCGCCGAGAAGGCACAGAAATCGCCGTGTCAAGAGATCGGTTTTGCCCGACCCGGCAGGGGCGCGCACCAGAATGGAGCGGCTTGCGTCGAGCGCTCGCTCGCGAGCGGCCTGATCGGGTGGGAGATTCTTGAGCGGCTCGTCAGGCATCTATTGCCTCCTCGCCGTCTTCGTTCACGTCAGGCTCCACCCCCGGTTGATTCTCCTGGATGCGGCAAAGCGTCTGTAGCCCGCAGCGCTCGCAAGTCTTCGGATAGTGGCGCGGATCGACCTCGGCGCGTCCGGCGACAAAATCTCGCGCCATTTGCTCGATGTGCGTGCGCCACGCATCCATGTCCTCGTCGTTGAGAGTATTCCGCACCAAACCTTTGTTGCCTTTGAGATCGCTCAACAGTGTCGCATTGGCATCGCGCACGCGCCCGGCAAATTCGCGATGGCGTTCACCGGCGCGCACTTTAGCGAACACCAGCCCGCCGAGCTCTTCTCTCGGCGGGAGCGCGAATCCCGCATAGAGCGGGAGTTGTACATCCTCCGGTCGCGGCAGGTCCCAGGACTTCGGCGACACATCGCCGGTTTTATAATCGATCACGAGCAGGGAACCGTCATTGAGCCTGTCGATGCGGTCCAGGCGCAGATTGAGTGACAGCCCGGCAATGGCCGCGGCGCCTTTCTGCTCCGTTTCCACTACGGTGAAGGGCACGCGCGCGGCC
>CAWCXX010000083.1:0-11764 GCA_963799445.1 uncultured Acidobacteriaceae bacterium | reverse complement strand
GCGCGCTGGAGCCGGTTGCATAAATCGTCTTTGAAAAAGCACGGCTTCTGCCATCCCGTAAAAGCCCCCATAAAATCCAGGGCTTGAGCCCCTGAGGGAGTATGCAACGGTTCGAGCTGCATTGATGCAACCAAAGCTAAGTTCTGCTGACAGACCCTACAATTCCCTGTCCTGTCCGGTCAATCGCCGGAAGGCTTCAAGATACTTTGACCGCGTGCGTTCCACCACTTCGTCCGGCAAACCCGGCGCCGGCGCCTGCTTGTTCCAGTGGATCTCTTCCAGGTAGTCGCGCACGAACTGTTTGTCGAACGAAGGCTGCGCTCCGCCGGGCTTCCAGAGTTTCCCGTCCCAGAAGCGCGAAGAATCCGGCGTCAGTACCTCATCGGCAAGGATAATCCTATTCGCGGTCTTCCCAAACTCAAATTTTGTATCGGCCAGGATCAGGCCGCGTGCTTCGGCGTGTGCGGCTGCCCGTCTGTAAATTCCGAGCGTTAGTCGCCGCAACTCTGCGGCATCCTCCGCGCCCGCCAAGGCTTCGGTTTCGGCAAAAGAGATGTTCTGGTCGTGCTCACCGCCCTCGGCCTTCGTTGAGGGCGTAAACAGCGGCTCCGGCAGCCGCGACCCGTCCTCGAGGCCGCTGGGGAGGGGAATGCCGCATACAGCGCCGCTGGCCTTGTAATCCTTCCAGCCCGATCCCGCCAGGTAACCGCGCACCACGCACTCCACCGGGATCATGTTGGCCTTTTTCACCAGCATTGATCGGCCTTGCAACTGATCGCCGTAAGCCTGCAACGCGGCGGGATATTCCTTTACGTCGGCCGAAATCAGGTGGTTGGGAACCACATCCTTCAACAGGTCAAACCAGAACAGCGAAATCTGCGTCAGCACCTTGCCTTTGTCAGGAATCCCCGACGCCAGCACGTGATCGAAGGCCGAGATGCGGTCGGTGGCCACCAGCAGCAGAGCGCCGTCAACAGCGTACAAATCGCGCACCTTGCCGCGCCCCAGCAAGCGCGTTGTGCCAAGGCTGGTCGTCAGCAAAGCCGGCATGGGGGTTTTCCTCGAAGGGGACTGAATCTCCTATCATTGAGCGGCGAACCAGCTTTGTCAATCGCCTTGCGCCCGGCTAAAAAATCCAAAGTGACGGGGCAGCCAGTGGCAGATTACCCGTGCAACGGCGGCATTTCACGAGGGCATGCCACGGCGGCATGGCCAAGGCCCGATTTGGCACAAACTCATTCGAGATACGGTTTTTCGCCAAAAACATACTTATGTGACGGCTGTCACAGTATGCGCTCTTCACATCGGAGACACTGCATACGTCAACATGGTTCGGAGGGTGCGTTAGAAAACCCTCTTTGAGCCGGGCGACACGAGGCAGCAGTGGAAAGGGGAAGCCGCGGCTAGCTTCGTTTAATACAGGGATCACCAGTAGCCGCGCGCTACCGACCTCCAGTGCCGGCTACTGGTCCCCGTCTTTATCTTGTGTTATACAGATCGACAAGCGCCTCCGAAGAGAAGTGTTCCTTCGGGGGCGATTTTTTTCGCCTGAGACCGAACACCCTATAGCAAAACCAGAGATGCTGTAACCCGAAACCGCTGCACTTAAGTCGCCGCGACCCCTATAGCAAAACCAGAGATGCTGTAACCCGAAGCCGCTGCACTTAAGTCGCCGCGACCCCAAGGAGCGGCGACCTCCAAAAAAAGCTGAACAGGGCACACCTTCTCTGGTTTTGCCGTAGAGGGCCGAACCGTAAGGTTTGGGCTGAACCTTCGAATAGACGGCCGCGCCCCAGGAATTACCCCCTGCCACATTTAGAACCGCGCATCCTCGGGCGAATCGGCGCCGAAGCAGAAGATCCCTCATCAAAGCCCAATGCAGAAATTGATTTGACTTGTATCGACGCAGTACTTAACTTCAACCTTATATTTGCATTCCAGGAGGAACGATGTACCTGAACAAGAGCAGGTTTCTGGTGCTGTTGCTGGTATCAGGCATGAGTATGGCGGGATTTTCGCAGGCGCCTGCCGGCAAAATCGCAAGCATGGCTTCGCCATGCACAGGGCTTCCCACGTATGCCCAACTGAAGTCGGCTCTCACCACCGCGCGGAATCAGAAGAACGGCGGATTCAATCTGGAGATGTGGGGCACGGTTGTCAATCGCGACGGCGTTGTGTGCGCCGTGGCCTTTACCGGCGCCGACCGCGGGTCGCAATGGCCCGGGAGCCGCCTGATCTCCGCGCAGAAGGCGAATACCGCGAATGCTTTCAGTTTGCCCGCGCTTGCGCTGTCCACAGCGAACCTATATAGCGCTGTGCAGCCGGGAGGCAGTCTTTACGGCCTGCAAGCCAGCAACCCGGTCAACACATCCATCGCTTATGGTGGCGATCCGGAAAACTACGGGCAGGCGGACGATCCGATGGTCGGCGGACGCATCGGCGGCGTGAACGTGTTTGGCGGCGGCTTGGCGCTTTACAACAAACAAGGCAAGCTGATCGGCGCCCTGGGAGTCAGTGGCGACTCTTCCTGCGCCGACCATAACATCGCATGGCGCACGCGAAACAATCTCATGCTCGATTATGTTCCGGCAGGGGTGAGCGGCGACAAAACCAGGCCGGACAATATCGTCTATGACATCACCAATCCATCGGGCCTCCCCATCGGAGTGAGCGCGCGCGGCTGGGGACATCCGGCTTGCAGTGCCGCGGCCACTACCATTGCCGCAGGATTGCCGGCCGTACAAAAGTAACAGGAATTGAAGAAGGCGGGCGGGCGGCACGGATGCCGGGAAGCCATTTTGGCCGCTCGGCCCTAATTCATCCATTGACAAACAGAGGTTCGCGGATCCCTGAAGGCTAGCCGACTTATATCGGGATCAATTCCGGGACATGCCACCAAACTGAACAATTTCTGCCCCCGAAACAGTCAGGAGACTCCAAAGGCAATGCCGATTTGAGTACGTCTGGAAGGGTAACGCGGATGGATCTTGCGGCTAAAACCCATTGAAACTGTATAGAGAAGTCGAGTCAGGCCCCCATTCCGGCCCACGAGAGTGATGAGGGTCACTTCCACGATTCTCCAATTGAAGCACGATAAGCGCGGTCGTCCTCGATTTTCCATACGAAATGTCGTTCTCCGCTAACTGGACGTCCAGTTCATCGCACGGCGGATTGAGTAGACAGAATCTCCAGTTTTCGCCTGTCCGCGAAGATCTCTTCACCTGAAGTCCGCAGAACCGAGCCGCCATGTCTTACGTAGGCATCAACATCGGCGCACTGACGGTCAAGGTGGTTACGGTCCGGCCCGACGACAAAAACGCCAGAGTGATAGCCCATCAGGGACGTCCCCTGGAAGTTCTTGATCAGTTGCTGGCTGCGCCAGAGTTTGCAGGACGCCGAGTATTTCGGCGTGTCCGGTCATCTCGGGCCACATCTCTGAGTTTGCCGCAATCCAACGCGCTCTCCGCGAGGTGCGCGAACGCGCGGACGGCGAGTTTGACGCCGTGGCATCGCTGGGCGGCGAATCTTTTCTGGTCTATACGCTTGCCGGATGGAAGAGTCACCAATGTCTTGTCGCACAACAAGTGTGCGGCGGGCAGCGGTGAATTCTTCGTGCAATTGATCGGCAGAATGGGACTGGACATCGATACGGCAATCGGCCTCTCGTCTTCTGGGAAGGTTGTCCCGCTGGCTTCGCGCTGCACAGTGCATTGCAAATCCGACGTGACGCACAAGCTCAATCGCCACGAAGCCACGCCCGCGGACATCCTGAAGACGCTGCACGAAAGCATGGCCGGCAAGGTTGTCGCGCTCCTCGAGAAAGGACAAACCTCGCTGCGGCGCGTGTTGCTGATCGGAGGCGTGACGCGCAATGCGGCCTTTCTCGAGGCGCTGCGCGAGAAACTTCCGGCGACCGAGCTTGTCGTGCTGCCGGAGAGCGAGTGGTTCGAAGCGTGGGGCAGCGCATTGCTCACGCGCGACAATCCGCTCTACAAATCCCCGCACCTTTCACATCCACCGGTCTTCGATACGCTTCCGCCTCTGCATCGTTATGAGGACCAGGTGCAGGTGATGGCCGCCCCACCCCTGCAGGCGCCGCCCGACGGTCCCATGGTGTTGGGTGTGGATGCAGGCTCGACGACGACCAAGGCGGTCCTGCTCGATCCTGCGACGCGAGCCATCGTGGCCTCGCATTACGCGCGCACGCACGACGATCCCGTGGCCGCGGTTCGGGAGTGCCTCAGGGCACTCGATCGGCCAGGTCGGCAATCGCCCGGTGGGCCTGGTCGGCGCAACGGGCTCGGCCCGGGAACTGGTTGGCGCGTGCCTGGGAACTGAGCAGGTGTACAACGAGATTTCGGCCCATGCCGCCGGCGCAACGCACTTTGCCGCGGACGTGGACACGATCTTCGAAATCGGCGGCCAGGACGCCAAGTACATTTACCTGCGCAATGGCGTGCCCATCGGCTATGCCATGAACAACGCCTGCTCGGCGGGCACTGGCTCCTTTCTCGAGGAGAGCGCGCAGAGCGATCTGGGGATCGGCGTGTCCGAAATCGCGGACATCGCGATTGCCGCGCCCGCGCCGGTGAAGTTCAAGACCACCTGCGCGGCGTTCATCAACTCCGACATCCGCATCGCCCAGCAACAGGGCCAGAAGCGCGACAACATTCTTGCCGGGCTGGTGTATGCCATCGCCGACAACTACCTGACCAAAGTCAAAGGGCAGCGGCCAGTCGGCAAGAAGGTGCTGCTGCAAGGAGGAGTGGCTCTGAACCGGGCGGTTGGATACGCATTTGCCCAGCGCGTTGGGCGCCCGATCGTGATCCCGGCCAACCCGGAGTTGCTCGGCGCTCTGGGCGTGGGGCTGCTGGCGCTTGACCGCGCAGGCGGCGTGCTGGGCACGGCCACCGATCTCGAGACTCTTGCCGTCGGCAGAGATGAAACTCGTGGGCCGATTCACATGCCAGGCGTGCAAGATGTATTGCAGCATCGAGCGCTTCGAGGTGGCTGGGCGGAAGTTTCCCTTCGGCGGCCGCTGCAGCCTGTACGAGAACGTGTGGAAGAGAAAGTCCCGCATCGCGCCTGCCCCGGACCTGGTGGAACAGCGCGCCGCGATCGTCTATGGTGTTCCCAGACATGCCGGCACAGAACCAGTTCAGGAACCGAAAACGCGCGCTTATTGGGACGTTGGCCCGGCACTTGAGGCCGCGCGATCGTTTCTTGAGGAGTCGTTCGGTCAGCCCAACGCAAAGCCGCGGATCACGGAGACACGCATCGGCATTCCTCGCGCGCTGACGACGCATTCCTTGTTCCCCCTCTATTCTTCATTCTTCTCCGCTCTGGGGATGGAGGTTGTGTTGTCCGCCGTAGACCTGCGGGGCGATCTAAAGTCGAATTCCGGCTTTTGTCTGCCGGCGCAGATCGCACACGGCGCAGTTTTCGATCTGGCGCAGAAGGGCGTGCGCGTGGTCTTCCTTCCGCAATTGGCGCGCATGCCTCAAAACGGCTCTCCCAAGGATTCGTATCTCTGCCCGATCACGCAAGCCGGCCCTTATTTCCTCGCCAAGGCATTTCCCGATACGCAATTCCTGGCGCCGGTTCTGGACTTCTCCCTGGGATACGCGAACGAACACGGCGATGACGGAGATGGCCGTGCGCGAGTTCGGAATCTCGCGGGATTCGGCCAACGAAGCCTGGGCCGCCGCTGTGCGCCATCAGACGGATGCCGAGCGCGCTCTGATGCAGATGGGCCGTCAGGCTCTCGATCAGGCATTGGCTGCCGGCAGCCCGGCGATCCTATTGGCGGGCCACAGTTATAACGCCTTCACGCCGGAGGCCTCGCAATCGGTGGGCAAGAAACTTTCCAGCATGGGAGTGCTGGTGATTCCCGCCGATTGCCTTGAGCAGGTCGGGGCAGGGCCAACGGCCTGGCACTTTGCAAATCAGATTTTGAACGCGGCTTTGCTCGCAAAACAGCATCCCAACCTCTTTCTCCTCGTGGTCAGCAACTTCAGTTGCACCATCGATGCCTTCACGCACTCGGTGCTCGCATCCCAATTGGGATCCAAGCCGTATCTGATTTTGGAAATCGACGCTCACACCGCCGACGCAGGCGTGCAAACGCGCCTTGAGGCCTTTCTCGACGTGGTGCAGAATTACCGCGCGTCTCAACAGCAGACCTGCCCGGCCGTTTACCCCTTGCACTCTGCTGACGGGCGGGATCGTTCTCAGTTCCAGCGGCGAGCGAGTGCCGCTCACTGACCCGCGCGTTAAATTGCATCTTCTTAACTTCTCGCAATACCACGAGCAGTCCGCGGCCATGGCCCTCGGCTGGCTTGGTTTGCACGCGGGCCAGGAAGTCCCCATCGATCGCGGTCAGCTCGACCTCGGCCTCCAGTCCACCTCGGGCCGCGAGTGTCTTCCGCTGCCGCTCGCCATCGGGCAACTCCTCAAAATCCATCGTGATCGCAAACCCGGCGAGATCGTCGGCCTCTTCATGATGCGCGGTGGCGCTCCTTGCGCATCGGAAGCTTATATGGAGTATTTCGAAAGGTTCATCGTCGAGCATCAGTTGGCCGATGTATTCATGGTCTCCCCTGGTTCGGAAGACGGCTATCTCGGCTTCGGGCCCGCCATTCTAATGAACCATATGTCCCCCGCTATTTTGCTGGCGGACATCCTCGTCGAGATCGACAATGTTCTGCGCGTAGTGGGCACTCCCGGCTGCATCGAGCAGTTTCAGCACGATTGGAATCAATTCAGGCTCAAGGCAAGAACGCTGGATGAATTCTCTTCCCAGCTGCCCGCGTTTGTTGAGCAGTTGACCGAGCTGCCGCTGGCGCGAAAACCCGCTGCCTGCCCCAAGGTGGTCGTCACAGGTGACTTCTTCGCCCGCTTCAGTCCATTCTTCATGGATGGGGTCCGCGACCTTTATGCTGCGCGCGGAATCATCCTCAAGCCAGTCGATCTCACCGAGCTATTCCTCTATGTCACCTATGACGGCATGCGGGAAAGGGCCAATGACTGGGGACTGAAGCCGGGAGGTTTCGCCCTCGCCAAAGCCTGCACAAGGATGCTGGAACCCGATGGACAACAGTATCTGCAGCAATGGTGGGGATATCAGTCCGGAAGAAAAGCCGAGCAACACTACCGCGAGATATTCTCTGGTACTGGCCTTCTTATTTCCAGTTCCAACGACGTTGTTACTTTAATTGATAAGAGCTCACAACACATCTCGCCGCGGATCTTCGGCGAGGTTACGCCCACGGTTGGCAGGGGTTTGAACGCGGAATTCGAGGGTTACGACGGCATCATCTTGATCGGGCCATTCAACTGTCTTCCCTTCAGAATCTCCGAGGCGATCCTCAAGCCTCTCAGCATTCAACACAGCATGCCCCTTCTCAGCTATGAAACCGACGGCTGCGCTGTGTCGCCGGCGGTGCTCAGGCAAGTAGACGTGCACATTCAGCAGGTACTCGAACACTCTGCCAGAACCCATTCGGTGCAACTCTGAGCCTTTGATTCTCTGATTCGGGGGATAGTCTGGCATGTGGGATTAGCAATCAAAAACGCCCATTGCGACGGCGGCTGGTAAAGCATGCTCGCTACTACTTGCTAGTGTTGGCAGAGAGCCACATGACCAGGCGGCTGTTTGCCAGCATGCTGCGGCGGATGGAGGCTTTGCCGCTGCCAGCCTGGTAGGTTTGGTAAGCAGGCGAAATTAATCCGGACGACGAAAGAAGTTGAGGGAAAAGTGTCCGAGAAATCGCTACGGAATGGGGCAAATCATGGCTTTTCGGTTCCAGCAAAGGCCGTGTAGCGCACGACCGGGTCTTTGGCCTTGGAACCAATCCAAAAAGATTGCGAGCGGAGGCAAACGAGTATATATTTATTCGCAACCAATAGGCAAAACGGAAATTCCGGTCTGGTAACATCAGGCAGCGGCAAGCAGGTCAACGACATTCTGGATGGCTTTGACAGCTTTGCTATGGACTTTCATACTACCATTCCGAGGCCCGGCTTCAGCCGCGCCTTCAAACTGATTTGCCGCAGGAGGCAACCATGATAGAGAACGACCGGATCAGCGCTCTGGAGAACCAGTGCGCGCAGATGTCACAACAAATCGGGAACCTGCAACACGCTATCGGAATGCTTGAAGATACTCACGCCGTGCGCTGTCTGCAGCATAAGTACGGGTACTATATCGACAAGTGCCTCTATGATGAGGCGGTAGCTCTTTTCGCGGAGGACTGCGAGGTCCACTTCCTGGGCGGCATCTTCCGGGGCAAAGCCAGCGCACACCGGCTCTATTGCGAGCACTTTAGAAACCACTTTGTTGGGGGAAAGAACGGTCCGGTGTATGGATCCCTGTTGGACCACCCGATGATGCAGGACATAGTGGACGTGGCGCCCGACCGCAAAACCGCCAAGGCGCGTCTGCGCTGCAATATGATGGCGGGCAGACATGAGTCCGCCGGACCGACCAGCCAGTGGTGGGAAGGCGCCCTCTACGAAAACCAGTATGTGAAAGTGGATGGCATCTGGCGCATTCAGGTGCTCAACTACCATCCCATTTGGCATGCGGACTTTGAGAGTGGATGGGCGCACACTCCGCCGCAATACGTGTCATTCTACAAAGATACCTACCCGGGCAATCCTTTGGGTCCGGATGAACTCGAAGAGTCAAGTCTCTGGCCGCATACGGACGTATTTCCGTTTCACTATCCGCATCCGGTAACCGGTGAGGTCCTGGCGGGGGATGCGCTCCGTTGCCGGAAGCTGTCACAGGAACAGAAAGCATAACTCGAAGCATGGTCCGCCGGCGCGAGGCCCAACGTCACTTCTGTTGTAGTTTCCCCGGCGGGCGCGGGCGACCACTGCAACATGGCTATAGCCTCGTCTCGCTGTGATGCAGTTCAAGACGTGGTCCAAGAGATCCGCCACATTCGGAACAATATTCACGCCGGCGTCGCGCTCAAGAAAAACTTCAATCCGGCAAAGCTTAAGAAAAAAGACCACGCGCGGATCGAGCGCATCTTTCATGCTGTGCTGGATAACTTTAACCTTGCACTTTAGTAGCGCGCGAGAGGACGGCCCCATCCCACCGCGGTTTCCGCGCGTGGGTACCCGGGTAATCATGCATTCGCAGTACAGTGGTGATCTTCCCTTTCCCGTCGATGCCGCCTATAGTCTGAATACTTCGTGCCTGCGAGTGACGGCCGCAAGTGAACGTCCGTTCCCCAACCCCGAAGGCGATGAGCTGTTAAAGCTCAGGAAGGGAGAAACTTTGATCTCTGACTACACGGTTCTTTCAGTGGGAACTAGAGTCGAGGGCGGAGAGGTAAAGGTTTGTCCGAAGTGTCAAAGACGCGGCCTCCACGTGGAAGTGGATGATCACAACTTCTACACGCATTTCCAGATTCTCAACAGCGACGATCCCCGCAGCGTCTTCATCCGGCGGGTCGAGTGTCATTTGCTTGCCGGAGAGATCGCCACTCGAAACCCGTATCAGGCGCTGCCCCAGTGTGCCTCGCCATCGACGTAGATCGATGGCGCAGCCGGACGGCGGGTGGCCCCGATGCCAGTAACTTTCCCAAACAACAGTGATGGTGCCCCGGGTCCCTCGCATTTGGGGACCTGGGAGACCACTACCTCAACCCGGGCGAAACGGACCTCGTTTCATCATGATCGGTCCCCCAAAAATGCCCTTCCCGTCGGGCGGGTGGCCCCAATCCCAGTAACTTTCCCAAACAACAGTGATGGTGCCCCCGGTCCCTCGCATTTGGGGACCGGGGAGACCACTACCTCAATCCGGGCGAAACGGACCTCGTTTCATCATGATCGGTCCCCAAAGATGCCCTTCCCATCGGCCATTCCGGCATCGAGCAGCCGCCCTCATCGCGCAAATCGCCGTAATGCCGCGCGCAGCACCTCAGGCCAGCCCCGCAATCTCCGTTGTCAACCGCGACACATTTCCTCCCACGCACCCCATTCTCCGTAAGCGCCTGCGAATCAGCAGGTTCCTCAGCGCAAATTTCTCGCCTCACCCGTGCAGAGAATTTCTCCCTTCGAGCGCACAATAGCTGTAACAGCGCATCCAGAGGGCCCCTCGCGGAGCAGACGCTTCTCAAAACAGGGCTCCGAACGGCAACGCGCCGCCGAGATGAGACAAAACGCGGCGTTAACCGCGAAAACGGTCTCTAACTCGTTTATCATGACGACTCCGCGGAATAAGTTATTTATTATCAATTGGATGGAGAAAATGATCAGGCTGCGGATGTTGAAAACAATCCCTTTAACCCCAAAATAGGGGGGGGCGGGGGCCGGTGCACTGATCGGTAAACACAAACACCGGGCGCGCAGCCACCGCCGGCTTGCAGAACGGCTGACTCGCTGACCTGCTGACTCACTGTGCGCGATCATGCACGATTGATCTCATCGAAAGGGGTCCCCGACAGCGTCCAGGACCTCGGCATCTGACGTCCAGGTCTTCTGCATCCAAGGGTCAGTGAGAGGTTTTGGCTGCCGGACCGCGAGCAGTGTTGGCTACAGCGGAACCAGAGTAGATGTACCCCGAAAGCACGTCAGTTGAGTGGCTTTTTCCTCAAGAAAAAGCCACCTTTCACGACTGAACGCAAGGGCACACTTACTCTGGTTCCGCTCTAGGAGCGCAGCGCCCGTTTTCTCAGCCACCTCCATCGCCGCGCGAGTTTACGTGCCGCGACGTCATTACAGTGAGGACTGAAAACATGGCCCGCTCCCCCGACCAGACCACATTTGGTCTGTTGCCCCAGCCCGAAGGACGAATTCGTTCCTTCGTGGCCAGTTCCATTGTGAACCTGACGGTCTTTGGTGTCGCTCTCTACGCAGGTATCTCGGCCCGTCAGGTTATGCAAGTGCACTATGAGGAGACGGAGCTGATCGTGCCCGCCATGCCTCCAGTTGTGAATCCCCACAAGCCCCAGCCGGCGCCCCCTCTGAAGATCAAAGTGCAACCGCCGCGCATTGAGCCGCCGAAGCCGCTCCAGGAGGAGGCCAAACTCAAGCCGCCGCGCCATGCCGCGCGCCGCGCTGGCGCCCCGGCCCAAGCCTGCCCCGGCTGTGGCCATGCCTGCCCAGAACAACCTGGTTCGGCCTTCCGTAAAGCCCGTCCATTTAGGCGATACATTCGGCGTTGTGCCCAACCCCAATTCGGTGCGGCCAGCCACGGTGGCTGCCATTGGCAATCCCTACGGCAATATGCAGGGCCCGGCTACTCGGCCCCACGGCGTGGTGGGATCCACCGGAATCGGCGATGGAACTCAATTCGGTTCGGGCGGCGGTGGCGGCCACGGAACGGGCGGTGGCCGCGTCGCTTCAGTCGGTATGCCCGGCTTCGCACCCGTCTCCGCTACGCCTGTCTACGCTTCCGCACAGGCAGAGTCCACTAGCGTCGAAATCATCTCGAAGCCGCCGGTTCAGTACACGGCTGAAGCGCGTCAGTCGCGCATCGAGGGCAATGTCGTGCTGAGTGTGACATTCCTTTCGAGCGGCCAGATTGTCGTTCACGGCGTGCTCAAGAGTCTTGGCTACGGCCTCGATCAGGAGGCTGTCCGCGTGGCGCAGCAGATTCGATTCCGCCCCGCTACCAGCAATGGCAGGCCTGTGGATGTAACCACCCGCATCACCATCACTTTTCAGTTGGCATAGCTCTTGGCTCAACACTTTGCCAACCTCACCAAAAACCAGCTAGGAGCTGATAGCTGACTGCTGTTTTTTTCAG
>CAWCXX010000082.1:0-60742 GCA_963799445.1 uncultured Acidobacteriaceae bacterium | reverse complement strand
CGGGAACGACGCCTTTGGCAAACATTTGCTTGATGCCGCGCAGCGCCTGGCGGGTGCGTTCTTCGTTTTCGATGAGCGCGAAGCGGACGTGGCGGTCGCCGTAGTCGCCGAAGCCGATGCCGGGGCTGACGGCGGTTTTGGCTTCGGTCAGCAGCAGCTTGGAGAACTCCAAAGAGCCAGAGGCGCGGTAGGCCTCGGGGATCTGCGCCCAGACGAACATGGTTGCCTTGGGCAGCGCGACCGGCCAGCCGAGCTTGTTGAGGCCCTCGACGAGGACGTTGCGGCGGAGGCGGTAGTTCTCGCAGATTTCGGCGACGCAGTCCTGGGGGCCTTCCAGAGCCGCGATCGACGCGACCTGGATGGGCGTGAAGGTGCCGTAGTCAAAGTAGCTTTTGAGGCGGGCGAGAGCCGTGACCAGCTCTTGATTGCCGACCATGAAGCCGACGCGCCAGCCGGGCATGTTGTAGCTCTTCGAAAGCGTGAAGAACTCGACGGCGACATCTTTTGCGCCGGGAACTTCGAGGACGCTGGGCGGCTTGTAGCCGTCGAAGGCGAGGTCGGCGTAGGCGAGGTCCTGAATGAGGAAGAAGCCGTGCTCGCGGGCCAGACTCGACAAGCCGCTCGAAGAAGGGGAGTTCCACAGCATTCAGTTGTAGGGTTGGACGGGAAGTTGACGATGAGGGCCTTGGGGCGCGGAGTCATGCGCGGGATGAGCTCTTCAAGCTGCTGAAGGAACTGCTCCATGGTCGTGGACGGGGACGCTGACAATGTGGGCGCCGGCGATGACGGGGCCGTAGATGTGGATGGGATAGCTGGGATTGGGGACGAGCACGGTGTCGCGCGAGTCGAGAATGGCGAGACAGAGGTGGGCGATGCCCTCCTTGGAGCCGATGGTGACGATGGCCTCGGTTTCGGGGTCGAGATCGACGTTGTAGCGGGTTTTGTACCAGTTGCAGATGGCCTTGCGCAGGCGCGGGATGCCGCGCGAGACGGAGTAGCGATGGGTGGGCGGCTTAAGGACGGACTCGACGAGCTTGTCGACGATGTGTTTGGGCGTGGCGCCATCGGGGTTGCCCATGCTGAAGTCAATGATGTCTTCGCCGCGGCGGCGGGCAGCCATCTTCCATTCCGCGGTGATGTTAAAGACGTAAGGCGGGAGGCGCTGAATCCTGCTGAACTCTTCCATAGTTCAAGTTTAGCAAGGGGTGAGGTTCAGGTTTCTGGGGACAGAGAGGAGGGTGCGGAGGAGCCTTGGGATTTGGACTGAAGGCGGCGGAAGAAGATGTGAATCATGTGAAATCCGACCAAGACGCCCAATAGACCCATTGCTGCGAGGCAGATGTACATATATGCGCCGGAACTGTTTCCTGCCCACCAATCCTTTACGGCGGCGGCGATGCCAAGGATGCACATCCAGGAGAACAGAATGATCTGAAAGATCCGGGAGTCGAGGGGCCATTGGCTGTCGATATAACACTTGATGCGGCTCATGCTGGCAAGTATAACGCCAACGTCGGGCGCTTTTTGGCCGAGCAGGGCGACGGTACGCGGCAGGAGTGCGAATCGTACTGCGTTCGGCGCGCAAATTTCGCCATTGGTTTTTTGGCGCGTCTTCGCGTTTTGGTGGGAGAATGGATGTAGAACCAGTTCGCTGCTACGAGCGGGGCCGCATTTGCTTCCATCCGGGGAAACACGGCCTGAACCTTCGCTTCGTGCTCGCGCTGCCACTCTTTCTTGCGAAGGTTGCCGATGAATGCGCTGCTGATTTACCCGAAGTTCCCCGATACCTTTTGGAGTTTTAAACATGCGCTCAAATTTTTGGGCAAGCGGGCAGCGCAGCCTCCGCTGGGGCTGATGACGGTGGCGGCGCTGCTGCCGGGCAACTGGCAGAAGCGGCTGGTGGATACGAACGTGGAGCGGCTGCGAGACCGCGACCTGAAGTGGGCGGACGTGGTGCTGGTGAGCGGGATGCACATCCAGCGCGAGTCGCTCACGGAGATTGTGGAGCGCTGCCGGGCACTGGGGCTGCGCACCGTGGTGGGCGGGCCGATTGCGAGCAGCCTGTCGAAGGAAGAGCTAAAGGCGGACCACGTGGTGATCGGCGAGGCGGAGAGCCTGATTGCCGAGTTGGCGCGGGACCTGGAACGCGGAGACGCGAAGCCTGTGTATCAGGCGGCGGAACGGCCGGAGATGACATCAAGCCCGCTGCCCGACCTGAGCCTGATTAAGATGAAGCGCTACTCGACCATGACAGTGCAATACTCGCGCGGCTGCCCGTTTAACTGCGAGTTCTGCGACATTATTGCGATCTACGGGCGGCGTCCGCGGACCAAGGCGGTGGCGCAGGTGCTGCGGGAGCTGGATCAACTGCGCGCGGCGGGCTGGCGCGACGCGGTGTTTATCGTGGACGACAACTTTATCGGCAACAAGGCGCGGGCCAAGGAGTTGCTGACGGCGCTGGCCGAGTGGCGCAGGGAAAACGAGGGCGGATTCGAATTCATCACCGAAGCGTCATTGAATTTGGCCGACGACCGCGAGCTGATGCAGATGATGAAGGACGCCGGATTCAAGGCGGTGTTTCTGGGCATTGAGACGCCGGATGAGTCGGGGCTGATTGCGAGCAACAAGCTGCAGAATACGCGGCGGAGTTTGCTGGAGAGCGTGGCGGCGATCCAGAGCTACGGGATGCAGGTGATGGGCGGGTTTATTTTGGGCTTCGACACCGACCACGAAGATATCTTCGACCGCATGGTGGAGTTCATCCAGAAGAGCGGGATTCCCATTGCCATGGTGGGGCTGCTGCAGGCGATGCCGGGGACACAGCTTTTCCGGCGGCTGCGCGGGGAGGGCCGGATTGTGGATGAGGGCGGAGGCAACAACGTTGGCGGCCATTTGAACTTTCTGCCGCGCATGGATGCGACGCGGCTGGTGGAGGGCTACCACTCGGTGCTGAAGAGGATTTACAGCTGCGAGGCCTACTATGACCGCGTGAAGCTCTACCTGAGCCGCACCCAGCCGAAACCGGCGAAGTTGCCGCGGGGGCAGCGCGAGAAGCGCCAGCCGTGGATGACGCGCGAGAACATGCGCGCGCTGGTGACTTCGATTGTGCGCCAGGGAGTGTTTGGGCGGGCCAAGTGGAGCTACTGGAAGTTTCTGGCGGCTGCGGCGACGCGCTACCGGCACTGCTTTGCCGCGGCCATGACGCTGGCGGTGATGGGATATCACTTTCAGGTGATGACGCGGAAGCTCGGGAAGACGATGGAGCAATGGCGCGGGCGGCGGCGGAAGAGTATGCCGTGAAGAGACGGGCGTCAGTAGCTCGATCAGCGATGATTATTCCCGGCAGAATGTCCGCCAGGTTAACGACCAAGAACGTGCCAGCGAATGGACTTTTGGACACAAAGGGAAAGCTCGGCTAACGTGATGACGGAATCTGCGCAGTCGTGGCGCATACGCGGGCAGACTGGCGTCCCCTTCTTAGCGGATCGCTGCGGCGAACGCCGCTTTCGTCCAGAGTCTCGATAGCAGCCATGCCGCTTGGTTGGTCAGGGCACAAATCATGACTGTTTCGGGTCGCCGTAATTTCACCACGGGAAGGCCCACCTGCAGGGCGGGGCGTGAGCGGGAAACTTTATACTTGTCTAGACATGCAAGAATTCCTACCCGTTGATGAACAGATGGATTTGCTCGAGAAGGGCGCGGCGGAGATTATCCGCGTGGCCGATCTGCGGGAGCGCCTCGAAGAGAGCCGCAAAAGCGGGCGGCCGCTGCGCGTGAAGGCCGGATTCGACCCGACGGCGCCGGACCTGCACCTGGGGCACACGGTGCTGATGCGCAAGCTGCGGCACTTTCAGCAGCTGGGGCACACGGTGATTTTTCTGGTGGGCGATTTCACGTCGCTGATCGGCGACCCGACGGGGCGCAACGTGACGCGCAAGCCGCTGACGCGCGAGCGAGATCGACGCGAACGCCGAGACCTACAAGCAGCAGGTGTTCAAGATTCTGGACGAGCAGGCGACCGAGGTGCGCTACAACAGCGAGTGGCTGGGCAAGCTGGGCTACGAGGAGACGATCCGGCTGACGGCGCATTTTACGGTGAGCCAGATGCTGGAGCGCGACGAGTTTCACAAGCGATTCCAGGAGGAGCAGCCGATCAGCCTGCACGAGCTGCTGTATCCGGTGATGCAGGGGTACGACTCGGTGGCGCTCGAGTGCGACGTGGAGCTGGGCGGGACGGACCAGAAATTCAATCTGCTGTGCGGGCGCGAGCTGCAGCGGCACTACGGGCAGAAGCCGCAGATCGTGCTGATGACGCCGATTCTCGAGGGGCTCGACGGCGTGCAGAAGATGTCGAAATCGCTGGGCAACGCGATCGGGATCAACGAGCCGGCGGGCGAGATGTACGGGAAGCTGATGAGCATCTCGGACGAGCTGATGTGGAAGTACTGGGTGCTGCTGACCGATCTGCGGCAGAGTCGAGATTGAGGCGATGCGGGCGGATGTGGCGGCGGGCAAGCTGCATCCGATGGAGACCAAGAAGCGGCTGGCGCGGACGATTGTTGGCGGATTCCACGGCGAGGCGGTGGCCCGGAGCGCGGACGAGAATTGGGCGCGGATGTTCCAGCAGAAGGGTGTAGCCGGGGACATAGAGTCGGTTTCCGTGGAAGTCGGCAAGATCTTAGTTCACTTTTCTCAAGTGCGGGAAGAACAAGGAGAGGCGCAGCTCGACCAGGCGCTGAATGAGGAGGCGTTTCGTAATCTCGGAGGCGGAAAACTTCCTAATTCCGGCGCAATTGCTATTTACTCCGTAGTCAAGCTGGTTCGAGAACTGGGATTAGCCTCCGCGACAGAGGCGACGAAGTTGATAAAGGCCGGTGCGGTTTCTATTAATGGGGCAAAGCATACGAGTCTCTACTACCCCCAAACCGGTATGCCAGGCCCCACTGAATCCGCTCCGCTCCGGGTCACGGTGCGCGTGGGCAAGCGGGCGAAGGTGGCGGTGATTGGGTAAGACGACGGCCGAGTTCAGGGTTGATCGGACGACAATTGCCCACGAGAAAGACGGACGGACAATGCCTACATTGGATGATGTTTACTGCAAATTCGGTTTCGCAGCAGAAGCAGCGCAACTGCTCGAAACAGAGCTTGGCACCATACTTCTATCGCATCGTTGTTTGGATGCAGGGCTGATAGGAAGCAATGACTCTAGACTAGGGTCAGCCATTCTCGAATCGGTCAATCGTCATACGCTGGGGCAGCTTCTAAAGAGCCTCAACAACCACACGCAGTCGCTCGATAGGCTGTCAGACCTGTTGGCGACAGCTCTCAAAGGGCGCAATCGCCTCTTCCATTCCTTCTATCGTGAGCACAATTTCCGGCGTAGCAGCGAAGAAGGCAGAACCATCATGCTGCAGGACCTCAACGGCATCCATTCTGCGCTTTTCGATGCGTATAAAGCGGTTCTTTTACTCAATGGCATTGACCTTGACGCATTGAGCGGAACGAGTAGCCTGCCCACAGGCCGTCTTCCGATCTGAATGGATGGCCTATTCCTCCGCGGCTTCGTGCGCCAAGCTACTCGCCGAGCGCAAACTTGCGGGCGGATTGCAGCAATTTGGCGACGGATTCTTTCGAGCAGGACTCGGTGTAGATGCGCAGGAGGGGTTCGGTGCCGCTGGCGCGCTGGCTTCCGTGGTGGGCTACCAGCGCAAGTCTTGGTGTGGGTGGGGAATCGAGCGAAGATTGCGGTAATCTCGTAAATTTGGCGTTTAAGGAATAGCCAAATGGCGTATACTGGAAATGGAGACGTGTTATGGCGACCCATTCCGTACCCGATGTGCTCGGCGGTGAGGTGGTTCTAGGCGGGCCAGTGAACAAGGGCGGCGCGCTGGCGGAGTTGGTGCGCGAGGGGCTGCCGGTCAAGGCGCTGCTTCTGCTGGCCGAGCGGCTGGACATACACCAGGCGGAAATCTCTGAAAAGATCGGCATTCCCAAGCGCACGCTGACGCGGCGGCTGCAGCAGCACTCGCGGCTGACGGCGGCCGAGAGCGACCGGGCGGTGCGGCTGGCTCAGGTCTATTCAACAGCGGTGGAAACGCTGGGCGACGGCGAAAAGGCGGCTGCGTGGCTGAAGACGCCGAACCGGGCCTTGCGCGGCGGGCGGCCGCTGGATCAGTTAGACACCGATCCGGGCGTGCGCGAGGTTGAGGACGTGCTGGGCCGGATCGCCTACGGCGTCTACAGCTAATGCAAATCTGGCGCATCTGCCGGGCGAAGTTTGCCGGCGAGGCGTTCTCTGGCCTGGGAGCGAGGCGCTTTGGCGGGCGCTGGAACTCGCGCGGCATACCGATGGTCTACGCGTCGAGTTCGCTGGCGCTGGCTGCGATGGAGCTGTTTGTTCATCTGGAGCCGAATCAGCAGCCGGACGATTTAGTTTCGATTGCGGCGCTTCTGCCGAAAGGCGAACCCGCGCAACGGCTGGAGCCGGACAAACTGCCAAGGGGATGGTGGAAGGACGACTTTGCCCCGCTGCGCACGATTGGCGACAAGTGGATTCGCGAAAAGAGTTCGCTCGCGATTGAAGTGCCTTCGGCGGCGCTGCGCACGGAGTGGAATGTGCTGGTGAATCCGCTGCACCCGGCGATGGCGAAGATCAGGATCGAGCCGCCACAGGCGTTTCGGTTTGACGCGAGGATGTTTCGGTGAGTTGAGATTCGTGGTTTCCCAGTTCTGAAAATCCAGATCCTTCGACTGCGCTCAGGACAGGCTCTTGGGCGCCCGCAGTAGTGCCCAATCAATGATGGGGAGCGGCCTTGTCTGATTCGCGCAGGGTTTCAACCATCTCCTGATCGATGATCTTCGACCAGATCTTTTTACCCCCGGTGGTTTTGATCCACACGCTGGTGAAGCTTTTTTGCAGTGTATTGCCGTGAATGTCGGCGCCCGAAAAGGACTCGCTGCTCACTTGCACGGTCACCTTCTCCTCGCCGATGCTGCACTTGATTTCCCAAATCCCGGACCCCTTGTAAGTCTTTTCTGCGTCCGTCTGGCATCCCTCTTTGACCAGTACCGACCTGAGGGCGGCGACGACCTGGGTTCGGTCCCACTTATCGATATCGTCCTTTGCGACTCTGCTCTCCGCAGCCGCCTGCGCTATGCCAAACGATATTCCCAGGATTAAAACCAGCGCCATCCGCCACAGGCCATTTGAGTGCATCGCTGTTCCCTCCCCTTGCTTCATATTCGATGTGCCGATTTCCGGAAGCGTATTTTGCGACAAGGAGGAATGTCAAGCGCAGTCCGGGGCGGGAAAGTATTACCCGCCCATCGCAAATATACGCGCGGATTCTAGGAGTTTGGCGACGGACTCCTTGGAGCACGACTCGGTGTAGATGCGCAGCAGTGGCTCGGTGCCGCTGGCGCGGAGCAGGAGCCAGGTTTCCGCGGCTTTGGGCTTGGTGGTGGCTTCGGGATTGTCGAGGTAGAACTTGACGCCGTCGAGGTTCTCCTGGCAATAGATGGGCATTCCGGCGAAGACCGGGTCGCCGGCGCTGAGCGCGCGGGCACGGGCGATAGCGGCATTCTTTATGTCGTCGGGAATGTGGAGATCGACGCGGCCGTACTGGTGCTCGCCGTACTCTGCCTGCAGATCGGCGACAAGTGTCCCCAGTGTCTTGCCTTCCTGAGCCATCACGTTCGCGAGCAGCAGCGAGTTGAGCAGGCCGTCGCGCTCGGGCAAGTGGCGCTGGAAGCCGATGCCGCCGGACTCTTCGCCGCCCATGAGGATTTCGCGTTCCAGCATCAGGTCGCAGATGAACTTGAAGCCGATACCGTGCTCGATAAGCTCGCGGCCGTGTTTCCTTGAGATGCGGTCGAGCATTTTGGTGGTGTTGAAGGCGCGCGTAACGGCGCCGGGCCAATCGTTGTGATACTTGAGCACCCAACTGAGCAGGACACAATAAATCTTGTGGGGATCGACGAAGCTACCATATTCATCTGTCGCGCCGATGCGGTCAGCGTCGCCGTCGGTGCACAGGCCGGCCTGGCAGCCGTTGGCGACGGTGGCTTCGCCGAGGGCGCGGATGTGCGGCTCGATGGGCTCGGGATTGATGCCGGGGAAGAGCGGATCGGGGTTGGAGCGGATGGGGACGTTGGCGACGCCGATGCGGGTGAAGATGTCAGAGAGAATCGTGCCGCCTGCGCCGTACATGGAGTCGATGCAGAATTTCATGCCCGATTTGGCGATGAGGTCCAGATCGGCGAAGCTCTCGATGGCTTTGAGGTAGGGCGGCAGAAAATCGACTTCCTGAATTCGAGTCTCGCCGGCCGCGGGTTGCGAGGCGCGGGGGATGGGCTTGCCGAGATACGACTCGATGGCGGCGATCATCGAGGGCTTGCCCGAGCCGCCGTACCAGCCCTTGTACTTGACGCCGTTCCACTGCGCGGGATTGTGCGAGGAGGTGATCATGATGCCGCCGGCGGCACCGCGCTCGCGCACGCCGAAGCTGAGCGCGGGGGTGGGCGTGACGGCCTGAGCGAGCTGGACGGGAATTCCGGTGGCAGCCACAACCTCGGCGCAGGCGCGGGCGAATGCCTTGGAGGCGAAGCGCGTGTCGTAGCCGATGCAGAGGCCGCGGGCAGGATCTTCCTGGGCGGATCCCTTGCGGGAGTGGACGTAGGCCGCGATGGCTTCAGCGGCGATGCGCACATTGGCGAAGGTGAAGTCGTCGGCGATGACGCCGCGCCAGCCGTCGGTGCCGAATTTAATGACGGGATGAGGCATGGATGAACTCGCGTTCTCCTTTTAGAAACAAGGGTAAACGATAGCAGGTGGAGCGGGGATTCCGCACGCGGTACGATGCGAGAAAGGCGCACGGCCGAGGGTGTTCCCCGCGCACGCTTAACCGCACGCTTGATAGGATGGACTGCTGCGGAGATTCCAATGAAAGTCGCCATCATCGGTGGTGGAATCGTGGGGCTGGCAACGGCGCACCAGCTTCTGGAGCGGTGCCCTTCGGTCGAGGTGCTGGTGCTGGAGAAGGAGAGCGGCGCCGGCCGGCACCAGACCGGACATAACAGCGGGGTGTTGCATTGCGGCCTGTACTATAAGCCGGGTTCAACGAAGGCGCGGCTGGCTGTCGAGGGAATCCGGAGGATGACGGCTTTCTGCGAGCAGCACAGCGTGCCTTACGAGCTGTGCGGCAAGACGGTTGTGGCCACTGAGCAGGAGGAGGTTCCACGGCTGCACGCGCTGCTGGAGCGCGGAAAGGCCAACGGTCTCGAGGGATTGCAACTGCTTGGTCCCGAGCAGATTCGCGAGTTTGAGCCGCACGCAGCGGGGCTGGCCGGAATCCGCGTTCCCCAGGAAGGAATTGTGGACTACTCTCGGGTTTGCGCGGAGATGGTGAAGGAGATCGGCGCAAAAGGCGGTGAGATCCGGCTCTCCTCGGAGGTGACGCGGCTGCGCAGGAAGAATCGCTGGACGATTTATACCCGGAGCGGAGACTACGAGGCGGACTACCTGATCAACTGCGCGGGATTGCACTCGGACCGGGTGAGCCGGAAGGCAGGCAGCCGCGACGCGGCGAAGATTGTGCCCTTCCGCGGGGAGTATTACAAGTTGAGGCCGGAGCGGCAACACTTGGTGCGCAACCTGATCTATCCCGTGCCGGACCCGAAGTTTCCTTTTCTGGGAGTCCACTTCACACGCCTTATTCATGGCGGTGTGGAAGCCGGACCAAACGCGGTGCTGGCCTTTGCGCGGGAGGGGTATCGCAAAGGCGATTTCTCGTTGCGCGACACGATCGAGACGCTGACCTACCGCGGATTCTGGAGATTTCTAGCGCGCTATCCGCGGATGTGCTGGGAAGAGTTCAAAAGGTCGTACAGCAAGAAGCTGTTTTGCCAGTCGCTGCAGCGGCTGGTGCCGGAGCTCCAGAGGGAGGACCTGATCGAGGGAGGGTCCGGCGTGCGGGCGCAGGCGCTATCGCCCGAGGGCGAGCTGATGCAGGATTTCCATTTTGCGCGCCAGGAGGGAGCGTTGCACGTGCTGAATGCGCCCAGCCCCGCGGCGACGGCCGCGCTGGCCATTGCCGACGAGATCGTGAGCATGGCCGAAGGTGCCATCGCGCCGTGAGGCGTGTTTAAGCGGCCTCAATCGCGGAGATCGGCTCGCCGGCCCGTGCGGCGTTTCGCAGTGCGCGAAGGAGAGCCACACAGAATCTCATAGAATAAACTCAGCTCATGTTCAATGGTTTCGCTCCATGCTCGTGGAGAAATGTGCGCACGGGAATTCTGCGCGCGGGAATCGTCATCTCTGCTTTTCTGGTGGGCCTGCTCTTCGCACGGCATGCGCTCGCTACCACTTTTGCCGTCTACGACGACGAAGGCTATATGCTTCTCGGGTTCCAGCACTACTTTGCCGGCGGGCATCTGTACTCTGAAGTGGCCAGCGAGTACGGCCCTTTCAATTTCTTTGCGGAACGATTCCTGTTCCAGCTACTGCACTTGCCCGTGGATCATGATGCCGGCCGATTCGTGGCTCTCATTTGCTGGCTGGCGTCCGCGGCGCTGGCGGGGTTCTTCACCTACAGGCTCTCCAGGAGCGCAACTCTGGCATCGGCCGCCGGCCTCGCTACCACGTTGCTCGGAAGGGTGTTGGCCAACGAGCCCGGCCATCCTCAACAGTTGATCTTTGTTCTGCTCCTGCTGGCATGTTGCGCTTCCCTATCCCGCCGGCCCATGAGCCTGCTCCTGCTGGGCGTAATTGGAGCGGCATTGTTCTTCATCAAGATCAATGCCGGCGTGTTTTATTTCGCCGCGGTGGCAATCACCCTCGTCTGTGGATTCCCGGCCGGCCGCCTGAGGAAGATTGGCGCCGGTCTTCTTTTCCTCTACACAATCGCCGGTCCTTTGATGCTCATGCGGCAGGATCTACTGCGATGGGCCGGGGGATTCTGTCTTCTGGCAATCGTATGCGGTGTTTCAACTCTGGCGATGGGGTTGCTCGCCACTCCCGCTTCTCCCGCTCCACTGCGCGGCATTCTCTACGTGGCCGGCGGCGGCGCTTCGGCCTCGGCGCTCATCGTCGGCGAATCTATGCGGGAAGGCATGCGGACCAGCACGCTTTTGGAAGGGATTCTTTGGGGCCCTCTGAGACATCCGCGGGTGTTTTCGGTGCACATCGGGGTACCGGCGATAGCCGTAATCCTTGCCTTGGCGATTTCCGCGTCCATCGTCGCCCTCTATTGGTTTCGCGATCGATGGCGGGCACACGCCGACTTGGCCGACGCTCTGCGCTGCGCGGCCGGCCTGTGCGCTATAGCGCTGCTCACGGCTTATCGCGCGGGACCATACGGGGTGACAGATCTTCCTCACTCGCACATCATTGTCGCGGCATTTCTTCCCCTAAGCCTGCTTCCGGCAGCCGGCAAGTCCTGGCAGGCTTCAGATTGCTTTCCGCGTTTATTTGTCACCAGCCTTGCCGCAACCCAGCTCCTGCAGGCCTATCCGGTTGCCGGCAGCCAAGTGAATATCGCCCTTGCGCCGTCGCTTCTCTGGGCATTCATTTGCGTCCACGATGGGGTTGCCGGACTGTTCCATCTGGTGCGCCGGGCGGTAGATTGGTTTGGAGACAATCCGCACGTGCAGGAACCCGTCCTCGGCGGCCTTTTGGCTCTTGTTCTGGCAGTTGCGATGTTCCAGGCCACTGGCTGGACTCTGCGTTATTCCACGCCCCCTTCGAGACTGCCGGGCTCGGCTTCACTGCATCTGCCTGCGGATGCCGAGAACCGTTATGAATCTTTCGCCGCAAACATCAGGGCAAATTGCTCCATTCTCTTCACCATGCCGGGGATGGGCAGCCTGAATTTCTGGTCCGCGGTCCCCACTCCCAACGGATTGAATATGCCGAGCTGGACGAGAGCATTCACGCTTGAGCAACAGCAGCGGATCTTTGACATCCTTAAGATGAATCCTCAGTCTTGCGCTGTGTATAACCAAGGTATCGCGCAGTTTCGGGGACCGACGAGCCAGGAGTTCGCCGAATCGCCGCTGGCGCGCTACATCGTCTACGCCATGCCGAAGGTGATCGAGGATGGCGGTTATGAGATCCGGGTGAGTCCGCAGCGAGATGCACCGTGGATCCAAGTCGCCGATCGTTAATCGCCCCGGCCGCGAGACGACCGCGCGGTGTGCTGTACACTTAGGAGTATTCCGGCGCTCGCCGAATCCCCAACGCCTTTTTGAGGGAATTGCCTGCATGGCTATCACGAACTCTCCCGCGGAGGTCCCGGCTCGACCAAGAGACTATCCTCGCTGGGCGCGCGACGTCCGGAAAGACAAGCTTCCGACCCAAATGGGAGAGCACCTCGGAGAAGTGGAGGAGTTTTTTGACCACTATGCAGCGAGCGTGGAAAAGTGGCGGCGGCGCAACAAAGGGTATCACCGGGCGATCTCTTCGCTCTGCCGCTTCTACGTTCCTGCATCGTCGCGGGTTCTCGAGATTGGAAGCGGGACGGGTGATCTGCTAGCGGCGACAGCCCCAAGCCGCGGCCTCGGCATCGATATTTCGCCTGAGATGGTACGTTTGGCCGCTTCCAAGCATCCGGATCTCGAGTTTCGCTGCATGCCCGCCGAGTTCCTCGATCTCGAGGGTGAAACGTTCGATTACATCATCCTTTCAGATCTGGTGGGATTTCTCTACGACATCCGCCTGGTATTTGAGCGTCTCCGTTGCGCTTGTCACGCACAGACGCGGATTATCATTCATTGGTATAGCCTGCTGTGGCAGCCGCTCCTCGCAGTTGCGGAGAGGACCGGGCTTAAGTACCCGCTCCCAATTCTGAACTGGACGACGAAGGAAGATCTAGCCAACCTGCTCTATCTCGCCGATTTTGAGATTCTGCAGACTCGCCCTCATATCCTCCTGCCCAAACACGTCCCGCTGCTGACCCCGTTCGCTAATCGTTTTCTGGCGCCGTTGCCGCTGATCCGCCAATTTGCACTTACGAACTGGGCGGTGGCGCGTCCGATGCGGTTGATTGCGGACCGCCCCACGCCGTCTGTCTCTGTGATTTTTCCCTGTCGCAACGAGGCAGGCAATATTCAACAAATTGCCGACCGGCTACCGCTCATGGGCTCGCACACCGAGCTGATCTTTGTCGAGGGCCACTCCAGAGACAATACGCTTGATGAGTGCCGCCGGGTTGCGGCAGGCGGCGATACCGGCAGGGACATCAAGGTCTTTGAGCAGGAAGGACGAGGCAAAGGGGACGCTGTCCGGTTGGGCTTCGCTAAGGCGACAGGCGACATTCTGATGGTTCTGGACGCCGACGTGAGTGTCGCTCCGGAAGACCTGGTCGACTTCTATGAAGCCCTTGTGAACGGGAAGGGTGACTTCATTAACGGTTGCCGGTTGGTCTACACCATGGATCCCCGGGCGATGCGATTCCTGAATCTCTGGGGGAACAAATTCTTTGCGCTCCTTTTGAGCAAGCTCATGGGCCAACCCGTGAAGGACAGTCTCTGTGGAACGAAGGTCTTATGGCGCGAGACATACCTGAAGCTTGCCGCAGGACGAGCGTACTTTGGCGACTTCGACCCGTTCGGCGATTTTGACCTCCTGTTCGGCGCAGCAAAGCTCAACTTAAAGATCACCGACATTCCCGTTCGATACCGACAACGGGTTTACGGTTCCACGAATATCAACCGGTTTGCCGATGGAAGCCTGCTCCTTCGCATGTGCGTCAAGGCTGCCTCAAAACTCTTTTTCATCGGCTAATTGCGTTGATGGGGGACCAGAAGAAACGCAGCATACTCTTCATGCTGTTGCTCCTAGAGGCCATCCTTGCTCTAGCACGGCCGGCATTCGTGACGCGAGCTCAGTAAACCCGAATCATGCAGAGTCTATCAGGTTGCGCAGGGGCCGGACCCAGCCGCCAGGCGATCTCGCGATACAATTGTGCAGGATAAGCGGATGAGTCTATCAACTGAACAGGGAAACCCATTCGTGCGCGTGTACTCTCTGGTGAGGCGAACTGGGTTTCTGGAGACCTCCCTGGGCCGCCGGTTGTTCAAGTCCGCCTACTTCCTCTACAAACGCTACATCGAAGACGATCTGCGGGACCTGGTGCGGTCCTATCCTCTCGTCAGAGGAGGAAATGTCCTGGATATTGGCGCGAACATCGGCTACACGGCCGCCGTTCTGGCGCGGGCCATAGAACCCGGCCGCAAGGTTTATGCCTTTGAGCCTGAGCCTTTCAACTTCAGGATTCTCGAGCAGACCGCGCTTCAGCGTGAATTCGCAGGCAAAATCGTCGCGACGCAATGCGCTGTCGGCGCTGAGAACGGGACCATTGATCTTTGGATCAACGATCGCCACCACGCGGATCACCGGGTGGTCACGGAACAGTTCCGCTCGGCACATCCGGGGTCGAGGGCAGTCAGCGCAGCTTTGGTAAGCGTGGACAGCTTTCTCGCGGGTAAGCCGGAGCGTGTCTCCTTTGTCAAAATCGACGTTCAAGGATACGAACTGGCAGTGTGCCAGGGCATGCAGGAGACCTTGCGGCGGAATCCCGACGTCACCGTCGTTCTTGAGTACATGCCCTCAGCGATGCGCGACCTGGGATTCGACCCATCGAAGCTGATCGACTTTTTTGTCGAGCGGGACTTTAAGATTTATCTCGTCCATCCGCGAGGAAAGCTGTCGCAGGGGATGCCGTCCGTCATGAGCGATTCAGGTTATTTCGACCTTTTGTTCAGCCGCCGCTCGATTGCATGCGAAGGTAAAGCATGAAGATGAAATCCGCTGGGATCAACATGGAAACGGAAACCACGACAGCCCGCGAGACGCCCCGGACGGTTTCGGCAGCCGCTGTGCTGGCCTGCGCGTGGCCGGCCTTGCTTCTCGCCACCGTTTGTCTTCTTCCATACCTGAACAAGCCTTTCACCATCGACGATCCTCATTTCCTCACAATGGCGCGGTAGATCGTCAAGCATCCCATGCATCCGATGGATTTCGACATTTGCTGGGATACCACTCCCAATTGCACAAAAGCCTACGCATTGACGCCAGGAAACGCGCTGATGGGGTATGTGCTCGTGCCAACAGTTTTGGGCGGCGCCCACGAGTGGATGGCGCATGTAACGCAACTGGTGCTCGTCTGCATTGCGGTCCTGGCGATGACTTCGCTGATCTTTCGGTTCGGATGGAGCCGTCAGCACGCAATCGCCGGCGCTCTGCTTCTGGTCGCCATCCCTCCTTTCCTCCCCATGGCCAGCAACGCGATGCCCGATCTCCTCGCGGCCGCCGTCGCACTGGTGGCAATGGAACGTCTTGCTGCGTGGAAAGCCGAGCGGAAGTGGGGCCAGGGCGTGGCAGCTGCTATCGCGCTGGGCCTCGCGGGCTTTGCACGGCCGCACCTTGCGCTTCTTCTTCCGCTCGCGGCATTCTTCCTGACGGAGAGCACCCGTCCCAGGGAGATTCTGGCGCAGATCCGCCGGAAATTATGGCTTTGGGCCCCGGTCTTTGCAGGCTTCTGGTTTACTGTTGGCAATTATCCTCGCTGTCCGCGAGCACAACCTGGCCATCAACCCCCCTCCGCTTGTAGTGGGGTCGCGGTATATAGTCCGTAATCTTGTTTCCTACCTGCTGTACCTCGCGTTTCCTCTGCCCCTGGCCGCCTGCTGGCTGGCGAACCGTTTTAGGACCCGACGCTTGCGTCTCGTTTTCATCATTCTCGTGGTGGGGATCCTCATCCACTCGCTCCTGCTGCGTTGGGTTCAACCATTTCTCCTGTTCTCGGCGATTCTTGTCTGCTTTGCGCTGGTCAGCCTGTTTTTCGAAGCATGGAAGAGGCGCGATCAATTCGGTCTCTTCCTGGTCCTCTGGATTCTGATTCCTCTTCCCACCGCGTACTATATTCATCTTCCGATAAGGTACCTGCTCCCCTGCATGGCCGCCGTAATTCTCATTTGCTTCCGGTTGGCCGAAGTTTTTTCCGCCCGCGTTGTCCGCATCGCAGCCGTTGCCTTGATCGCCGCCGGCACGGGCTACTCTCTTCTCATCCTTCACTCCGACGCGGGGTCTGCGGAGTTCGGCCGGTACGCCATGTATCGTTTGATTTCGCCACACGTTGCGGCAGGTGAAAAAGTCTGGTACGGCCAGCAGGAATGGGCTTATTGGTATGCGCCCCTGGCAGGGGCGACACTTACTCCGTATCCGGGTGGCCCTCAGCCAAAGCCTGGAGATTTGTTGGTGGTGGGCTTCTTCGGGGGCGGGGAAGAACATTCGCCGCTGGAGCGTTTCCCTCATCGAACATTAGTGGAAGCGATATCTCAGAAACAACGGTTCGGAAGAATGTATGACGGGCAATGGCTGTGGGGGTTTGGTGACAGTAAGATCGACCGATATGAACTCTGGAGAATAGATTGAGAGCCAGTCGGTTGCCGCGCCATTGCATGCGATGGCAAATCATGAAGGCAGAAGCCACGGAGATCAACATAGGGACGGAGGTCACGATGGATCGCGGCGCAGCCAAGCCGATTTCAGCGGCCGCTGTGCTGGCCTGCGCGTGGCCTGCGTTGCTGCTCGCCACCGTTTGCCTTCTGCCATTCCTGAATAAGCCCTTTCTCATCGACGATCCGCACTTCCTCACCATGGCGCGGCAGATCCTCCAGCACCCGACGCACCCGATGGATTTCGATGAATGTTGGGTCATGAGCTTCCCTGATAGCTGCAAAAAAGCCTACCTTTTGACGCCTGGGAACGCCCTTATGGGCTACGTGCTCGTGCCGACAGTTCTGGGCGGCGCCCACGAGTGGATGGCGCACCTGACACAACTGGTGCTGGTCTGGATTGCAGTGGTGGCGATGACTTCCCTGGTCCTTCGGCTGGGATGGGATCGGGCCCACGCAACTGCCGGTGCATTGCTTCTGGTGGCCATCGCGCCATTTATGTCCATGGCCAGCACCGCTATGCCCGATATCCTTGCGACGGCCATCGCGCTGGTGGCAATGGAGCGTCTTGCGGCATGGAAGGCCCAGCAGAAGTGGGGCCAGGGCGCGGCGGCCGCTATAGCGCTGGGCCTCGCAGGCTTTGCACGGGCACACCTCGCGCTTCTGCTACCTCTCGCGGCATTTTTTCTGCTGGAAAGCATCCATCCCAAAGAGATTCTGGCGCAGATAAGGCGGAAGTATTGGCTTTGGACGCCGGTTTTCGCGGGCTCCGTTTTACTGTTCGCAATCATCGCCATCACCCGCGAGCATAATCTGGCCATCAATCCCCCTTCCTCCGTCACGGGGATCCAGAATATTGGGTACAATCTTCGTGCCTACCTGCTATACCTCGTGTTTCCCATACCGCTGGGCATCTGCTGGCTCGTGAATCGTCTGAAGATCGGACCATGGCGCGTCATAATCATCCTTTCCGTGGCGGCAGCCGCCACCTGGATCATGCACCCAGACCATCCGCTCGTCGCATTCCTTTCGGTAATCGGGCTGGGTATGATCGCCGACTTGCTTTACGAGGCATTCGCCCGCGCCGAACATACCCGCCTGTCCCTGATGCTCTGGATTCTGATACCTCTTCCCATCGTCTACTACAATCAACTCCCGCCGAAGTTCCTGCTTCCATGTATGCCCGCCGTCATCCTGCTATGTTTTCGGTTGATGGAAGGATTCCCGGTCCGGTTCACTCGAGCTGCGGCCATCGCATTGATTGTTGCCAGTACCGGATATTCTCTTCTGATCCTTCGCGCGGACGCAGAGTTTGCGGAATTTGGCCGGGATGCCATCTATGCCTTGATACAACCCCACGTTGCAGCAGGCCAAAAGGTGTGGTTCGGGCAACAATACTCAGCGTATTGGTACGCGCCGCTGGCCGGGGCAACGCTCACATATCTAGGCGGCCCGCAGCCAATGCCCGGAGATCTCCTGGTCGTGGGCCTGTCCGAGGAGGCCGGGAGGGACATTGTACGGGCGCGGTTTCCCCACCATACGTTGGTGGAGGCAGTAACCCACAAGTATCGCTTCGGAAGGACCGTGGGAGCTGGAATTGGCCTCTACAACAACCGAGGCACCTTCTGGATGTGGGGATTCGGCGAAAGTGAGAACGACCGGTATGAACTGTGGAGAATCGACTGAGAGGCAACTGGGATCGATTTCGGAAGTCAAGAGCCCATTTCTCGCGCCACCCAAATCCAAAGGACTTAATGGAGTTTTTTCACTGCAGATTGATTCCGCAAATTCCCTAAGCTTGTCTTAGGCTCCAGGGGGGAGATCGGGAACAGACGGAAAATCCTTGGGCTTTGCAGCCCCGTAGTCCCTAGTATATATCCGGCCCATAATCCCTTTGTTTCCAGATATGGAGGTATGGCATATAGGGGCAGGGGTGGTCGTTGCGCATTTTTCCACAGGTAACAGTACCAACCAGTAAACACCCGCCAGCTTGCCAACTCGCTGACCCGCGAACTTCGCAGCTCGCTGCCTCGCCAGTGGCTCGAGGCTACCGGCTACAGGCTGCCGGCTCCGGGCCGCCTTCCCAGTTTCGGCCACCAGCAATTACACTGCGAATTCCAGACAGGCGGGAGGAACCATGGCCCTTCACAACACCGAAAAACTCAAAGCTGCCCCTACAAGTCAAATCGAGTCCGAAGTCCACGACGCGAGGGCCCAGACCTACGTTTTCCCCAATCGCAGGAGCGACCCGCAAGCCGTCTACCAGACCATCCACGATCAGCTCATCCTCGACGGAAACTCCCAGCAAAATCTCGCCACGTTCTGCACCACCTGGATCGAATCTGAAGTCCAGCAGCTCATGGACGAGTCCGCCGACAAAAACATGATCGATAAGGATGAATACCCGCAGACCGCGGCCATCGAAGAGCGGTGCGTCCACATGCTCGCCGATCTCTGGAATTCACCTGAGGCTGCCAGTACCATCGGTTGCTCCACCACCGGCTCCAGTGAAGCGGCCATGCTCGGTGGACTCGCCCTCAAGTGGAACTGGCGGAAGCGCCGCCTCGCCAAAGGGAAACCAACCGGCAGCCCCAATCTTGTGATGGGTCCCGTCCAGGTCTGCTGGCACAAATTCTGCCGCTACTTCGACGTGGAAATCCGCGAGGTCCCAATGGAAGGCGGCCGTTTCCTGCTCACCCCGGAAGAGGTCGTCAAGCGCTGCGACGAAAACACCATCGGCGTCATCGTCACCCTCGGCGTCACCTTCACCCTCCAGTTTGAGCCGGTCCACCAGATCAGTGTGGCCCTCGACAAATTGCATGCCGAGACGGGGCTCGACATACCCATCCACGTCGATGGGGCCAGCGGCGCCTTTCTGGCGCCCTTCACCCAGCCGGACCTCCTCTGGGACTTCCGCCTGCCCCGCGTGAAATCCATCAATGCCTCCGGCCATAAGTTTGGTCTGGCCCCGCTGGGCGTCGGCTGGGCGCTTTGGCGCGAGAAGCACGACCTTCCCGAGGAGCTGATCTTCGACGTGAATTACCTCGGCGGCAACATGCCCACATTCGCGCTCAACTTCTCGCGCCCCGGCGGAGAAATTATCTGCCAGTACTTCAACTTCCTGCGCCTTGGCAAAGAAGGTTATCGCAAAATCCAAACCGAATGTTATGCCCTGGGCCAGTACCTCGCAAAGAAGATCGCCGGGCTCGGGCCCTTCAGAATCATTTACGACGGCCATGGCGGAATCCCCGGACTCTGCTGGGAGTTGAAAGATCCGCAATCCTCAAGCTTCACCCTCTACGATTTCGCCGATCGCTTGCGCGAGCGAGGCTGGTTGGTTCCTGCCTACTCCATGCCGCCCAACCGTGAAGATCTCGTCATCCAGCGCATCCTTATCCGCCACGGCTTCACGCGGCAGATGGCCGACAAGCTCCTTATCGAAATGCAAGCTGTTCTCGACGCATTCGCCCATCATTCATCAAGACAGAAGGGATCTCACACTTTTGTCGGCGCAGGTTCGCGCCAACACAACCATTCCGGCCGATAGCTGAAAGCTGTCTTTACGCGCTCCACGCTTTTGCCCGCTCCACTGCCTTCTGCCAGCGCCCGCGCCGTTCGGCCCGCTCCCCCGCCGCCATCTTCGGCTCGAAACGCACATCGCCCTTCCGCTCCGTGCGCAATGCGTCAGCGCTCGCCCAGAACCCCGTCGCCAGCCCCGCAAGATACGCCGCGCCCAGCGCCGTCGTCTCCGTCACCCGTGGCCGCACCACCGGAACGCCGAGCACATCGGCCTGGAACTGCATGAGCAGATCGTTCACCGCCGCGCCGCCATCTACGCGCAGCTCCTTGAGCGGCGCGCCGGTCTCGCTGTGCACGGCCTCCAGTACGTCGGCCACCTGGAACGCGATGGCTTCGAGAGCCGCCCGCGCAATGTGTCCCGGCCCGGTGTCGCGGCGCAACCCGATCAGCATTCCGGCAGCGTGTGCGTCCCAGTGCGGCGCGCCCATGCCCACAAACGCCGGCACAAACACCACTCCACCCGTGTCCGGCACGCTCGCCGCCAGCGCCTCCACTTCGCCCGACGCGTCAATCAGCTTCAAATTGTCGCGCAGCCACTGCACCACCGCGCCGCCGATAAAAATGCTTCCTTCGAGCGCGTACTCCAGGCGCTTCTGCGCGCTCGCAGCCACAGTCGTAATCAGCTTGTGCCGTGACCGCATAAACTCCGTGCCAATGTTCTGCAGAAGAAAGCATCCTGTCCCGTAGGTGTTCTTGGCCTCGCCCGCGTTCCAGCACAACTGCCCGAAGAGCGCCGCCTGCTGGTCGCCGGCGATGCCGGCAATCGCCACGCCGGCGAGACTCGAAACCGGGCCCAGCGTCGCCGTCACCTCGCCCACGCGCTCGCTCGACCACTTCACTTCAGGCAGCATGGACTCCGGAACGTCAAAGATGCGGAGCATCTCCGCGTCCCACTCGCCTTTCGCGATGTTGAAGAGCAGCGTCCGCGACGCATTCGTCACATCCGTCACATGCTTGTGTCCACCAGTCAGATGCCACACAAGCCAGCTATCCACGGTGCCGAAGGCCAGCTCGCCGCGCTCGGCGCGCGCCCGCGCGCCCTCCACGTGATCCAGAATCCAACCAACCTTCGTTGCCGAAAAATACGGATCCAGCACCAGGCCGGTCTTCGACGAAACTTCCTCCGCAGCACCACTCTGCTCCAAAAGTTCACACAGCGGAGCTGTCCGCCGGTCCTGCCACACAATCGCCGGATGAATCGCCTTGCCCGTCGCCCGCTCCCACACAATCACAGTCTCGCGCTGGTTCGTAATGCCGATCGCCGCCACGTCCCTCCACCCCACGGACGAGGACCTGTCCGCGGGGGCCCCGGAATCGCGTGGCCGCGCGCCCGCCTTCGCCAGAGCCTCCACCGCGCAACTCATCTGGCTGGTCAGTATCTCCGTTGGGTCGTGCTCCACCCATCCCGCCTGCGGATAGAACTGCTGGAACTCATGCTGCGCCACGGCGGCAATCGCGCCGCCCTCATCGAATAGAATCGCCCGCGAACTCGTCGTCCCCTGGTCCAGCGCCAGAATATAGCTCATGATTGCTTTCACCTTTCCGGCAACCAGTCAAACACGCGAGGCCGCGCAACGCGTCCGCCGCCTTGGCCGTCCAGGGGTCGTCGCCGTACGACGTCACATGCCCGCGATTGGCGGCTTCCATCGCACGCCTCAGGGCAGATTCCCTCGTAGTTGTCGATGGCAAACTGCTGCATAATTCCTTTTCGGCAATTTCAACCATTTTCAATTTCCACTAGCCAGCTGGTTGTCATTTTGCTTAGCACCCTCTCCCGGCGGCTGCGATTCCTTTGATTCTAGTTCGCGGCAGAGTCGCCTTAGAGCATCCGTCGGAAGAGCACGCTCACGCGCCACATACATCACTACCTTCTCGATCTCTTTGTCCCTTATATCGTCCGGGATGCTCTTTATATACGTCTGGACATACTTAACGTTCAAGAAGACATTAACCCACCTCACCGCGCTCTTGATGAACATGACAGCCCCAACAGTCATGAATGCGAGCATTGTCGAAAGGAAAACAGTGAAACAAATGATAATTATGGAACGGAGGTGATCAGACACCGACAGGTGCCTCGGCGGGAATAAACCGAATACATCATCCAATATCGGGCGCACCCAAACCCACAATACAAACACAAAAATTGTTTCCGCCAGCTGAATCAGCGTGACGAGCATTCGCCCGAGCAGCAAATCAGTGCGGAGTGCGTAATGGAGCACCTCGTTATATTCGTCTCGTATTCTTTCCCGCCTCTTTGCGTGGGATTTCTCTCCCCGTTTATCCAACCATCTCTGGATCGGCGGCACCACAAGTGCTGCGACGATTGACACGGGAATGGAGACGAGCGTTCCGATCCAAAGGTCCGAACTCATCGAAGCCCCCAAGCAATGGTTTAAACCACGCGGAATTACGGTAATTCTATACTCGCAACATCATCTGGGCCACAAGCAGTTAGCGCGCTGGCGAATCCCGGCAGGGCAGCTGCTGGCATTTGTGTGCGGTTGCAGGCCATCAGGGGCAGACTCCCGCGTAGTTGTCGCTGGCCAATTGCTGTTGCAGCTCTTTCTCGTCGATTTCGGTCATGGCGCGATCCTCGTTTGGTGGGTGCGACGGTATCACAGGTGTGCTTGCAACAGTCTAAATCGGTTGGTATTTACAAGCGGCGCCGCCGATGCCCCATGTTGTACCATTCGATTGAATCGACTCGCCGAAGGGAAGTTTTATGGACACAGCATCTTCTCCCACCCTCCTCGTTCTCGCCGCCGGCATGGGCAGCCGCTACGGCGGCCTCAAGCAAATCGACCCCGTCGGCCCCGCCGGCGAAACCATCATCGATTACTCCATTTTTGACGCGCTGCGCGCCGGCTTTGGCAAGCTCGTCTTCATCATCCGCAAGGACATCGAAAAGGCCTTCCGCGAAACCATTGGCGCGCGGTTTGAAAAGCGCGTTGCCGTCGAATACGTGTTTCAATCGCTCGACGATATTCCGCCGCGCTTTACCGTGCCCGCAGGCCGCACCAAGCCGTGGGGCACCACGCAAGCGATCATGCTGGCTGCCGATGCCATCCACGAGCCGTTCGCGGCGATCAATGCCGACGACTTCTACGGCGCGGATGGTTATCGCGAGCTGGCACGGCACCTCACCTCCGGATCACCCCATTACGCTATGGTTGGCTTCGTTCTGCGCAATACGCTTTCTGAGTTCGGGTCAGTGGCGCGCGGTGTGTGCCGGGTTGGAGAGGGCGACATCCTTGAGAGCATCGTCGAACTCACAAAGGTCGAGCCCGACGACGGCCATGCACGCAACACCGCGCCGGACGGCACAGTAACGAAGCTGACCGGGGACGAGCCGGTCTCGCTGAACATGTGGGGATTCACGCCTCGCGTCTTCGATCAACTGCGCGAGCGCTTCGAGAAATTCCTTGAAGGCAATGCATCCGACCTAAAAGCGGAGTGCTACATTCCTAACACGGTTGGCGAGTTGGTTCGGGCTGGCGAGGCGCGGGTCAAGGTGCTGCATACGCGCGATTCCTGGTTCGGCGTCACCTATCGCGAAGACCGCCCGCGCGTTATCGAAAGCATCCGCCGCCTTATTGCCGACGGCATCTATCCCGAAAAGCTCTGGCCATGACCGAAACCGATCTCGTCCCGCGCGATCCGCGCGCCGTGGCAACCCAATTTCAGTTCCACGGTGAAGTTGCCGAAATCGCGCCACATGGGACCGGCCACATCAACGATACCTACCGCGTGGAGTGCCATGGGGCGGGCGCGCCCATGCGCTACGTCTTGCAGCACATTAATCGCAATGTCTTCCGCAATCCCGCCGCCGTGATGCAGAATATCCAGCGCGTGACGGCGCACCTGGGCGCGCAGGCAGCCGGCGAGCCCGACGCTGCCCGCCGCGTGCTCAAACTGGTTCCGGCGCTCGACGGGCGCAACTGGCACGTGGATGCGGAGGGAGAAACCTGGCGCGCTTTTCATTTCATCGATCGTGCGCACACCTATGAGGCAGCCACGTCAGCCGGGCAGGCGTTCCAGGCGGCCCGCGCGTTCGGCCGCTTCCAGCAGCAGCTTGCCAACCTGCCCGCGCCGCGCCTGCACGATACCATCCCCGATTTTCACCACACGCCCAAGCGCATGGCCGCATTGGAGCAGGCAATCGCTTCCGACGTGAAGGGCCGCGCCATTCTGGCCAGGCCGGAGATTGAATTCGCCCTCGCGCGCCAACCCATCGCCGGCGTTCTGCTTGAGGCAAACCTGCCCGAGCGCATCACCCACAACGACACCAAGTTCAACAATGTGATGCTCGACGATGCAACCGGAGAAGGCATCTGCGTCATCGACCTCGACACCGTGATGCCTGGGCTGGCGCTTTACGATTTCGGCGACATGGTGCGCACCACCACAAGTCCCGCCGCAGAAGACGAGCAGGATCTATCCAAAGTGACCATGCAATTTCCGCTCTTCGAAGCGCTCGTCCGCGGCTATCTTGATGCAGCGGACGGGTTCCTGACCGCGGCGGAAAAGAGGTATCTCGCCTTCTCGGGCAAGCTCATCACGTTCGAGATCGGCATTCGCTTTCTTGCCGACTATCTGGCCGGCGACACCTACTTCAAAGTGCATCGCGAGGGCCACAACCTCGACCGCTGCCGCACGCAATTCAAGCTGGTGGAGTCTATCGAACGGCAGGAAGAGAAAATGAACCGGCTGGTCGAAACGATTGCCGGATGAAGGCAATTCTTACGGCGTCCCCGCTCCGTAATGAGGGAGCCTGGGCGTCAGCCTGCGCACCACAAACTCCTGAAACAGGTTCTGCACCGCGCCTTCCGCGGTGCCGATGAGCGCATTCTCAAAGGTCAGCTCTACGCCGCTGCGGTCGCTGGCCGGGTAGTAGAGGTTTGAGATGCCGCCGGCCGCCAGCCCGCCTAGAATCGCGGAGTAGTTCGGCTGCCATCGCCCGTTATCGCCTTTGCAGATGACCGAATTCGCAATGGCGAACATCGCTCGCGACCGCACGCTCCCCGTCCCCTTGTAAAAGTACCGCGGGTCCTGCTTGAACAGCGCGGGCAGAATCGCGCCGCCGATCATGTTGCCGGTAAAGCCGTCGGCATAATTCGCGCCGAATCGTTTGCCGAAACCCTGCGCGCCCTGGCCATATCCGGCAAAGGTATTAGTCGCCTGCTCCATACCCGCAAAGGCGCCCACTACCAACCACGTCATAGGATCGACGGACGTCCTCCAGGCTAGCTGGTATTTCTGCCGCGAAGTGAGCGGGACCGCATTGGGATCGTAGCTGACGTAGTAGTTCGGAAGCACGCCGAGCACCCGCTGCTTTTCTTCCAGGTTGAGCTGCACCTGCGCAAGTTCAATCTGCGACTCGGCCGATACCTCCACCACACTCGTCGTGGCTGCGACCGGCAACACGATAGTGCGCGCATCGAACGCCTCGCCAGCGTGCAGCACGCCGGAAATCGACTGGGTCACGAAGCCGTTCGAGGAGATGGTGAGCTTGAACTCTCCCGCAGGCAGATTCGCAAAGCTGAATGCGCCGCCGCTGTCCGTCTGCTGGGTCGCCGTGGCTGGATCATCGTCGTGGCTGAGCTCCAGCTCCACGCGAGCCCCCTCGTATACACTCCCGTCATCGCTCGTTACCACGCCGTGAATGCTGCCGCTCATGGGTGCGGGCGGACCGGGATCCGGCGCGGACGGTAGCGCGCCCTCTTGCGCGCCTTGCTGCGCCCACGCGCAGGCCGTAACCGCGAACGCCGCCGCCAACACCACTAACCGGGCGCAAAGCCCGCCACGACGGCGCGGGCCACGCAGCCCACCGCGCTCATTTGTTTTGTTGCGGTACAGATGCCCCTCCACCCCGAAGTTCATATAAATCCAGAAATAAGGGGCTTCGTTACGAAGAAATCACCATTAACTTAGACGAAAGACTCCCTATAAGGAACAGCGGCCGGGGAAAAGCGATGACTTAAGTGTACCGCACCTCCCAATTTGCGCCTGAATTGCAAATTTTCCGTCTCGGGCCCGGCAAACCGGCTCTGCGGCATTTCTCCTTCAGATATAGCCCTTGCGACATCGTGCCAGGTTGCGAGTCGTTGAGAAAATCGCAACTTGAGTGCACCGGCTCTGGGATAGAGCAGAAGGAGAAATGTTCTAATCGGGCCGGCCGGTGTAGTGCTCCGCGTGGTGAACCTGGGCGTGATCCTCGAGCGATTCCAGGTGCGTCGTTACCTCCGCGGGCATTCCCAAGTCGAGCGTTAGGCGTTCTTCCACCAGAGTCGCGAGCCGGTGAGCTTCGCCCAGCCCTATGCTGTTTGGAAACAACAGATGAGCCTCAATAATCTGGCGATAGCCGGTGGTGCGGAAGCGCACCCCGTGGTATTGGAGGCCCAGTTCTTCGCAGATGGCGTCGAGCCGCGCGCGGATCTGGTGGCCGACGTTTGGGTCGGAGTAATCGAGCAATCCCTTCATCGATTGCCAAATCAGCCGTCCGCCCGTCCACAGAATGTTCGCCGCTACTCCGTACGCCACCAATGGGTCGAACGGTCTCCATCCCGTCGTCATCACCAGCACGAGGCCGGCAACCACACCGAAGCTGGTCCAACTGTCTGTCAGGACGTGTTTTCCGTCGGCCTCGAGAATCAGCGAGTGATTCCGCCGGCCAATCCGCAGCAAATACCAACCCAGGGCTGCGTTCAGCACACCGGCGGCCAGGATCAGCTCAACTCCGAATCCCAAATCCTCCAAGGCAAGGCCATGCCTCCACTTTTCCGTCGTCGTCACCACGATGGTTCCCGCTGCCAGCACGATCATGGCGCCTTCAAAGCCCGCGGAGAAGAATGTGATTCTCTCGTATCCGTACTGGAACTGCGGCGCGGCCGGCCGTGTGCTTAACCACAGGCTGAAGGCTGCAAACGCCACAACCACCACGTGCACCACGGATTCGGCAGCGTCGGAAAAGATCGCCGACGATCCGGTGAGCAGGTAAGCGGTCATCTTTCCGGCGAGCATCAGGATGCCGACGCTCAATGAAAGCCGCAGGGCGAAGCGGGTATCGCGATAGTGCTGCCGGTGCTTTTCCGGAAAAACTTGCCTTGGGGGGAATCTCATAGCCAATCCTTCAAGCTTTGATACTTCAAGCTTTGCTATTTCGGGGCCCCGAACCCAGTCTACGCGCAAGCGGCGAACCGCCAGTTCCTGAGGCCGCGAATCGTCAGATCCCCTTACCTCACTTCGCCGATATACACCCCGTACGGCCCCAGCACGATACGGTTCAGCGCAACCGGGTCTGCCGCGCCCGGCGTCTTCAAGAGCGTCCTCAGTTTCTGCGCCTGCATGCCCGCCCCGCCAATCGTCAGGTTCACCGTCTGCGGCTCGGCCGTAAAGTTGACGCTCACCACCACTTGGGGCGCGCCCCGCGCCTGCCGCATCCAGCTCAACACCTTCGTGTTTTCGGTGTCCAGCATGATGTTGGCGCCGTTCTCAAAGGCCGGTACGGTCTTTTTGAGCCGGATCAGCGCCTTGTACCACGACAACAGCGAGTTCGGATCGCCCTCCTCGGCCTTCACATTGATCGTCGCCGCGCTCGGCGGCACAGGCAGCCACGGTGTCCCGGTGGTGAACGCCGCGTTCGCGCTCGCGTCCCACTGCATCGGCGTGCGCTCGCCGTCGCGGCCTTTCTCTTTGGGCCAGCCCGTGATGCCGATCGGATCCTTCACGTCCTCTTTGCGCTTCGGCGGGGTGGTCTTCATCCCGATCTCGTCGCCGTAATAGAACAGCGCCGCGCCTCGGCTCGCAAACAGAACCGTCGCAATCACACGTTCGATATCCGTATCGTGCACGCCGTCGCCATAGCGCATATCGAGCCGCGGATTGTCGTGATTATCGAAAAGCAGCAGCGGAATATTGGCGCTGAGACGCGTTTCCGCGTCGATCAGCTTCTGCCGGAACACCGTCACGTCCAGCTTGTTGATCATGCCCACCTGCGTGTCCATCGGCAGCTCAAACTCCGGCTTCTGCGGCGTTCCGTACATCTTCATCAGCTCGCCGATATTCGGCATATACGTTTCGCCGATCAGCACGCGCGTGCCCGGAAACTTCGTGGTATCGAATTTGTCCGCCTCCGCTCGCATCTCCTTCACCACCGCGTGAAGCCCCGGCTGGTTGTCGGTCTTTGAGCTGTCCAGTTGGGGGTCGCCATAGGCGTTGATCACCGGCTTGCCGTTCTTGTCGAGCACCACGCCCTCGTCGGCAAGGCTCGGATCCTCAAAGAGCGTCGTAATTGCGTCGAACCGGAACCCGCCCACCCCGCGCTTCAGCCAGAACGCTATGATCTCCTTGAACGCCTCATGCACCTTGGGGTTGTACCAATTCAGGTCCGGCTGCTGGATATAGAACTTGTGGTAGTAGTACTGCCGCGTCTTTTCATCCCACTGCCACGCGGAGTGGCCAAACAACGACTGCCAGTTGTTCGGGCGGCTCGCCTTTGCTGGTCGCGGTTTCGCCTTTGCCATCGTGCCAGCAATACCAGTCGCGATAAGGATTGTCGCGCGACGACCGCGACTGAATGAACCACTCGTGCTGATCCGAGGTATGGTTCATCACCATATCCATAATCACGCGGATGTGGCGCTTGCCGGCCTCGGCCACCAGCCGGTCAAAGTCAGCCAGCGTGCCGTACTGCGGATCGATGTCGCGGTAATCTGAGATGTCGTAGCCGAAGTCCACGTGCGGCGAAGGGTACACGGGCGTCAGCCAGATCGCATCCACGCCCAGGTCCTTCAGATAGTCCAGCCGCTCGGTGATCCCGTTCAGGTCGCCGATCCCGTCACCGTTCGTGTCCTGAAAGCTGCGCGGGTACACCTCGTAGATGACGGCGTTCTTCCACCAGTTCAGTTCATTGACTTCAGTCGCGTTGTTCGCTTCCGCCCCGGTTTTACCGGGCACTGTTTGCCCTCCTGATGCCATCGCGGCGGCCACAAGCGCGAAGCTCACTGCACAACTCGCCATCGTTCTCAACATGCGACTCGCGGCAAGCATAGCGGTCACCCCGTTCTATTTCTTCTATATGCTGGGAATCCACCCCGCCCTATTCCGGTTGCCCCGGCTGCCCCACCGGGGCGCCGGGGTGCCCTTTGGGCCGGGCCGGGCACGGCGTTCCTTCTCTTGCGGCTAGGGTGGGGATAGAAGCTTGGCCCTACGGTTCTTGTCCCGGAATCGCCGGAGAACTGTGCTTCATCCTGTCGAAATCGATTCCGAACTCTGGACTCTCGGGCGTGCCGTCAATGTGGATGGGAACCTCCGTGCCCGCTCCATCTTTCTTGAACAAACGGTCAGCCGGCTTCAGCAGCATTCCCTTCCAGCCGCCCACCAACTCCGAAACTCGTGGCCTGCGTTTTGGCCATGCCCGCAAAATTCAACGCGCCGCCACTGACGCCATATGTGCCGCTCAGGTCGATCTCCGCTCCCGGCACCGTGTATTTCAGATCGGGCAGCGTAATCACCCCGCCCGCCATCGTGAAATCGCTCTGCATCGCCGAGCGAACATCCGTCCCCTCGCCGCGCTTTGCATCCTTTGCATCGCCCTGCCCGCGCAAACTCAACTGCCCGACGTCATCCTGTATCTTAGCGCTCGTAAACGCGGCGTCTTCGAGCGAAAAATTCCCGTTGAGCTTCATTCGCTCTTGCACCGGCGCCGTTCCCGGCGGGATTTCGAGCGTGGTCTTCAGCGCCAGCGCGCCTGTCAACAGAGGCGTCCCGCTCTTGCTTGCCAGACGCAGAAAATCCTCGATTCGGCCCCGGTCCACATTCACCTTCAGGGCAATCTCGTGCCCGCCGGGCTGCGCTATGCCGTCTGGCAGCGCTCCAGCCGGAACCCGCACAATCTGCCCCTCGGCGGTAAAGTGCGACTGCCCAAGCGTCGCGTTCACCGGCTGCAGCCAGCGTATCGCCATTCGTCCCGTCCACGTGCGCGTGAAACTCGGTGTGCAGCGGCAGCGCCGTGCCGAAGTGCGTCAGCTTGAAATCCGGCGTGTCCGTCTGCCCGTCCACCACCAGGTCGCGCAGCACGCCCTGGTACTTGCCTGTCGAGCTCAGAATTCCCGCAATCCCCTTGAAGACGCTCAGGTCGGCGTGCTCAAAGCGGTAATCGCCTGCCACCGGCGTTTCGCCGGGATCGTCCACCGCCCACGGCCCCATGCTGCCCGAAGTCACAATCGTTCCCGGCGGCCGCGGATTGGTCAGCTCCGCGTCGAAGTGCATCGGCCCGCCTGCGCTCACATCGGTCAGCTTCATCTGGGCAATGGCGAACTCCAGCGGCAGTTTTCCCGGCTTGCTGGTTTCCAGCGTCAGCTTCGCGCCCTTGCATTCGATGCTGTCCACCTCAAAGCGCAGCAGCGCCGCGCCCGTATTGAGCAGACCAAAGCCGGAACCTGACCCGCTACTGGACCCGCCCTCCGTTGCCGCGTGCGTAAAGTGCGTCTTTGGCGGCACGTCCACATCCAGCCCCTTCAGCTCCACCACCGAAATTCGGATCGGCTTGCCCGGCTTGTAACGGAGCGGCGCATGAAACCGGAACTCATCGAGTTGAATCAGCGGCGCGGGCGAATTCGCCGCAGTAACCCCATTCGCGCCCGGAACTGTAACGCCAACCACCTGCGCCGGCGGCCAGATGCGCAGTCCCTTTCCCTCGGCCGTCAAACCTTCTACCAGCGAAACATGAAAGCTGTCCAGCTCCACACGCGCATGAAAGCGTTCTTCGAGCTTTTCGACGATCGCGGCGCGCAGCATCGGCTCCGCGTGGTGCAGCGCCACGGAGATCGCCACGCCCAGCGCAATCAGCACAAGCAGCAGCCCGCCCGCCAGCCACTTAAGCCATCTATGCCTGCGCCAAAATCCAGCTCGCCCCTTCGCCACGCCCATCCCTCGCCCGCCTACCATTTTCGCAGGGTTCCTTGACGCCGAAATTACGACGCCCTAATTCTTTGACGCCATCCGTGCCGCATCCACTCCCCACTCTCTATTCCCTTAGATCCCTCAGTCCCGCTTTCTTCTTCCCTCGTGCCTTGGTCCCTTGTTCCCTGTTCCCCAATGCCGTATTCTTCTCCTCATCGATGCAAGCGCTGATTGAAAACCTCGTAAAGCTCCAGACCATCGAGCTGGACCGCGCCCGCCTGAACCATGAACTGCGCGCGTTGCCCGCGGAAATCGCCCAAGCCGAGGCCGCGCTCGCCGCCGCCGAGCGCCAATCCGCCGAGGCTTCTGCCGCGCTCAACCGCGAAGAGTCGCTGCGCACGCGCCTGGAGCGCGAGATCGACGCCCACCGCCAGAAGGCCGCCCGCTTCCGCGCCCAGATCGACTCCGTCACCACGCCCGCGCAGGCCGCAGCCATCGAGCACGAGATTCAATTTGAATCCACCGAAGCCGACCGCCTGGAAAATGAAGAATACGCGAGCCTGGAGCGCACGGAAGCCCTGGAAGCCGCGCTCGCCCAGTCCCGTGCCAAAGTGGAACTGCTCGCCGCCGAGCTCGATGGTGTTCGCAGCCGCATTGCCGCCCGCCAGCAGGAGCTTGCCGCCGAACTCATTGGTCTCGGCGCCGGCCGCGAAGCTGTGCGCGCGGCGCTCGATCCGGATTGGCTGGCGCGCTATGACCGCATCGCCGCCGCTCGCAACGGCACCGGCATCGCCCGCGCCGAAAATCAGCAGTGCACCGGCTGCCGCATGGGTGTGCGCCCGCAAGTCTGGAACCAGCTCCGCGAGGGCGAGCTGCTCGCCTGCGACAGTTGCAGCCGCCTGCTCTACTGGGACCCGGCCCTGGCCCCCGCCCCCAAAGCTCCACAGCCTGAAGCAGTTCCCGGCACCGGCCGCGCCGTCCGCAAACCCCGCCACGCCGGTGCCTGATCGTTCAATCTGTCCTTCCGGATTCGCTGCGGTCCGCTGCGTCAGCAACCTGAAAGTCCGCCGTGAAAAGCTCTCGGGCTTTTTGGGAGGCCGTAAACCATTTGTTTTCATTGTCTGTTTTTGACCCCGCACAATTGAGTCATAACTCAGAGCAAAGACGAGAGATCCCGGAATCCACCCTTCGGTATCTCCACACCGCTACGGATACTTTTCATCCGGGTTGGGAACCTTTAGAATGTCTTTATCGTCAACAAATTAAGACTTCATAACATAACCCCGGACGGCAGTCGAAGTACACCGATTTTCCTTACTAAAGAAAAGGGTAGATTTTGCTCAGTTCGACCGTGATAAAACGTCTATTTTTTCTTCTTTTTTCCGGATTGCTCTGGACAGATTGCCCTGCAATTCTCATTGCCCAAACGGCCCAGACGGGCGCCATCGCAGGCGAACTTTCAGCCGTCGGCGGGAACGCGATTGCGGGTGCAACAGTCACTGCCGTTGAGGCCGCGACCGGCCAGGTCCGCAACACAACAACAGACAAAAACGGCGCATACGAGTTTAAACTGCTGCCCTCTGGCAGCTACGCCGTCAAGTTTTCTGCCTCTGGACACAAGACGACCGTGGTCAGCGGCATCCCGGTTCACGTTGGGGATGCCTTGGTGATCAATCAGCCGCTAAGCCCGGGCTCGCAAGCCGAGGTGGTCATCGTGCCATGGCAGGCTCCGGCGAATGGCAGCGCGACGGGGGAGACCGGGACGCAACCCGGCACTCCCGCGGTGAAGGATCTGCCTTTATCGACCCGCAATTATACGCAGACAACGGGTCTGGCGCCCGGCGCCTCCAGTCAGGTGAGCAATGCCACAGCCATTGGCATGAACACCCAAGGCGTGCAGGTGGGCAGCGGCTCCACGAACAGCTACCTGATGGATGGAGCTCCTGTGTCGGCTTCAACCATGGGTCCCGAAGCGCCGGGCATTCCCAATCCCGACGCCATTGCGGAAAACAGCATGCAGTCCTGGAGCTACTCGGCCGGACCGGAGCGCTATGCAGGCGCCAGCATCAGCGTGACGACCAAGTCGGGGACCGGCGCCTTTCACGGGGCGCTTTTCGAGTTTCTCCGCAACGATATCTTCAATGCGAACGAGTTCTTCAACAAGGCCCACGGCAATCCCGAGCCGGTGCTGAAACAAAATCAATTCGGAGCGGCGCTGGGAGGCCCCATCTGGAGAGGAAAGATTTTCTTTTTCTCTTCCTATCAGGGAACGCGGCAAAGTAACGGACTGGCCAATGGCGGATACTCGTCTGGCGTGTATCTGCCTCCCATCCCTGCGGGAGACCGCTCGAGCGCATCCTTCCCGCAGTCGGTGGGGGCAAGGTTTTGCCCCGACAATAATCTACTTGCGAATGGCCAATACGATCCTCACTATCTAACGGCCATCGGCGGCGTACAGGTAGCTTGCGACGGATCGAATATCAATCCGGTGGCGATCAATTACCTGAAGCTGAAACTCGCCAACGGCGCTGATGCCATCCCCGGTTCGAGCAACGGTGGCTTCCAGCAAACGCCTTACAGCATTCCCGCAAAGTTCCAGGAAGACCAGGTTCTCTTCAACACCGATTACGCACTCACCGCAAAAGAAAGGCTCATAGAGAGGTTGTTCTATTCGCACGACCCTCAAACCAACAACTTCCCCGGCGGCCCTGGCAACCTCCCGGGAACTCTCTCGACCACTGTGACCGCGAATCTATACGGAGTCGTCAAACTGGATTCCGCGCTGACCCCACGGCTGACCAACGAGATGCGCATCTCCGGCCAGCACAACCTGTTGGAGGACACGCCGTTTGTTCCCTTTACGAACAGCCAAGTGGGCATTGCTTCGGTGGTCCCCAAGATCGACCAGATCGACTCCTTCTACATTATGGGGCTCTTCAGTTTCGGCGGCAGCGGCCTCTGGGATTACAACAGCATAAACCAGTATCAATGGGCGGACCAGATCTCATGGACGCACGGCAATCAGTTGACCCGGTTCGGAGTCGAGTTGGAACGCAGACAGTGGAATACCAATACGAAGGGAAGCGCGATCGGCTCGCTCGCGTTCCAGAGCTTTGCCGATTTTCTGCTGGGCCTCCCCGGCTGCCCTGCCGGCGCTGCCAATTGCAATGCCTCGAATCCGGTGGTCTTTGTCAATGGAGTGGCCACCGATACAAATGGGACTTCTTCCAGCAATGTTTTCGCCAGCTCCGGACCCAGTGGACCCACAGCCAATGTCACGGGCCCGGCCGGGATCTTTCACGCCTACCGTTTCAGCGATGCCTCCGCATATCTTCAGGACAACTTCAAGTTGCTCAGCCGCCTGACGGTGAATGCGGGAGTGAGGTGGGACTATTTCGGTCTTCCCTCCGACAGCACGGGCAATTTCACGAACTTCTGGCCCAGCCTGGCCGGAGCCTGGACGGCGCTTCCACCCGGGGGTGGGGGCTCGTATCTGGGTTACGTGGTGCCCTCCAACTTCAGCGGGGCGCTGCCCGCGTGCGTGACCCCCAACACGTGCGTAACCCGCAGTACGAACCATACGCCACTTCCCATCGGCGCGCCGTCAACCAACTTCGTCCCGCGTCTGGGCCTCTCCTGGCAGCCACGGAGCAGAAACAGCCTGGTGGTGCGTGCCGGTTACGGACTGTTTTACGACCGTCCGGACGCCGGGACGTTGGTGCAACAGAGCACGGCCGAGGCGCCCTACGCCGTTCCGATCGGAGGGTTTGGTACCGCAAACTCTCTTGCCAGCTTTGCGCAGCCCTTTCCGCAGACTGCTTATGGTTGGGGTCCGGACCGCAATGTCCAGTCAGGAGCCAGTTCCAACCTGACCCTGGGCATGCTGGATGAGAACTTCTCCACCCCGCTCACCCAGAAATGGAACCTGGAAATTCAAGAACAGCTGCCAGTTGGATTGTCGCTGGTTGCCGGATACGCCGGTGCGCATTCCGTCCGCTTAATGGATTCCGGACGCCATATCAATGACCCGGCGCTGGCCAGTCCCACAAATCCCGTGTATGGACTTACAACCAACACGGCAGACAACGCCTCGCTGCGCGTGCCGTACCTGGGCCTCGCGGCCGACGGACTGAACGTTACTCAGACGCAGGGCAGCGCCAAGTACAACGCTCTCCAGGTCGCGCTTATAGAGCGGACTTCCAACGGCTTGCATGCGCAGGCTGCCTATGCATTCAGCAAGGTGCTGTCCAATCTCGGCGGAGGCCCGGGACCTCCGGGCAGCGTGAACTCCATGAACAGCAACGATCCGCTCGACGCCCGGCAGCAGTATGGACCGTGGATATCGGGTCCGCAGCGCCTGGCGGTGAACTACGGATGGGATCTTCCATGGAAGGGCTCCGGACTGACAGGCAAGCTGCTGGGCGGATGGGGCGTCTCCGGTATGACGATCATTCAGTCCGGCTCGCCGATCACCATCACCGACGACCGCGGCGGTTCCATATACGGTGATGCCGGCATCGCGCGCGCGCAATTCTGTGCCGGGATGGGACCGCGCAATGCAGGCACGCCCGGAGGCGTGGAAGCCAGGCTTAACGGGTATTTCAACTCGGCGGCATTCTGCGCTCCGCCCGCGATCGGAGATGAACTACCTCCCAATCAGAAAGCTACCGGCTATGGCAACTCCAGCGTGGGCTTCATTCTCGGCCCCGGCCAAAACAATACAGACCTGTCGTTATCCAAGAATTTTGCCATCAGGGAATCGAAGCTGGAGCTGCGCGTGGAATTCTTCAATGCCTTCAACCACGCGCAATTTAACCCCCCGGACCAGAGCGTGACGGATGGAACCTTCGGCGATATTACCTCGACCTCGGTCAATCCCCGGCTGATTCAGTTTGCCGTGAAATATTCGTTCTAGGGTCGTCCGGCGGCGCGAACCAAATCGTGATCCCAAGAAGAGCTGAAAAAGAGCGGCTTGAGCCAGCAGGGGATTGCCGGTGTATGCATGCCGGTTCTTGAAACGTATTCGAGACGCCGTCCCTGCGCTGCTAAAATTTCTCAGGAATCCAGTCTGCCACCAGCCGCCGGAACAGACTGATAACTGACAACTGATCACTGACGACTGATCACTCGTTTTTGAGGAGCACTCCCGTGCAGCGCATCTGTGTCGATATGGATGAGGTCATGGCCGACACCCTCGCCGAACACCTGCGACGCTACAACCAGACCTTCGACGAGGACGTGAAACCGGATGACCTTACGGGCAAGGGCCTGTGGGAGATCGCGCCCCTCGACCGCCAGCAGCAGATCCGAGACTTTTTCGACGCCGAAGACTTTTTTGAAGATCTCGCGCTGATGCCCGATGCGCAACCGGTTCTCAAAGATCTCTCCGCGCGTTTTGAAATCTTCATCGCCACGCAGGCCATGGCCGTGCCCAACTCGCTGGGCCCGAAATACCGCTGGCTGCAGCGCCACTTTCCCTTTATCCCGCCCAAGCATTACGTCTTCTGCGGCGACAAGAGAATCCTCCGCGCCGACTACCTCATCGACGACCAGCCCAGGAACCTGCTCCGCTTCGAGGGCCAGGGATTGCTCTACACGGCGCCTCACAACCTCACCGCAACCGGCTTCGTCCGCGTAGACAACTGGCTCCAGGTCGCCCAATACTTCGCCGGCGTTCCCGATTGACGCCAAGGCGGCTCGATTCCAGACTGATGCGGAAGTTGGCGGGCTCACCCGCAAGCGGCGCAACTGCCGCTGTCTGGGCAGCGTCAGCCAGGTGTGATTTAGAGCAGAACCAGAATTCACGTGCCCAAACCAAGAGTCTTCAAGGTGGCTTTTTCCTGATGAAAAAGCCACTCAGAGGGCGTGCCATCGGGTACACCTATTCTGGTTCTGCTGTAGCCCGCATCACTTCCATCTGCCCCATCCGCGCCCCATCGAATTGAAGATCGTTACGATAAAATTGGGTATTGTTGGAGCCTCTCCCCAAGCTGCACATCACGCGGCGCCGCTTCCTCACCGCAAGCGCGTGCGCCGCCGCTGGCCTGGCGCTTTATGCGGGTGAGATCGAGCGGCATTGGATCGAAATCACGCGGCGCGACATTTTTCTCCCCGGCCTTCCCACCGCCTTCGACGGATTTCGTGTGGCGCAGCTCAGCGATATTCACCTGGACCAATTCACCGAGCCGTTCTTTCTCCGCGATGCCGTCAACCACATCAACCGCTTGAACCCCGATGCGGTGTTTCTCACCGGCGACTATGTGACCCTGGAACTTCTGCCCAGGAGATTCTCCATCGGCCCGGCCTGGCAATGCGCCCGTCTCCTCAACAATCTCCAATGTTCAAACCGTTATGCCGTACTCGGCAATCACGATGTACTGATCGGGCGTGAACATGTCATTGCGGCGCTTACCGCGAACGGCATCACCGTGCTCGACAACGCATGTCTGCCCATCGAACGCGCAAGTGGCCGATTCTGGCTCGCCGGGGTTGACGATCCCGTGGCCGGCAATCCCGATCCCGGAGCGGCTATCCCCGCTTCCATCCGCAATGTGCCTCATGAGCCCATCGTCCTGCTGTGCCACGCGCCGGACTACGCCGACCATCTGGTGACCCTTGCGGCGGGTCAAGCCGTAGCGCTCATGGTAAGCGGCCACACCCACGGAGGCCAGATTCGCCTGCCGCTCGCCGTTCCTCTAGCTCTTCCCGAGCTCGGCCGCAAGTATGTCGAAGGCTGGTTCCGCTTAGGGGACCTGCAACTTTACGTCAATCGCGGCCTTGGCACTGTCGGCGTCCCCTTCCGGTTCAACTGTCCGCCGGAGATAACGCTGCTCACGCTGCGTTCGGTCTAAGAGTGAGAGGCCTGGCGCTGGGGATGGACAAATGCTGCCACCCGTTCCAGCGTTATGCTGGCACCGGAGATGAAATCGCGCGGGAACCGGCTGCTGGCCGGTACAAAAGGTGGGGCGGGTTCGACTTCTATATACCACCAGTAACGCCAGGGTGGGCGACAATCCGGCAATTCAATCCTCAATGGGGCAAAAATCCCGTGGCTTTCGAGTGCCCCGCAATCACCCGAAGATGCTCACCCTCGACGTCCGCTTTGACACCGCTTTCTCGGTAGTTGCTATCGTTGTGGCCACCTCCGCTCTCAATAATTCGCCTTCCAGGACTTCGTTATCGGTCAGAAGCATTGGCTCCTTAGAAACAGCCGGGAAGTGCATTTTCTGCGCGACCTCCGCGATGGCACGCAGCTCCTGCTTGGCGTCTTCGTCAACCTTCGCGTCTTCTCGAATGTGGATTTCAACAGTCAGGCCGCGCTCAATCTGCCCGAATAGCCGTCGGATGTTGACCTTTAAATTATTCTCCAACTCATTTCGCAGACGAATGTCGAGCTTATACTCTGCTAAACAGCGTCGTGTCGAAGCCTCCACCACTTCTTCGACAGTGGCCAGGATCGTCTCGGTGATCTCCCCATTTGCAGCATGCGATAGCCCAAGTTCCCTAACTTGATCTCTTACGTTGCGCATCTTGCGAATTTTTTCCCACTCATCAAGGAAGGAATTTATGATGTCCCCGAGCAAATGGAGCACTCCGAGTCCGGCTAAGATCACAACGGCCGGACCAGATGACGAGAGACTTTGCAACTCGGCTGAGCGGGCCTCTCCAGTAACTGCCTCGCTCAAATGTTCCATAAGCTGGTTTATGAAATTTATTTCAGTTCCAAACGACCCCAGCCGATTGCCGAATAGGTCTTTCGGTATTACAAATGCTGCTTCAGCGTTCGGACTCTCTTTCCTCGACTGCTCTTCTGCCAACAGATGACTAAGTCCTTCGAGGCTCGTTTTCAGCACTTGGAGAAACTCGCCGCGTTTTGTCGCGAGAGTCTGCACAAAATCGTGAGCAACTGACAGTGTGATTGCGTTCCGTCCAACGGAAGTTCGCACTTTATCGGTTATCGAAGGATCGAAGTATTCGCTCCCCCCCAACTCATCAATCGCGCCCCACTCTGTCAAACTGATTCTTTTCCGGAGCTGATCCGCGCCGTCCGAAAGCGCCGACAAAGCGGATGCAAGGTCGGTTTGATATTGCTTGGTTGCGGGCTGATTTGCAAGATTGGCCAGACTGTCTCTGATTTGCTCGAGTGATCGCTGAAGACCGAGTTCCTCGTCCAGATGCACCATCAGGCATAGAATTTCGTAGAGCTTGTCAGTTGTCATAAACACCTATCTGTTTCCAAGACCTGGTTTACGCAGGTATTTTTATCCGTGTGCGAATTTTAGAGGCGGGCGGTAAATCACCGCAAGCATTTTAGCGCTCTCCTTTGTGACTAAGGTGTTAGTGAGTGGGCGGCGCCTCTGACCGTGCAAAACGGCCAACAACGCCCATTCGAAAGGCAGAGTCAGATTGAGCAAGCAAGATTGACGATGAAGCGTCCACCTACGACAGGAAAATTAACCACGCACCCGGTGTCACAACCTTTCGTAAACTCTTGTGCCCGCATCCGGCGGGGATAATGCTTTCCCTTCGCCCTCCGGATCGTCACTGGCAGGATTCGGCCGGATTGCGTGGCAGCATCGGGCAGAACCAGCCGCCGGGTGCACTCAGGCTCCCGCAATCGTGATTCCGTCGATGCGCAACGTAGGCGCGGCCACCGAGCCGCGAAAAACCAGATCGTTGCCGATAGCCGTCACGCTGCGCAGCATCTCGCCCAGGTTGCCGGCGATCGTCACCTCTTCCACGGCATGCGTAAGCTGGCCATTCTCGATCCACAGACCCGTCGCGCCGCGCGAATAGTCGCCCGTGACCACATTCACGCCGAAGCCCATCAGGCTGGTCACGTAAAGTCCGGCCGTAACTCCCGCGATGATCTGCTCGGGAGAGAGCTTTCCCGGCTCAAGGAAGAGATTCCCGCATCCGATCCCCGGCGCGCCCGCCAGCCCGCGCACGGCGTTGTGCGTTGACCTCATCCCCAGCTTGCGCGCGGCGTAGGTGTTCAGCAGGTAATTGCGCAGCACGCCGTTCTCCACCACCAGGGTGCGAAGCGACGGCAGGCCCTCGCCGTCGAAGGGCGACGTCCCGAACCCTCCCTCGCCCGTAGGCAGCAGCATGACGTTGTCGTCCACGACGGTCAGGTCGGACGCGGCGATTTGCTCGCCCAATTTTCCCGCAAGAAACGACGCGCCGCGCCAGATCGCGTCGCCCGAGGCGGCCTCGAAGACTGAGCCGACGAGCGAACGCGCCGTCTCCGGTGCAAAAACAATGGGGACCCGCTGCGTGGCAACGCGCCGCGCGCCCAGCCGGCGCAGGGCGCGCCTGCTGGCTTCAGCGCCAACTGCTTCAGGAGATTCGAGGTGCGCGAAGCTCCGCGCGCTCGACCACCAGCCGTCCCTCTGCATCTTGCCGTTTGCATCTACGGCCAGCGGCGCCGCGGCCACAGTCGCGTGGCTGGCGCGGTAGCCGCCCACAAAGCCGCGCGAGTTGGCCAGCGCCTTGCGCCCGGTGGCGGCGTCAAAGCTGCCGCCATCGGAGTTGGTAATGCGCGGGTCGGCATCCAGCGCCGCGGCCTCGGCCCGCCGTGCCCACTCGATGCGTTCCGGCCCTGCCAGCGAGTAAACATCCTCGTAGTAGAGGTGCTGATCCTCGGCAATCGAGCCGAACTCGCCCGTCTCCGGCAGCCCGGTAAACCTGTCCTCCTCGGTCACGCGCGCCAGCGCCAGCGCGCCCTCCACAAGCTGGCGAATTCCCTCCGCCGTCAAATCGCTTGTCGATGCCGAGCCCGACCGCTTACCCAGAAACACCCGCAACCCCAGCCCGCGCGAGCCCGACTCCTTCAGCGTCTCCACCTCGCCCATGCGCACGTTCACGCTGAACTCATCGCCCTCGCGCGCCACGGCCTCCGCGTCGCTGGCCCCGGCCTTCATCGCCAGCGCCACCACATCGGCAGCCAGAGATTCAAGATCCAGAGCAGTTTCGTTGGGCAGGCGGAACAGATTCGCTGCATGTCCTCAAGCTATCAAAGACGGGTCGATCTGCGATTCGTTCAGGAGGATTGGGAGATTCGGAAAGAATGGAGCTCTACGCCGTCAGCCGCTCAAGCTGGTCGGGCTTGGTGATGGTCAGGCTGGTGCCCTTGATGGTGATCCACTGGTCGCGGCGGAACTGGTTCAGCAGCCGCGTCACCGTCTCGCGCGAGGTGCCCGCCATGTTGGCGATCTCCTCGTGCGTCAGCGCCATGGTAAAGCGGATCTCGGGCTTGCCATTGGCCGCCGCGCGTCCCCAATCCAGCAGCAGCCGCGCCAGCCGCCCCGCCGCCGAGCCAGAAAGCGCCAGACGCTTGGCGTCGTGAAACACGGTCAGGTACTCGCCCGAGAGCGACTGCGCCGCATGCATGCTGGCGATGCCGTGCCGGCCCAGAAACTCGATGAACTCCTGCTTGCGCACTGTTTTCACCTGGCAGGGCTCAATGGCCTCGGCCGTCACCTCGTGCGGCACGTTGGCCAGCACCGCGCTCAGGCCCATCACGTCGCCGGGGCCGGCAATTTTCAGAATCATCGTCTTGCCGTCGCGCGAAGTGGAGGAGATCTTTACCTGCCCAAAGCAGATGACAAAAACATTGCGCGCCGGATCGCCCTCTGAAAACAGCTTGGCCCCGCGGGCATGGCTCATCATGATCCCGATCTGGTCGTAATCGGCAAGCGCCTCCGGCGTAAGATTGCAGAACATCCGCAGATGGCGATGCTCGCAATTCAAGCAATCTTCCGGAGGGTGATGAGAATGGAGTGAGGCCATAGCTATACCGCTGGGGCTAAACACTGAGAAGTATAGCGCAATCCCCATACGGCAAGACAGGTATTCTCGTCCTTACGGTTCTCGCCGAGACCAAGCCCAGTCCCCGAATCCGGCTCGTGCTAGTTCCGTCCTGCTCCATTGCCGTGGCGCCGGGCGGGCGTCACGCGGCTCAGGCAACAGGTCATATACGCGCGCGAGACCTCGCGGGCCAGTTCTTCAAGCAGCCGCATCCGCAGCGGCGGATAGCTCTGAAATGCCTGATGCAGCGCCTCAATCGGCAACAGCAGCATCGATCCGGGAGTGAGCGCGGTCAGGGTGTAGGTATGATGTCCGTCTCCCAGCGCGGCGGCCAGCTCCACCAGATCTCCGGGCCTCGCCGATCCCAGCGTCACGCGCATCTGAAAACGCTCCGCCTTCCGCGCAAAATCGCCCGACACAACCACGTACAGGCCTTTGCACGAGTCCTGCTGGCGAAAGACCACCTGCCCGGCATCGAAATCGATGCACCCCGACGCGCCGGCGAGCAGGCTCCCGCCTCCGGCGGGCACTCCAACAGCTCCGCCAGCGGACGGGCCGCCACGGCAGCCAGACGTCCGGATTGCGCCTCGGGTTGAATGCTCAGATCTCCCATCTTTCTCGCCTTAGGCAGGGCTCCGCGGCGTCCTGCTTGCCGCTCCCGCCTTCTCTGTGTTGCCGGCGAGCCTCTTGTGGGCGTGCGGCGAACCGTGTGGCTAACGCGGCCCATCGCGTCAACTCCAAACCAGCTGAGTTTGCGAATGTTCTTGATCGGATAACATGGTGCGGTTTCTCCTTTCGCCCGCCCATTCTTCCGTGAATGAAATTCGGCCTCGGCGCGGAAGCTATCCGCGCCCGTTACTGGATTTCCACGGGAAGCGCAACTTCCCGCTCCATGCCGGCGTGCGCCTCTTCGGGAGGAACGCAAAGAACCGGCACGCGCGAGGCAGACAGCAAAGCAAAAGCCGTCCCATGCGGGCCCGGCGTCCCGCTGGCGCGTTTCACGCCCGCCACCAGAATGCACGGGTGGTATTCGGCAATCGCTTCCGCCACGGCATCGGCCGGATTGCCGTCCTTCACCAGGCAACGCACCTGCGCCTTGCTCCGCCTGCTCCGGCCTTGATCCCGAAGTCCTCCATCGTTGCGCAGGGATTCATGCCCGCCGCCTGTTCAGCCGCAGTGCGCACGTGCAGCACCAGCAGCGGCCGCTCGAATGTCTCTGCCAGCGAATATCGCCGTGGCAGCCGCGGCCGCAGCCGCGTCGTTCCGCTCCATGGCCATCAGCACCGGCCCGCCGGGCGTCGGCCGGTTCAGACCCGCATTCCAGTCAGCCGCAACGGCCAGCACCGGACACGGCGCCAGCCTTACCAGTTGCTCCGCAATCGCGCCCACCACCACCGGCCCTGCGCCTTCCATGCCCTTGGTGCCGATCACGATCAGCCCGGCCTCGTATTGCCGCGCCACATCCACCAGCATCTCCGCCACAACACCTTGCCGGATCTCGGAATGGCTGTGAATCCCCTCGCGCAGCAGGTCGCCTGCCAGCTTGTCCAGCACGTTGCGCGCCGTATCTGTCAGGTGATTCAGGACGCTTCCGGGAACCGCGTCCACTGCGGCGTACTCCATCGGATCGAGCCCATGCGCCAGCACGATCCGCGCGCCATAGTTCACGGCCAGCTTGCGCGCATACTCCAGAGCTGCCTCCGCCTGGCCCTCGAGGTCCGTCGCTACCACAATGGTTTTCAAGCCGTTTTCAAAGCTCATGGTTGTCTCCCGGCCGCAGGCCGCCGTTCATCTACATACTGATTGGATTTTGAGTGTGCGCTCCCGTGCCAAGGCTAGGCAGTGACCCCTTGCACCCCCCTCTGTGATTTGAGTCACATTCGCCAAACGCTTGATTTCGCACGAGAACTCTCGAGAGCTTTGCCGGGCGCCGGCCCACTTTCACTCTTTTACCGTGACTGCGCTGCGGCCATTTGGGTTTGGCTACCCCTGCGGACTGGGCTCCCGGCAATATTGGCCGCTGACGCCAAGTAAGTCATGTCCTCCGGCCCGAGAACTTGCTCGCATCGGAGCCGAAATCGATGCAATGCTCACCAATGGACGCATCCGGAGGTAAGGACCGGGCAAACCCTATACACCCCGCTATCCAATGCGCTACCGTTGGCACGATATGCGAACTCGCCTGAAACGCCGCCTTGCATCCCTTTTTCCTCTCGTTTTGGCATTCTTGTCGCCGGTTTTCTTTGCTCTCCTCAGGGCTGACGCCCAGGCGCCGGTTCCGGACTCGCCCGCCATCGAGGCCCAGGCCCACGCCCTGGTCGCCAGGCTCACCCTGGAACAGAAAATCGAGCTATTGGGCGGGTCCGACGGCATGTACACGACTCCCTTGCCCGCCATCAGCTTGCCCAGCTTCAAGATGTCCGACGGCCCGGTGGGCGTGCGCACCTGGGGCCCCACGACTGCCTACACCGCAGGCGCCGCGCTGGCCGCCACATGGGATACCGATCTGGCGCGCAAAATCGGCGAGGCCCTGGGACGCGACGCGCGCGCCCGCGGCGTTAACTTCCTGCTCGGCCCCGGCGTGAACATTGCCCGCTCGCCCCTGGCGGGCCGCAACTTCGAATACCTCTCTGAGGATCCCTTCCTCAACGCCGCCATGGTGGTTCCTTACATTGAGGGCGTGCAGTCGCAAGGCATCATCGCTACCGTGAAGCACTATGCTCTCAACGACCAGGAGTTCAACCGCCACAACGCCAGCGCCGACGTGGACGAGCGCACCATGCGCGAAATTTACCTGCCCGCGTTCGAAGCCGCCGTTACCAAGGCGCACGTCGATGCGGTCATGAACTCCTACAACCTGGTCAACGGAGTCCACGCCACGCAAAACGAATTTCTCAACCTGAAAGTGCTCAAGGGCGAGTGGGGTTTCCAGGGCATTCTCATGTCAGACTGGCTTGCAACCTACGACGGCGTCGCCGCGGCCAACAACGGTCTCGACTTGGAGATGCCCGGCCCCGCCTTTATGAACGCCAAGAACCTCGTGCCCGCAGTGCAGCGCGGCGAGGTGAAAGAATCCACCATTAACGACCACGTTCTGCGCCTCATTCGCACCGAGCTTCGTTACGGCTTCACTGATCGCCCCCAATTCGATCCCGCCGATTCCATGTACTCCGTCGCCGATCGCGCGCTCGCTCTCGAGGAAGCGCTTGAAAGCATCACGCTCCTCAAGAATGAGGGTCATTTGCTCCCGCTCGATCCCGCCAAGGTCAAAACCATTGCCATCATCGGCCCCAACGCGTATCCGGCGGTCACCGGCGGCGGCGGCTCTTCGCAAGCCCAGGCCTTTGAGCCGGTTAGCGTTCTCACCGGCATCGCCAACCTCCTTGGCCCCGGCGTGCGCGTCCTTTATAGCCGCGGTTTGCCCGACACGCTTGATGTCTTCCGCGATACGCAATGGCAGGACGGCGTCAAAGTCGAAACCTTCCCCAGCCGCGACTTCACCGGCACGCCTGTAGTCGGCACGCGCCGCAACGTGGCCGACTGGAAAGCAGACCAATGGGACCCCGTCGATCCCACGCCGCGCACCATCCGCTACTCCGCCGCCTTCAACGCCGGTGCCGCCGGCAAATATCTGCTCATCGCCGCGGGCGGCGGCGAAGACACTTACAGGATCCTCGTCAACGGCAAGCAACTTCTTGCGCAGAACCATGCCGAAGGTCAGTTGCCCAGGCAGGCAACTCTCGATCTCGCCGCCGGCCAGGTTGTCAACATCCAGGCCGACTACATGCCTCTCGCCGCCGGCTCCCGCTTTGGATTGGGCATCGTCTCTGAGTCCGGCCTCATCTCGCCCGAATCCAGACAGTTTGCTGCGCTCGCCGACGTCGTCGTTCTCGCCGCGGGCTTCAATCCCCCCACCGAAGGCGAGGGCCACGACCGCACCTTCACGCTCCCTCCGGGCCAGGACGCGCTGATCGAGCAGATCGCCTCTGCCAATCCTCACACCATCGTGATCCTCAACGGCGGCGGCGGCATGGACACGAGCCGCTGGCTCGACAAAGTGCCTGTCCTTCTGCACCTCTACTATCCGGGCCAGGAGGGCGGCACGGCCGTCGCACAAATCCTCTTCGGCCAGCACAATCCCGAAGGCAAGCTGCCCGTCGGCTTCGATCGCAGTTGGGACGAGAACCCGTCAGCGAAGTGGTACTACGGCGACCCAGGCGGCAACACCACGCTCCACACCATCGGCGCCAACCGCCAACCCCTCGAAACCACCATCGAGCACATCCAATACGGCGACAAGCTCATGGTCGGCTATCGCTACTGGACGACTACCGGCAAGCATCCGCTCTTTCCCTTCGGCTTCGGCCTCAGCTACACCACTTTCAGCTTCTCCAACCTCCAGGCGCCGCGCTCGGCCGCTTCCGGTTCCACGGTTCCGGTCAGCTTCGATGTCACCAACACCGGCAGCGTAGCCGGCGCCGAAGTCGCCCAGCTCTACGTCTCCGACCCTTCAGCCAAAGCCGACCGCCCCGAACGCGAACTGAAGGGCTTTCAAAAAGCTCGCCTCGCTCCCGGCGAAACACAACATGTCACTCTCACACTCGACGCCCGGGCCTTCAGCTACTGGGATGAGTCCGCCCACAAATGGACCATCGATCCCGGCAACTTTGTTCTTCACGTCGGCGACTCCAGCGAAGACACCCAACTCAGCGCCGATATTGACCTCCTTCAGTAGCGACAGGCGCAACGATTTCGCCTTTGCAGATTTCACGATGCCCGCCAGCGAGCCGGCCAGCCTTAGTCCCTCAAGCTCTTCAGCGCCGGATACAACTTTCTCCAGCGCGCGTAGCCGGTTTTGTAGGCCGCCACGTCGGCCGCATCCGGCTCGATGCGCTGCGCCACCTCGATCGCCTGCCCGCACGCCTCATCCAGATTCTCCCAGTGTCCCGCGCCCACGCCGGCCATCAGTGCGCAGCCAAACGCACCGCCCTCCTCGGCCACAAGCACCTCGACAGCGTGCCCATAAATCCCCGCCTGAATCCGCCGCCACAGCTCCCCGCGCGCCCCGCCGCCGCCCAGCCGAATCCCGCTCACCGGAATCCCCAGCTCCCGGAACAGCGCAAACGTGTCCTCAAGCGAATACGCCACGCCCTCCAGCACCGCCCGCACAAAATGCGCCGCTGTGTGCTCGGCGCCGATGCCCGCAAACGCCGCCCGCACCTCGGGATCCAGATGCGGCGTGCGCTCGCCCAGCAGATACGGAGCCCACTCCAGGCCCTCGCTCCCCGCCGGAACCTTCGCCGCCCCCTCGCTCAGCGCATCGTAACTCTGCCCAGCAAAAAACGTCTCCCGCAGCCAGTGCAAGCTCAGCCCCGCACTCTGCGTCACGCCCATCACGTGCCACACGCCCGGCACGGCATGGCAAAAAGTGTGCAGCCGTCCCTTCGGATCTTTGGTCGGCTCGGCCGTCGCCGCAAACACCACGCCCGAAGTCCCGATCGTCGCCGACACGCTGACCCGGCTGCAGGATCCCCATGCCCACCGCGCCCGCGCCCTGGTCGCCCGCGCCCGCCGCCACCGGCGTTCCCGCCTTCAAGCCCCGTCAGCCCCGCAGCCTTCTCGCTTATCGCGCGCAGATCTCCGGCGACTCAAACACTCGCGGCAGCCAGCCCATCTCAATGCCCGCCGCCTCGGCCACCTCGCGCGACCAGCGCCGGTGCGTCACGTCCAGCAGCAGCGTCCCGCTCGCCTCCTGCACGTCGATCGCGAACTCGCCCGTCAACCGGTAGCGCACGTAGTCCTTCGGGCACATCACGTGCGCTGATCTTCGCTGAACGTCTCCGGCTCGTGCGTCTTCACCCACAGCAGCTTGGTCAGCGTAAAGTTGGGCAGCGCCGGATTGCAAGTCAGCTCGATCAGCCGTTCGTATCCGATCTTCTCCGTCAGCCAGTCGCACTCGGGCTGCGTCCGCGTGTCGCACCAGATCAGCGCCGGCCGCAACACCTGGCCCTCCTCGTCCAGCATTACCGCCCCGTGCATCTGCCCCGTCAGCGCGATGGCCGCAATCGGCTCACGCGGCTCCGGCGTCGCGGCCAGCGCCCCGCGGATCGCCTCCTGCGCCGCGCGCCACCAATCCTCGGGGTCCTGCTCCGCCCATCCCGGATGCTCGATGCGAAATGGCGCATGTTCGCACGATGCCGACCCCATCATCTTGCCCGCCGCATCAATCACCACGGCTCGTGTCCCGCCCGTCCCCACATCCATGCCCAGGAACCACATACGCGTAATCCCCCTTGCATAAATCGCTTTTCTCCGCGCACGCAGCATAACAGCTTCGCAACATCTCCGAAAAGCCATCCATTGAGTCTCCTTGGCCGCGATGATCGCCGTAAAATCACACTGAACGCAAAAGGGTACCGGTCCGTGCCGCTTTATTCCCAACCCGTCAGCCTCGAATCGCTCCCGTTCGACCCGGCCGATCCCAAGGCCGCGCTCGCCCAACTGCCGCAATCGCCGGCAGTCTTCGCCCTTTATGGCGCCGACGCCCACGCCGAGCCCTACATCGGCCGCACGCCCAATCTTCGCTCCCGACTCGAACGCCTGCTTCAGCCCTCGCCCCGTCATCCGCGCCGCCTGCATCTGGCCGGCCTGGTGCGCCGCATAGAGTGGCAACTTACCGGCTCCGAGTTCGAGTCGCTGCTCGTCCAGTTTGATCTCCTCCAAAACCAATACGGCACGAAGTGCCTTGAGCGAATGCACCTGCGAAACCCCGCCTTCGTGCGCTTTCTCGGCGGCAATCCCTATCCGCGCATCGTGGTCACCAACCGGCCCAGCCAGCGCGAGGCCGATTGGGCTTACGGGCCGTTTCCGTCGCGCGCGGCGGCCGAACGATTCTCCGAAGAAGCGCTCAAGCTCTTTCTCCTGCGCCGCTGCACCTTCGATCTCTCGCCCGACCCGAGCTTTCCCGGCTGCGTCTACTCCGAGATGAAGATGTGCCTCGCTCCGTGCTACAAGGGCTGCACCGACGAGCGCTACGCCGAAGAATCCGCAGCCGTCCAAAGTTTCCTGGCCACGCGCGGCGAAAGCCGTCTCGTCACCCTCCGCACGCAGCGCGACCAGGCCTCGGCCGCTCTTGAATTCGAATCCGCAGCCGCGCTCCACGCGCAGGTGCAGCGCGCCGAAGCCGTGCGCGCCCTCGCCGCCGAACTGGTCCGCCCGCTGAGCCAGCTTCGCGCCGTCATTCTCCAGGCCTCTGCTCGCCCTGATGAAGTGGCTGTCTTTCTCTTTGAGAATGGCCGTCTGCGCGGCCCCGCCGTCTTCTCCACCCTCGGCATGAGAATCCAGAACGAGCGGTCCGGCTCGACCTCGCTCTTCGCCCAGCCTATGGCCATCGAGCCCATTCCGGAGACGACAGAGAACAGGGATCAGGGATCAGAAAGACAGGGACCAGGGAACAGGGAACAGGGAACAGAAGACCAGGGAACAGGGGAGCAAAGGAGCGAGGGAGCGGAAATCAACGCAGGCTCCTCAGGAGAAGTTTTGATAGGGCACGACTTCAGTCGTGCCAATAACAGCCAACAGAACGAGGGGGCTTTAGCCCCTGAGGAACCCTCCGCGCAGCCGCAAGACCCGGCAACCGCTGCATCCAAGCTTCCTCGCGGCGTCCTCGAAGCCCGGCTTGAAGCTGGACTCGCCGAGCTCTCCGCCCCTGCGAGCGCGCCCTCGCCAACCCTCCGCCAGGGCCATTTGGCTTTGCTCAAGCGCTGGTATTACCGCCCCGAAGCCCGCCGCGCCGGCGAAATCTTCTTCCCCGGCGCCGACGGCCGCTGGCCCCTCAAAGCCATCCTGCGCGGCGTGGGCCGCGTGGCAGCAAAGAGTGTGATCGATGCCAGCCATGACTAGGAGATCCGCCAGGCCCGTGTCGCGCGCTGACAGGCCGGCAACGCTGCGCTCCATGCTTTGCGGCGGACGCCCGCTCGACAAAGGCCGCTCCTGCGAGGTGGCCGATCTCGTCGTCGAACAGCCGCGCAAGCTCGCCGCCCTCATCGAATGTCTTTGGGACGACGACCCCGGCGTGGCCAACCGCGCCGCCGATGCCATCGAGCGCGCTACTGCTGGCAATCCGTCCCGCCTCGACCGCTGGTTCCTCGCGCCGTGGAAAGAATCGCTTCTCGGCCTGCTCGCTGACGCTCAGCCCAACAAACTTCGCTGGAACCTGGCTCTCACCGTACCGCGCACCGAGCTCACCATCGCTGAGGCCAGACGTGCATTTGCCACACTGCGCGGGTACCTCGACGATTCAAGCTCGATTGTGAAGACCGCCGCCATGCACGGCCTTGCTGACCTCACCCGGTACGATCCATCCCTGCTGCATGAGGTCCTTGACCTGCTGCGCATTCTTAGCCGCAGCGGGACACCGGCCATGAGGGCGCGGGGCCGCATCCTTTTGAAGAAGCTCGAATCAGGAGGGAAAAAGCCTCCGCGCGGCACCCAGCCGCCCGCCTCCTGATACACTGTCCCCGCAAGGAGTTCCGCCCCAAATCCATGGTCGAGCTGCTGCCCTCCATCCTTTCCGCGGACTTTGCCCATCTGGCCGATCAGATCGCCGCGGCCGAGCGCGGTGGCGGCACGGTCATCCACGTCGATGTCATGGACGGCCACTTCGTGCCCAACATGACCATCGGCCCGCCCGTAGTCGCCAGCCTGCGCAAAGCCACCCGCCTGCCCCTCGACTGCCACTTGATGATCGATAACCCCAACGATTTCATCGCCCCTTTTGCCGATGCCGGCGCCAACTGGCTGAGCGTCCACTACGAAGCCTGCCCACACCTGCACCGCACGCTGGAGATGATCCTTCACCATGGCATGAGGCCGGGCGTCGTCCTTAACCCGGCTACCCGCGTGGACCTGATCGTGGACATTCTTCCCATGGTGCATCACGTGCTCATCATGAGCGTGAATCCAGGCTTTGGCGGGCAGGAATTCATCCCTTTTTCACTCCACAAAATCCGCCTCCTGGCCGAAATCCGCCGCCAATTCGGGCTGGCATTTAGAATCGAAGTGGACGGCGGCGTGGCTCACGACACAGTGGCCGCCATCGTCCAAGCGGGTGGGGAATTGCTGGTGGCGGGCAACGCCGTCTTTGGCGCCAGAGAGCCGGAGCGCGATGCGCGTGCACTGCTGGCTGCGGCCCGGGATGCCGAAAGCCTTCAAACCGCAAGCACGGCAGCGGGCGGAAAGAGTAAAATTCACTGATATAGCGCATGCATGCTGCGGAGGCCCCACCCCAAGGCCCTCCTCCAATGAGGTGGTATGAACCGGTTGTCTTTCAAAATCGTCGCTGTCGCACTTGTCGTTCTGTTTCTGGGCGTGGCTTACGGCCGATGCCAGGAAGAAGAAGCAAAAGAAAGCCTATGACCTGAACGCCAATCCCCTCGCCGGCGTGCAGTCCAAGCAGCCCGACAAGGAACTCTACGACAAAGCCATGGTGGCCATGAAGAAGGGCCGCTACGACGTAGCCCGCCTCGACCTGCAAACCCTGCTCAATACCTATCCCGAGTCGGAATACCGCATGCGCGCCAAGCTCTCTGTGGGCGACACCTGGTTCAAAGAAGGCGGATCGGCCGCCCTTACGCAGGCTGAAGCCGAGTACGAGGACTTCATTACCTTCTTTCCCAACGCCCCCGAGGCCGCCGAAGCCAAGATGAAGGTGGCCGACATCTACTACCAGCAGATGGAAAAGCCCGACCGCGACTACTCCAACGCGCAGAGCGCCGAGAGGGAATACCGGGAGATGATCAACATGTTCCCGGATTCGACCCTCGTCCCTCGCGCCAAGCAGAAGCTGCGCGACGTGCAGGAAGTTCTCGCTGAGCGCGAAGCCGAGATCGGCCTCTACTACGGGGGCCGCGAGGACTACGTGGCCTCCATCGCCCGCCTCGAAACCGTGGCCGACACCTATCCGCTCTACTCCAAGAGCGATCAGGTACTGATCGGCATTGGCGACGCCTATGCCGGCCAGGCGCACAACGTTCAGATTGCCCCCGGCCTGCCGGGCGCCGTCCGCGAGCGCCTGCACACCATGTATGAAGACAAGGCCGCCGCGGCTTACTCCAAGGTGATCACGCGCTATCCCATGGCGCCTCACGTTGAAGATGCCCGCGACCGTCTCGTCGCCATGAACCGCTCCGTTCCCGAGCCGACCCAAGCGGCCATTGCCGAGAACGACGCCGAAGTGCGCAGCCGCCAGCCGCTTGCATTTCACCGACAAGGACTGTTCGACATCATCAAGCACGGGCCCACCATCGTCGAGGCCGTGCACGTGGGCGAGCCCACCCTGGAAGATCCCACAGCGGGTTCTCGCACCCGACATTACCAACCAGAACAAGGCTCTGTTTATGGAGGCCGTCAACGCGGGCAAGCCGCAACAGCCCGCCGCGGCCGTCATGCCCACCGGCCCCAACGAGCCGCCGCGCAGCGATCAACCCTCCACCTGCCCCGCTGCAGATGCAGGCGCCGGCGAGCGGCACTGGCGTGGGCGTTGAAATCGTTAACGCGCCTCGAGCCCCAGGCCGATCCCAACGCTGTTGTAAAGCCCGTCGGGCCCGCCAACACCGTGCTGCCCGCGGCGGAAAAGCCGGCCGAAGCCCCCCTCCAGGTCAACGACATCAAGCCCGGCACCAATCCGCCACAGCCCACCACCGCGACCAAAGGCAAACCGAAGAAGCCCAAGGTCGATCTGAGCGACGAGTCCTCCAGCAAAAAGAAAAAGAAGAAGGGCCTCGCCAAGCTGAACCCGTTCTAAAAGCAAAATCGATCTACGACGAGAAAGGGCCGCAGCCAAAAAGCCGCGGCCTTTTTCGTCTCTCATAGCCCGCTCGGCCGGGCGTCATCGCGCTGTGAATTGCTCAGCCCTCCATCTGCTACCCTGAATCGTGGTCCCCTCGCTCTGAAAGCCCCTGTTTTATGGGAGTTTCCGCAAATTTTACGGGGCACACCGAAGAAAAAATGCCTCACGACCTGCCCAAAGCCTACGACCCAACCGCCATTGAAGATCACTGGGCCGGTTACTGGGTCCGCGAAAAACTCTTCGTCCAACCGACGCCCGATCCGGCCGATAAGAAAGCTTCTGCGAGCGAAGCGAGCGCGCGCCCGGACGGCCAGTCCGGCGAGCCATTTACCATCCTCCTGCCCCCGCCCAACGTCACCGGCCGCCTGCACATGGGCCACATGCTCAACCAGACGGAGATGGATATCCTCACCCGCTGGCGGCGTATGAGCGGCCGCCGCGCCCTGTGGCTGCCCGGCACCGACCACGCCGGCATCGCCACGCAAATGATGGTCGAGCGCCAACTCGCCAGCGAAGGGCACTTCGCGGCAGAATTTAGGCCGCGAAGCCTTCGTCGAGCGCGTGTGGGAGTGGAGGCGTCACTACGGCGGCGCCATCCTCGAGCAGATGAAGCGCCTCGGCGTCTCCGTCGACTGGAGCCGCGAGTACTTCACCATGGACGAGCGCCTGTCAATTGCCGTCAGAGAAGCCTTCGTCCGCCTCCACGAGCAGGGGCTCATCTATCGCGGCGCCTACATCGTCAACTGGTGCCCGCGCTGCCAAACCGCCATCAGCGATCTCGAAGTCGTCCACTCCGAGCAAAAGGGCCATCTCTGGGAAATCCGCTACCCGGTTCTTGGCTCCGACGGCTCTGACGGAAACCAAAAAGACTCCGGCGAGTTCATCACTGTCGCGACAACGCGCCCTGAAACCATGCTCGGCGACACCGCCGTCGCCATTCATCCCGAAGACGAGCGCTACCTCCATCTCCACGGCATAAAGCTGCGCCTGCCGCTCTTGAATCGCGAAATCCCCCTCATTCTCGATGGGTGGGTCAGCCGCGACTTCGGCACCGGCGCCGTCAAAGTCACGCCCGCGCACGATCCCAACGACTTCGCGCTGGGCGAGCGGCATCATCTTCCGTCCATCAACGTGATGGACGACCGCGCGCACATCAATGAGAACGGCGGCGCCTACGCGGGACTCGACCGTTTTGCCGCTCGCAAGACTATCGTCCAGACCTCGAAGAGCGGAAGCTCTTAGCAGCGGTGAAGGACTATACCAACAACGTAGGCCACTGCGACCGCTGCAAAACCGTCGTCGAGCCGCGCCTGTCGACGCAGTGGTTCCTCAAAATTCAACCGCTGGCCGAGAAAGCCATCGCCGCCGTCACGCCCGACGCCAACGGCAACAAGCCCATCCGCTTCACGCCGGAGATGTACGAGAAGATTTATCTCGAGTGGATGAACAACATCCACGACTGGTGCATCTCGCGGCAGCTCTGGTGGGGCCATCGCATCCCCGCATGGCACTGCGCCACGTGCCACAAGATCACCGTCGCGCGTACCGATCCGGCGGCCTGCGCCCACTGCGGATCGAAAAAGATCTCTCAGGAAACCGACGTTCTCGACACCTGGTTCTCGTCGGGATTGTTGCCCGTCTCCGTCTTCGGCTGGCCGAACATACTTACCCCACACTGTCATCCTGAGCGAAGGTCGTCCGCCGCGGCGGACGACCGAGTCGAAGGATCTGCGGTTGCTCTTTTCGGCGAGCGGGAAGGAGATCGTGGTTCTCAATCAGCAGCGGACCGCGCCGATTTCGACGCCTTCTACCCGACCAGCCTCCTCGTCACCGGCTTCGACATTCTCTTCTTCTGGGTCGCGCGCATGATCATGCTCGGCTGCTGGTTCGCCGGGGATGTGCCCATGCCCGATGGCAGCCCGCGCCCGCTCGCCGAATCCGTGCCCTTCCGCGAGGTCTACATCCACGCCCTTGTCCGCGACGCCAACCGCGAAAAGATGTCCAAGACCAAGGGCAACGTCATCGACCCCATCGAGATCGTCAAGCAACCTACGGGACTGATGCGGTGCGCTTCACGCTGGCCTCCATGGCCTCGCCCGGCACCGACATCGCCTTTAACGTGGCCCGCACCGAAGGCTACCGCGCCTTCGCCAACAAAATCTGGAACGCCGCCCGCTTCATCTTTATGAATCGCGATCGCCATCTGGGAGAAACCGGCGGCCACTTTAATTTTCGGCCGATCGATCTCAAGACCGTTGATCGCGCGAATCCGTGTTTGCGGCGCCTATCCGGCAATCCCGACGCGTCTGCGCACGATGACATCCCGTCCTTCGAAGCACCGCTGGATCGTTGCCGACTGCATGGAACCGCAGCCGCAGTGAACGAGTCGCTCGAAGACTATCGCTTCGATGAAGCGGCCAGATGCGATTTACCAGTTCTTCTGGGGAGACTTCTGCGACTGGTATCTCGAAATCGTCAAGCTGCGGCTCGACTTCAGACAAGCCCTGACGGCACAGAAAAGATCGTATGCGCGCTTCAGGAGCTCGCTGCGTCGCAAGTGTCTTTCGAGTCGTCATTACGCCTGCTGTCGCCGTTCATGCCATTCATTACCGAGGAATTGTGGCACGCGTTCTACGACGGCAAGCCGCCGGCGAAGTCGATCGCTCTTATGCCCTATCCGCGCCGAGAGAATCTGACGCGTGATCGAGGCGGCCGAGACGGCGATGGCGCTTCTCCAAAGCCTATTACTGCAGATCCGCGCACTTCGCAAAGAAATCGGCGTCGAAGAAAAAGCCGCCGTGCCCATCGAGGTGCGCACTGGACCCGGCCTCACGAAGAATCGCCGAAGAGAATCGCGACATCATCGAGCGTCTGGCGCGCGTAAGTGAAGCGCACTTCGTTGACCAGATCGCGGCAGGGCTTTCGAAGCACTCCACGCCTCAATTCGACGTTGCCGTTATCTACGAACGCACCATCGACGTCGCCGCCGAACGCGAGCGCTTGACAAAGGACATCGCGAAGTACGAAAAAGGCTTAGCAGCCGCCGAGCGCCAACTGGGCAACGACAGCTTTCTGGCCAAGGCCCCCGCGCACGTGGTCGAGGGCCTCAAAAAGCAAGAAGCGGAAACCCGCCTCCTGCTCGAAAAAGCCCAAGCCGCGCTGGAGGCATTACCGAAAGAATGAGGGAGCGAACGAAAAACAACCGCAGGTCCTTCGACTGCGCGGGCCGCAAAGAACGCGGCCCGCTTCGCTCAGGATGACAAATTGGGGAATTGCCTACGGCCACTGTTCGCAGTGAGCTATGAACTGAGAACTCTAAACTGACCACTGACCACTGTCTTATGGACTGGAAAAGCCACCGCATCGACGCATTGCTGGAGCAGGCCCTGGTAGAAGACCAGGCCGCCGCGACACCACCACCCATCTCACCATCGATCCCAATCTGCGCGCCGCTGGCTCCATCATTGCGCGCGAAGAGTTGGTCGTCGCCGGGCTGGGCGCCAGTCCCGCGCTTCTTTGAGATCTTTGCCCGCCTCGACCAGCGCCCCGAGGCGCACAACCGTTTTGAGGTCGTCAGCCATCCGGAAATGTTCGACGGCGTGCGTACGCACGCAGGCCAGGTGCTGGCCGTCATCCGCCATAACGCTCAGGTGCTGTTGAGTTGCGAGCGCGTCATCCTCAATCTGTTGCAGCATCTCAGCGGCATCGCCACGCAAACGCGCAAATATGCCGACGCCATTCAGGGCACCCACGCCCGCGTGCTCGACACGCGCAAGACCATCCCCGGAATGAGGCTCCTGGAAAAATACGCGGTGCAGTGCGGCGGGGGAACCAATCACCGCATCGATCTCGCCTCCGGCATTCTCATCAAGAACAATCACATTGCGCTCGGCGGAGGCCTGCCTGCCGTGCTCACGCGCGCCCTTGAGAAGCGCCGCCTTCATCAACGCGTGCACGTTGAAGTGCGCACCGCGCAGGAGCTTGAAGAAGCCCTTTCTCATGGCGCCGAGGCCATCCTTCTCGACAACATGTCGCCCGCCGAAGTCCGCAGGTCGGTGGAGCGCGTGCACAAACAAAAGGCCCCGGAAGCTGCGCGCTGGATTCCCACTGAAGCTTCGGGCGGCATCGTGCTCGAAAACATCCGCGCCTATGCCGAGACGGGTGTGGACTTCATCAGCGTGGGCGCGCTCACCCACTCGGCGAAGGCCGCCGACATCTCGATGTCCATCGCCGCGGAGCCGGGTTAAGCAGTGTACGATCTTGCGCAATTGGAAGCCGCCCTCGCCGGCACTCTCTTTGCCGGCAAACTGCATTTCTCCCGCACTACCGGCTCAACAAACGCCGACGCTTTGGCCGCCGCGAGCCTTGCCGCCCCGCACGGCTCGGTCTACTTCGCCGATGAGCAGACCACCGGCCGTGGCCGCGGCGATCACGGCTGGCATCTCCGCCGCCGGCGAGGGGCTCTACGTCAGCGTCCTTCTCCGCCCGCAAATTCCCGCCATGCGGCTGCCGCTGTTGCCATTGGCTGCGGGCCTCGCCGCCGCCGATGCCATCCGCGCCGTCTCCGGCCTCGACGCCGACCTGCGCTGGCCCAACGATCTGCTCATCGGCCCGCGCAAAGCGGGCGGCATCCTCGTTGAGGCACGAAACAACTCCGAAAGGCTGCCCCACGCAGTGGTCGGCATCGGCATCAACGTGCACCAGCGCACCTTTCCCTCTGACCTGGCCACGCCCGCCACGTCGCTCGATCTTGAATCGCGCCGTACCATCTCGCGCCAGGCGCTACTCGTAGCCCTGCTAAAATCGCTGCAGCGTGAAACCTGCGCGCTGGCCGATCCGGTAGCCGCCGCAACGATACCCGCGCGCGTGGAACAGGCTTCCACCTGGACGCGCGGCCGCAACGTCGAAGTGCATGGCCCGCAAGCCTGCACGGGCGTCACGGCCGGCCTTGACGAGAATGGTTTTCTGCGCGTCAAGACCGCGAATGGATTTGTAACCGTGCAAACCGGCGGCCTGCGCGAAAAGACTAGCTGCTAGCTCCTAGCCTCTAGCTTCTAGCCTTTTACCGCTGTGCCAACTGACTCGGCGTTCGCACGGGAGAGCTGAAAGCTAGAGGCTAGAAGCCAGGAGCTGTCCTTACTATGCTGCTCGCTCTCGATGTCGGCAACACGAATACGACGCTTGGGCTTTACAAGCTCGATGGGGAAAAGCCGGAACTCGCCGCGCACTGGCGCGTCACCTCGCATCGCACCCAAACCGTCGACGAGTACGGCGTCTTCTTCGTGAATCTCTTTGAGATGCACGGCATGTCGCCCAGCCAGGTGACGGACATCATCATTGCTTCCGTCGTGCCGCCGGTCGACTCCACTCTGCGCCAGGTTTGCGAAGCCTACTTTCACATCGAGCCCATGTTTGTCGAGCCGGGCATCAAGACCGGCATGAAGATGCTCATCGACAACCCCACCGAGCTGGGCGCGGACCGCATCGCCGATTGCGTCGCCGCCTATGAAAAGTACGGCGGCCCGTGCATCGTGGTCGACTTTGGCACCGCCACCAAGTTTGAAGTGATCTCCGCGCGCGGCGAATATCTCGGCGGAGCCATCGCGCCGGGCCTGGGCCTCAGCGCCGATGCGCTCTTCTCCCGCGCCGCCCGCCTTTACCGCGTCGATATCAAGCGCCCCGCCAAAGTCATCGCCACCAACACCGTCGGGCACCTGCAGAGCGGCCTTTACTACGGCTACATCGGCCTCGTCGACGGCATCATGGAGCGCATGATCGCCGAGCTCGGCCACCAGCCGCGCATCGTCGCCAGCGGCGGCCTGGCGCGCATGATCGCCGCCGACTCGCGCTACATCCACGAGATCGACGACCTGCTCACCCTTGACGGCCTGCGCATTCTCTTTGAGCGCAACCGCGCCGCCCGCCCGCGCGGCCGTGCGCACTGAGCGCCTGTTTAAAGCATTTCTCCTTCTGCTGTATCCCAGAGCCAGTGCACTCAAGTTGCGATTCTCTCAAAGAATCGCAACCTGGCACGATGCCGCAAAGGCTGTATCTGAAGGAGAAATGCCGTAGCAGGTCTCTGAGCGCCGTCTCTCATACCAAACCGGGATGGCGCGTATTTGTTTTTCGCGAGCCTATAGCAAAACCAGAGATGCTGTAACCCGAAGCCGCTGCACTTAAGTCGCCGCGACCCCAAGGAGCTGCGACCTTCAAAAAAAGCTGAATAGGGCACACCTTCTCTGGTTTTGCCGTAGGATCGCACGAACCTGAGTCGCAACACAGGATTCTCACGCTCGGCACCCCAGTCGCTCACAACCCCGATAAAATCTCCCTGGGCTCCGGCACATGCGCCCGCAATGATTCGGCCGTCAGCTCATTGGCCTTGCGCAGGCTGGGAAACATCAAGGCCCACAGCCCAGACACCACCAGCGCGCCCACCCCGCCGATCACGGTAGCCCGCACCGCACCCCACCACTGCGCGGTCAGCCCGCTTTCAAACGATCCCAGCTCGTTCGACGCGCCGATAAACAGCGAGTTCACGGCGCTCACGCGGCCGCGCATCGCGGGCGGCGTGGCCAGTTGCAGCAGCGAGCCGCGAATAATCACGCTGATGTTGTCCGCCGCTCCCGCAATGGCCAGCGACGCCAGCGAGAGCCACAAACTGTGCGACAGCCCGAAGACCACCGTCGCCACGCCGAAGATCGACACGCAGATAAACAGCCAGCGGCCAGCGCGCCGGCGCAGCGGGAACCGCGCCATGATCAGCGACATCGTCACCGCGCCCACCGCCGGCGCCGCGCGCAACATGCCCAGCCCGCGCGGGCCCTGGTGCAGAATATCGTGCGCAAAAATCGGCATCAGCGCCGCCGCCCCGCCCAGCAGCACCACAAACAAATCCAGCGAAATCGATCCCAGCAGAATCCGCGCGCTCCGCACATATTGAAAGCCGGCCAGCAACACCTTCAGCGAAGGTCGCGGTGCTCCATGCGGCCCGGACGCACGTCGAGCGTGCTCACCAGCACCACGAACCACACCAGCGTTCCCAGCGTGAACACGTACACAATGCCCGCGCCCTCCAGCCGCGAATCGGGCACAAAATGCGTGAGCGGAAACGTAAACAGCAGCCCGCCCAGCGCCGGCCCGGTGATGTTGGCCAACTGAAAAATCGCGCCGCCCCACGTCACCGCGTTGACAAAGTGAGCCTTCGGCACAAGGTGCGGAACCAGCGCCGAACTCGCCGGCCCAGAAAACGCGCGTCCCGTGCCGATGAAAAACAGCACCGCGTAAATGGCCAGAATGTTCTGTGTGTTGTTGCGCGCCAGCATCACCAGCGCGCCCGAGCACAGCACCTGCAGCGAGTAGCAGACCAGAATGACGTGCCGCCGGTCGAAGCGGTCGGCCACGTGGCCTGCCGGAAGAAGAAAGATCAGCCCCGGCAAAAACAGCGCCAGTCCCGTGTAGCCCAGGTCGATAGCGCGGTGCGTGATGGAATACACCTGCCACGCGACCGCGACCGACTGCGCCTCGGCGCCCAGGATCACCGCTACGCGCGCCAACTGGTATCGCCTGAAATCACGGGAGGCAAAAGCCTCCAAGCCGCGCCGCGGCCTTGGGGAAGCGGACACCATGGTCTGCTCTCAGGGTATAACGGCGCGCTCGTCCGTCCGGCGCCTCACTGAATCATGAAACAATAAATCAGTGCCCGCTATGAGCGACGAAATCATCCCGCCAACCGAACCCATTCCCACCGCGCCTGAACCAGTTTCGGAATCCACAGCACCCGTTCACGACCAAAGCCTGGATCCTCAGCCCATAGCGGCGGAAGAACCCGAGCCTGAACCTGTTCCGGAATCTTCCATCGTGCCCGCCGAAAACCAAGGCCTGGACGCTCAGCCCATAGCGGCGGAAGAACCCGCCGAATCCTTTGCCGACGCGCTCTCGGCCTTCGAGCGAACCCACTCGCATCGCGCCGCAACCAAACAGTTGCAAGGCACGGTTGTCTCGCTCTCCACCGATCAGGTTTTCCTCGACATCGGCTACAAAACCGAAGGCGTTCTGCCGCGCTCGGCCTTTCCCGCGAATGCCGAAGGCGTCAAGCCCGGCGACACGTTCCCCGTCTCCGTCACCGGACGCAACGAAGAGGGC
>CAWCXX010000081.1:0-10595 GCA_963799445.1 uncultured Acidobacteriaceae bacterium | reverse complement strand
GCAGATCGCCTGAAGGCCCGACCGTCGAATCACGTGAGCCGCGCTCCAGTGGGCGTCCGGCAGCGCGCCGGCGCGTCGGCGCAAGCTGAACGGCCAGGGCTCCAAGGAAAATATCTTGTAGCGTGCGCCGGCCCTGCGGTAGACTGGCGGCCAAGTGAAAGGCGGTCCGATGAGAAATCTTCTCGCCGCTGCGATGCTTGTTCTTGGCTGCGTACCGCTTCTCGGGCAGGCGCCTGCGGGCACGTCCACGCCGGCTGCCGCGCCTGCGAACACCCCAGCCCCCGCGCCTCAAGTCAACAACAGCGACATCGGCTTCAGCTACAGCCTGCCCGCGGAGTGGGAGACAGTGCCCGAACCCCCGCCTCCAGCGCCGTCGCCGGAAATGATCGCGAACCCCAAACTCGCGATCGTCAAGAAGGGGACCGCTTGCGTGCAGGTTGCGTTCACCGCCAAACACGGTACACCGGCTTCGGTGGTTGTGGTGGTGGCGCTGCCCTTCGCGTGCTATGGACAAACCATGACGGTGAGCGATCTGCCGGGTTTCGGCGCAGGGGCCGCAGAGGAACTCAAGGAGACCTTCGAAGTTGCTGCCGATCCCGTCCAGGGCAAATACTCGCTGGGCAGTCATAGCGCATGGATCGAGCGCGCCAAGGGAACTCCCAAAGGCCATCCCGAGAGTGAATACACATTTGAGCTGGTCTGCACCGTGCTCGAAAAGGGCGCTGCGTGCTGGATGGCGATGGCCGCGGACGATGCCAGCTTGCAAGCCTTCGAGCAGGGCGCTGTCTCGCTCGACGGCGAGCCCGCTACCGCGCTGGTTCCCGGGACTGCTCTGCCCAGCAAGCCATCGTAAGTCCCTCGTAGTCAGCCACCTGCTGGACGGCCATAGCTCTGCCAACGCGCTGCGTGCTACCCTCAACTGAACGGGGGATTTCATGCATATGCGCGCCAGTCAGCATTCGCTGCTCGCGCCGGCCCAGAAGCGCTGGTCGCGGTCGCGCGCGCAATGCATCTGCCCGCGGAAGCACCTGCGTGTGCTGCCCTTTCGCACTCGACCTAGCCTCTTCGGCGGCGATTAGCATCAGGACCGCCGAAGATCCTCGCCCTTTATGGCCCGTGCAAAGGCCCGCAGAACTGAACGATCCCACGGGTTGGGATCTCGTGGCTGCGCCGCATCCGCCCATCGATACACGGGCCGATTCCGCACCCGGCCGCAGCAACTGAATGTGGCGAATCTGCCGAGGAGAATTTTCGATGAACAAGCAAGAGCTGCACGCGAAATACGGACCAAAACTCGTCTGTCAACTGCCGGGGCCAAAGGCACGGGCCGCCGTCGAGGCCGACCACCGGCTGATCTCTCCCAGCTACACGCGTTCGTATCCGCTGGTGGCTAAAAGCGGACGAGGCACCCGCGTGACCGACGCAGACGGCAATGAATTTCTCGACTTCGCCGCGGGCATCGCCGTGGTTTCCACCGGCCATTGCCATCCCGAGGTGGTTGCGGCGATTCAGAAGCAGGCCGCAGAGCTGATCCACATCTCAGGAACGGACTTTTACGACGAACATCTTACCGATCTCGCGGAGCGGCTCTCGGCGGTGGCGCCCATGCCCGGTCCGCACAGGTTTTTCTTCGGCAACTCCGGCGCGGAGGCCATTGAGTGCGCGCTCAAAGTGGCTCGCTACCACACTGGACGCCAGCAGGTGATCTCGTTCTTCGGCGCGTTTCACGGACGCACCATGGGCGCACTGTCGCTCACCGCATCAAAGCCGCAGCAGAAGCGCCGCTTCGCGCCGCTGGTTCCGGGCGTGACGCACGTGCGCTATCCCTACGCCTATCGCGGATGCACGGGCGGACCGCAGGATGAGGACGCATTCAGCCTGGGCTGCGCGCGGTACATCGAGGAAAAACTTTTCAAGACCATCCTTCCACCTGAAGAGGTCGCCGCGATCTTCGTCGAGCCCATCCAGGGCGAGGGCGGATTTGTGCCGGCGCCGGCTAATTTCCTGCGCGAGCTGCGCGCCATCTGCGACCGGCACGGTATTTTGCTGGTGGTGGACGAGGTGCAGTGCGGCTGCGGGCGCACCGGCAAATGGTGGGCCATTGAGGACTCGAGCGTGCAGCCGGATATCGTCTGCATCGCCAAGGGCATCGCCAGCGGCATGCCGCTGGGTATCTGCATGACGCGCGCGGAGATCATGGATTGGGCGCCCGGCTCTCACGCGTCGACCTTTGGCGGAAATCCGGTTTCGATCGCGGCCGCGCTGGCGACCATGGATATCATCGAACGCGAGGCCATGGTGAACGCGGCCCGCGTGGGCGAGTTCATGCTGGAGCGTGTGCGGGGCTGGAAACAAAGCCATGCATCGGTGGGTGACGTTCGCGGGCGCGGACTGATGATCGGCATCGAGATCGTAAAGGACAAGGCTACGCGTGAGCCGGCCGCGGCGCTGAGAAACCGCATCGAAACGCTGGCCTTCGAGCGCGGTCTGATAATCCTCGGCTGCGGCGAAACCTCGCTACGGCTCTCGCCTGCGCTCATCGTCAGCAAAGAAGAAGCTACCGTGGCGCTCGACATTCTGGAAGAGTCGCTGGCGATTGCGGAGAAGGAATACGAACAGAGCGCAGTTGCAGCCGCGACGGTTTAAGCGCAGGCGTTTTGGCGCTGAAGTCGATGCAGATGAGCCGCAAGGACGGAATCCCCTGCGGCCCAGGTGTTTTCGCCGCGTTGGCGGCTGTCGACGGACTCTACTCGGCGATGCGCATGTTGGCTATCTCAGAGGTGCGGTGCGCGGCGCGCTCCAGGTTGTGCGCCATCTCCTTCGTGGCCAGGCGCTGCTCCTCCGCCGCGGCAGCCATCTGATGCGAAAGCCCAGACAGGTCCTCGGTCTGGTTGGCGATAAGACCGATGGCCGCGATTGCCGCGGAAGTGTCGGACCCGATGGCGCTTACCTTGACCTGAATTTCGGCTGTGGCCGCGGCTGTTTGCTCGGCCAGCTTTCTCACTTCGCTGGCCACCACACTGAAGCCTTTGCCGTGCGCGCCCGCCCGGGCGGCTTCGATGTTCGCATTCAACGCCAGAACGCTGGTCTGCGTAGCAATGGAGGCGATCAGCTCCGCCACCTTGGCCACGCCGCTGCTCGAGGCCTGCAGGCTCAGGATCGAAGCCTTGCTCTCAGCGCTCGCGGCGCGTGATTTCTCGGCCGCCTGCGCCAGCTCCGTGGCGTTTTTGGCAATCTCGCCAATGCTGGCCTCGATCTCGTGGGTGGCTGTAGCCACCCTTTGCAGGTTGTCATTCAAATGTTCGATGTCGTTGCGTTGCGCCCCCTGCGCCTGGCGCAGGACGTCGATCTTTTGCATGGTGTTGATGCCCCAAAGCACGACTGCGCCGATATATTCGCCCTGTTCGCCGATCATCGGCGCGATTTTCTGATCGAGCTTGACGGGCCCCAGGTCGACGATGGCCTTGTGCGGAAGCAAGTGCTTGCCTCCATTCTGTTTGGCGCCCAGAATCCTATCGATGTTTGCCGGGTCCTTATGGAAGATGTGGATCGACTTGCCTACGATCTGGTCGACAGGCACAGGCAAATACTGCTCTAAGGAGCGCAGTGTTTTGCGCGCGGCCCGGTTGAGGTAGCGCAGGATCAGCTCGCGGTCGCAGAACATTACGTTACAGGGGAGTGCGTCGAGCGCGAGCTCAAAGCTGCGGTCGACTGCCACGCTGGCCGCAACCGCAGGTGGCGCAACCACAGGCGGCGCAAACCGATCGGCTGCAACAGGCTGCGGCGACGCAGTGCGCTGGCCAAGCAGGCCCGAGGACAGACCATGAGACATAGCACGATTCTCCATATCGATATACCTCCACTTTCGAGCAAGCAGGGCGCAGCGAACACCGTGGCTCGATGACAGATTGCCGATCAGTTCCGGAATTGAATGGGGGGTTCCACTTTGGGAGCGTGCGCCGCGGAGTCTGCGGATCGTGGCCACTCCTTCGCGCCGGGAGAGATTTGCGTCCGTCGCGCATCCGGGCCGACAATGGTTGGCAATGAAAAAGGCGGCGCAATTAGGTGCTGGATACCTGGAGCGGACGCTGGCCGGCCTGGATTGGGTCGCTGCGCGCCGCGGCCGGGCTTCGGCCTTGCCCGGGCATTTGCTCACCGGCGTCGAAGGCGAGGAAGCCGTTTGCTCTTACCTGCGCCGCAAGGGCTACACGGTGGTAGCGCGGCGGTGGTCGGCAGGCAATCTGCCCGGCGATTTGGACCTCATCGCATGGCAGGGGCCGATGCTCTGCTTCTTCGAGGTCAAGGCCCGCACCGCCCGCGATATGACGCCGGCTGAAAACGCCGTCGACGCCCACAAGCGCAACATTCTGCGCCGCCTGGCCCGCCAGTACGTGCGCCAATCGACCGGCGAGACCACCCCGCAGGCGCGTTTCGACGTGATCAGCGTGTATCTTGTACCGGGAGAAAAGCGGGAGTTCACGCACTTTGAGAACGCATTCGGCTGGAACGAGAGGCGGCGGGATGGAGAATGAGCGGCCGCGAGGCATCTCTCCCACTCCGTCACGGCGCAAGTCACCGTGAAGTAGTCCCTGTGCAGTTGTGCCTGTGCGACAGCGGGCGGTCATTTCCAACCGGTTGGCATTTTGGAGTGGTACAGGTGAAAACTCTCCGGGAATGAGGCTGCGCGAAACTTCTTGCATCCCCGCAGAGGCTGCAAGTATGATTGCACCCATCCCGCCCCGGGGTGACCATCTCATTTTGCTAGAGCGTGTTTCATAAACACCGCCTCAGCGTGATCCAGAAGCAGGCGATGTAGAAGAAGGCGTAGTAGGTAGAGAGCAGATGCTCATGACGTACAAGCAATCGGCGGAACTGACCAAGCCAGGCGTTGGTGCGCTCCACGATCCAGCGGCGTCTGTAGCGGCGCATCTTACGTCCGTCTTCATAGCGCCGCCGCTTGTTGTTCTTGCGGTAGGGCGCAATCAACTCGATGGCCCGCTTCTTCAATCGCTCACGCAGCGGGTCGGAGTCGTAGCCAGCGTCGGCGATTACGCGTTTCGGTTTTTGCCGCGGCCGGCCTTTGGGGCGCGGGACGCGGACTTCCTGGAGCGTGGCTTCCGCAAGCGTAACTTCTGCCGGAGAGGCACTTTCCAGCCGAACTCCCAGCGGAAGACCTTGACCGTCGACCAGTACCATCCACTTCGTCCCCTTGCCGCGCTTGGTTTTACCGACCGCATCGCCCCCTTTTTGGCTGGGGCGAAGCTGCCGTCCAGGAAGGTCTCGTCCCACTTTAGCAATCCTTCCTGGTCTAGCGCGCCCAACAGAGCACGCCACGCATCCAGCCACACGCCTTCGTCCTGCCACTGCTTCAGCCGCCGCCAGCAGGTCGCCGGCGAGGGATATTCGTCGGGAAGAAATCGCCACGCCGCTCCGGTCTGCAGAATCCACAGAATCCCCTCAAAACAAGCCCGGTTCGACGCCCAGGGCCGTCCCCGGTTGTCCTTCCTGCGCCGTGGTTGGGGCAACAACGGCTCGATCAACTCCCACTGCTCATCCGTCACAAGCTTCTGCCGCTTCTTCATGACAGAAGCTCATCAGCCAACCAGCCTCACGCGTAAGTACTTAGCTTGAGGCCGAACCTATTTATGAAACACGCTCTAGGAAGAATAATGGAAGCCAGACTTTTCGAGCGTCTGCGTGCAACGGGCAGTTTACTGTCTTCGTGGGGCAGGTTGCGTCTGCCTGTTGCCCTCATTGTCCTTTTGGCTTCATTGGGATTGACCGGCTGCGGGCCGCGTCGAATGAGAGTAGATTTCGTCGGCTATGAGAAGGCCTATGCGGAGACCTCGAACATGGAGGTCCTTCTGAACCTGGCGCGATTGCAACAGCGCGACCCCACGTATTTCTTCAAGCTGGGCCAGATTTCGAGCAGCTATCGGATGGAAGCTTCGCTGTCAGGGACTGGCCAATATGTGCCGGCTCCTGGTACGCCGCAGGCCACCGGCCTCCCCAGCGGAGGCGGCACACCGGGCATGGTCTACGAGAACGACCCCTCGTTCACATTCATTCCGGTGAGCGACGAAACCAATGCCAAATTGCTCCTGAATCCGGTTCCCGAGGAGGTGTTCTACAACCTGTACCTGCAAGGATGGCGTGTGGATCAACTGTTCCGGTTGATGGTGGACAGGATCGAGCTGACCCTGCCGGCGAGTGGCACGAAACCCTGCCGCGTCGAGACCATCCGCAATGTTCCGCCTCCGCCCTACTACGGGCCCGATCACCAAATTGATCGGAACTACACCTATAGCGCGAGAGAATGGGGAAGGTATGTTATCTTTCTGCGAGTCAGTGCCATTGTCTATGCACTGCAGAAGCGCGGCGCGCTTTCGCTGCAAAGCACCAGCGAGCCTCAGCAGCTCGAGAAGCTTTCGGCCAAAGCCGGCGACAATGTTGTCCCGACGGGCGCCGAATTTATAAGCGCCGCAGCAGCGGGTGAAGAGTGGGTGCAGCAGGACAACGGCCAATGGGTTCTGACCAAGAAGGTGAGCAAGCTCAGGTTCCAGTTGAGCTTGGTCAATTCCGTTGTGCGCGCCACGTCGAAAACCAACTCCACGCCGAATCCTGGCGCCACTCCGGAAACAAGTCCCACGCAGACAGCGGGCGCCACGCCGGGGGCAGCGGCCGCAGCGCAAGCAGGCGCCGCGACTGGATCAACCATCGGGCACGAAAACGTCTTTGGAGAAAGAGTGAGTTCGATCGAATCGGACCTGCGCGCCGAATTGGCGAAGGACCCGAGCCTGAAGGAGTTGGCAGAGGGAGCCGAGCTAACCGATATTCTTGAGATTTTGTACAATGGCTTTGCTATCGAGGGCGCGAAGGCCGGCCAGAGTGAGGAGACTGGAACGTGCCCAGTGAGCGGGACAAGCACCGCCTCATCTCATCTGGTGATGCGTTCGCTCATCGGATTGATGGCTGCCGCCGCTCAGGAGCAGGAGCCATTCGATCAGCTGACAAAAGAGGAGCAGCCAGTTGCGGATTTGAGTGACACGCTGGTCGAGGATGTGCACCAAGCCCTGTTCGGCGCCACGGGGGCGGCACAGGATCCTCCAAGCTACAAGGATCGGATGAGTAAGGAGGTCGCCCCGCACACTTTCAGTCAGTTAGTTCCCAGCATCGAGCGATTACCGGTGCTGCAACTCATCTGGCCTGCCGGCACCAAATTGCCTGATCCGTACACTGCGGTGGTCTATGGACACCAGACCTACGCAATCAATGACAGGCTTCCCACCTACGATAATCCGGATCATCCTTTTGCCCAGGAAAACCAATACTGGAACCGGGACATGTTCCGCCTGGTTTGCGAACTCGCATCGCAGGTCACCGTGGACATCTCCAAGTTCCCGCTGCCTGAAGTTCTGCAACTGCGTACCGAGTGAGAGTGTGTCACAAGCTTTCCCGCGAGGTTTGCGAAACTTCTTGCATCCCCTAAGCGGCTGCAATATGATTGCAGCCATCCCGCCCTGGGATGGCCATCTCAATTTACTGGTGTCAAAATGGAAACCAGACTTTTCGACCGTCTGCGTGCAGCGGGCAGTTTTCTGCTTCCGTCGTGGGGCTGGCTGCGTTTGCCGATTGCCCTCATTGTCCTCTTCACCTCACTGGGAACGACCGGCTGCGGGCCAAGGCGGGTACGCGTCGATTACAGTCATTATGAAAACAGCTACGCCGTGACCTCAAACCATGAGGAACTGCTGAACCTCGCGCGCCTCGACCAGCACGATCCCACCTATTTCTTCAAGCTCGGCCAAATCTCAAGCAGCTACCGGATGGAAGCTGCGCTGACGGCAACCGGCAATCTTACGAACGTCGTTAATCCACCGGCCGCGGGAATCCCCACCGGCGGCGGCACGCCCAACTTCATCTATGAAAACGATCCCTCCTTCACCTTAATCCCAGTGAATGACGACACCAACGCGAATATCTTGTTGAAACCGGTCGATGCTACGGTGTTTTACAGCCTCTACCTGCAGGGCTGGCGCCTCGACCAACTGATCCGATTGACGGTAAGCCGCATCGAACTCACGATACCCACCCAAAACGGCTGCAAGGTGGAAGTCCTTCGCAATCAGCCTCCGCCAAAACTCGACGCGAAGAGCGACTATGCCGGCGACGGATTCACGATTGCCAGCTATATCACGTTCCTCCGCGTCAGCGCAGTCATCTACGCGCTGCAAAAGGAGGGTCTGCTGCTGTTGCGTGGAGCCGGCACCTGGGAGCCTTTGAACCAGGCCTCCTACATCCCGAATGACAAGATCTCCGCCGAGGGCGCCGTCGGTGAGGGCGGCGGCGGGCAAAAGGGCACCGTCCTCCCTCAGGCCAAAGACTTTAACGATGCCGCAACCAAAAGCAATTCGTGGGAGTTGCAAGGAGCAGATAGTAAATACGTGGGAGGCAGATGGGTTCTAGGCGCGGATTCCATCGTGCCGCAATTTCAGCTGACCAACCACGGCGCGCCAACCGGTACCGCTGCGCCCTATGCACCGGAAGTGGATAAGAATGGCCAGCCCGTCTTTGGTCAAAACGTCAAGACGATCGCGGACAAGCTCGTCGAGGATTTCAAGCAACCCAACAACGGCATGGAGGAACTGCTGGGAGCCACCGGCGGGGAGGGCCCCGACCTTAAGGAGATTCTCGAGATCATCTACAACGGCTTCGCGATCCAGGAATCGGGGGCCAGCCAGCAATCCGAGAACAAATTGTGCGGCACGGGGACGGGGCGGAACCGCATTGAGGCGCACCTTGTGATGCGCTCTCTGATCGGCCTGATGGCAGCGGCTGCGCAGGAGCAGGAGGCTTTCGATGCATTGGAAGAGAAGGACCCTGCTTACCCGCAGAATTTGAACCCGAAGGATTTGACCGAATTCAACAGCGATTTCTTCGGCGCCACGCATATGGCAACCACGAACGCCCCGCCGACAAAGGATGAAATCGACGAGGAAACTAAGCTGGTGAGGCTGCCTGCGACCTTTACCACTCTTGTCCCTCAAATCGAGCAGCTTCCGGTATTGAAAATGACCGAAAGGGAAGGCGAAGCGCCGCTTTCGTTTAGCGATGGATTCGAACTCGGCAAACTCGGCCTCAACTTGAAATACCGGGGCCGCGACTACTACATCGCCGATTCAGAGTCGGGCGGGACAAAAGGATTTCCATTCGTTTCGGACAACCAGTATTGGAATCGCGACATGTTTCGCCTCATCAACGAACTCTCCTCGCAGGTGAGCGTGGATATTTCCAAGTTCCCGCTGCCTGAAGTTCTGCAACTGCGTACAGAGTGAGAGTCTGTTATAAACTTTCCCGCGCAAGGCGCAAAAGTTCATAACAGACTCCAATCCGCGGGGTATCATCGGGTTTTATGCCCTCTGGTCCTGACCGAACCAACTCGATCCGCCTTCCGGCGGTGCTGGCCATCGGCTTTACCGGCCACAGAAGCCTCAAGGACGAGTACAAGCTCAGGCAGCGAATCCGCGATTTTCTGCACCAGCAAAAGGGCGCGTTCGAGGGGATTGTCTATGGCGTGTCTTCGGCCGCGGCGGGCGGAGATCAGCTTTTTGCGGAGAGCTGCCTGGAGCTGGAGATCCCCTTGCGCGTGCTGCTGCCAAATGCCCGTGAAGTATTTGGGAGATCTTCCATGAGGGCGCCTTTGGCACCATCTGCAGTGGTGCCAATCTGAGGATGACCATTTGTGGAGGAATTGCTGAATCAGAAGCAAGGTAGAATTGATGATCATGGCATTTGAAATGATGCTTGTGCAATGAGCTTTTGGTGCTGGATGGCATATCCTCGTGTGTCTGGTCAAAACCAAGGAAATTGTTTCACTAAAAAAAAAAAAAACACAATGTCTGTGTTCCCGGCTGGGGCTGGGTCAGGATTCATAACCAGCGTGTGACTTCTGATGCTGGAATGCCTGATGCCGGTGGTGGGTAGCAGATCCAGAGCCACGGTCCAGCCCGATATTTTGGAGCACAGGATTGTTGGATGTGGGTGTCAGCTTCAGTTGGGTAAATCTGTTGAAGACTGTGGTGCTGGGATGATAGTGATGACAATGAGGAAATGCTGTCTGGGAGCCTCAGTGTGGTGCTGTTCTCATTCCCATCTGTTCACACCCACAGCTGGTGGTGAGAGGCTTTGGTCAAGTGACCAAGTGCTGTGAACAAGCCCCTGGGCTTGCAGTCATGCTGTGCTGGGAATGTTGTTGCATTGCCATCTTTCTGTGTAACTTTGGAGCTTTATGCCTGAAACATTATTGTTGCTTTGGGCGCGCACGCCACACGTGGCCAGATGAGCCGCTTGCTTCCTGGCCTGGGACATGTGCCCACCTTCGATCAAGTCGTCGGCGTGGAGGTCGCGGCCGTAATATTTCCGGTACTCCTGGGATTCCGGTTAATTTCCCTGAATGAATATATGGTACTCAACGCGCACCTCTCAACGATTTAAAAAATAGGGAAAACACCGCCCGAATCCGCGTGTCAATCATCCATCACTTTTTCTGGGAGCCGCACGCACGCGGGAGCACAACGCCACCACGGCGCTTCCTG
>CAWCXX010000080.1:0-48530 GCA_963799445.1 uncultured Acidobacteriaceae bacterium | reverse complement strand
ACGGATCAGCTACCGTGATCCCCGTCATTCATCCCTAGCCTAGCCATTCTTTAGACGCCGGCGCGCTCTACGAAGTGGCAAAAAGTACACAATTCCCCCGCGGCATACACACGTGTCACGCCGCCTGAGGAAGCAGTACTCAAATTGTACTCCCAGGGCAGCACATGTTGCAGTGATTCAAGTGCCACGGAAGAGGTAGAATCCGGCCCGTCAACCTTGTTCCGGACCCTCTCTTAGGGGGAGATCCGGGGCGCGACCGTCCGCAAAAACTGCCATAATCTTCAGGCCTGGCTCCGGCTCCGCCTCCACGCCTCGCATCCATACGATGCGGCCATTGACTTCGAGGACCGGCCAGAACGCTCGATCAGCGCCTGTAACTCGCAGAAGCTCCAGCACTTCCTTCACTTTTCTTGAGCCCCTGGAGTAGCGCAGCCTGATCCGGTCGCCGGGCTTCCAGTTGCGCAGTATGGCCGAGGTTGGTCGAGGCTCTCTGTGGCGATCCGGGCTTCCTACCGCCGCTGCCGAACCGGCAATTTCGATACGGAGCCGCAGCCCGAAGGTTGGCGCGTCGATTTCGCCGGGAATCCTCACGCTGTGCGCTTCCGCGTTTTCACCTTTTGAAGTAGATTCCGATTCAACCGAGAGCCGTAGCTCCCGTGCCGTCCGCTCGGCGCGTAAACCTCGTGGCAACAGGAGCTTCTGCCCGGCCCGGCCAGCGAGAGCAAGCGACCGCAACGACTCTGTTGCGGCAAAGTCGAGCGCAACGCCAAACTGTTCAGCGGCATGGCGCAAGAGCCGCCTTTGCAACGCCGGAGCCAACGCGGCCAGCCGGGTCACTTCCAGAGCCAAACCCGCGGCAAGATCCCCGCCTGCCGCGCGTCCGCCTCCACGTGCCGGCCGCCCCGGCAGCAATATCTGCGGCGCCAGCCGGACCAGCTCCGCCTGCCACCATGCCTCTTCGTCGCGGGCAATTGCTGCCATCTGCGCCAGATGCTCGCGCAGCCGCGGATTCCAGCCCTCCAGCAGCGGCAGCAGTTCGTGCCGGATGCGGTTGCGCGTGAACGTCAAATGCCGATTCGACGAGTCTTCGCGCCAATCCTGGCCCAGTTGGCCCAGATACGCCTCGATCTCGGCGCGGGTGACGGCCAGCAGCGGGCGCACAATCGGGCCAGCAGGAAATTCGAGGGCCGGGCTCACAAGTTTTGGAGCAATGCCGGCCAAACCCTCAGTCCACGCTCCGCGCAGAAACTTCGCCAGAACCGTCTCCGCTTGATCGTCCAGCGTGTGCGCGGTTGCGATTGCGTCGAGAGGAATTTCGGACATCAACCTGCGGAACCACTGGTAGCGCAGCCGCCGTGCCGCCTCCTCAATGGTTTCAGCCGATTTGCCGGTCTCGGCCGGTTTTCCCAACTTGCGGTCGGCCCGCGCCTCGGCGGCTGTGTCCACGCGCGCCTCGTGAAAGGGCAGGCCCAGCTTTGCCGCCAGATCGCGGCAAAAGGCCAAATCGCCGTCGGCCTCTTCGCCGCGCAGGCCATGATGCAGGTGAGCGGCATGGAGCACCAGGCCCAACTCGCCGCTACGCGCCGCCAGCACTCGTACCAGCGCCACAGAGTCGGCCCCGCCCGAGAGACCGACCGCGAGCCGCAAGCCGGGCTTGAGCAGCGTGGTGTCGAGCGGCAGACCCGGAACAGACTTCGACTTCGGCGGACGGGGCACGAGAGGATGATAGCGCGCCGGCGCCGATCCGCCAGGCTTTCGGTCCCTCGATGCGGAGTCCTGTGCGACAGGACTTCGGAGTTTGCCTGTCATCCGGGCGATTTACGCTTCGGCGATTATGCGTTCAAAGGGAGACTTTTTCCGATACGGCTATTTGAGCGTTCAGCGACTTTTTGTCAGGACTCGTGTTCCACTCTTTATCCGCGCGCAGCGGGGATCCCGCATCTAAACGCTCATACGGAACGCCGGGAAACATGGAAAGCCAGGGAAGAAGTTCGGAACGCGAGAGCCTTAAGAGACGGATACGTGCCGTCTCGATAGCCCTGTGCGCTGCTGCGACGTTAGTGGGGCTGGCAGGTTGCGGGCTGTACAACAGCCTGACTGGCTCTGGCGGCACGACCAGTTCCACGCCCGGCTTCGCGACGACCGTGGTCATTGGCGATTCACTCAGCGCCGGATTCCAGAACGGCTCTTTGCTGGACTCGCAGCAGCCGAACGGGTGGGCCAGTTTGGTGGCGAAGCAGGCAAACTTTTCGCTCGCTCTGCCTCTCATTGCTTCGCCGGGCGTCCCGGCAGTTCTGGAACTCGAAAGCCTGGGGCCGCCCCCGGTGATTCAGCAGGCGTCCGGCATCAGCATCGGCCGGAGCAATCCGGCCACACAACCGTACGATCTCGCCGTCCCCGGCCACCTTCTGAACGACGTGATCAATACCGCGCCGGTTCTCGTGCCTACTTCGGACGAAGAGGTCATTACGGATCTGGTGCTTGGCCTCCCGCTCGGAGACACGAAGAGCCAGATGAATGAAGCCATCGCGCTCAATCCTACCGCGATTTTTGTCTGGGCAGGAAACGACGATGCCTTGCAGGCCGATGAAAGCGGAAGCCCAAGTTCCATGACCCCGGTTGCCACTTTTACCCAGCAGCTTACGCAACTGCTGGGCACCCTTCACTCGCAAACCAAAGCTACGCTCATTGTCGCCAATATTCCTGACGTGACCGCCATTCCGTATCTCACGCCGGCGGGCACCGTGATCGCGACGGTGGCGACCCAGACCGGGCTCAGCCAGGCGCAGGTCGCCGCGGGCCTCGGTCTGGAAGACGGAGACCTTGTCAACGCCACCGGTGAGAGCGAAGTGGAGACCGCTATCAGTCAGATCAAGCCGGGCCAGACGCCCACCCCGCTGACCGATTCAGGTTTTCTGAGCGTGGCGGAGATCGCACAGGTACAGACGACGATTGACCAGTACAACTCCTCGATCAGCCAGGAAGTCGCTGCAGTGGGCGGCATCCTTGTTGACATTCACTCCTACTTTCAGACATTGCAGAGCGGCATCGCCATCAACAATTACAACGCGACCACAGCATTTCTGGGGGGCCTGTTCAGCCTGGATGGCGTGCACCCAACGAATACCGGCTATGCGCTCATCGCGAACCAGTATATCGACGCGTTGAATTCGAGCGCCAAGACCAGCATCGCAGAAGTGAACATTTCTGCGGTCGCGGCCGCCGACCCGCTGTTTGGCCTCAATGTCACGCCGGGCGAAGCGGTTGGGATTCCGCTGAACGCCGCACGCCGCACAGACGCACTGATTAAGGGCTGCAAAGAGGGCTGCAGCTGATCAGCGGGCAGCCCTAGCAGTTTCTCGCCCTCGGTGGCGTGCCCATCCTCATTCACTCGTTGCGCGCCTTTGCTGCAGATCCGCGAGCCACGGCTATTTGCCTGCGTGCGCGCCTTCACGCTCCGGCCACGCCCACGCAAAGATCAGTGCGACCCCAAGGCCGATAGATACCTCCGCAAAGCGGTGGAAAGCAATTTGCCATGCCGGTTCCGTCCGCGGGATCAAGAGCACGATGGCCACCGTCATGCCGCCGAAGCGGTAGGCGGGATGATCGGAACGCGTGAGGGCGCAAAGCAGCCCCAAAATGAACACGCAGGCGCCGAAGATGAGCGCGTTTGACGGGAAAAAACTCGCGACGAGCCCGCCAACCACCGCGCCAAGGATCGTGCCGATAAAGCGCTGCCATGAGACAGTCAGCGCCGCGCCCAGCGACGACTGCGTGACGACCAGTGTGGTAATCGGCGCCCAGTAGCTGGCCGGCAGCCGGAACAGCCGGGCCACCAGCAGCGAAGCCACGGCCACGACGGCTGTGCGCAGAGAATGTACGAGGACCCGCCATCCCGCCCTTTTGAGTTTACCGGCCCCCAGGTTCTGTCCCCAGCGACGCCTTTGATAAACCATGATGCACTCCCAGCTAGGAGACACTATAACCGCCGGTAGACCGCGCCGGTCAGTTCTTTGCAGCCATTTTTATCGCAAGATCCCGCAGCGGCAGATTTCCTACACTGAGCCGTATGTTGACCACACGCGCAGCAACGGCAGCCGGCGCCGCGCTCAGTTTTACAAGCCAAGAACTAGAGGCTAGAAGCTAATAGCTGGAAGCTGTATACTCGCAGAGCCATGCAAGTCTTTGTCATTCTTCCCGCCGCCGGGCTGGGCACCCGGATGGCCGGTCCGCAGCCCAAGCAGTTCCTCGCCCTCGATGGCGTGCCTATCCTCATTCACTCGCTGCGCGCTTTTGCCGCGGTGCCGCGGGTGACGGCGATGTACGTGGCTGTGCGCAAGACGGAGATGGAGCGCGTCGAAGCCCAGGTGGCCGAATTCGGCTTTGCCGGGCGCGTGCGCGTGCCTGTGCGTGTGGTGGCGGGCGGCGACAAGCGCCAGGAATCGGTGGCCAATGCCCTAAACGCTCTTCCCGCCCAGCCCGACGACATTGTGCTGGTGCACGACGCCGTACGTCCCCTCATCGACGCAGCCACCATTGAGCGCACCATCGACGCAGTGGCCGAGTACGGCGCTGCCATCGTCGGCCTGCCCGCCGTCGATACCATTAAACAGGTGGAGCGCACTGCCCACGGAGCGCTGATCACGGCGACCATCCCGCGCGAGTTTGTGGTGCTGGCGCAAACGCCGCAGGGTTTCCGCTACGGCCTCTTGCAGCGCGCCTTTGCCGAGGCCACCGCAGACGGCTTTATGGGCACTGACGAGGCCTCGCTCCTGGAGCGTGCCGGAATTTCCGTCGCCGTGGTGCACGGTTCTCAGGTTAATCTGAAGATTACGCAGCCGGGCGACCTGGAGTTGGCGGAGTTCTATTTGCGCCAGCGCGCGAAGTGACGGCGCGCCGATAAAAACACCCGGACCGCAGCCGGCACGCTGGAACTAAGGAGTACTTCAGGCCCGCGCGTGTCGAGAACACGTGCAGGGGACTCGAACCATGGACACACGCATCGGATTTGGCTTTGACTCGCACGAATTCAAGCCTGGCGTGCCGCTGCGCATCGGCGGCATGACGCTGGATCACCCCGAGGGCCTGGCCGGCCACTCGGACGGAGACGTGCTGCTCCACGCCATCACTGACGCGCTGCTCGGTTCCGTGGCTGCCGGCGACATCGGCAGCTTTTTCCCGCCCGGCGATCCGCGCTGGAAGGATGCCGACTCCGCCATCTTTCTCAACCTGGCTCTTGAAGAGCTGCAAAACGCCGGCTATCGCATCGGCAACGTTGACACCACGCTGATCCTTGCCGTGCCCAAGATTTCGCCCATCGCCGGAGAGATGTGCTCCCGCGTCGCCGATCTGCTCGGCGTCAAAATCGATCAGGTGAGCATCAAGGCCAAGACTCCCGAAGGCCTGGGCCTGGACCGCGCGGTCCAGTGCCACGCCGTCGTCCTGGTGGAGCGCGTACAGGAGCCCGAGGAGCTCAAGAGCATGGAAGCGGTGATCGAAACTCAGCGCCAGCTTGAAGACGTGGTCGATGACCTGCTCGCTTCCGTCCACGGCGTGCCCAAAAAACGTACCCTCTCGCCGGTCTACGACACAGAGGACATTACCTAGAACCTGCCGCGGCCGCCGTCTTGGCCGAGTAGAGCGGCCTCCGCCGTTTTTTGATTGCAGCTTCACGCGATTGGATGTACCTTGGCTGGGAATCCTGATCGCATCTTCGGAGGCTTTTTATGCACGAATTAGCGTTCTTCCTGCAACACCAGCCCGATCCCGAAGTCGTGAAGCGAATAATGATGTTGATCATTCCCATCATGCTCATCGTCTACTTGGTGGTGGTTGTCATTATCATGGTGCCGTGCTGGTTCATCCTGAAAAAGGCCGGCTTCTCGCCTTGGCTCTCGCTCCTGTGCATCATGACATCGCTAGGCACATTGGTTCTGCTTTATGTGCTGGCCTTTGCGGAATGGAAGGTGGTTCCCGCGCCGCAGGCATCCTGGCCGCAGCCGCCTTATCCGCAGCCGCCGCTTCCGCCGCTGGCCCCGGCCCCACCTCAGGCCTGAGACTCTCCCAGGCCTGACACTCTGATCGCAGACCGGGCAAGAGCCGTGCGATAGCATCGTAACTAGAAGACAAGATGCTCGATACGAATCCCTCCGCCGCCCAAACGCCTCGCGTGCGATTTGCGCCCTCGCCTACCGGCTTTCTGCACGTCGGCAGCGCGCGCACGTTTATCTTCAATTGGCTTTATGCCCGCCACAACCACGGAACGATGGTGCTGCGCCTGGACGACACCGATGTCGAGCGCAACACCGAGGCGAGCGTTCAGTCCATCTTTGCAGGGCTGCGCTGGCTGGGTCTCGACTGGGACGAAGAGTACAAACAATCGGATCGCCTTGCCCTGCACCGCCGGCAGGCCGAAGCTATCTTCGCCAAGGGTCTTGCCTATCGCGACTTTACTCCTGCCCACTCGGAAGCTGGCGAGTCGTCCTCCACGCAAGGCGCCTGGCTGTGCAATCCCGGTATGCGCGAGATGTCTCGCGAAGAGTCCGACCGCCGCGCCGCCGCCGGCGAGCCATTCGCGCTGCGCTATCGCGTGCCCCGCGGCGAAGGCCGCGCGCTGCGCTTCACAGACGGCGTCTACGGTGCGCAATCCAAGCTCGCCGACGAGGTCGAGGACTTCGCCCTGCTGCGGTCAGACGGCTTTCCCACGTACCACCTGGCCTCGTGCGCCGACGACGCCGATCTTCGCATCAGCCACATTATCCGCGGCCAGGATCACCTGACCAACACCTTCAAGCACCTGCTTATCTTTGAAGGGTTTGGCGCCGCGCCGCCCCGGTTCGCCCATCTTCCCCTGCTCGTCGCCCCCGATGGCGCAAAACTCTCCAAACGCAAGCACGGTCCTGTCGTCAGCGTGACGACCTATCGCGATGCCGGCTTCCTGCCCCAGGCCTTCGTCAACTTCCTCTGCCTGCTCGGCTGGTCGCCCAAAGACGATCGCGAGTTCCTCGCGCTCGACGAACTCACTGAGGCGTTTACGCTCGAGGGCGTCAATCGCGCCAACGCCGTCGTGAATTTCACCGACGAAGACCCCTTCGATCCCAAAGCCGTCTGGCTCAACGCGGAGCATATCCGCGCCCTGCCGGTCGAGCAGTTGAGCCCTCTGCTCCAGCCCTTTTTGGAACAGGCCGGCTTCCATCCCTCGCCGGAAAAGCTGCTCGCCGTCACGCCGCTTATCCGCGAGCGCATCAAATTTCTCAAGGACGCCGTTTCAGCCGCAGACTTCTTCTTTCTCGACCAACTCGCGCCCTACGACCCGGCGGAGCTGATTCCCCCCAAGGGAGGCGACACCGCACTCGCGCGCCGCGTGCTCCAGCATGCGCAGCAAATCCTCGCCACCACCAACTTCGACCACGATTCGCTCGACGCGGCTCTTCGTAACGCCGCTACTCAACTTGGCTTAAAGGCCGGGCAGGCCTTCCAGCCCATCCGGGTCGCCGTTTGCGGACGCAAGAATGCGCCGCCACTCTTTGAAACCATGGTTGTCCTCGGGCGCGATGTCTGCCTCGAACGCATCCGCCAGGCCGAAGCCAAGCTTACATCGCTCGGTTGAGCAAAGCGTTTTTCTTTTTATGAGGAATTTTGAATTATGACCAACAGCAATCCGGAAAGCCCCGACCTTCACCTTACCGACGCTCGCACGCAAAATAATTTTCTCCGCGACATCATCGCCGAGGATGTGCGCACCAAGAAGTTCGGCGACGCGGTGATCCAGACCCGCTTTCCACCCGAGCCCAACGGCTACCTCCACATCGGCCACGCCAAGGCCATTTGCATTGATTTCGGACTGGCCGATGAGTTTGGGGGAAAAACCAACCTGCGCTTCGACGACACCAATCCCGAAAAAGAAGAGCAGGAGTACGTCGACTCCATTCAGGCGGACGTGCGCTGGCTCGGCTTCGATTGGGAGCGCCTGTGCTACGCGTCAGACTACTTCAGCCAGCTTTACGAATGGGCTTTGCAACTTGTCAAAAAAGGAAAAGCGTATGTCGACGACCTCACGGCCGACGAGATCCGCCAGTACCGCGGCACCCTGACCGAGCCCGGCAAGGACAGCCCCTATCGAAATCGGACAATTGAAGAGAATCTCGATTTATTCATCCGCATGAAGCAGGGCGAGTTCCCCGACGGCAGCCGCGTGCTTCGCGCCAAGATCGACATGGCCTCGCCCAACCTCAACATGCGCGATCCGGTCATGTACCGCATCCTCCACGCCACGCACCACCGCACCGGCGACGAGTGGTGCATCTATCCCATGTACGACTACGCGCACGGCCAGTCGGACTCGATCGAAAACGTCACCCACTCCATGTGCACGCTGGAGTTCGCCGACCACCAACCCCTCTACCGCTGGTATATCGAGCAGTTGGGCATCTTTCCCTCGCAGCAAATCGAATTCGACCGCCTCAACCTCACCTACACAATCTTGAGCAAACGCAAACTCCTGCAACTGGTGCAGGAGAACCGCGTCAACGGCTGGGACGATCCGCGCATGCCCACGCTCTGCGGCATTCGCCGCCGCGGCTTTACCCCCGAAGCGCTGCGCGCCTTCTCGAACTCCATCGGCGCCTCGCGGACAAACGGCATGCACAGACATTGAAATGCTCGAGCACTTCCAGCGTGACGACCTCAACCGGCGCGCCCGCCGCGCCATGGCCGTCCTGCACCCCCTCAAGGTGGTCATCGACAACTACCCCGCAGACAAGAACCGAGTTCGTCGAGGTCCAGAACAATCCCGAAGACCCCTGCCGCCGGGTCCCGCCAGGTTCCCTTTTCGCGCGAAATCTACATCGAGCAGGATGACTTCCGCGAGGTTCCTCCGCCCAAGTACTACCGCCTGTCGCCGGGCAAAGAAGTACGCCTGCGCAACGCCTACTTCATTACTGCTCAGAGCGTGGTGAAAGACGCGGCCGGCAACCTGGTCGAGGTGCACTGCACGTATGATCCCGCGAGCCGCGGCGGCCAATCGCCCGATGGCCGCAAGGTAAAGTCCACCATGCACTGGGTTTCGGCCGCGCACGCCATCACCGCCGAAATCCGCCTCTACGACAAACTCTTCACCAAAGCCGACCCCTACGACATCGCGGAAGGTGAAGACGTCCTATCGAATCTCAACCCCAACTCCCTTGAGATCCTAACGGGCGCCAAGCTTGAGCCCTCTCTGGCCAGCGCAAAGGCCGGAGACCATTTCCAGTTCGAGCGCGTCGGCTACTTCTGCGTCGATCCCGACTCCACTCCGGGCAATCTGGTCTTTAACCGCACGCTTCCGCTCAAAGACACCTGGGCCAAGATCGAGAAGAAGGCCGGAGCGTAGAGGCTCAACTGGCCTTTGAGGAACAACTAGAAATGAACGGCGAATGCAGTGGATGCAAGCGCCCATTGACGGTAGAAAACGCCTCGAATGCCGTTGCCAGAACCGGCATCAGTCGTTGTCGTTCATGTGAGAACGAACACACGAAAGGCAGATCGCGGACATTGGGCGGAAGATATACGCTTGGCCGCTCTCAAGCCAAGTTCAACAACCACAAATGGGAATTGAGCTTCCAGCAATATGCAGCGATAGTGGCATCCGGAAGGTGCTTCTACTGCGGTAATCCGCTTCCAACTGCGGCAGCCGGACTCGACCGCAAAGAGAATGAAGACTACTCCTGGGACACTGTATTTCCATGCTGCGGAAAACAGCCGAGGGCTAAAGGCCCAAGAGGCTGCAACGAAACGAAGAGCCATGAGATTGCGCCCATTCTTCTGTTCGTTCGCCGACGGTATGAAAGATCGGGAAAACTCCCGACGCAACAAGATTTTCTGGACAGTGTTCGACAGTTTGAGGCAGAACGAGACAAAGCATTCGAGATCATCAGCAAATTGGGAGTGGGAGAGGTCAAGAAATTGAGAAGGGCCAAATCAGTCCTCGAAGGGTTAGCGGCGTTGAGGCCAAGCGCCCCAGGTCCCGCTTTTGGGACCTGGGATTCCCGTAACACTAACCCTACGGAATCAAAAACGCCCCCGGAATCCCCTCATCCAGCGTCGCCAGAACCGCTCCATTGGCGCTCGCTAGTTGCACGAGATGCCCGTCCGTGGTCTGCGCCGGAGATTTCACCCACTTCGGCAGGGAGTGGAGATGTCATTCCCGTCGTTTATGAATTCGAGCGGCAACGACTTTCCACGCCTTCAGTTCCTGCAACAAGGATTTGGCGTGTGCCACGTCCATGCCATAGGTCCGAACATTCCCAAGCACGCGAACGAATCCAAGCTCAGTGATGGAACAGGTCAGGAAATGATCGCCTTTTCGGGTTCGAATCCAGGCGCCAACCCGATCATGGAAATCATGCCGCCTGAACCCATAGGCGATGAGCGCGTTGACGTCCAGAAGGTATCTCATGGAAAGTCCACGAGCAGTTCACGGACCATCTTGCTGGTGAGGACGGGCGCATCAGGCCCCACGTCAATCACCGGAAAACCCGTGATGGGGTCTTGAATGATTCTGGCCTTGGAGCGCGTCCTCTTTTTGGGGGCTGTCAGCACAATCCGATCCTTCTCGACGGCAACATCGAGCGAATCGCCGGCGCGAATACCCAGCCTGCGGCGAAGCGGTCCGGGAAGAACGATTTGGCCTTTCGTCGATACCTTGGTCTGCATGGTAAGACAATCTTACTGCAAAATGCATTTCTTGAGAACGAACCCAGCCGGCCGGCTGCCCCACGTCCCGGTTTTGGCGCATGGGAAAGCAAGGACCCCGCCAGCCTAAACCCGCGTCAACTGCGGCAGCGCATCGAAGTGTGCGTCACGCGCGCATAGCACTAGCGAATGTTCGAGCACCAGAGCCGCGATCCACATGTCATTCGTAGGAATCGGCGTCCCCTGCTTGCGCAGTTGCCGGTACACGCTCGCGTAGTGATGAGTGGTCTGCTCGTCGGCGTAAAGAATCCCCACGCCAGGCTTGAGCAGGAAACGGCGTAGCACGGCTTCATTGCGCGGCCCTTGAGTGCCGACAGCAAATCCGGCCCGCAACTCGCCCAGCACAATAAACGGCAGCCAGACTTCGTCGGCTCGCTCCACGGTTTCGATCACGGACTGCTCGCCCCGGCAAAGATCGGTGTAGCGATTCGTGTCCAGGGCCAGTCTCATGCGGCAGCCCTTTTACGTACTCGCTTCTGCGGGCCGGGCTTCTTCGGCCACAACTCCTGGTCGATGGTGTCTTGTGCGGCCAGGGCAGCTTCAAAGACGGGGTCCTCTCTCCAGGTTCCGGCAAGATCACCCAAATCGCGTTGACGGCGCGGCTGATCGCCAAGGCCGGCGCCACGAGCTAGGGCCGCGATCGCGACTTCGTTCAGACTTTTACCCTGTGCACGGGAAGCACCGCGCAAAGCGGCGTCCAAATAGTCCGGCACATTGCGGATCGTATATTGCATGCATCCATTGTAGGCAGTGCAGGCAGATTTTGCAAGTATATCCGCAACACTACTTCCATGTCCACTGGAGCGCAGGCCGCTTCTGCGCGTCCCCAAAGCGTTGCCCAATGCGGCAATCCCGCCCTGTCTCTTATCCTGAAATGTGACTGCAAATCGGCCACAGACACGTCCCAAGACCGCGCGCCGGAAGGGTTTCCTCCGATCCTTTGTTCGATGGCTTGGTCTCGGCATTGCGGCGCTCTGGCTGCTTGCCGCGCTGATGCTTGTAGCCGCCAAGTGGATCGACCCGCCGACCACTGCGGTGCAAATCGAGCGCCGCCTGCAGGCCTGGATTCACTTGAAGCCGTATCACAAGCGCTACAAATTCGTTCCGCTTGAGCGAATCTCGCCCGATTTTCAGCACGCAGTGATCGCCGCCGAGGACGCGCGCTTCTACCAGCACCATGGGTTCGATTGGCACGCGATCGAGATCGATGCCAAAGAAGATGTGGATGGCGGCCGCGTGCGTGGAGCCTCCACCCTTACGCAACAACTGGTAAAGAACCTATTCTTCGGAACGGGCCGCTCGGTCCTCCGCAAGGGCGCGGAGGCCACGCTGGTGCCGGTGGCCGAATTCGTCCTCGGCAAGCACCGCATTCTGGAGCTCTACCTCAACGAGGTCGAATGGGGCCCCGGGATTTATGGCGCAGACGCGGCGGCTCATGCCTAGTACGGAACCTCGGCCCGGAATATCGACCGGGAACAGGGGGCTCGGCTCGCCGCGATTTTGCCGGCTCCCCTTAAGCGGCGGCCCGAGCGCATGAATCACTACAGCGAAATCGTCCTTGAGAGGATGCGCCAGGTGGGTTGGTAAAGGTGCAGCGAGTCAGCAGGTTAGTCAGTCAGAGACGCGGGCAGCTCAGCAAGCGAACTGCTCTCTGATCGCTGATCTCTGATCTCTGTTTCACTTTGCAATCACATCAATCGGCACCGTAATTGTCTTCGGCGGCAGGCACTGGTTCTGGTCGCATGCCTGGTAGCGCAGCTTGGCCTGCACCAGGTGATTGCCCGGCGTGGCTACGATCCGCGCCTGAATCGTGAACTCGCCGGTATAAACACTGAGCTTGGTCGTGGGGTCGGCGGGCAGCGTCATCGCAGTGCCTGCCGGATAGGTGGCAGCGTCGAGCCGCACGCCCGCGCCGTCGGGGATCGTGAATGTCGTCGGAATCAGGTAGTCTTCGCTGGGCGTGTGCGAGTTGATGTGCAGCCCCTGCGCGATGCGGAAGTGCAGCGCAAGCGGGATCGGCTTGCCCGCAGTCACGCTCACCTGCTCGGGAAACAGATATTGCACTGAGTCAACCTTGGCGATGGAGCGGTTCGGCGCGTTTGACGAAATGGCCTGCCCCTGCACCGCCAAAATACCGAACGCCAAAACCATGACCGCTGCGAAAACCCGCTTCATCGGATTCCTCAATCCCAATCCTCAAATGCCAAAGGCTGCAACCGATTACTGTTCACTGACCACTGATCACTGATTGAGCGCCTTCTTGATGTTTCCTTCAATCTCGCTCTCCGAGGTCAATCCCACCTGTGCCGCCACCACCGTTCCCTTGCGATCCACAAAGAACGACGCGGGCAGGTCGTCAAGCCCGCCGTAGTCGCGGCTGATGCTGTCGCCGTCCACCACCATCGGATACGGCACCTTCATCTCCGCGACAAACTTGCCCACCGCGGCCTTGTCTTTGGCCCAGCCGGCTGTGTCGCTCTTCTGCAAATCGTCGCCCTCGGTATCGACGCCCAGAATCTCAAAGCCCTGCGCGGCGTACTTGTTGCGCAGCTCGATCAGCCACGGGGTTTCAAGCCTGCACGGAGCGCACCACGTAGCCCAGAAGTTGATCAACACGGCCTTGCCCCGGTAGCTCGCGAGCGTGACCTTCTTGCCGTTCAAATCTTCAAGCGCAAAGGCCGGCGCGGGCTTGCCGCCGAGCGGAGAAACATACTGCGGCGTGCCGCCCCCGGGAGCCGGCACCAATTCGCCTTGTCCGGCCCTAGCCAGCAGCCGCTCGGCAGCCTGCTTGCGGTACTCCCAGTTGGCCCACCCCGCCCAGGCAAAGATGGCCAGAATCAAAAGGACAGCGGCAAGAACCAGCGTATTGCGCCGCACGAGGAAGGACTTCATGGGTCTATTGTACGGAAGGCAGGGTCCTTGTTCCCTCGTTCCCTGTCTTTTGTTACCATCAAAAGCCGATGACCAAGCCCAATCCCAACGATCGTGAAACCGGCGCTTATCGGCCCGGCAGCGCTGGTCCGCACCGAGGCCGCGGCGCTCGAAGCCCTTGCCGCGCGCCTCGATAGCTCCATGGCCGAGCCGTTCCAACGCGCCGTCGAGATGATTCTCCACTGCGGCGAGTCGCACGGCCGCGTTGTGGTCACCGGCATGGGCAAGAGCGGCATCATCGCGCAAAAGATCGCCGCCACGCTCAGCTCCACCGGCTCGCCGGCGCTGTTTCTGCATCCTGCCGAGGCCGTCCACGGCGACGTGGGCGTGCTGATGCCCGGCGATGTAGTGATTGCGCTCTCGGCCAGCGGCGAGACTGAGGAGATTCTGCGCCTTCTGGCCACGATCAAGCGCAAGGGCGACGCGCTGATTAGTTTTTGTTGCAATGTGCAGTCGACGTTGGCCGAGGCCAGCGATGTGGCTCTCGATTGCTCGGTGGAGCGCGAGGCCTGCGGGCTGAACCTGGCGCCGACAGCCTCGACCACCGCCATGCTGGCGCTGGGCGACGCGCTGGCCGTCGCCGTGAGCCTGCGCAAGGGCTTTCGCGCCGAAGATTTTGCCGAGCTGCATCCCGGCGGCAAGCTGGGCAAGCAGCTCGCCAAGGTCCGCGACCTGATGCACTCGGGCGAAGACATTCCTTCCGTCGCGCCAGCCACTCCTATGGCCGATGTGATCTTTGAGATGTCGTCGAAGAAGCTCGGCATGACGACAGTACAGAACGCGGGCCGCTTGTGCGGCGTGATCTAGTGACGGCGATTTGCGGCGCCTGCTGGAGCGCGAAGGCGGCGCGGCGCTCAGCAAGACGGCCGGCGAGGCCATGAATCCGCATCCGCGCACCATTGCCTCAAGCGAGCTGGCAGCAAAGGCGCTGGCCATTCTCGAAGAGCGCAAGATTACTTCGCTCGTCGTCGTCGATGCAGGCCAGAACGTCGAAGGCGTCCTGCATCTGCACGATCTGTGGGGCGTGGAGCTGATCTGAAGCACTTCTTTTGAAGGGGACCAAATTCGTAGCTATTTGAAAGAACCTACCCGGTTCTTGTACGAGAATCTCTCATCTCGATGAATGTTTCGAGGAGCGAAGCCTCAACTAAGAGGCAGCAGCCCGTGAGCACTGGAGCAAAGCCAAAAGTGCAAGACACTGCCGCTGCCAGCTCTACTGTGATCCCCGCCTGCCGGACCGACCAGAAACCGAAGGATGCTCCGCCTAATACGGCAAGAAGCATCAGGATGGTTGTCCCAATGCCCCATATAAAGAGCCTCAGCCCCCATTTAATTAGCTTTTTCGCAAACCTCTTGGTGGAAGGAATGATCTTAGGGCCTTGCATGAACCTTCCCCGCTTCGAGGACGATTGTACACCTGGGTTCGTGAAACAGTTCGTGCCGATGGGCCGAACTTTGCTAATCGTGCCCACGGCATCGCGATTTGCGCTATCATCTTGAACAAGGAGCCATCGCATGACCACCCGCATCGTTCGCGTGGGAAACACGCTCACGGTCGAGATTCCGGAGGAACTGGTCGCGCAGGCTGCGCTGCCTGCGGGCGAGCCGGTGGAGTGGGTTCGCGAACGGGAGCGGCAGCATTGCGCTTGTGAAGCAGTCGTATCCCTCCGCGAAGCACCGCAGCGCATGACCTTGGATGAGATTCTGGCGGGAATTCCCGAGGACGCTGAAATGGAAAAGATTGATTGGGGACCTGATCGCGGAGCCGAGATTTGGTAGCCATGTACGTTCCGGAAGCAGGCGATCTGATCTGGCTCGATTTCGATCCGCAGGTGGGGCATGAACAAGCGGGTCGCAGACCGGCGCTGGTGCTTTCGTCCGTGCGATTCAATGCAAGAACGTCGCTGGCTTTTGTCTGTCCGGTCACAAGCAAAATCAAAGGCTACGCATCGGAGGTTCTCTCTGCCGCCTGATATGGCGCAGTGCTCTGTTCGCATCTGCGCAGCGTGGATTGGAAGGTCCGCAATCCCGACGCTGATCGGTAAGGCTCCTGACGAGGTCCTGCTTGCGGTGCGCGACGTTGTTGCTTCCATTGCTGGAATCGCGCCGTGAACCTCGACCCCGGAGTCCGACTCCCAGGACATTTAGAATAAAAACTGCTTCCATTTGCCCTACGTCTGCGCTGGCGGACGGGAAAGTTTGCGCCCTTTTTATGCATCGTTGGTCGAAGCTCTTTATTCCCACTCTGCGCGAGGCCCCGGCAGACGCCGAAGTGGCCAGCCACAAGTTTCTGCTGCGCTCCGGCTACATTCGCCAGCTCGGCGCGGGCATCTACAACTACCTCTTCCTCGGCCAGCGCTCGCTGAACAAGATCATCGCCATCGTGCGCGAGGAGATGGACAAGATCGGCCAGGAGTTTTACCTGCCCGGCATTCTGCCCAAGGAGCCGTGGGCCGAGAGCGGCCGCTGGACCGGCATGGGCGACAACATGTTCCGCCTGAAGGACCGCAAGGGCGCGGACCTGTGCCTGGGCATGACGCACGAAGAGATCATGACCACGATTGCGCGCGGCGAGCTGCGCAGCTACAAGCAGTTGCCGCAGATCTGGTACCAGATTCAGACCAAGTTCCGCGACGAGCCGCGGCCCAAGTCGGGCCTGCTGCGCGTGCGCCAGTTCATCATGAAGGACAGCTACTCCTTCGACATCGATGAGGCCGGGCTCGACCAGAGCTTCGATCTGCACGACGCGGTTTATCGCACGATCTTCACGCGCTGCGGGCTGAAGTTCGTGGCCGTCGAAGCCGACTCGGGCGCCATGGGCGGCTCGCAGTCGCAGGAGTTCATGGTCTACACCGACGCCGGCGAGGACCTGATCGCAAGCTGCCCGGTGTGCGGCTACGCGGCGAATCTGGAGAAAGCGACTTCGATTGCTCGAGCCGGTCGTCGAGATGGAACCCACCGGCGACGGCAAACCGGAGCTGATTCATACGCCCGGCTGGGCGCCATCGCCGACGTCGCGGCGTTCCTCAAGATCTCGCAGGCCAACGACATCAAGTGCGTGGCCTACATGGCGCTCAAGCGCAGTGCAGCAAGCGGCAAAGACACTTGGCACGGCGTGGCAGCGTTCCTGCGCGGCGACCATCAAGTGAACGAGACCAAGCTGCTGGGCGCAATCGGCGCAGGCGAGCTGCGCACCGATGCAAGCCGAGGAGCTGGCGCAATTCTTCAACGGACCGGCCGGCTATCTGGGTCCGGTGGGGCTCAAGCCGGAGGCGCAGGCGCTCGGCGAAGGTCTGACCGTCATCGTCGATAAGGCGCTCGAAGGCCGCAAGAACATGGTCTGCGGCGCCAACAAGCTCGACTACCACCTGCGCAACGTGACGCCGGGCCGCGACTTTGGCTGGACCCTCAGCGCCGACATTCGCAGCGTGAACGAGGGCGAGAGTTGCCCGAAGGAAAACTGCGCGGGCAAGCTCGTCGTCGGCAAAGCCGTCGAGGTCGGCCACATCTTCAAGCTCGGCAGGAAATACACCGAGTCGATGGGCGCGCGCGTGCTCGACCCCAACGGCAAGGAAGTGACGCCGATCATGGGCAGCTACGGCATCGGCATCGAGCGCATTCTCACCGCGGCCATCGAGCAGTCGAACGACGCCAATGGCTTCTGGCTGCCGGCTTCCATCGCGCCTTTCACGGTGGTGGTCACCATCACGAACGTGGCCGACGCGGCGCTGCGCGCGACCGGCGAAAAGATTGCTGCCGAACTCGAAGCCGCGGGCCTCGACGTGCTGCTCGATGACCGAGACGAGCGCGCCGGCGTCAAATTCAAAGATGCGGACCTTGTCGGCATTCCGTACCGCATCAACGTGGGCAAGAAGGCCGCCGCGGGCCAGGTGGAACTGGTGACGCGCGCCACCGGAACCAGCGTGGATGTGGCGCTGCCCGAAGCGGCGGCGCTGGTGAAGAAGCGCGTCGCAGAGGAACAGCTTTTAGCTGTTAGCTCCTAGCTTCTAGCTTTTGCGTGCCTGGTGCAGATTTCGATATCGGCTTGTGGCTGCAAAGGCCTATTGATGCAGGAACAGCTAAAGGCTAAGAGCTAACAGCTAGAAGCTGTTTTTTAAGGAGCGGCGGTGGCAATCAAGATCAAATTCGCAAAGCCCGCGTTGAAGCGGCCCGCGAAATCGTCCATCCTGCTCTTTGCGCTGGCCGTGTGCGCGTCCATCGCGCTGGTTGGCTTCATCGTCTTCAGCGTTCTCTACTTCAAGTACCAGGGCATTGTGGACGAGCGGCTCAAGCAGCCGATCTTCGCCAACACCGCCAAAATCTACGCCGCGCCGCGCGAGGTGCGTCCGGGGCAAAAGCTCACTGTGCATTGGATCGCCAATGAGCTGCGCGATGCCGGCTACACCGGCGACGGCGCCGCGCAGCCTTCGCCGCTGGGCACCTACAGCGAGGGCGTGCAGCAAATCACCGTGCATCCCGGCCCGCAGTCGTATCACGCGCCCGATAGCGCCACCATCCGCGTCAGCGGCGGCGAAGTGGACGTCGATCATCGACGACCGCGGCCAGCAGCTTTCCAGTTACGAGCTCGAGCCGCAGCTCATCACCGGCCTGAGCGAGGACGCCAATCGCACCAAGCGCCGCCTGCTCACCTACGACGAGATTCCGCCGAATCTCGTTCATGCCGTCATCGCCATTGAAGACCGCCGCTTCTTTGAGCACAGCGGCATCGATTATGTGCGCATTCTGGGCGCGATGCGCAACGACATCTTTCACCTTCATCGCTATGAGGAAGGCGCATCCACGCTCACGCAGCAGTTGGCGCGCGGATTTTTTCTCACCCCCGAGCGCACCTACTCGCGCAAAATTCGTGAGGCCGTCATCAGCATCATCCTCGAGCACCGCTTCTCGAAGCAGCAGATCTTCCAGATGTATGCAAACGAAGTGCCGCTCGGGCAGCGCGGCAGTTTCTCGATCGACGGATTCGGCGAGGCCTCCCAAGCCTACTTCGGCAAGGATGTGCGCCAACTCAGCCTGGCCGAGAGCGCTCTGCTGGCCGGACTCATTCAAAGCCCCAGCCGGCTGAATCCCTTCCATCATCCCGATCGCGCCATCGAGCGGCGCAACCTGGTGCTGGATTCGATGGTCGAGACAGGCGCCATCACCAAGGACCAGGCCGAAACCGCCAAGGAAGAGCCGCTGCATCTGGTTCCCGGCAGCGTTGACGCCAGCGAAGCGCCTTACTTTGTCGATCTGGTGCACGACCAGCTCACGCAAAGGCTCGGCGACCGCGATTTCAACCGCGAGGGTCTGCGCATTTACACCTCGCTCGATCCCGACCTGCAGCAACTGGCTTCGGCTGTCGTCGACTCGACCATCCACGTTGTGGACGAGCAGGTGGACAAGCTGCACGCGCGCGACAAGAAGCTCGGCAAACCGTATATCTATCCGCAAGTGGCGCTGATTGCGCTCGACCCGCACACTGGCCAGGTGCTGGCCCTGGTGGGCGGGCGCAGCTACGGCACATCGCAGGTGAACCACGCGGTTGCGCATCGTCCTACGGGCTCCATCTTCAAGCCGTTTGTCTATGCGTCGGCCTTTCAAACCGCTGTCGAGGGCACCATGCTGCCGGGGCAGAGCAAGTTGTTTTCGCCGGCCACTATCCTGGACGACGCGCAAGCCACGTACGGCGAGGGAACCCCGTATGAATACACGCCGCACAATTACAAAGGCGAGTTTTACGGCCAGATAACTGCCCGCTACGCCCTCATGCGATCGGACAACAACGCTACCATCAGCCTGGCCGCGATGGTGGGTTTCGATCGCGTTGCGGCTTTGGCCCGCGCGGCCGGCATCAAAACCGCCGAGGGAACTCCGTCGATGGCCATCGGGTCCTATGACGCAACGCCGCTCGAAATGGCCGGCGCGTATACCGTGTTCGCCAATGGCGGCGTGCACCTGGATCCATGGATGCTGGCCAGCGTGCGCACACCCACCGGCGACATCATCGACGACTACGCGCCAACCTCTCAGCAGGTCCTCGATCCGCGCGTGGCCTTCCTCACTACCAGCATGATGGAAGCTGTGCTCGCGTGCGACCGGAACACTGAAGAGGTTGCTGGCAGAGATCCCTGCGGAACTGGGGCGGGCGTGCGCGGCATGGGCTTTACCTCTCCGGCCGCGGGCAAAACCGGAACCAGCCACGACGCCTGGTTTGCCGGCTTCACCAGCAGCCTGCTTTGTATCGTGTGGGTGGGCAACGACGACTACACCGAATTGAACCTCGAGGGTGCGCATGCCGCCGCCCCCATTTGGGCCGCGTTCATGAAGCAGGCAGTTCTGCTGCCGCAATACTCCGACACCAACGAATTCACGCCGCCCGAAGGCGTGCAGATTTTGACCCTCGACAAGGCAACGAACTTGCTCGCCGACTCAGCCTGCCCCGACGACTACACCGCGGCCTTCCTCGACGGCACTGCGCCCACCGACACCTGCGACCACAGAGGTCTCGGCGGTGATGACCACCGCAACATCTTTCAGAAAATCTTTGGAATGGGCAAGCCGGGCAACTGATTTCAGATGTGAACTTGGGTGCCCCAGGTCTCGATTTTGAGACCTGGGATAGCACGAACCTGGATTCCCTTTTTTACGGGGTCAGAGATCTTGCCGGTAGTTTAAAGCTTTCTCGTTGCGAATCGTGCTGGGTTTATTACCCATCCACATCTAATTGAGTTCAGATGTGAACTTGGGTGCCCCAGGTCTCGATTTTGAGACCTGGGATAGCACGAACCTGGATTCCCTTTTTACGGGGTCAGAGATCTTGCCGGTAGCGTGAAGCTTTCTCGTTGCGAATCGTGTTGGGTTTCTTACCCATCCACATCTACTCCGTCCGGCATGGGTTGGCAGCGCGGGCACCAGAAGGTGACGCGCGCATCCTCGCCCTGGATGCGCATGCGAATCAACTCCCCACAGCGCCGGCACGGCTCGCCATTGCGTCCATACACCCACAGGCTGGCTCCGGGATCGGATGCGTGCGTGGTGCGGCGCTGCTGGCCTCGGAAGGTCACGATCGTGTCGCCGGAGTCCTCAAGCACGTTCGCCTTCAGCAGCCGCTGCGCGCTGGCAATCGCCGCCGCGGCCTCTTCGCGCGTGAGCGTCTCGACCTTGCGAAATGGGTTGAGCCCATTGACGAAACAGATCTCCGATTTAAAGACGTTTCCTACGCCCGCCAGCACGCGCTGATCGAGCAGCGCATCGGCGAGTGCCTCGTCAAGGCAGTTCAGCAGCCTCTCCAGCGCGGCGCCGGCGTCAAACCCCGCGCTCAGGGCGTCGTTTTCCGCGCGAGGAATCTTTGCGCTCCGCGCCAGCGAGCGCGCCGTGTGCATCTCGGCCACAGGCACGCGAAATCCCACCGCCTCATACTCGCCGTTCTCAATCACGATGCGCATGTGGATTCGCGCAAGCTGCCAGAGGTCGCCGTGGCGATAAATATGCCAGCGCCCGCTCATCAGCAAATGCGAGGCAAGAATGCTGCCGCCCGAAAAAGAGATCAGCAGCCATTTGCCGCGCGCTTCCACGCTCTCCACAGTTTGGCCGGCCAGAGGCGTGTCGTCATTGACGCGAGTGAGCAGGGGAAACGTCGAGCGAAACGCGGTTACCGGCTTGCCGACGAGTGCGCGGCCCAGAGACCGCGCCGTGCGAAAGATGGTGTCGCCCTCAGGCATTCTCTACTGAACCTCGGGCCTGTTTGGCTCGGCATGCGATAAGGGCAACGGAATGCGCCGCAGATGCATGCCCAGTGGCCCGGGATGAAAGCCCGCATCCATGAGAAAGCGCGCCATAAAGTGCGCGGCCACTGGCAGGCCATTGATGGTGGTGATCAGCGTGCCCTCATGGCTGCTCAGTCGCATCCTTTCCTGCCCGCGCGCGCTGAAGAAATGCGCCAGGCCCGCGGCCGCTTGCGACCGCTCTGGTTCCTCGGCGGGCAAGAACACCAACAGATTGGGGTTGCCGCGCTTCAGCCACGTCACCAACTGGCCGTTGCGCAAAATCACCTCCGCATAGGTGGCGCGTGTAAGTATGCGCGGCGCGGATTCTGAATCCTCCGCCGCAACCGGCAAATCGGGCCAGCGCAACACTGAACCGTATGGGTTCGCCGGATCCGTCGCCGCCAACTGCACAAACTCCGGCTTCTCCGCCGGGGGCTCGCTGCGCAACTGACGCAACAGGTCCACTGCGGCCGGCAGCGCAAACTGCGTCGCGCCCAGCCCCGCCACAAAGTAGCCGCGACGAATCCGCCCGCTCTCTTCCAGCGCCTTCAGCACGTCATATACCGCGCTGAATCCGCCGGGCACATTCTCCGCCGCAACCGATTCGCGCAGCAGCACGCCGTAGCGATGGAGCAACTGAAGCGCGAGGGCGTGGCGGGCTTCGGTGGCGGAGGGCTGAGCATCGCTTTGAAAGGGCACGGCTTTAGCCGTGCCGCCAGACAGCACAGAGAATTCTTGGGGCTTCAGCCCCTGAGGGATGACTTTCCTCTCCACCCCCGCACGCAGTGCCAGTACCGACCATCGCCCTTGCGCCGTGGGCGGAGTAGTGCGTCGCGAACGAAAAACCATGCCGGTATGCAGGCGTCGCGGCGTGCGCGCACTGTCAGGTCTCGCGATATACGCGCGCAAAGCGTGCAGCGAGTCGTTCGTAATCAGGCCGTGCCACACGAGACTCCAAAGCGCGTCGATGGTCTCGCCGGGATAGCCGCCGCCCGCAGCCTGATGCAGCGGATCGAAAAAGCTTGCGCCGGTGGATTCCAGCACGGAGAGCAATTTTTCTTCGCGCTCGGTCAGCGGTTCCACAGGTGGCCGCTTTTGCGCCAGCAGTGGCAGTTTGTCCGCGAGAAACAGAGCAATGCGCCCGTCGTGCTCGCCGATCGGTTCAACTCCAGCCCACGCCACCTCACCCGCGGCGATCAATGTATCGAGCCCGGCCGGCGCATAGCCCGCGATGCGTGCGGGCAGAATCGACGATTCAATGAGCGAAGCGGGTAATGGCGCGCCCTGCAAGGATTCAATCGCGTCGAGCAGCGCGTCGAGATTGGCCGTGCGGCGCGGCGCAAGCAGGCCCTGCCAGTGTGTGAGGAAGCGCGCCAGCGTGCGCTGCTCGACTGGCTCGACCTCGCGGCGCAGCTTTGCGAGCGACTTACGCCGGATTTGCCGCAAAATCTCCGCATCGCACCACTCGCGATGAATACCGGGGCCCCCATCGGATGTTGTGTATCCGATGGGGTGTTGAAGCCCTCCCGGTCGAAAGCCGCCTTCAAGCACCCGCCCCTCTTGCGTAAGCTGCCGCAGCGCACCCTCCACCGCCGCCGCGTCCAGCGCAAAACGATCCGCAGCCTCGCGCAGCGTGAATGGCCCGTGCGTGCGCGCATATCGCCGCACAAGTTCCAACACCGGATTCGCCACCGGCTCGAGCAGCGCGGCCGCCAACCCCGGCGGCAGCGGAATCCCTAATCCATCGCGGTAGCGCGCGGCATCTTCGGCAGCAATCAGACGCTTTTCACCGGCGATCCGCAGTTCCAGCAATCGCCGCGAACGAATCAGCCGGTCAACATGCGCCAGCAAATCCGCCGAAACCACGCGCCGCGCCAGTTCTTCGCGCTTCAGATCGCCTAGCCGCAAGCAAAGATCGTGAATGCCGTCCGCCGAGCGCGCGCGATAATTCTCCGCCAGGCACTGCGCCGCCTCTTCCACTTCCGCAATCGCATCCGCGTCGAGCAGCTCGCGAAGATCGGCCTCGCCCAGCAGTTCGCGCAACTGCTCCTGGTCGATGGTCAGCGCCTGCGCGCGGCGCTCGGCTAGTGGCGCGTCGCCCTCGTACATGAAATTGGCCACGTAACTGAACAGCAAGGACGACGCAAACGGCGAAGGTTTGCGTGTTTCGACGACATGCACCCGCACCTGCCGCTGCTCGATTGCGCGCAGCGTTTCAATCAACGCCGGCATGTCGAAAACATCGCGCAGGCACTCGCGATAGGCTTCGAGCAGCAGAGGGAACTTGGGATAACGCGAGGCCACGCTGAGCAAGTCGTAAGATCGCTTGCGCAACTGCCACAGTGGCGAGCGCTGGTCGGCGCGGCGGCGCGGCAACAGCAGCGCTCGGCCCGCTGCCTCGCGAAATCGCCCGGCAAACAGCGCCGTCGATCCCAACTGGCGCAACACAAGCTGCATCGCCTCGGCCGACTCCACCAGAATCCAATCCGAATCGGGCGGCTCGTCGGTGTCGGGGAAGCGCAGCACAAATCCGTCGTCGCCCCAGAGCGTCTCCACTTCCGGCCCGCCGGCGGCGCGGATGCGCGCGCTCACCGCCATCGCCCAGGGAATGTGGATACGGCTGCCGAACGGCGTCAGCACGCACACGCGCCAGTCGCCCAGCTCGTCGCGGCATCGCTCGACAACGATCGTCCGGTCGTCGGGAACCTGGCCTGTGGCTTCGGCCTGGTCGGCGAGAAAGCGCAGCAAGTTTTCCGCGGCGCCGGGATCGAGATCGTGCTCGTTCACCAGGCGCGTCAGCGCGGCTGCTTGCGGCAATGCGCGCAGCTCGCGCACCATGGCGCCGATGCGCCGGCCGAATTCGAGCGGCCGCCCCGGGCCGTCGCCTTTCCAGAACGGCATCTTACCCGGCTCGCCCGGAGCGGGCGTCACCAGCACGCGGTCATGCGTAATGTCCGTAATGCGCCACGTCGACGCGCCGAGGATGAACGTCTCGTTGGGATGCGACTCGAAGACCATCTCTTCGTCGAGCTCGCCCACGCGAACCGGTTTGCCGTCGGTGAATGCAAGAAAAACGCCGTAGAGTCCGCGATCGGGAATGGTTCCCGCGTTGAGAATCGCCAGCCGCGCCGCGCCGTCGCGCGCCGTCACCACATTGCGCACGCGATCCCACGTCAATCGTGGCCGCAGCTCGGCAAACTCGTCGGAAGGGTAGCGCCCGCTCAACAGATCGAGCACGCCCTCGAAGGCCGAGCGGGTAAGCGAGCCGAACGGCGCGGCGCGACGCACGAGATCGAAGAGAAAATCAACCGAGACCTCAGCGGAAGCAGAGCTAGGGAAGTTGGCGGAGTTAGAATCTTCCCCGGTTTCAAATTCGAATCCTGGAAGCCGCGCCGATCTCTGATCTCTGATCTCTGTTTTCTTGTTCCCTCGTTCCCCTGTTCCCTTGTTCCCTGCGCTTGCGACAATCGCCACCAATTGTTGGCAAAGTACGTCCAGCGGGTTGCGCGGAAAGCGCGTGGACTCGATGTGCCCCTCGTGCATGGCGCGCGTCACGGCGGCGCAGGCCACCAGATCGGCGCGATATTTGGGAAACAGAACACCCTCGCTCACCGCGTCCACGTGATGCCCGGCACGCCCGATGCGTTGCATCCCGCTGGCCACTGAAGGCGGCGACTCGATCTGGATCACGAGATCCACCGCGCCCATGTCGATGCCCAACTCCAGCGTGGACGTTGCGCACAACGCGCGAATCTGCCCGGCCTTGAGCTGCTCCTCGATCACCGCGCGCTGCGCTGCGGCCAGCGATCCGTGATGAGCGCGTGCAATGGGTTCGCCGGCCAGGTCGTTCAGCGCTCCGGCCAGCCGTTCGGCAATCTGCCGCGCGTTGACGAAGAGAATCGTCGAGTTGCGCTCGCGAATCATCTCGAGCAGCCGCGGATGAATCGCATTCCAGATGGAAACGCGCCGCGGTGTCTGCGATGCCGGTCCCGAGGGAATCTCCTCCATCTCGCCCAGCCGCGCCATGTCCTCCACCGGAACCTCGATGCGCAGCTTGAGCTGCTTGGGAGCAGAGGCGTTGACGATGGTGACCGGGCGATAGTGCAGTGCATTGGAATCGGCAATCCCGCCCAAATCGGCGCTGTCATCCTGAGCGACCGAACCCTGAGCGAAGCCGAAGGGGGAGGGAGTCGAAAGCCAGCCCTGAGCGGAGATCGCGGAAGCGATCGCAGTCGAACGGGGATCTGCGGTTGCTCTTTGGCCGTTCTCCGAAAATGCATCGTTCTTCATCACAAGCGCTGCTGCGCAATCGCCTCTGGCCGAATCACCAGCAGCAGCGGACCGCCGCGCCGACTCGCTGACCTGCTGACTTGCTGACTTGCTTCTCTCCGGCCCCACCACCTCAATGCCGCCCAGGAACCGCGCCACCTCCTCCAACGGCCGCTGCGTGGCCGAGAGCCCAATGCGCTGCAGCGGCTTCGCCGTCAGCGCCTGAAGCCGCTCCAATGTCAGCGCCAGGTGCGCGCCGCGCTTGGTCGGCACCAACGCGTGAATCTCGTCCACAATCACGGTGTCCACGGTGCGCAGCGCCTCGGCCGCCTGCGAAGTGAGCAGCAAATACAGCGACTCAGGCGTGGTAATGAGAATTTCCGCGGGATGCCGTGCGAAGCGCGCCCGCTCCCGTTGCGGCGTGTCGCCGGTGCGCACGCTGATCGCCGGCTCGTGGAACGCGACGCCCATGCGCCGCGCCATGTTGGCCATGCCCGCCAGCGGCGAGCGCAGATTCCGCTCCACGTCCACAGCCAGCGCCTTCAGCGGCGAAACATAAACAATGCGGCAGCCGCGCCGCTCGCGCCCCTTCTGATCTCTGATCTCTGTTCTCTGATCTCTGTCTTCCAGCATCAACCGGTCCAGGCACCACAGGAACGCAGCCAGAGTTTTGCCCGTGCCCGTCGGCGCCAGAATCAGCGCATTCTCGCCGCGCGCGATCACCGGCCAGCCCATTCGTTGCGGCGCTGTGGGCGCGTCGAAGACAGCCTTGAACCACGCCGCCGTCACCGGATGAAAGCAGGCAAACGGGTCGGCTGTTACGGCGGGTTTGGGCGGGTGCAGGGACATGTCGCTCTATCGAGAGTAACGCAAGGGGTGTGGCGAAGACAAAGCGAAGAAAAAATAGGGCCAACGCATGGAAATCCAGGGGACTGGAAAGAATAGGCTTACGGATCGAAGAGCCAATTGGATTGGAGAGCCGGCGAACGGGACCCGCCGTTTTGCACTTCCTACTCCTTGTTCCTCTCGCCCCAACGCGCCACGCTGAACTGCGCTCCCGCGAACATGATCAGTCCCGAAATGTACGCCCAGAACAGCAGGCTCACGGAGACGTAGAAGGGGCCGTACATGCTCAGATCGATGTGAGGAACGACCAGGGCGAAGATGGACCGTGCGATCAGCCAGATGATGCCGGTGATGATCGAAGTGCGTAAAACCGGCCGCCAGGGCACCTTCCGATTGGGGAGTACGTAATAGACCGAGAAAAGGAACAGGATCGCCGCCGCGCCGCTGGAGATCGTCAGACAAACAAAAGTGATTCCACTGGAAGTCCAGACGATGAAGCCATTCGTGCTGTGGAAAGTGACGAAACCGAGAGCGTCCTTCACCCACACGGTCACGATCATGCTGAGGAGCGCGAGCGCAGCCATGAGAATCGCCAGCCCGAAGGCGATCGCCTGGTTGAAGAGGTAGTTGCGGCTCTTGACCACTCCCCATGCTTGATTGAGGGCCACTTCCAAAGGCAGGAAAATGCCGGTGCAGGCGATGAGAATCATCACCAGCGAGAGGGCTTGCGCACTCTTGTGTTTGAGGATAGGAACTACCGCTTCAAATACGATCGTGTTGACGAGCCATGTCTTATCCTTAGCTGCCGAAGGAAGATAGTAATTCACCATCTGGTCGACAACGACCTTCATGGCTTCCGAGTGGAAGACCGAGAGCGCCAGCGTGTAAAGCAGCACCGCGAACGGAATGAAAGAAATGATCGCGTTGGCCGCCACGCTGAACGCGAACGTGTGCACCTCGCTGTCGAGCAGGTAGGCAATGAGAGCAGTGCCGCTCTTGCGCCACAAGTACCACTTGGAATGCGTAGCCTTTTCAGCGGGTCCGGTGGCAGCGGCCGCCAAGGCGACGCCGGCGCTCTCGATGCCGCTGGCGGCATCGGAAGCAATGCCGGACACGGATTTCAATTCATCAGCCACGGGTCGATCCTTCTTGCAGTCAGGAAATCTCACGAGATCCATCACAAGTGTGCAATTCCGGGGAGGCGCTGCTTTTAAGGATAGATGCTAAGGCCGGAAGAGTGCTGTGAGGGGCAACCGCCTGATTCGCGCGCCTGATCCGTCCGAGTTCACGAGCGATTCATACCAGCGTCATTTTTCCGCAGCTTTGCCAGCGCCCACCGCGCCGCCTCTCGAAGGCCCTCATCGGCCGCCACGGCACAGCTTTCGAGCCACGGAACAAATTGCGCCAGCCCGCTGTTTCCCATCGCAATCGCCACGTTGCGCCGTAATCCCAGGAATCCCGCCCTCCGCACCGGCGAGCCGTTGAACTCCCGCTCAAAAGACTTCTCGTCCAGAGAACCCAACCATTCAAGTGCCGGATTCACAAGTTCCGCGCGCGGCTCAAGCTCGGAATCGGCAATGATCGGCCCGTTGCGCAGGGATTTCCCATTCCACGGGCACACGTCCTGGCAAATGTCGCAGCCGAAGACCTGCCGCCCCATACCCTCCGCAAGTTCTTCTGCGATCGGCCCCTTCTGCTCGATGGTCAGATAGGAGATGCACCGCGCGGCGTCCATCTGGTACGGCGCAACCAACGCGCCGGTGGGGCAGGCATCCAGACAGCGCGTGCAACTCCCGCAATGGTCCGCAACGAGGAGCGCCGCTCTTTGATCTTTTGGACTAGTTTCGAGGGAGGTCAAGAGAACAGCCAGAAACCCAAACGACCCAAGCTGCTGATGGATCAGGCACGTATTCTTGCCCGTCCATCCCAGCCCGGCCGCCACGGCAAGCGCCCGCTCCACCACGGGGCCTGTATCGACGTAAGTGCGCGACTCGAATTCTCCGAACTGCTCGTGAAGCCGCGCCTCCACTGTGCGCAGCCGTTTCAGCAGCACCTTGTGATAATCGCTCGGCCGCCGTACGCCGTCCCCATCGGTCCGGCTAGGCAACACGCGGCTAGTCCAGGCGTAGCGCGCAATCCAGGCACTCCGTGCCTCTGGCGTCTTGGTTGAGAGCGGTGCTTCTGATTGGTAGCTGGCAAAGCAAACCAGCGCCGTGCGCGCCCACGGAAAGGGAATCCCCACGCGCGCCCTTGTCAGTTGCCCGTTTCCCCCTCTCCGCTCCAGGTAGCGCATCGTCCCCGCGCGGCCCGCGCGCACCCAATCCGCAAACCGCGACGCATCGCGTTCCGCCTCCGCGTAGGGAATCGCAACAAGACCCGCTTCGGTAAACCCTGCCGCCAGCGCCAACGCGCGCGCCGCTTCCCGCGTCAATCGAGGCACGTAATTGGCCGGCATCTCGCTCATGGAACCGGAATGTCCCTCTTTGCGTATCAAGCCATGAACCGTTCGCTTCCTTGCGATTTCAGAATATTCCCCGCATGGGCCGTTGAACGCATATCGCGTCGCCCATCGAGCGCGAACGGCTTCTCATTGGAGGGTTTATGACCGCTACAATTTGCTGGGCAACAGCTCCGCACCTCGCAGAAAGTGGATTCGCTGAATTGGTAAGGGACAACGAACGGCTCTTGCTGGAGCGGATGCTGCCGCTGGTCGAGCACCGGTGCGTCGCGCTCGATCTCCATACGGTCAAGCGCATCGACGCGGCCGGTCTGGCCGCTCTCATCAGGCTCTATTGTGCGGCGCGCGAAGCATGTCACACGTTCACCGTCTCCAATCCCACGCCGCACGTCAGGGAAATTCTCGCTCTCGTCGGGCTGGAGAAATCCTCGAATCCCAAAATACGGACAAGCTCCCATATTTCAGCACTCGATTCGAAGAGGCAGCAGCCTGATGCGGCCGGAATGGGTGAAAATCCGCTTCCCCCCATCACGTGTGTCAAAATGCGGGAATTCATTCCCAAAGCTGGAATACCTCTTTGGCACTTTCGCAACCCTGTGACCCGTAGCACAGGCAGCCCTGCCCCTCAGACGGTATTCCTAAGAACGACTTAAGAATGCCGCAAGACGCAGTCCCATATTCAGGGGCCTCACACGCTCAGCTTCTTCTTGAACCTCCAATTGGCGCGCTGGGCCTTCGTTCCGTTACCCTTTTATATGGACCGCATTGCGGAATCCTACAATGGAGGCTTTATCCCATGACGCAGGGCGTGATGGAGCAGGCGTCTGCCGCAACGGCAGGCTCAACCTCAACCGAACGGTATGTTTATTTCTTTGGCGGCGGCAAGGCCGACGGCAACGGCAAGATGAAGGACGAGCTGGGCGGCAAAGGCGCGGGCCTGGCCGAGATGACCAATGCCGGCCTGCCCGTTCCTCCGGGATTCACCATTCAGACCGAAGCCTGCCGCGAGTACATGCGCGGCAAGCTCAGCCCGCAGATCAACAGCGAAATGCTTGCTGCCCTCGATAAGCTCGAGAAGATGCAGGGGCAAAAGCTGGGCGTGGGCGAGAATCCGCTGCTGGTTTCCGTCCGTTCCGGCGCCAAGTTCTCCATGCCCGGCATGATGGACACCATTCTCAATCTTGGCCTGAACGATCAGGCCGTCGAGGCGCTCGCCAAACTCAGCAATAATCCCCGCTTTGCTTATGACTCCTATCGCCGCCTCATCCAGATGTTCGGCGACGTGGTCCTCGACGTCCCCAAGAAGAAGTTCGAGCACATCTTCGACGGCATCAAGGCGAAGGAGAAGGTCAAGTTCGACTACGAACTCCAGCCCGACGCGCTCAAGAAGATCATCGCCGAGTACAAGACTCTGGTAAAGAAAGAGACCGGCAAGGATTTCCCGCAGGAACCGCTGGATCAACTCGTGCAGGCGCGCGACGCCGTCTTCCGCAGTTGGCAGAACGAGCGCGCCAAGACCTATCGCCGCATTAACCGCATCGACGATTGGCTCGGCACCGCCGTCAACGTGCAGTGCATGGTCTTCGGCAATCTGGGCGATAACTCCGGCACCGGCGTGGGCTTTACGCGCAACCCGGCCACCGGCGAGCACACCTTCTTCGGCGAGTACCTGATGAACGCGCAGGGCGAAGATGTGGTCTGCGGCGTGCGCACGCCGCTTTCCATCAGCGAGCTCGACAAGGCCATGCCCGCAGGTCTACGAGCAGTTGCGCGCCATCACCAGCCGCCTGGAAAAGCACTACCGCGACATGCAGGACTTCGAGTTCACCATCCAGGATGGCAAGCTCTACATGCTGCAGACGCGCAACGGCAAGCGTACCGGCCTGGCCGCTGTCCGCGTCGCCATCGACATGGTGGACGAGGGTCTCATCACGCAGAAAGAAGCCATCCATCGCGTCGAACCCAACCAGCTCTACGACTTCCTCGTTCCGCGGCTCGTGGAAAAGGGCGAGAAGGTCGAAGTGCTCGCCACCGGCTTGCCTGCCTCGCCCGGCGCAGCCGTCGGACAAATCGTCTTCACCGCCGAGGAAGCTGTCAAGCAGCACCAGAAAGGCTGGAAGTCCGTGATTCTGGTCCGCGGCGAAACCACCCCTGAGGACATCGCCGGCATGGAAGTCGCAACCGGCATTCTCACCTCGCGCGGCGGCATGACCTCGCACGCGGCCGTTGTCACCCGCGGCATGGGCAAGTGCTGCGTGGCCGGCGCCGGCGACTGCGTCGTCGACGAAGCCAGGAAGGAACTGCGCGTGAAGGGCAGGACCTTCAAGCAGGGCGATTACATCTCGCTCGACGGCACCACTGGCCGAGTAATCGCCGGTCAGCTCAAGACGCTCGACGCTCAGCCTGACGATCCCGATCTCGTCAAGTTCATGAGTTGGGTCGATCCGGTCCGGCGGCTGCAGGTCTGGGCCAATGCCGACATCCCGCGCGACGCGAAGAATGCCCGCGCCTTCGGCGCCCAGGGCATCGGACTGTGCCGCACCGAGCACATGTTCTTTGCCGAAGACCGCATCGAGCACATGCGCGCCATGATCCTGGCCGACAACGAGAAGGACCGCCGCGCGGCTCTCAAGAAACTGCTGCCCATGCAGCGCTCCGACTTCGCCGGCCTCTTCAAGGCCATGGAATCGCTGCCGGTGGTCATCCGCACCATCGATCCGCCGCTGCACGAGTTCCTGCCCAAGCGCGAGGATCTGCTGGTGGAAATCCAGCACCTTACAGACACCAAGCCCCGCTCGCCCAAGCTCAAGGAGCTGCGTACGCTGCTGGCGCGCGTGGAAGAGCTGCACGAGCAGAATCCCATGCTCGGGTTGCGCGGATGCCGCCTCGGCATCACCTTCCCTGAGATCACCGAGATGCAGGCGCGGGCCATTATCGAGGCCGCTGTCTCCGTCAAGCTCAAAGGCGGCGATCCCCATCCTGAGATCATGATCCCGCTCGTCGGCGGCATCGAAGAAATGCGCAACCAGGCCGCCATCGTTCGCCGCGTGGCTGAAGAGGTCTTCAAGGAGAAGGGCGCCAAGGTCGACTACAAGGTGGGCACCATGATCGAGATTCCTCGCGCGGCCCTGACCGCCGATCAGATCGCCGAAGAAGCCGAGTTCTTCAGCTTCGGAACCAACGACCTGACGCAGACCACCTATGGAATTTCAAGGGACGACATCAACAACTTCCTGCCTGCGTACCTCAGGCTCGGCATCTTCAAGCAGGATCCTTTCGCCACGCTCGACCAGCCCGGCGTGGGACAACTGGTGAAGATGGCCGTGGAAAAGGGACGCAACACGCGGTCGAATCTCAAGGTCGGCATCTGCGGCGAACATGGCGGCGATCCTGAGTCCGTCAAGTTCTGCCACAGGATCGGCCTTAACTACGTCTCCTGCTCTCCCTTCCGCCTGCTCACGGCGCGCCTCGCGGCTGCCCAGGCAGCGCTCGAAGAGAAAATGGCCGGCGACGTGCACGGCAACAAGTAGCCATCAATCGGCACCAATTCACAGGCGCGGCCAATCGGCTGCGCCTGTGGTTTTTTGGGTCAACCGCAAACTGACCTCTGACCGGGGTGCCCCGGGTCTCGCTTTTGAGACCCGGGAAAGCACAAATGTCCGCTCCGCACCGCAAATATTTCCCGGGCGTTTGCGCCTTTGTTTTTTGGGGTCAACCGCGAAAGCGGTTGTCATCCTGAGGCGCAGCCGAAGGATCTGCGGTTGCTCTTGGCGCTATTCGCATTCTCGGGAATCGCAGTCTCGGGATGGCCGGCTATTCGCCCGGAATCGCGAGATTCGCCTCGCAGACGCGCGATTCGCGCTCGGCGATTTGCACGAAGCGAGAAACACTGCTGCTTCTCGTTTCACGGGAGCTGTTGACCAGAAGGTAACTTCTGGATAGCGACATGACGAGCATCGCTGACTGGCATCGCGCCTGCATTGAGACCCGCTTTATGCGATAAAACCCCATCGGCGCAATGCCTTGAGACCATTTTCAACCCAGCAGGATAACGGGCAGAGATTGGCCGGTTATGCCGGTCGTTCGGGCGCAATCCACCCAGCGTATTTTTCAGAACGCTGGTGCGAACCATTCCCGTATATTCATAGAAGCCCCTGGCGGCCCACATGGAACTGAAGTCCGGCTCGAAACTCGGACCCTACGAAATCGTCTCGCCGATAGGCGCCGGCGGCATGGGTTCGGTCTGGAAAGCGCGTGATCCACGGCTCAACCGCGACGTGGCCATCAAAGTCTCCGACGCCCGGTTTTCGGAACGCTTCGCGCGGGAAGCCAAAGTTATCGGCGCGTTGAATCATCCCAATATCTGCCAGATTCACGACGTTGGCCCGGATTACATTGTCATGGAGTACATCGAGGGCGCTCCGCCGCGCGGGCCGCTGGCTCCCGCGGAAGCCGTACGCCTGGCGATCGGTATTGCCGCCGCGCTCGAAGCCGCTCACAGCAAGGGCATCACGCATCGCGACCTGAAGCCGGCCAATATTCTGGTGACGCGATCCGGCCCCAAGCTGCTTGACTTCGGCTTGGCGCTGGTAAACTCCGGAACTGATATCACCGACGCGCCCACGGCGCTCAGCGTCGCCGGTGCGGTGATGGGGACCGTAGCTTACATGTCGCCGGAGCAGGCGCAGGGCAAACCCGCCGACGCGCGCTCCGACGTCTTCGCCTTCGGCTTGGTGCTGTATGAACTTCTGAGCGGCCGTCGGGCATTCGCTGCAGACTCCGCGGCGGACACGATGGCTGCCATTATTCGCGATGAGCCGAGTCAGCTGGAGGCGCCAGCGAAGTTATGCGAAATTGTCACGCGCTGCCTGCGCAAGTCGCCCGCGGCACGATTCCAGACCATGACCGAAGTCCGCGGGGCGCTCGAACAAGCAGCCGCAATTCCCGCCAGCACCACGCCGTCCATCGCCGTGCTGCCCTTCGCCAACATGAGCGCCGACAAAGAGAACGAATACTTCAGTGACGGATTGGCCGAGGAGATCCTCAACCTGCTGGCCAAGATGCCCGGCCTGAAGGTCATCGCGCGAACGTCGTCATTCTCATTCCGCGGCAAAGAGCAGGACATCCGTAAAATCGCCGAAGCGCTCAGCGTACAGAACATCCTCGAAGGCAGCGTGCGCCGCGCCGGGAACCGCATCCGGGTAACCGCACAGCTCATCCATGCCGCCGATGGCGCCCATCTCTGGTCGGAGCGTTATGATCGCGAGTTGGCAGATGTATTTGCCGTGCAGGACGAGATTTCGGCAGCCATCGCGCAGGAGCTCCAGCTCAAGCTGTCGCCGCGGGCTGACGCGAAGCCGCGCTACACTCCCAAGCTTCCCGCCTACGAAGCCCTCCTCAAGGCCCGGCACTTCCACTGGAAGGTCACGCGGGAATCGATGGATCAAGCCAAGGTGTTCTACGAGCAGGCCATCGCGCTTGATCCGCAATTCGCCCTGGCCCAGGCCCAATACGCCGACTATCTTTATGGCCGGACAATCGTCGGTATGACACCACTGCGCGAGGCCGCGCCGGTCGCTCGCGCCCTGGCGCAAAAGGCGCTGGAACTGGACCCCTCGCTCCCGGAAGCACACGCGGTTCTAGGTGCTCTGGCTGGCCGCCTGGACTACGACTGGAACGAGGCCGGGCGCCAGCTCGCGCTGGCGACTGCTGACGACTCCGCCTCCCCGCACTGTCACTTCACCCGCGGGTTACATTACTTTTTGTCATTGGGCCGCCGGAAGGAAGCAGTAGAGCAATTCGAAATCGCCGTTCGGGGTGACCCGCTGCAGCTTAACATACGGAGCGTCATGGGAAGGTGCCTCGATTCGGCTGGCCGACATGCGGAGGCGGAGGAGCATCTCCGTCAGGCCGTCGCTTTGGATCCAAATTTCTCCTCGCCCTGGCACTACCTCGCTGAGCACTACGCGGCCCGGCAAATGTTTGCGGAAGCGCTTCCATTCGCTGAAAAGGCGTTTTCGCTGGCCCCCTGGTGGGCGCCGAACGTTGGCGTTTACGCGGCGCTGTTGGTTCGTACGGGCGCGCGGGATCGGGGATTGGATCTGATCCAAAGGCTGGGCTCCGGCGAGGCCTATGGAGCGTCGAAAGGGCTGGCGCTGTTTCACACGTGCTGCGGTGACATCGATCGAGCCGCGGACTGGTTCGAGAAGGCCATCGAAGAACGCGATTCCATGGTCGTCACGCATCTTCAAAGCGCGATGGCGGAAGCGCTGCGCGCCGGCCCGCGCTGGCCGAAATTAGCGGCGCTGATGAATCTGCCCGCACCCGGCTTGTCTTGAACGCGGATTAAAGGATTCTGCCTGGATTACCGCTAGCCAAGATCGGAAGCGCCTACATGGAAGTTACCATCCGGCAAATACCGAACAAAGCCAAACAACGGGCGACGATCCAGAGATCGATGGTCAATTGACGATATCAGCCCAACGCACGTTTCCACCCCGACTCGGCCCAGTCTTGCGGTTCCGGTCCGATCGCCGTCCATCCGGAGACTACAGCAGACAGACCCCGGCAATCGGCTCATATCGCCTCAACCCTTCTGTCCCCGCCAATTCCCCCATCAATTCCATCCGCCTCATTCCATTGCAATTATTTCTTCCGCGACTTTGCAGATTAATTCCGCAAATTCTCTAAGCTTGTCATAGGCACCCAGGAGAGCTCGGGAGCGGACCGAAAATCCTTGAGCCTTGCAGTCCCGTACTCCCTGGTATATAGCCGGCCCGTAAATCCTTTGTTTTCAAATATGGAGGTACGCATATAGGGGAGGGGGTAGTCGGCGCGCAAAGGAGGAAAGAATGAAACCCAAATGTCGGCACATCACGCTGGCCGGCAAGCAATGCCGCGCTTACGCCTTCAGTGGTTTGTATGGGCATGGGGATTCGCCGAAGGTGAGAACGACCGGTATGAACTGTGGAGAATCGACTGAGAAGCAACCGGGACCGATCCTCGATTTGCAACGCACACGCGAATTCCGGCGATCAGCCCGGCAGTTCCGGTGACTGCAATTTTTGCCGCTTGCATGAGATTACTTAAATGAGCGGCCCGAGCGGCGGGATGCGCGGCAGGCGAGCGCCGGTGTAAACTAACGGTGACCCCAAAAGCCGGTCCGGCACGCTGGACCGGCTCCATTGTGTCGGGACGTGGCTCAGCCTGGTAGAGCACTCGCTTGGGGTGCGAGGGGTCGGCAGTTCAAATCTGCCCGTCCCGACCATTTCTCATTTTCCGAATTCAACCTTTTTAGACGCTATGCTTTCGTGGCCGACCCGCGAAGCACCCCAACCCTGCGCGCAGCAGCGAAGCGTATGCGCGCCGAGTAAAGACTGCGTGGGGTGCGAGGCGTGAGCCGAGCCATCGGCAGTTCAAATCTGCCCGTCCCGACCATTCTTCTTTCACATCCCTCGCCAGCTAAAGCACTTCTCCTTCTGCTGTATCTCAGAGCCGGTGTACTCAAGTTGCGATTCTCTCAAAGAATCGCAACCTGGCACGATGTCGCAAGGGCTATATCTGAAGGAGAAATGCCGTGCGCTCGGGATTTCGCCCGCGGGCTCCCGCTGAAGCTCACGCCCGCAAAGCGGCTCAAGTTCAAATCTGCCTGTCCCTGCCATATTTAGAATCAGCAGGTTAAGCGGACTTCTTCCCTGCGGAGAACTGTAAGGCGGGTACTGATTCAGCGCAGGAATCTTCGGGCCTTTTGTTTCAGCAATTGCCAAGGCTGATGGGGAGGCACAAAAAACAAAACAAAAGTAATCTTGTGCTCGGATTACTTTAGGGATCGAATGAAGCTAGGCCAGTTTCTATCCGGGAACCTTAGGAGGAAACAAAGATGAGAAGCACACTTCTTAAGCTCTTGGCGCGATTTCCCTTCCTGCGGGGAGGCGAAGAGGGTCAGGATCTGATCGAGTATGGATTGCTGTGCAGCCTGATTTCTCTTTCGATCATTGCGTCCGCTACTGGTGTGTCCACAAGCGTGAACAAAATGTTCACCAACGTCAGCAATGCGCTTTTGCCGTCGCAGTCGCAATCGCAGTTGCCCACAGGCGGAGGGCAGAGTAGCACCGCTGGCGCGGGGCAAGGCAGCACCACTGGCGCAGGGCAAGGCAGCTCCGGTAGCGGAGGGCCAGTTAACCCCGGTGACGGAGGGCAACACGGCTCCGGTGACGGAAGGCACCATGGCCACGGTGGCGGAGGGAACCATGACCACGGTGGCGGAGGGCATCATGGCGGCGATTCCTGGCGAGGGCAATAGTGTTTCGCCGTTACGCCGCGATGGGGCACGTCAGTCCATTTATCCCCAGTGAGTCAGGGCGTTAGAGTGGCGCCGTAGAGAACCTGCAGCGCCGCTCACGCCCTGTGCGTTTGAGTCAGGCACACTCTGCTTGAGTTCCAAAGCCTGTCGGAGACAGGTTTGGAAGACTTATTGAGTCAGCCGGCCTGAGGCATCAGAGAATCGACATGGCCGCGAGATAGCCTTCTTTCACGGCCTCATAGACCTTGGCGGCGCGTACGCAGTCGCCAATCTCGTAGACCGGCACATCCTTCACAGCGTCACGCAGCATTTCCGTCTCCTTGCGGTTGGGCCGCATGCCCAGCGCATAGACGACCGTATCCGCAGGAATGAATTCTTCCTTCCCTTCCGCATTGACCGTCTTCACTCCGTTCCTGGCGATCGCAACCACCTTCAGCCCAGTGCGATAGGTCAGCATGCGATCCATCTCGTGGACCAACGCCATGCGATGAAACGGATAGGACTCCGGCGCTACCTTGTCGAGCATTTCGACGATCGTGACCTGGCGACCGCGCGCAGCCAGGTGCAACCCGGCCTCGCTGCCCACCAGCCCTCCGCCTACCATGACCACCGTTTTGCCCACAGCATCGAGACTCTTCAAGTAGATGTCCATCACGGGCACCGCGTTTTCAAGCCCCTCCATGCGCGGCTCGATGGGCGTCGAACCGGCGGCCAGAATCACCGCGTCGGCCTTCATCGCTCCCAGTTCTTCCGGTGTCAACTCCTTGCCCAGGACGACGTCGATCCTGCGCTTGCCCACGCGGCGAATCATCAGGTCCTTGAACTCCTTCAGATCGCCTTTATGGTCATCGGCATCGGCGAATATCAAAAGCCCGCCCAGTTTATTGTCCTTTTCATAGAGAGTCACCTGGTGGCCCCGGTCCGCTGCCACCACTGCCGCCTCCATACCCGCGATGCCGCCCCCCACCACCAACACTTTGCGCGATGCGGCAGGCTTGCTCTCCAGGATGGCCTTATCGAGCAAGAACGCTTCAGGGTTCACCGAGCACCCGAACAGCGTGCTCAGATCGTCCATCACCTCTTCCAGCGTCCCCGGCAGGCACTTGAAGCAGCGCGTGCAGCGGACGATGTCGTCTTCACGTCCGGTTTCCGCCTTGACGGCAAAGTCGGGGTCCGCCGTCAACTGCCGGCCAAGGGCGACAAAATCGCACTTTCCTTCGGCAATCAGTTGTTCGGCCAGCTCAGGAGAATTGATGCCGCCGACAACCGTTACCGGAATCGAAACCGCCTTCCTGATGGCAGCTGAGAGTTCCGCGTTCAGCCCATGCAGCTCAAAGAGCGAATTGAACATGCCACTCAGCACCGGCTCGCGGTAAATTCCCACGGAAACATGAATCGAATCCACCAGCGGCTCGATCATCTTCGCGAAGGCCGCAGTTTCTTCCACGCCCATGCCGTGCTCGACCCGCTCGTCGCCGCTCACCCGCACTTCGAGAATGAAATCCTTACCCAGCGCCTCGCGAACCGCCTGAACGACGCGGATGGGGAACTTCGCACGATTTACGAGCGATCCACCGTACTCATCGGTGCGCGTGTTGGTCCTGGCGGAAAGGAATTCGTGCAACAGCCAGCCGTGCCCGCAATGAACCATAACGCCGTCGAATCCGGCCGCTATCATGAACTCGGCACAGGCGGCGAATTCGTCAACTACGGTATCCATCATGGCCTGATCCATGGCCGTGATTTTCGCCCCGAACTCGTTTACACGTGTCACTGGTCCAATCGGGGGCTTTAGTTCGGGAAGAGGCAACCGCGCCCCGCCACAGTGATTCAGCTCGATCACGGCAATGGCGCCGTTCTTCTTGATCGACTGCGCGAGCGCGCCCAGCTTGCCAAAGGCCGGATCGTTGTAATCGCTGAAGTCGATGGGCGGAAACGGATCCTTGTTGGCGTACTCGAAATCGACGGGGGTTTCTCCCACGGTCACCTGAGCGCATCCGCCTCTGGATCTTTCCTCCACCGCTTTCGCCATGACGTCCGACAGAAAGGGGAGAGAGACAAAGGGACCGCAATAAATAGGCGCGCCGATGATTCTGTTCTTGTAGGTATGGGTTCCCACTTTAATGGGCGAAAACAGGTTTGGAAATTTGTCGTGAATCACACAATTCGCCTCTTCGAAGTTGACCGATCTAGCCGATCAACAACTACCGTGTTCTTCTGCCCCAGGGGACCCGTCTTGCCGGCTTTGGACCTTGAGACCCGTCCGCACCTGCGACCATGAATGGATACTTACTTCCAGAGATCCGGCTGTTGCGCCAATTCAATCAGGTTTCCGGCGTTGTCGCGAATATAGGAAACCGTCATCGTGGGTGAAACATCCACGACGAACACAATATCAACCCCGCGCCGTTTCAATTCCTCGGCCACGGCGTGAACGTCTTTCACCGCAAAGCAAACATGTTTGTTGCCGTGGGTGCCCACATCCTTGTCGGGGTCGCGCCGGTCTTCGGGCAGTGGGGCCGCGCCGTCAGCCTCGAATAACTCGACCCGCAGGTCGCCGCGCCGGAGAAAAGCCAACTTGGCCTTCGCCTGAGGAAGATAATCCTTCCCCACGAGCTCAAAGCCCAGCATCTCGCTGTACCAGGCAATGGAACTTTCCAGATTGGGGACGCTGATGCCTGCATGATGAAACTTAATCTCAAAGGGATGGGCGGACTTGGATGAACTGATATCAGCTGTCATAGTTAGCATTCGACTCCCAACTTATTTTTGTCTCTTCCGGATGTGGCAAAATCCATGTAAAGACTGCACAGAGAGCATATCAGGGCGAGCCATGGGAAAGGGCGGAAAATACCGTGAGGGCGTTTGCGGTGCGAGGGCTCGAAAGTTCAAATCTGCCCGTCCCGACCAAAATGCTAAGCGCCTTCGTTTCAATCACCTACAATCGAAACCATCCGTCGCTTTTGGACTTGTCGTTGTCTGCCTGTGCGAGTAACTTCCGGATAGGCGACCATCCTCCCCTACAACTCAAATACGGGATCAGGATTGCATCTCAATGAGAGCGTCAGGCTATTACCGAGGCACATGTCGGGAGACCTGAAACCCTCAGCCGTAGTCTTTATGGCGCTATGCCCACCGATGAGTTTCCAGGCCCTTGGGTTTGAAAAGTAAACACGAGTTGAACCGCATACGGCACCGCACGCGGGCCTATCATCATCGGCCTAAAATGCCAGCGTCGCGCCGCCTCTAACGCTGCCTCCTGCTCCATCGCAGGTCCGCTCAACACAGTGACTTTCTGAACCTTGCCCGCTCCGTTGACCAGAACCTGCATGACCACGGCCCCACTTACGTGAGCCATGATGGCAATCGGAGGAAACACTGGTTTTTGTCGGGAATCTATGAATGCCCGCGCCTCATCCTGCGAAACCATGCGTAGCATATAGCGTTCGGCATCGTCGTTCTCGTCAAGAAATTTGCCGTCCGTGCCATCTCCGTTCAACAGCACCACCCAGGAACACCGCACCGGTTCAGCAGGGATTTGGTAGAACACCTCCACGCATGTTTCTTGTGTCTTCGGACAAGACGCCGAGGGCGTGTTACTGACCGACCAGCTTCCATCGCGGGACAGAGGCTGCTGCGTCTTCGGATCGAGCACGAGCGGATTGATGGCGTAGTGCTTCACTACGACACTGACCGCCTGCTGCCCCACTGAGGCCGGCACTTGCGAGGTTTCCTGTTGCGTCCACCCGCGCACCGTCCCATTTGTCAGAGCAACCAAAGCGAAGACAACAAACAGGCAGCGCATCAATCCAGGCCTCATGTGCAGGGCTCCTTGAGTCACCGAATAACGGGAACAATTATAAACGGCTGCCGACTGATCCAGTTTCTTAAACTCCCTTTAGACGCCCCGGTTTTCGCCTGCCTGGAACTTGGGTCAACTGTTGGATAATCGCACCCATCGAATGCACGGGGCACCCCAGATTTCCGGGTTCCGGTTGAGTAACCGTTAGCCTACATCGGAAACGTCTCGCGCACGAACGCCTCGGAAGGGTCCGGGCTGGAGCAGAAAAGTTCTAAAATCGTCCTCCAGGGCCGACCATTCTTCTGTGTGCTTTTGTCAAACACCTCGCTCGGCAAATCAGATCGTCCTGAAAATGGGGACAGTGTTGGGCTGGACCGCAAGCCTTGTCTATCCCTGACGCTGATACTTGCTATTCAAGCAATCAACTTAACAAGACGGTCCGCGGGTGTTAGCGTGAAGCTGCCGGCCAAGATGAATTTTGGCCATCGTCCTATTTTTTCGGGATGCGGGGACGGCAATCACCAGCAAAAGAAAGGGATATCGAATGAAAGTAGCTTTGTACAAAGGTGTTAGAAACGTCGTTTTTGAGGACCGGCCCATGCTCACGGCAGGGCCCGGGGAAGTGATCGTGAAGGTCGAATACGTTGGCATTTGCGGGACCGACGTACACTCCTACATGCACGAGGGAATTATCTCCCCGCCCACCGTGTTTGGACATGAAACGGTGGGAACCGTGCACCAGCTTGGAGCAGGTGTGACCTCGTGCCAGGTTGGCGACCGTGTGGCCGTCGGTCCCCCAGGAAACTGCGGCGAGTGTCACAACTGCCTGCAGGGCCGGGCCAGCATCTGCGTCAACGGCTTCCTGCGGACGACGGGCATCTCGCCCATGACCGATGGCGGCTATGCCGAGTATCTGCTGGTGCGGAACCCGAAAAAAATGCTGGTGCCCATCCCCAAGAATGTGAGTTTTGAAGAAGCCGTGCTCTTTGACGTCCTGGGCACCTCATTCCACGGCATCCGGCGCTCCAACTTCAGGCTTGGTGACAATGTGGTGGTCATCGGCACCGGCCCCATTGGCTTTTCGGCCATTATGCTCATGAAGCTGGCTGGGGCAGGTAAGCTCATTGCCCTGGTGCGCAGCGAAGCGAAGGCCAAACTTGCGCTGCAATACGGCGCGGACGTGGCCCTGAACATGACCAAGGAAGGCGCCGGTTTAGCGGACAGTGTCCGCGCCTTGACCGGTGGCAAGGGCACTGACATCACCTATGAATGCGCCGGTGGATCGGCTGCCGTCAACACTTCCATCGATGTCACACGGAGCGGAGGGCAGGTCATATTGCTGGGGGTCGAAGGAACGCCCACTTCGATTGTCACCGCGCGCGTGATTCCCCACGAGATCGATCTGATCACCTCTTTCGTCTACGACGCCGCGGAGGTCGCCATGATCTTCGAATTCCTGGCCACCGGAAAGCTGCCCGTCGCCAAGAAGATGGTCACGGACATTATCGGGATGAAGGACGTGGTGGATAAAGGCCTGGAGCGGCTGGCCAATCCGAACGACCAGACCAAGATCCTTCTGGCGCCGCACAAGTAACAGGGTGACCGCGAGGGGCCCGGAAAAGCTGTACCAATCACAGGGTTAGGAATCGGCATGTTTTGGGGCCAACGCTGCTGGCATCCTGTCAACCTTAGCCCTGTGAGAAGCACTCTGGCCGGTGTGGAGGGGCCAGCAACGCAAATTTGCCCGTCCCGACCATTTCCTTTTCTCAGATCACTCGCGCAACAGCCACTCACGTCCCCGAGCGTAGAGTGCCTCAACTTCAGGCCCTTTCAGGCCTGGCATATCACTTTTCACTTTGTATCCGATGTTTGTCTGGAGGTATGCCAGGTGACGATACCCGTCTGGAAATCGCTCAAGAAGCTGTTTGTCTAACTGGAGAGTCTCGGAGGGATCGACGGGATCCATGCGGTCCTTTTCATAGATCGGTTGCCGTACGACGATTGCCCACTTTCCTTCACGCTTTTCGAGGAAATCACAAAATCTCCCGGTGCAGACGACATCTACCAAAACGCTATGAACCCGAGCGCGCTGGGAGATTGTCATCTTGGTTTGGGAAAATGCCCGATCACGAACGAGATCTATGGAGATGCCGCCAAGGAAGTGCAAAATGCTCACTCCACGATCCCAACCTTCACGGCTAACCCGGATGAACTCATTGAAAGTTCCCTGAAACCAAGTCGCATTCATATAGCCATCGTCGTGCCAAACGGTTCGGAACCGTTCCCAATCGCCTGCATCGCGCCAGAGTACCCAATTCTCGATCAGCTCTCGAATGGCCACTTTGTCAGCCGCTTCAGAGGAAGAGGTCTCAGATTTCGTCATTTGCTAAACCTCCCGGCATTTCCTGGTTTGTGCCTGGACTTCAATTTTGGTATCCCAGTTCAGGGTCAGTCTACATCCGGTTGCTTTGCTGGCGTGCGGCTGGCACGAAATCCGGACTGAGGTGCAAGGAGAATTTGGCGCCTGCCCAGTTTTGGAGATTAAGATCAAAAAATGAACGCGGAATTGCTTCACGACCAATCGGCACAGCCAACGGTTGAGCGGATCAAGATTGCGGTAGTTGGCGCCGGCGCAATGGGCGGATACTTTGGCGGTCGAATGGCGGAATGCGGCATCCCGGTGACGCTGATTGACGTGGACGAGGAGCGAGTTGCTGCGATTGCCAGTAGCGGTTTGAGGATAAAAGACGAGGACGGCGACCGGAGGATTCCAATTGCCGCATCCACAGCCCGACAACTCTCCGAGCCGTTCGATCTCATCATTATCTTCACCAAGAGTATGCACACGGCCTCGGCGGCCGAATCAGTACGCCATCTTGTCTCGAAGAGCACATGGTTTCTTACGTTACAAAACGGCCTGGGTAATCCTGAAACAATCCAGTCCATCTACCCTGGAAATCGTGTTTTCATGGGAATCACGGACGTGCCTGCGGATCTGATCGATCATGCACACGTTCGTTCGCACGCAAAGGGCACAGTAAGTATCTGGACGCTGGACGGAAGACCTTCCGATTCGATCGAACAGGTTCGTACATTGATTGAGGGCGCCGGCATCGCAACTAAAGCCGATCCCGACATTCGCACAGCCATTTGGGAGAAGGTCTCGTTCAACGCGGCAATGAACCCTGTAACTGCTCTGACCAACAAGCCTGTCGGTGGCCTGGAAAACGCAACTGGCCGGGCACTGATCAGGGCAATAGTGGACGAAGCTGTGGCCACGGCCCGTGCGGCTGGGGTAGTTGTCGATCGCGATCACATTTTTGAAAGAATTGACAATGCGCTTGAGCAGCACAAAGAGCATGAGCCGTCGATGCTTCAGGACATGCGTGCCGGCCGGCTGACCGAGATCGACGCCATCAACGGCGCAATCGTTTCGATTGGTGAGGCCCACGGCGTTCCTGTCCTCGTGAATCGCACCATCGTAGATCTAATCCGCATTGCGCAAATGCGCCCTTAAAGCGGTAGGAGCGGATTGTTCCGCCGCCCCGGTTTACCGACAAATACTGCTACATACCCAATCTAAATTCCGTTCCAGGCTTTCTCTTCTTGATCCTCATGGCTGCGATGAAGACCCCCTGGAAGCAAAAATGCCACTGCCATCGCTTCGATTGCCCACTCGAACTTGCCGGTGGCTTGTTCGATCAAGCCGATAACCCAATTTCCGAGCAAGCCGCCAATGCCAGTCGTGGAGCTGATGAATGCAATACCGCCGGCGGCGGTCTTGCCGCCCAGCATTTCCGCGGGTATCGTCCAGAAGATGGGCAGGACTGCCATGTAGAAGAAAGCGGCGAAGCAGATCATGCCAAACGACAGCAGTGTGGACGAGGACCAAGCGCTGATGGTGAGTGCCAGGAACGGAACCACGCTGCAGAGGATCAAGACCATTCCGCGATCGCCCGTCTTGCGGGTTAGCCAGACGAGAACGTACACGCCAACGAAAGAGAAAATGTAGGGGATAGCATACAGATAGCCAACCAACTGGTTGGACCAACTGCTGTGGGCGGTCTTCAAGAGCGTAGGCAACCAGAACAAGACGCCCAAGTTGCCGAGGTTCCACCAGAAGTAGGCTCCGGCCATGATCCACACCTTCCCATCCTTTAAGAAGGTACCCAGCGAGTGGTGCTCGACAGGCGGCGCTGCGCGACGTTCAGTTTCCAGCGTGCCGATCAGCCAAGCCTTCTCTTCCGCCGTGAGCCACTTCGCCTTTGCGGGAGTATCCACCAGATAAAACATGGTAAAAATACCCAGGATGACACACGGCATGCCTTCCAGAACAAACAGCCACCTCCAACCGGCAAACCCCCAGAGCCCGTCGGAGATCGTCATCAGCCAAGTGGAGAGCGGCCCAACGCAAATGTATGCGAAAACGGAAAAGGACATGAAGTACGCGTATGGCTTGGCGCGATTGCCGGCCGGATACCACAAGGTCATGAAGTAGACAATGCCGGGGAAATACCCCGCTTCGGCGGCTCCCAGCAGGAAGCGCAGGATATGAAAGCTATAGGCGCCTTGCGTCAGGCCCAGGGCTGACGCGATGAGTCCCCAGGAGATCATGATTCGGCCAAACCAGATCCTGGCCCCCACTTTATGGAGAGCGAGGTTGCTGGGAACTTCGAATATCGCATAGCCTAAAAAGAACAGACCAGCTCCCAGCCCGAACGCTGCAGCGCCGATTTTCAAGTCATGGTTCATTTCGAGCGCGGCGATGCCCACGTTTGAGCGGCCTATAACGGAAAGCAGGTAGACAAAGGTCAGATAGGAAGTAATCCTGATTGATATCTTGCGCAGTGCCGAGTTCTGAACGCTCGATGCACGCGTGGCCGCAATATTCGATGCAGTACTCAAATTCCCCTCTTCCCCTCGACGAAGTAACCGGTAGTGTCCTATTTGTGCGATGCCTAGTTTACAGGCGGGAAAAAGAAAAGGGCAGCCGTCGTCGGCCTGCAAATCCAGAGCGGAACCAGAGTAAGTGTGCCCTTGTGTTCAGTCGTGAAAGGTGGCTTTTTCTTGAGGAAAAAGCCACTTGGCACGATGCCGGAAACACCACAGGAATTGGAGAACCGCCGTAATCCGCAGCTACCGTTTGGTAATCCACCTCAGAACCGCCGAGGCTCAATAGGAAAGTTCTAAACTCGCCCTCTGGCGCGGGCCATTTTCCTCCGCCCAGTTGGCTCACTGCGACGGCGGAACGTACTGCGACGGCATGGCCAAGCCGGCGCCGAAGAAAAACTCTTCCATCTGCTCGACAAGAAACTGCTGCGCCTGCGGCAGCCAGGGCTGGAGGCGATACTCGTTCAAGAGCATCTTCTGGCGATTGACCCACTCGTCCCAGGCTGCCTTGGAGACGTTTTTATAGATCTTCTGGCCAAACTCCGAGTCGAAGGGCGGCTCGTCGAGGCCCTCCATCTCCTTTTTGTAGCGAACGCAAAAAACCATGTGTGCCATTCAATAAACTCCCAAAGCCATTGTATGGGATGCCGGAAGTCCCAAGGCCGCGCTGTGGATGGGACGGCGTATTATTCACTTGACAAGGAGGCGGGCGGCAGGTTGTTCTATCCCCACCCCGCTTCGCGGTCCACGGCCTCAAAAGCCGGATCGCCCGAATCACGAACCATGCGCAGCAGTGAAGCAGCCGTCCCCAAACAGTCTTCTTCCCGAAAGGAGTTGCAATGACAGAACCCAATGCAGCAGGAACCACTTCAGGACTGTCGGATCAAGCCGCCGGAGCGCTTGCCTACGTTACGATCATTCCCGCGATCGTCTTCCTGCTTGTGGAACCGTACAACAAGAAGCCGTTCGTCCGCTTCCATGCCTGGCAATGTATCTTTTTGTACGTTGCCTGCATAGTGGTCGAAATCGTTCTTGGAATGATCCCGATCGTGGGCTGGATCATACTTCCCTTCTTTGGCCTCGGGGTCCTGGTGCTGGTCATTTTCCTCATCATCAAGGCCTCTCAAGGACAGAAGCTGGTACTTCCGGTGATTGGTCCATTTGCCGAGAAACAGGCTGGCGCATAAGCAACCGACTCGCGCTGCCTTTCATTGGCGCCTGGGCCGAGCAGATGGGCAACAAATAGCCGGGGAATCGCGCCCGCGCCTTTGCTCGTCATACCGACCGAATGGGAGTTCTGTGTCTCCGGAAGGAGCAGGGGCCCTCAGGCTCATGAATTGACAAGTCTTTTTCAGGGCTTTACGGCGGTTCTCCAATTCCTGTGGAGTCTTTGGATCGAGCAATGTGGCGTTTTCTTAAGGGAAAACGCCACTTGACCGCATCGGTTCCGCACTACACCAATTGGAGAACCGCTATAGCCCCGGACCATTTCTATGAGCGACGGGCCGGGACGTCACAGAAATGCGAGAGAGGAGAGAAATCATGAAGTACATGATCACTTGGAACGAACGTCCGCAGGGCACGTCAATCGAGTACGAAAATGCACAGAAGCGAATCCTGGAGGTCTTCGGGCCCGTGGAAAGCGCCAGCCAATTTCAAAATCGAGTCGTTCGTCATCCGAGTCGGTGATTGGGGCGGGTATATGTTGATGGAATGTGACGACCCGCTCGAAGTGCATAAGTTCTGTTCGATGTTACCTGCCTTCACGTTCGAAGCCCGCCCCGTCGTCCCCGTCGCCGACGCCATTCGCGTGGAACTCGAAGCGATGGCCTACCGCGATGGACTGAGAGGCAAGTGACACCCAATTGGATCACCTAATAAACGCCGCGCCGGTCGGGGCATTACCTGTTCCATGTTGGGTTCGCCCGGATAGGCGGCCAACCGAGGCTGCGGAAAAGGCAAGATTTGCGGTCGAATGTGTGAAAAACATCCCTCAGGGCCTAAAGGCCTCGTTGATTTGCCTCCATTTACGGCACGCGACCCACCCGCTGGGTGGGTGCCCCGCTCGTGCCCTTTCAAAGCAGTGAGTTTTTCCACAGCCTGAACCGATCGGAACTCTAACCCAACATAATCCAACGCTCCTCCTGCGGCCTCACGGCCCATGGCAATGGCTAGCGCATGTTTGCCATGGTGGCCTGTAAGTGCTTGAAGGCATTGGAGCGATTTTTGAAGTTGGTCACTACATGAGGCATGGTTGGTTCTCCGGCGGAGAGGGTGGGTCGAGTTGAGTGATGCCGAGAAGGCGGAGCACTTCGGCGGCATGTTTGTTTCCGCGGGTGACGCAGGATTTGCTGCGTTGCTGTCCGAGATCAACTTCAACGGAGCGGATCGTCTCCAAGGCTTGCCAGGCAAAGGGCGTGGACAGTTGGCTGCCGGCGGCGCGCAGAGTTTTCTCCAGGGCGCGATCCAGTAACAAGGCCAGCGCGGCCACGAAGACATGCGCCTGCACCCGCTCATCGGTGTGGTGATAAACAG
>CAWCXX010000079.1:0-11504 GCA_963799445.1 uncultured Acidobacteriaceae bacterium | reverse complement strand
GAGCTAAATCACGTACTTTGTGGTATAAACCACGTAGTCTAAGAGGGAAATCGGACTGGAAATGTCCGATTTGCCTGGTAACGATTGAGAATCCCGCCGGAAGGCGGAAGAGAGGTCATGAAGGCTCTCATCGAAATGCGTCAACGAGCGCAGGCCGAACTTGATCGTCTGCGGGGCGAGAAGACGTGTCTCTATATCGATACCGGCATCTGCGGAAGCTCGGCTGGCTCTTTGCCCGTCCTTGAGCAATTAAGCAGCGAAGTGGCCAAGCACAAGATCGATGCGCAGATCATTCAGGCAGGATCGCTCGGATGGCGCGAAGTGGAGCCTCTTGTGGCAGTCGCCAAGCCGGGACGACCGAGGATTTACTATGCCAACGTAACTCCGGAGCTGGGCTCGGAGATTCTTTCGAGCGTAGTGGTTGGCGACAATCCACGCGTCGATCTGGCGCTCGCTGCCGATGGCGCTGAAGGTTTTTCGGGTCTGCCCCCTCTCCCAGCCTGCCATTCTTTGCCGCTCAGCAGCGGGTATCGCTGCGCAACGCGGGACATATCGATCCGGAAGATCTGAACGATGCGCTTGTCCATGGCGCGTACGCCGGGCTGGCGCGGGCGCTGGCCATGCCTCCGGAAAGCGTCATCGACGAGCTCGAACGCGCCGGGCTTCGCGGACGCAACGGCGCTGGCGCCGTGCTTGCGGAAAGGTGGCGCTGCTGCCGCCAGGCAGACGAGGGAAAGCGTTATGTCATCGGCAATGCTTCGCCAGGCCTGGAGACAAGCGGAGCCGCTGCGGGTGAGTTCCTGCTCGAAGCCGATCCCCACTCGGTGCTGGAAGGAATGTTGATCGCCGCTTATGCGGTGGGCGCCGATCAGGCTTATCTTTGCGTCGATCCCGGCCATCGCGTGGCCATTCGCAGAGCTGTCATTGCGCTCAAGCAATTGCGTGACGATCAGCTCGTGGGCGAAAACATTCTCGGCTCAAACTTCAGTTGCCAGATCGAGCTTCGCGAAACGCCTCGCGGATTGGCTGGTGGAGAAGAGACGATTTTGATCAGCGCGCTGGAGGGCCGCCAGCCCCACGCCCGCATCCGGCCGCCTCACCCGGAGATGGAGGGACTGTTTTTGAGGCCCACGGCTGTCGACGACATCGAGTCTCTGGCATTAGCTTCCGCAATCCTCAAAAAGGATGCGGACTGGTTCCGATCGCTGGGGACGAAAGAATCCCCGGGGACCAAGATCGTCGCATTGAACGGCGCTTTGCGGCGCTCGGGGTTCGTGGAAGTGCCGATAGGCACGCCGCTGCGACAGATCGCGATGGAGATAGGCGGGGGCGCTCCGTCGGGCTCGGCGCTGAAGGCAGTTCAGATCGGGGGGTTGGCCGGTGGATGGCTGGCCGCCGCTGAGCTGGATATTGCTCTCGATTACGAGCAGATGGTCGGTGCCGGATGCACGCTGGGTTCGGGATCTTTGCTGGCCGCCGATACCGCTGCCTGCGCTGTGGACCTCGCCCGGCAAGCCCTGGCCGCGGCCCACAGCGGCTCCTGCGGCAAGTGCACCTTCGGGCGCGAGGGCACGCGCCAGTTGCGAGACATCCTCACGGATCTGGCAAAAGGACGAGGCACGCCAAGCGATCTCGACTTGATTCTCGATTTAAGCGACGGAATGAAGGCGGGCTCTTTGTGCGCCAACGGCAGGAACGCGCCGGACGCGGTGCTGACCACGTTGCGGCGCTTCCGCGGCGAATTTGAGGCTCATGCCAATGGAAAGCACTGCCCCGCGAATGTCTGCGGCCGCATCGGCACGGTCGTGAGCGAGGGGGTGGCGCGATGATCAAACTTAAGATCGACGGAAAGGAAGTAGAAGCGAAGCCGGGAACGACGGTGCTCAACGCTGCCCTGGGCGCGGGAATCTATATTCCGCATCTCTGCGACCATCCCGATCTGAAGCCTGCCGGCGCTTGCCGGCTGTGCCTTGTTGAGCTGGAGGGGATGGAAGGCGTCCACGCCTCCTGCCATTTGCGCGCCACCGAAGGGATCGAGGTTCGCACCGCAACGCCGCGCATTTTGCATCTGCGCCGCATGGCCATGGAGCTTTTGCTGGCCGACCATCCCGAAGAGTGCAGCACTTGCACCAAGTACCTGAACTGCGAACTGCAATCGCTCAAGCAGTTCACGGGAGTCAGCGACCATCTCAGCGTGCGCCGGCGGCCGAAGCGCATTCCTCCCGATGTCTCGCATCCGCTGTTCAACTTCGACTTTGAGCGCTGCATCAACTGCGGCCGGTGTGTGCGCGCCTGCAACGAGCTGCGCGGCGCCGAGGTCCTCAAGTATGTGCACCACGGCGAAGAAAACAGCGCCGGCATCGCAGTCGGTCAATCCTGGGAGGAGGCCGGCTGCCGTTTCTGCGGCGCCTGCGTTGAGGTTTGCCCCACCGCCGCCATCATGGATAAGCCGGAGCTCGTGAAGGGCAAGAAGCGGCGCGAGGCGCTGGTTCCGTGCCGCGCCAATTGCCCGGCAGAGATCGACACCATGCGCTATGTGCGCTACCTGGGAGAGGGCAAAATTGCCGAAGCAGCGGCCGTGATCCGCGAAAAAGTGCCGCTGCCGCTGATTCTGGGCTATGTCTGCGTGCATCCCTGCGAGGATGTTTGCCGACGCAAGCAGGTGAACAACAGCCCCATTTCGTTGCGCGAACTGAAGCGATTCGCCATCGAGCACGATACCTTACAGATCTGGAAGCAGAAGGCGCGTCACGAGTCTTCCACCGGAAAGCGGGTAGCTCTAGTCGGTTCCGGCCCGGCGGGCCTCACCGCGGCGTACTACCTGGCCAAGCTCGGCCATGAAGCCGTGATTTTCGAGGAGTTGCCTGAGCCGGGAGGAATGCTGCGCTACGGCATTCCCGAGTACCGGCTGCCGCGCGAAGTCATCGCCCGCGAGATCGAGGAGATTTGCGAGGCAGGCGTCGAAATCCGCACCGGCAGAAAGATCGAATCGTTGAGCGCGTTGATCGACGACGAAGACTTTGACGCCGTTGTGGTTGCCGCGGGCGCCCATAAAGGCGGAAAGCTCCGGATTCCCGGCAACAATCTTCCCGAAGTCTATGACGCCATCAGCTTTCTGCGCAGCGTGAACCTTGGAACCCCTTACAAGGTCGGCAAGCGGCTGGCGGTAATCGGCGGAGGCAGCGTGGCCTTCGATTGCGCCCGCGTGGCTCGCCGGCTGGGCGCCGAGGAGATCCATGTTGCCTGCCTCGAGCCCAGAGACAAAATGCTTGCCGCGCAGGAAGAGATCGACGAGGGGGTTGAAGAAGGAATCATTCTGCATCCGTCGCAGGGCTTTTACCGGATTCTCGACGAGGCCGGTCATGTGACGGGCATCGAGTGCCGCGATGTTGCTACATTCGCCTTTGAGGACGGAAAGTTGGAGGTTGAATACGCTCCCGGCTCCGACCACGTAATCCAGGCCGACACCGTCATCTTCGCCATCGGCCAGAAACCCGAGATCCCCGAGGATTTCGACGTCGAACTTACATCGCGCGGCCTCATCGAGGTCGATGAATATACCCTCGAAACCAGTGAGGACGGCATCTTCGCCGCCGGCGATGTGGTGATGGGCACGGCTTCGGTCATCAAGGCCATTGCCTCGGCGCGCCGCACGGCATCGGCGGTCGACAAGTACCTGGGAGGCAATGGCAATATCGAGGAGAAACTGGCGCCCGATAACGTCTGGGATCCGTGGATTGGGAAGGCCGGGGACTTTGCCAGCCAGCAGCGGCAACTGCCCGTGCTGGTGGAACCCGCCGAGCGCGTGCAGAACTTCTGTGTGATCGACAATGGATTCAACGAAAAGACCGCCATGGCCGAGGCCGGACGCTGCCTGAACTGCAACCTCAGGCTCAAGATGTCCCCGGTGAAGTTTTGGGGCGATTACTAAGGCAATTCTCCTTCAGATTTGCGGCAAATCCGCCCAAGCCGTGCCATTCTCTGGCGGCATGGGAGGGCTTTTCCACGCGAAGGCGGCCCCGATACCGCAAAAGCAGCGATTTCATTCAAACAAAGTATTTCCATTCTTTCGATTCATCGCCTAACTTTACGGGTAGATTTCGAGCATAGAAAGCGGCACATTGTGTTGGTGTGCGCGGAGCAGCGTGCCGACACGTCTGGATGTTCGATAGAGATTGGATGACTGTGGACGTAAAAGAGTACTTGCGATCCAAGGCGAAGGCCCATCCGAAGAAGGTGGTCTTTCCCGAGACGGGCGAGGAGCGGATTCTGCGCGCGGCGCGAGAGTCGCTGGATATTGGGATTGCCTTCCCCATCCTGGTCGGCAAGCCGGAGACCGTTACGGCGTTTCGCCGCGAGCCTTGGAGTTTCCCTCGGACGGGATCACCATCGCCGATAATACCGACGAAGCGGTCGTGGACGGTTACGTAGCCCGCTATCGTGCGATCAATGCCACGTTGCCCGGCAAGACACTGAAGCGCATGATGCGGCTTCCGCTGAACTTCGCGGTTCTGATGGAGGCCATCGGCGAGGCGGATTGCACGGTTGCGGGTTTGGTCCACAGCACAACCGAAGTCATCCTGGCTGCGCAAATGATTCTAGGCATGCAGGAAGGGATTGAAACCATCTCCAGCATGGGCATCTGGTCGATTCCTGGTTTTCAGGGCGCCGACGGCGAATTGCTGATTCATGCCGACTGCGCGGTGGTTCCAGATCCCACCGCCAACGAGCTGGCCGATATTGCCATCTCCACGGCTGACACTACGCGTTGCCTTCTCGATCTCGAACCACGCGTGGCTTTGTTGTCGTTTTCGACCAAGGGCAGCGCACAGCACGAAAAGGTCGACCGTGTGCTGGAAGCTCTGGAGATCGTGCACAAGCGCCGTCCCGATCTGCTGATCGACGGGGAACTGCAGGTCGATTCCGCGATCATTCCGGCGTTGCTGCGCGCAAGATGAAGGACATCGGCCCCGTGGCCGGCCGGGCGAACATCCTCATCTTTCCCGATCTCAATGCCGGCAACATCGGCGTCAAGCTGGTGCAGATCTTCGGGAAAGCAAGTGCCTACGGGCCGCTCTTACAAGGATTTGCGAAGCCCGTCACCGATCTGTCGCGCGGCCACGGGGTAGCCGAAATCGTAGGCGCCACCACCAATGTCGTAGTGCTGGCAGAGAGCCTGAGCCGGAAGCAGGCCCGGTAACGCTGAGAAGAAGCGAATCGCTATGGATAGGACCTACAGAATCTTTGTCATGACCCTGGGCTCGACCTCCACAAAGGTGGCGGGCTTCGAAAACGAAACCATCCTGTTCTCGACGAACGTAACCCACGAAGCCGCAAAGCTGAAAGAGTTCAAAGAGATTGCCGACCAGCTTCCCTACCGCAAGGAGACGATCCTCAGTGAGCTGGCCCGGCAGAATTATTTGCTCCCTGGCGTGGATGCATTCGTCAGCGCCGGCGGCGGCCTGGTGGGACTGGTTGGCGGCACCTACCGGGTGAACGGCATTCTTCTCGAGCACTCCAGGGTCGGCTTCACCATCAAGCATCCCAACACCATCGGCAACGTGTTGGCGTACGAGTTCTCGCGCGAGTTTGGCGGCCAGGCCTTCGTCGTCAACCCTCCCGACGTGGATGAGATGGAGGTTTCGGCCCGCATTACAGGTTGGAAGAATGTCTTCCGCGAGTGCCGGGGCCATCCGCTCAACCAGAAAGAGGTTGCGCGGCGTTACGCCCGGGAGATCGGCAAGCGCTACGAGGAGACCAACCTGGTGGTCTGCCACATGGGCGGCGGCCTGTCGATCGCCGCGCACCGCAAGGGCTGCATGATCGATTCTTCAGACGCTGTCCAGGGCGACGGCCCCATGGCGCCCACGCGCTGCGGCGCGATGCCGGTGGCTGCCGTCATCAAGATGTGCTACTCCGGCGAGTACACAGAGCGAGAGATGCTCGATCTGATGAGCAAGAACGGCGGCCTGGTCGATCACCTTGGCACCTCCGACATGCGCGAAGTGACGAGGATGATCGAAAACGGCGACAGTTACGCCAAACTCATCTACGACGCCATGATCTATCAGATCGGAAAGTACATTGGAGCTTACGCCGCTGTACTGCACGGCCAGGTGGACGGGATTCTGCTGACCGGCGGAGCCTCTCATGACAAGTATCTGGTCGAAAAGGTCACAGAGATGGTCAAGTACATCGCTCCGGTCAAGGTTTATCCTGGGGAGCTGGAGTTGGAAGCAATGGCGTGTGGCGCGTTGCGAGTCCTCACCGGCCAGGAAGAGGCCAAGGTCTATACCGGCATTCCTGTCTGGTCGGGCTTTGAGAAGAGGGTTGCCGTTGAGGCGCATTGATTGAAGCAAGAGCTATTTTCTTTGAGGAGATGGGCAGTGGGCGAAGTTGCGGTTACACCTAAGGAATTTCTGGAAGAGTTGGTTGCGAAGATCCAAGCCAGGCCGGAAAAATTCGCGGGCATCAGTTGGATCTTCGGCTACGATTTTTCTGCGAGCGGCGATGGCATCTGGCATATTGTGATCGAGGATGGCGAGGCTCGGGGACCGTTTGAGGGTGAAGATTCCGAGGCAATCCTCACCACGATATGTCCGTTCCCGCTCTTTGTGGAGCAGTCGAAAGAGCGTTTCAATCCCATGACAGCCATGTGGAACACGGGCAAGGGGGTGCGCTTCCATGGCGACGCCATGGTGGCAAACCGCTTTCACAAACTGTTGGAATCGTAAGGGGCGCGATGGCGCCGCCCGGGAAGGCGGCGAAAACAGATTGGACGAAATCTGAGAAGGAGCACAGCATGATAGGCACGAGCAGTGAAGTTCTGGGAAGGATTATTGAGCGCGCCGCTGAACTGTATAAGGTCGAACCCAGCCAATACGGCGCGGAGACGAGATTCGTCGAGGATCTGAAGGCCAAGTCGGTCAATTATGTGCAGATCATCTCCGTCCTCGAGGAAGAATTCGACATCCAGATTCCATTTATGGAATTCCGGCGCAAGAAAACCTTTGGCGAGGCTGCCGAGTATGTGGCCGGCCTGCTTGAGCAGTAAGCCATTTCCAGTTGGAGATGGAGAGAGTTCTGAAAGGACGAGAGAGATGAGTGTAACTGAGACCACGACCGGGGCGTTGCCCGACATCAAGCTGGTGAAGGAGAAGTACGGAAACGAAGAGATTGAGGTGATCTACAAGAAGGCGAGAACCCCCATCTCTCCCTCAGAGGGCGAGTCCGCCGACATCTCCGCCTTCGGATTCTCTCCCGATCTGAATCAGCGCACTTATATCGCCGAGCCGGGCATCCTGTGCGAGCAGGACGTTCCGGTGCAACTGCGCGACGGCACGACGATCTATACCGACATCTTCCGCCCCGTGGGCGCGCTGAACGTGCCGGCGATCGTGAATTGGAGCTACTTCGGCAAGCGGCAGCAGGAGAACCACGAGTGGCAGGCGATGGGCGTGCCTCCCGGAACAGTGTCGCGGCTGGCCAAGTTCGAGTCGGCCGATCCCGCCTACTGGTGCCATCACGGTTATGCCATCGTCAATCCCGATCCGCGCGGCGTTTGCCGTTCCCAGGGCGACATCAACATGTTCGGCACGCAGGACGGCCGGGACGGCTACGACTTCATCGAGTGGCTGGCCACGCAGCATTGGTCGAGCGGGAAAGTGGGGATGTTCGGCAACTCCGGCGTGGGCATGGTGCAATATCGCATCGCCGCCGAGCAGCCGCCGCATCTTACCTGCATCGCTCCCTGGGAGGGCACCGGCGACCTCTTTCGCGAATCGCTCTACGAAGGCGGCATTCCATCGCTGGGCTTCAATAGTTTTATCTCCAGCTCGTTGGTCGGCTCGGGCTATATCGACGACAACAGCGCCATGGCCTTGAAGTATCCCTTCATGAACGGGTACTGGGAAGACAAGATTCCCAAATGGGAGAAGATCAAGATCCCGGCCTACTTTACCGCATGCTGGAGCCACATGCACTTGCGCGGATCGTGGGAGGCGTTTCGCAAAATCCGCTCATCCAAAAGGTGGATGCGCGTTCACCGCGATTTCGAGTGGCCCGATACTTACGACCCGGCCAATCTTGCGGACTTGAAGCTTTTCTTCGACCGCTATTTGAAGGACATTCGCAACGGCTGGGAGCTGACGCCGAAGGTTCGCCTGGAAGTGATGGACGCGTACGACTGCGACTTCCAGACCAACCGCAAGGAGAAGGAGTTTCCGCTGGCCCGCACGCAGTACAAACGCCTCTACGTGGATGCCGGCCGAGGCGCGCTCTCCTGGGAGCCGGTGGCCGCCGAGTCCAGCGCCTCGTATGAGGCCGAGCAAGGCCGCACCACGTTCCGCATCAAGTTCGACGAGCCAACCGAGATTACGCGGATATATGTGGCTGCGCCTATGGGTCGAAGCCAAGGGCAACAACGAAATGGATCTCTTCATCGCCATCCGCAAGCTTGACGAGGAAGGAAAGTGGCTGCCAACGTCGGTGCTGGGCGAACCGCACCCGGGCGCCTGGGGCAAGATGCGGGTCTCGCGCCGCGCGCTCGATCCGAAGCTGTCCACGAAGTACCAACCCGTCCAGGCCCATCTCAAGGACGAAAAGCTCTCGCCCGGCGAGATCGTCCCTGTAGATATTGAGATATACCCCCACAGCCGGATCTGGCACAAGGGCCAGCAGCTCGAAGTCCAGGTGTCAGGCCACTACATCCGCGAAGGATGGTTTGAGCCATTCTCGTGGGAGACCGACAATAAGGGCGAACACATCGTCCACTCCGGCGGCCGATACGACTCTTACCTGCAGATACCGGTCATTCCGCCGCGCTATCGGGCCGGCGAGTACATCTATCGCTGAAGCATGGCGAGTCTGCCGGTTATAGCGGTTCTCCAATTGGTGCAGAGCGGAACCTATGCGGTCAAGTGGCGTTTTCCCTTAAGAAAACGCCACATTGCTCGTTCCAAACACTCCACAGGAATTGGAGAACCGCCTTGGCAAGTCAGCGAGTTCGCGAGTTGGCTTTCGCGAATTCGCGTGCGCTCGCGCGATCTCATTCGATGCCGTAGATGCGCAGTTTCTTGTAAAGCAGCGGCCGGCTGATGCCCAGCAACTTGGCGGCCGTGGCGCGATTGTTGTTGGAGCGGGCCAGCGCCGTTGCGATGCTGCGCCGCTCGATTGCAGCCACCATTTCGCCCAGGTTGCAGCTTTCCAAGCCAGGGTCATTCTCAGAAACCGCGCCGCCCAGGATCAACATGCGCAGGTGTTCCGCCGTAATCGTATCTTCGCGGATAACGATCAGAGCGCGCTCGATGATATTTCGCATTTCGCGCACATTGCCGGGCCATGCATGGTTCTGCATCAGTTCCATCGCATCGTCGCGCAAGATCTTGTAGTAAATGCCATGCTTCTTGGTCAACTGCTCCCAAAACATGCCCACCAGCCCAGAGATGTCTTCGCGGCGATCGCGGATGGGTGGAATCGTAATGGGAATTACGTTGATGCGGAAGAACAAATCCTTGCGAAATCGTCCCTGCTCGACGAGCTTTTCCAGGTCCTGGTTGGTCGCCGCAATGATGCGGACATCGACCTTGATCTGCCGGCCTTCGCCCAGTTTTTCGATCTCCTGCTCCTGCAGGACGCGCAGGAGCTTGGCCTGCGCCGGCAACGGCATATCGGCGATTTCGTCGAGAAAAATGGTGCCGAAGTTGGCCAGCTCGAACTTTCCTTGATTGCCGCCTTTCTTGGCTCCGGTAAATGCACCCTCGCTATAGCCGAAGAGTTCCGATTCGAAGAGGCTCTCGACAATGGCGGAACAATTGACGCGCACGAAGGGGCCCCGGGCGCGCAAGCTCAAGGCGTGGATGGCGTGGGCGTACACCTCCTTGCCAACGCCGCTTTCGCCCAGCAGAAGAACCGTGGAGTCCGTCGGAGCCGCGCGCACCGCGGTGGCCTTGGCCGCGGCCGATTTTGGCGCAACAGCGACAATATCTTCGGCTGTGTAGTTGGTTTCAGGACTGTGCCGCGGCCGTGTCTGATAGTACTTGAGCCGGCCTTCGAGGCGCTCCACCTTGTGAGCGAGATCTCTGACCTTGTCCAGGTCGGGAAAGACGATTTTTCCGAGGACGCCGATCATCTGGCCATCGCGGAAAACGGGAATCCGGCTCACAACGTAACGGCGCGCAGTTTCAACCTGGAATTCGCTTTCTTCCGGGAGCCCGGTCCTGGCCACGACATCCATGCGCGTGTTCTCAATGACCTCAGTGACATGACGCCCAATGGCGTCGGCGGCCTTGACCCCGTGGATCTTCTCGAAGCTTTGATTGACATACGTGATGAAGCCGTCGCGGTCGATGAACATCAGGCCGTCGGCAGAGGCGTCAAGGATGCTTTCAAACAGGTCCAGCCTCGCCCGCATTTCGATAGCGTCAGCGGCTTCCAATTGCTGGTTCGAGTCAGGCATGGGCAGCAGGGGTCTTTCCATCCCGCCGCGGTGGGTGCGAACCCGAGATCACTTCGCGCAATGGAGCGGGATGATTCATGCACTCGCGCACCACCGATAAGAAACTCGCCAGGGCGGGGAGCTTGTCGTCCTTCCGGTAGGCAACGAGCAGGTCGAGTGTCGGCTCCGGCTCCAGTTTCAGCGACCGTGTGATGAAACGGCCGGGAAGGTATCCCTTCTGATAATCGGGAATCAGACAGGCGCCCGCGCCGATGCTGACGGAATTCAATGCAGCAAGCACGTTATCGTGTTCGATGAAGTTCTTGAACTCCACGCCGGCCGACCTGGCAACCTGATTGAGAAACGCCACATAGTTCGGAGAACCCGCAGCCGAGGGCATGACGAGCGGGATCTCTGCCAGCCGTGCGACAGGAATCCGTTTCAGCTTTGCCAGCGGATGGTCGGAAGGGATTACGACCACCAGTTTCTGGTGCAAAACACATTCGGTACTGATCGCAGGGTGGTCGATAGGCCCAGCGCAGAACGCCGCATTGATGCTCTTGTTCTCAAGGGCGCCGAGCAACTCCGGCTCGGTCAGCGAGCGGTAGGAAAGCTGCATCTCGGGATATTTCTGGCGCAGGGCGGGGACGAGTCTTGAGAAGATCGGCCCTTCGGTGCCCAGGATAAATCCGATCGAGACCCGGGCTGCGTTCGCCCGCACGCTTTGCCGGGCCAACGCGATGGCGCGATTGACCTGCTCCAGGATAAGGCGCGATTCTTTCAGGAAGATGGATCCGGCCTCAGTCAGCTCAAGTTTGTGCCGCTCGCGCCGGAACAGAGGGGTGCCGACGAGCTCTTCCAGGCGGTGGATCTGCCGGCTTACCGAGGGCTGAACCGTGTGCAGGCGTTCGGCAGCGCGCGTGACATTCATCTCCTCGGCAACGGCGATGAAGAAACGAAGATAGCGGAGATCCATGGGGATCCTTGACTTGCTGGCACGGCGTCAAGCAGATCTCTTACGCGCACAGCTGTCCTGAAGAGACTTACCTAAGGATAGACTATCCGGACC
>CAWCXX010000078.1:0-21501 GCA_963799445.1 uncultured Acidobacteriaceae bacterium | reverse complement strand
GGTCCAGCCTCGCCCGCATTTCGAGAGCGTCAGCGGCTTCCAATTGCTGGTTCGAGTAGGCATGGGTAGCAGGGGGTCTTTCCATGCCTCCTTGGTTGGTGCGAACCCGAGATCTTTTCGCGCAATGGAGCGGGATGATTCATGCACTCGCGCACCACCGATAAGAAACTCGCCAGGGCAGGAAGCTTGTCGTCCTTCCGGTAGGCAACGAGCAGGTCGAGTGTCGGCTCCGGCTCCAGTTTCAGCGACCGTGTGATGAAACGGCCGGGAAGGTATCCCTTCTGATAATCGGGAATCAGACAGGCGCCCGCACCGATGCTGACGGAATTCAATGCGGCAAGCACGTTATCGTGTTCGATGAAGGTTTTGAACTCCACGCCGGCCGACCTGGCAACCTGATTGAGAAACGCCACATAGTTCGGAGAACCCGCAGCTGAGGGCATGACGAGCGGGATCTCTGCCAGCCGTGCGACGGGAATCCGTTTCAGCTTTGCCAGCGGATGGTCGGAAGGGATTACGACCACCAGTTTCTGGTGCAAAACACATTCGGTACTGATCGCAGGGTGGTCGATAGGCCCAGCGCAAAACGCCGCATTGATGCTCTTGTTCTCAAGGGCGCCGAGCAACTCCGGCTCGTTCAGCGAGCGGTAGGAAAGCTGCATCTCGGGATATTTTTGGCGCAGGGCGGGGACGAGTCTTGAGAAGATCGGCCCTTCGGTGCCCAGGATAAATCCGATCGAGACCCGGGCTGCGTTCGCCCGCACGCTTTGCCGGGCCGACGCGATGGCGCGATTGACCTGCTCCAGGATAAGGCGCGATTCTTTCAGGAAGATTGACCCGGCCTCAGTCAGCTCAAGTTTGTGCCGCTCGCGCCGGAACAGAGGGGTGCCGACGATCTCTTCCAGGCGGTGGATCTGCCGGCTTACCGAGGGCTGAACCGTGTGCAAGCGCTCAGCAGCGCGCGTGACATTCATCTCCTCGGCAACGGCGATGAAGAAGCGAAGATAGCGGAGATCCATGGGGATCCTTGACTTGCTGGCACGGCGTCAAACAGATCTCTTACGCGCACGGCCGCCCTAACGGACTCCATAAGGATAGACTATCCGGGCCGCCTGTCGCGGCTTACAGTGACGTAAATCATTCCAGGTAAGTGTCCCGTTCCCGCGTGAAACACTGCCCAGCCAATTCCATGCGCTTTGGCCCTATCGGCGAACTTGCGAAAGAGATGGCGCAGAGGCCCAGGACGGTGCTGTTCAGGCCGCGTTCAGTGCACCGATCTGGCTATTTGGGGAAGGGTTTGCCTTGGAGCATCCGCACGAAATTCTGAACGCGGGAAGTTGGCAATCACGACGCCATACCAATTCCATGGTGGTGACAACGAGCAGGTTGCCAACCCGCGGCGAGACACGGTACAATGTTCCCGTCTTCAAATTCAAAGAAGGAAACTCCGGCTGAAAAGGAAGGTGTTGTTTCATGCCCAGCGATCAAGAGAGATTTGCGGCGGGACTGAGTGTGATGCGGGAGATGTTCGGCGCGCGCGCCGATCAGGCGGTCGAAATCGGGCACCGATTTTACCCGCCCGCTGGATGACATGGTCATGCGCTATTGCTTCGGCGACCTATGGCAACGCCCGCAGCTCTCCCGGAAATTGCGCAGCATGTTGACCTTGGCTATTCTTGCCATCCTCAATCGCCCCAACGAGTTCAAGGGGCATGTCGCCGGCGCGATCAAGAATGGCGTGAGCAAGGAAGAAATCCGGGAGGTATTGATTCATACCATGATTTATGCCGGCGTGCCGGTGGGGGTTTCCAGCATGCGCGCGGCGGTGGAGGTCCTTAAAGAGCTCGGCTCGAATGACAGCGCGATCCGGGGAGGAAAACGATGCGTGTAGGATTCATCGGAATCGGCAATATGGGTTCGCTCATGGCGGGCAATCTGGTCAAGAAGGGTTTTGATGTCGCCATCTTTGACGTTGACCCCGAGCGGATAGCGCGTTTTGCGCAAGAGTACGGCTGCCGCCCCGCGGGCAAGCTTTTGGACCTGGCGGTGAATGATGTGATTGTTACCATGCTGCCCACCGGCCACATTGTCCGCCAGGTTCTGCTTGACGGCCCTGAAGGCGGACTTGCCGGCGTCCTGGAACCTGGAACCATCGTAATCGACATGAGCTCTTCCGAACCGCTTGGGACCCAGGAGCTCGGCACGGAGTTGGCCAAGCGGCAATTAGTGCTGATCGATGCTCCCGTATCAGGGGGAGTTCAGCGTGCCCAGACCGGGAAGCTGACCATCATGATCGGCGCGAACGATGCTGCCGCGGTGGAGCGCGTCAAGCCGGTGCTGTTGGGTATGGGCGAGCGCCTGTTTGAGACTGGGCCGCTGGGCTGCGGCCACGCCATGAAGGCGCTCAACAATTATGTGGCCGCAGCCTGCTTCGCCGCTACCGCTGAAGCCATGCTGATTGGAGAGCGCATGGGGTTGGATCAGGCCACCATGGTGGACATCATGAATGTCTCCACCGGCCGCAATTTCCAGACCGAGATGGCCATGAAAGACCAGGTGCTGAATCAGAGATTTGCCAGCGGCTTCAGCGTTGGACTGATGGCGAAGGATGTGAAGATCGCCGCCGATCTGGGCGAAGGAGTCGGGTTGGACGCCCCCTTGTCGAGACTGGTTGCCGATCGATGGGCCGCCGCGCGCGACCGCCTGGGGCCGAGCCGGGACCACATGGAAGCGTTCCTGATTTGGAAACAGAATCTGAAATCTCCACCCCGGACTGCCGCGCAGCCGTAATGAAGCCGGCAGTTGCAGGCTATCCGATCACTTTTAGCAATGAACAGTAAGGAGAAAAACATGAGCAAGAACTGGCGTGAACTTATCAGTCAACCCAAGTATGGAATCAAGACGGAAAAAGATGTGTTTGTTCCCGTTCGGGATGGAACCCGGTTATGCGTGAATATTTATCGTCCAGATGCTGGTGGGAAATTTCCAGCGTTATTGGCCATGGGCGGGTATGGCAAGGAACTTCAGGAAGTCCTGATCCCGCCGCAACCGCTGCAGAAGAGCGCGCTCTGGGACGGAAACATCGAAGCCGGAGACACTCCGGATATCGTTCCCCGCGGCTATGTTCATGTCATTGGGGATGCCCGGGGCATCGGCAAATCGGAGGGGGAATATGCCGGCATGTGGTCATCGCAGGAAGGCCGGGACGGCTGTGATGTGGTCGAGTGGATCGCCCAGCAGCCCTGGTGCGACGGCAATGTGGGTATGATCGGATATTCCTATTACGGCGGCATGCAACTGAAGGTGGCCATCGAGCAGCCTCCGCATCTGAAGTCCATTTTTGTCGCCCATATAGATGACGATTTCTACCGTAGGAGCGCATACCACGGCGGTGTGCTCAACTTGTTTCTCTATGGGCTTTGGGATGGCCGGCACGGCACCAGCGGCTATGCCCCGAAAAACGCCCTCTCCCTGACGAGGAAGGAGCTTTCCCCGGAGGAGTTCGAGCGCCTGCGGCAGTCGCTATTGAAGGATCCCGATATCCAAAATTATCCCAATATCTATCACTTGCTAAATTATCCTCAAAAGAATCCACAGTTTTTCGACATACTCATGCATCCTTACGACGGCCCGTTCTGGGCCGACAAATCGGTGTATCCATTTTTCGATAAGATCAAGGTCCCGGTGTTCGTCGTCGGCAAGGTTCACGCGCGCCGGCGGCTTCTGGGAAGTCTATCGCGGCATTCAATCGACCAAGAGGCTCCTGGTCAAGCCCTTTGGGCCGGAAGAGCGGCCTTGGCGCGAGGATGCGGAATTGATTATCCGCTGGCACGATCACTGGCTGAAGGGGAACGACACAGGCGTTCTGGACGAGCCGCCCATTCGCATGTTCACCCAGGGCACCAACCAGTGGCGCGATTGTACGGAGTTTCCCCTGCCGGAAACGGAGTGGGTGAAGTGCTACCTGCGGCGCTGGGAGGGACTGGCCTTTGCTCCCGAACGCTATCAGCCTTACCCGGACTGCTTCCTGCAGCAGCCGCTTTATCTGTCCACCAAGAGAGATTCCGTAAAGTATGTCAGCGGACCCGTGCCTGAGGACCTGACGGTGATTGGTCCCGCGGCCTTTAACTTCTATGCTTCCATTGACACGGACGATACCAACTGGATCGTCAATCTGACCGATGTGGCTCCGGGCGGAGCCGAGAGCGCGCTGGCCAAGGGCTTTCTGAAGGCTTCTCGTCGCGCCTTGGACCCTGGCAAAACGAAGCCTTATGCCCCCTATCACAAGCATACCAGTTCTGATCCGGTCGTCCCGGGTGAGATCAATGAATACAACGTGGACCTGGGTAAATTGACCAATGTCTTCAGGGCAGGCCACCGCATTAAACTGGAGATCATGAGCATGGAATCTCCCAGAGACCCGGAGTTGCAGATTCACTATCATCCGCATCTTCCCAGCAGCAGAACTACGCTGCACAAAATTTATCGCAATAAGGAATACCAATCGCACCTGATGCTCCCCATCGTAGGCAAAAAGGAGAGTGTAATCGAGTATCTGAGCGATGAAAACATGGTGGGAGCATTGTAGTCATTTCACTGCTGTCCAAATTGGCTGAGAACCCGGCGACGATACTCCGAGGCTGTTGCGCAAAGCAGGTAGCGGAGATGGGGCCCATGACTTGCAGGCATGGCGTCAAGCAGACCGCGTCCGCGCGGCTGCCCAACAGCGACTGCATTACGGCGGTCCTCCAATTTCCGTTGTGTTTTCGACATCGTGCCAAGTGGCTTTTTCTTGAGGAAAAAGCCACTTGAGAGCATTGGCTCCGCTCTACACCGATTGGAGAACCGCTATAAGAGTATCCGGGCCGCCTGTCGCGGCTTACAGTGACGTAACCCTCCCTTTCCCCACGCGGCCTTGTGCGACCTGTGCGCCGCCAGGACTTGCCTTCGAGCGTGAAACATCGCCAGGCCAATTGCATGAGTTATGGCCCTATCGCCGAACTTGCGAAAGAGATGGCGCAGAGGCCCAGGACGGTGCTGTTCAGGCCGCGTTACGGCATTTCTCGGATTTCTCAAGAGTCACCAGGTGGCGTGCAGTGTGGATTTTTCTTGAGGAAAAATCCACGAGGCAGTGGTGGCTTTGCTCTAAACCAATCCGAGAAATGCTATAAGTGCACCGATTAGGCTATTTAGGGAAGGGTTTGCCTTGGAGCATCTGCACGAAATTCTGCAACGCGGGAAGTTGGCAATCACGACGCCATACCAATTCCATCGTCATCACAACGTTCAGGTCGCCCACCGGCACCAGCACCACTGACTTGGGCTTGCGCGATTCCGTCGCGGCAGGAACGATCGTCAGGCCCAAACCCGCTGCCACCAGACCCAAATTCGAAGAGTCGGTTGTGCCCGATTGGACAATCCTGGGCGTAAGCCCCGCGCTGTGACATGCGTGGATGATGCGATCGTAGTGCAACGGGTTCTGGGCCCGCTGGATGAATACGAAATCCTCAGCGTGCAGATCCGCGAGATGCTCGGGCGGATGTGTCGCATAAGGAGAACCTTCAGGAACCGCCAGCACAGCCCGGGTCGTCAGCACAGCGATGCCCTCGAAGGTCTCGTCCTCCGGGCTGCGGTCAAAGAGGAATCCCGCGGAGAGTCGTTCGTCCCGGATGGCTGCCAACTGCTCGGGCGAACTCATCAACGCCACGTTCAGAACGACCTCGGGACATTGATGCTGAAAGTTTTTGAGGGATTGCGTGATTGCCTCGTGCCAGGCAAAGGATTCCACCACACCGATCGAGAGTGCCCCGCTATAACCGCTCTGTGCCCTTCGCGCACGCGACTGCGCCTCTTCAAGGATCGTGAAGATCCGCTGCACGTCCTTGAGGAAGCATTCTCCAGGGAAGGTGAGCGTTACGCCCGATTTGGAACGTTCAAACAGAACCACGCCCAGTTCCTGTTCGAGGTCGCGTATTTGGCGCGAAAGAGCCGGCTGGGCGATGTGCAAGGTGGACGAAGCCTTGACAAACCCTTTGTTTTCAGCGATCGCCAAGAAGTATCGGAGGTGACGAAGTTCCATGCGTTATAACTCAAAAGCATCAAAACATGCAGATAAAGAACTATGCAACCTACTGCCCAGAGTATATGCTTATGGGCAGAGTTCTGGGATCGAAGCAGCTTGGCGAACAACCGCGATTTGCGCCCTGTTCGTGAGTAGTGCCGGTCATGACTTCCCCGTCACGATTCCTCGTGAACGTCCCTGCAAGCACGAACTTCAATCGACAAAGGAGCTTCGTCATGGAGCAAGTGTTCACTAGTTTGACGGGCGGAGGTCCGATCTCCGTGTATGTCAAGGACGGTAAAGTCGTCCGTGTTCGCCCTCTGCAGGTAGCGGAAGAAGATTTGAAGCCCTGGGTGATCGAGGCGGATGGCAAGAAGTATTCTCCGCCCAAGGCGTTGCGTCTGGCGCCTTATGTCCATGCGGAAAGAAACCGCGTTGATTCGGCGAATCGCATTCTCTATCCGATGAAGCGCGTGGACTTCGATCCCAAAGGCGAGCGCAATCCGCAAAACCGCGGCAAATCGGGTTATGTGCGCATCGGCTGGGACGAAGCGCTCGACATCGTCTCCAGCGAGATGAAGCGCCTGATCGACACGTATGGCGGCTCGGCGATCACGGGCATTACTTCCAGCCATCACAACTGGGGGATTGTCGGTTATAAGATGGGGCCCTTCCATCGCTTCATGCACATGATCAATTACACGCCGATCCTGGACAATGCGGATAGCTGGGAGGGATGGCATTGGGGCTCGACGCATACTTACGGTTTCCACTGGCGTCTTGGCATGCCCCCGCAATTCGATCTGCTGGAAGATGGCCTGAAGAACACAGAGATGATCGTCTTCTGGTCGAACGATCCGGATTCGACGCGCGGCACGTACAGCGGGCAGGAGTCGGCGATCTGGCGCGTCTGGCTCAAAGAAAAGGGAGTCAAGACGGTCTTCATCGATCCGTTCTACAACTACACGAACGCCGCGATGGACGGCACGTGGCTGGCTCCGCGGCCGGGTTCCGACACGGCAGTGGCCATGGCCATCGCCCACGTGTGGATCACAGAGGGGCTCTACGACAAAAAGTACATTGCGGAGAAGACCTACGGCTTCGACGAATTCAAGGCCTACATTCTGGGCGAGGTAGACGACAAGTTCGCCAAGACGCCGGAGTGGGCCGAGCAGGAATCCGGCATTCCGGCGCGCAAGATTCGTTCCCTGGCCCGTGAATGGGCTTCAAAACGGACTTCGGTAAGCTGCGGAAGCCGCGGCGGCGAAGGCAGCGCCTGCCGTACAGCCTATGGCACCGAGTGGGCGCGCATGATGGTGCTGTTGATGGCCATGCAGGGGCTGGGCAAGCCGGGAATCAACATCTGGGGCACCACCATGGGAGCTCCGGCCAATCACGACATCTGGTTTCCTGCCTACGCCGAGGCGCGGGGACAGATGGGCAGGTCGGGGATCGCAAAGCGCCCGATCGCGATGACGAACAAGACCAAGCAGAGACTTTTCCGCCTTACCTTCCCCGAAGCCATTCTCACCGGCAAGGAAGATTTCTACGGCGACGGCTTTTGCGGCAAGACACTGGAGCAGCAGTTCATTCATAACACGTATCCGATGGAGGGCCACTCCAAGGTCAAGATGTTCTACCGCTACGGCGGTTCCTTCATGGGAACGATGTCGGACACCAACAAATGGGTGAAGATGTACCAGAGCCCGGAGTTGGAGTTCGTGGTCATGCAGGACTGCTGGTTCGGGGGCGAAGCGAACTTCCCCGACGTCATTCTGCCCGCCTGCTCCGCCTTGGAGCGAACTGACCTGGGCGAATGGGCGGCTTGCGGCGGATACACGACCAATGCGCATATCGGCAATAACTATCGCGTGATCGTCCGCCAGCAGAAGTGCCTGGAGCCGATGGGCGAGTCGAAGTCGGACTACGAGATTCTGACGCTGCTGGCCGAGCGCCTGGGGATGAAGGAACTTTTCACGGAAGGCAATTCGGAAGACGACTGGGCGCGGCTCTTTTATGAGTCGTCGGATTTAGCCAAGACTCTTAGCTGGGAGGAGTTCGAGAAGAAGGGCTACCACATCATTCCCTGCCCTGGGCCGGAGGAGTATAAATCCGCTCCCGGACTGCGCTGGTACGCCGAGGGCCGCGCCGACGATACCGCCGATACGGGCAATCCGAAACGCGGCACCGCCAAGGCCAATGAGCTGGGAACTTATACCGGCAAGATCGAGTTCGCCTCGGAAAGCCTGCGTCAGAACATGCCCGACGACAAGGAACGGCCGGTGTTTCCGCACTGGATTCCCTCCTGGGAGGGATACAAGACCGGACCGTACGAGAAGTATCCGCTGCAGATCATTCTGCCGCACCCGCGTTTCAGCTTCCACACCCACTACGACAATCACACTACGTGGCTCAACGAGATACCGCTGCACCGCGTGCTGAAGAACGGCTATTACTGGTGGCCGGCGCGCATTCATCCCGACGACGCCAAAGCGCGCAAGGTAAAGACCGGCGACATCGTGGAGCTATACAATGATCGCGCTTCGGTGCTTTGCATCGCCGAAGTGACCTGGCGCGTTGCCAAGGGCGTTATCCATAGCTATGGGTGCACGGGGAGATACGATCCTCTTGAGCCGGGCAAACCGGGTTCCACAGAGAAGGGGGGCTGCGTCAATATGCTCACCTCGTCACGGATGGTTTCGAAGCATGCGCCTGGCTGTACGCCGAACTCCACCTTGTGCGAGCTGAGAAAGTGGGAGGGATAAACATGCCCAGATATGGACTTTCAGTAGACGTGACGCGGTGCACCGGATGCTACTCTTGTTTTCTGGCCTGCAAGGATGAATATGTTGGCAACGACTACCTGCCGGTTTCGGTGGCGCAGCCGAATGAAGGCCATCCCTGGATTCGTATTGAAGAGCTCACGCACGGTTCCGGGACCAAGGTCAAAGTCGATTACACGCCCGTCATGTGCCAGCACTGCCAGGATGCGCCCTGCATCAGGCCGGAGTTCGGCGGTGCGGTTTATCGCCGCGCCGATGGAGTTGTGGTTATCGATCCGGTCAAGGCCAAGGGCAAAAAGGAGATCGTGGATTCTTGCCCCTATGGTGTGATCGCCTGGAACGAAGGCTTGAGCGTGGCGCAGAAGTGCACCATGTGCGCGCATATGCTCGATAACGGCGATAAGACCACGCGGTGCGTCGAGTCCTGCCCGACCCAGGCCCTGGTCTTCGGCGACCTCGACGATCGGGAGAGCAAGATCTCTCTGCTGCTGAAGGAGAAAGAGGGCTTGGCGGAGAGCTACAGAGCGGAACTGGGAACGCGGCCGCTCGTCAATTACTTCAGCCTTCCCAAACCCTTTGTCGCTGGCGAAGTTTTGCTCGCCGGCAAGCAGGGCGAATGCGTGCACGGCGCCAAAATCACGCTTACGTCGAAGGCGGAACAGAAAACTTTCACTACCGAGACGGATTTTCTGGGCGACTTCGAGTTCAAGGGATTGGTCGTTGGCGGCGAATACACCCTCCGTGCGGAGTATCAGGGCTATCTTCCGAAAGAGGTTACCGTGAAGACCGATGCGAGTGTCAACCTGGGCGAATTGGTGCTGACACCCAGGTAGCGCCCGAACCAATGCAAACACGTAATCGCAAATCGATTCGCAATTTGAATCGAGGAAATCCCAGCAGAGGGAAGAATATGAGTTTTCGAATCCCTCGCGACCGATCGAGATCGGCTTGAGAACTCATTGCTATCCATGCCTTTACGGTATGGATGGATAATAACATAGCATTTTACAGGATGGCTGGGAAGAACTTACAGTCACACTGAGAGGAAGAAGCACATGACCACGTCGAAGATCGTAACCGATCCTTACTCGAGTCTGCAGTTCGTAGAGCTCAGTCATGAGTGGGACCAACGCGCCCCTTCGTATCCCGGGCAAGCCGACATCAAAATGGTGCGCGGCGTCAAGCACTCGCAGCACGGTGTACTTGCCTGGCGGACCATCACAGTGATGCACACGGGCACGCACATGAACGCGCCTATCCACCTTATTCAAAAGGGAGCGGACCTGGCCGCCGTCTCTCCCGATCGACTCTTCGGCAACGGAGCGGTGCTGGACGTGCCCAAGAAGAACTGGGAAGTCATCACGGCTAAAGACCTTGAGAAAGCGGCGCCGAAAGTCAAGGAAGGTGACATCATCGTCATCGTCACCGGCTGGCACCACAAGTACTCTGACGGCCTCGTTTACTACGGGGAGGCCCCAGGCCTGTCAAAGGACGCGGCTCAGTGGCTGGTCAGCAAGAAGCCCAAGCTGGTCGCGGTGGACACTCCGCACGTCGATCATCCGCTTGCCACTTCCATGGCCCCGCATCGCGGCGGCCCTCAGATGAAACGGCTCGTTGACTCGTACTCCAAGGCCACCGGCCTGGACTGGAAGAAAGAGCATGGCGAGTGGAACGTGGCCCACAAGATCCTTCTCGGTGCGGGCATCCCGACCATCGAGCAAGTGGGCGGCGACGTGGATCTCGTGAAAGGCAAGCGCATGACTCTTGCCGCCACCCCGTGGAAGTTCGAGCATGGCGATGCATGCCAGGTCCGGTTTGTGGCCATGTTCGATCCCAGCGGAAAAAGCCGGATCGAGTCCGGAAAGTAGACGGAACCGGGAAAGCGAAAGGAATCAGGATATGAGTTTAAAGGTATACGACCTCACCCACACGTTCACCCAGTTCATGCCGGAGTGGCCGTCGACCCCGAGTGTGAACATCAGCATCGACAAGTTCCACGCGCGTGACGGCGTCCACCAGGTCCAGTGGGAAGGCATCATGCACCGCTGCACCCACATGGATGCACCCCTTCATGTGACCGAGTGCACGCCGACCATCGCCGACTATCCGCTCTGGCGCCTGTTCGGCACCGGAGTGTGTGTCTCCATTCCCATGGGCAAATGGGGCACCATCACCCCCGAGCTCCTGGAGAAGGCTAAGCCGAAGATCCAGGAAGGCGACATCGTAGTCATTAACACCGGCTACCACCATAAGTGGGCCGACACCGACGAGTATTTCGGCTACGGACCCGGCGCCTGCAAAGAAGCAGCCCAGTGGATGGTCGATAAGAAGATCAAGATGGTTGCCTACGGCTGCCAGGCGAACGATCATCCTATCGCCACCAAATTGGTCAACCACGGCCTTGGACCGACGCACCCCTGGTTGATCGAGGAGTACAAGACTGAGCTGGGGCATGATCCGTTGCAGGACTTCTCCGAATGGGAGCCCGCGCACAAAACGCTCATGGTGAAGGGCGGCATTCCCGGCATCGAGAACGCGGGCGACGAGGGCGGGGATATGGATGCGGTCACCGGCAAGCGCTGCACCTTCATGTGCTTCCCCTGGCGGTGGCCGGGTGGAGACGGTTGCATCGTGCGGCTTCTGGCGCTGGTGGATACAGACGGGAAGTTCCGCTTCGAATCAGGGAAATAATCCCAGTCGGCGCATGGGCCTCCATCGAGTGGGAACGCATCGGGTGACAGTGGTACAGGCCACCGGCGCGGGCAGCGGCAACGACACGCCAGTTCTCCACGAACAGCGTGTCGGCCGGCTCGGTCTTCTTCATCGCCGATAGGCGCCAGTTCACCTTGCCGGTCCGGGCGGTACGGCCCGTTGCTTCGGCGCCGGCGCCCCCCGGAATCTCTTCAGGCCGCCATTGATTGGACTTCATCTATAGGAGGAGCGGTTGAACAACGTATATATTCTCTCAGGCGTTCGCACGGCCATCGGCAAGTTTGGCGGTTCGCTGGCCTCGTTCACTGCCGCCGATCTGGGCACAATTGCCGCCAAGGCGGCGCTTGAGCGCGCCGGAGTCAAACCGGAACAGATTGAAGAAACCATCGTGGGCAACGCGCGTCAGGCCGGAGGCGGCCCCAACGTGGGCCGTCAGATCGCGTTTCGCAGCGGCGTTCCGCAGGAAACCCCCGCCTACACGGTGAACATGGCCTGCGGCTCGGGCCTGCGAGCTCTCGGGAACTGCTTCCTGGAGATTGCTTCAGGCAACCGCGAAGTGATGCTCACGGTCGGCGTGGAAGCCATGTCGAAGATTCCCTATCTGCTCGACGGCGCGCGCTGGGGATATCGCCTGGGCTCGAACGAACTGGTCGATGCCATGTACCGCGACGGTTACAACTGCCCGCTCTCGAAGATGATTATGGGCGAGACCGCCGATGCGCTCGCCGTCAAGTACAACATCTCGCGCGAGGAGCAGGACCAGTACGCTCTGCGTTCCCAGCATCGCGCACAGGCCGCCACCGAGAGCGGACGCTTCAAAGATGAAATCGTGCCCATCACGCTCGAAGGCAAAAAGGGCCCGACTGTCTTCGAAAAGGACGAGCATATCTTCCTCGACGCCACACCCGAGAAGATGGCCAAGCTCAAGCCGGTTTTCTCCAAGACCGGAACCGTCACTGCCGGCAACGCCTCGGGCATCACCGACGCCGCGGCGAGCCTTGTGCTGGCCAGCGAGGAATACGTCAAGAAGAACAGCCTGAAGCCGATGGCGCGGGTCATCGCCATCACCTCCGCGGGTGTCGATCCTTGCTACATGGGCCTCGGCCCCGTTCCAGCCGCGGAATTGCTCGAGAAAAAGACTGGCATCAAGACCACCGATTACGAGGTGGTCGAACTGAATGAGGCCTTTGCCTCTCAGGTTCTGGCCTGCGATCGCGAGATGCACCTCGACCACGAGATCCTGAATGTCAACGGCGGAGCCATCTCGCTCGGCCATCCGACCGGCTGCACCGGAGCCCGCATCACCGTTGCCCTCATGTACGAGCTGATCAAGCGGAAGAAGAAGCTCGGCTTGGCTACCCTTTGCGTCAGCGGCGGCCTGGGCCTCGCTCTGGCTATCGAAAACATTGCTTAGATACAGAGCGCGGACGGCAGTCTGACTGCTGCGCAATCCGCCGGGAGAGAAAAGTGAAGCTACAGGACATCAGGAAAATCGCGGTCATCGGCGCCGGACTCATGGGGCCGGGCATCGCCCTCGACTTTGCCAAGGGCGGCTATGCGGTGACCCTTTGCGCACGCCGCCAGGCCTCGCTCGATCAGGCGAAGGTCGTGGTTCGCGCCAATCTGCTCACGCTGGTCAAGAACGATGTGTTGAAGGAAGAAGAGATCGCCCCCATTGAGGCGCGCATCTCCTATAGCCTCAGCATCGAGGACTCCGCGCGCGATGCCGATTTCATCGTGGAGTGCATCAACGAGAAGAAGGACCTGAAGATCGAGCTGTTCAAGCAGTTGGATGCATGCGCCAGGCCGGATGCGATCTTCGGCAGCAACACCAGCTACCTGAATGTCTTCGAACTGATCCCGGAGAGCCGCGCGGCCAATACCGTCGTTACCCACTGGTTCGCCCCGGCGCACATTCTTCCGTTGGTTGAAGTCGTGCGCGATCCCCGCGTCTCCAAGGAAACCGAAGAGACCGTGCTCGCAATGCTGCGCCACATCGGCAAAACCCCGGTGCTGATGCAGAAGTACGTTCCGGGCCACGCCATCAACCGCTTGCTGCGCATCATCGGCCGCGAGGTCTTCTTCATGCTCGACAACGGCTTCATTACCGCCGATCAGCTCGATCTCGCGGTGAAGGCCTCGATCGCGCCGCGCATGTGCACGCTGGGTGTGGTGCAGCGCTACGACTTCACCGGCCTCGAACTGAGCGCGGGCAATCTGCGCCTGGCCAATTATCCCGAGCCGCCGCTGGATAACGCGCCGAAGAGCCTGGTGAGCCGTGTTGAAAAGGGCGATTTAGGAGTCAAGACGGGAAAGGGCTTCTTCGACTATACCGGCAAGCCGCTCGCAGAAACGCTGGCCAAGCGCGATGATGATCTGATCCGCGTTCTGAAGGCAACCGAATTTGCATTGAAAGACCCGCCGAAGCCGGCTTGATCGGTGGCGTCATTTTCGAACAGGGACTTGAGAGTCAAACAATGAGCCTTTCAGGCTCATAAGAGGACAGAACGATGGCTGATTTGAGTAACAAGGTAATCGTTACGGTGGCCCAGACCGGCGCCATCACGATGAAGAAGCAGAATCCCAACCTGCCCGAGCAGCCCGACGAGATCGCGGCCTCGGCTCTGGCCTGTTACAACGAAGGCGCGGCGGTGGTGCATATCCACGCGCGCGACAAGGATGGCGCCAACACTTCCGACGTGGCGGTCTTCAACGACATTCACAAGCGCATCCGCGACGCCTGCCCCATCGTCATCGAGGACTCGACCGGCGGCGGACCGAACCTGACCCAGGAGCAGCGCATCGAGTGCCTGCTGGCCCACCCCGAGATGGCCTCGCTCAACATGGGCAGCATGATGCGCATCAGCGGCCAGTACAAGGGCGTGCCGTGGTCCAACATGCCCGAAGAGATCGATTGGTACCTCGGCCGTATGAACGAACTGGGCGTCAAGCCTGAGCTCGAGGTCTACGCGCACTCCATGATCCGCGAGGTCTACAGCATCATCGAGCGGGGCATCCTCAAGCCGCCCTATTATATTGACATCGTGCTGGGCATGCGTTACCAGGGCGCGTGTGACGCCTCGCCGAAGATCTTCGCCCAGATCGCGGACCTGATGCCCCCGGGCACGATTATCAACTGCGCCGCCGTGGGCCGCGACCAGGTGGGAATGACCACGCTGAGCGTCCTGTTGGGCGGCCACGCGCGAGTGGGCCTCGAAGACAACGTCTACTACGGCAAGGGCGATCTGGCCACCAATGCGCGCCTTGTCGCAAGAACGGTTCGCATCATCCGGGAACTGGGCAAGGAACCGGCGACACCGGCCGAGGCAAGAGAGATTCTGGGACTGAAGCCGCTGTAGGTCCGCGGCCAGGTGGAATTCACTAGTCCTGGTCTTCGGTGTTGGCAGAAGACATAGGATCACTGAAATAAGGAGAAAGAAATGAGCGTGAAGTTCCGTTTGGATAATAAAGTCGCCCTGGTGATGGGCGGCGCGGGCGGCATTGGCAAGGCGCTGGTCGAAGGACTGAGCCGCCAGGGCGCCAAGGTCGTGATCTCCGACTTTAACACGAAAGCGCAAGACGAGACGGCCAAGGAGATCTCGGCCCTGACCGGCAACCCGGTAATTGGGATCAGCTGCGACGTAACGAAGGAAGAGAGCGTCGCCGCGATGGTCAAGCAGGTCGTCGAAAAGTGCGGAACCATCGACATTCTGGTCAACGCCTTTGGCTGGAACATCAAGAGGGATGCATTCGAGTTTCCCATGGACGACTGGCGCAAGCTGATGGACATCAACATCACCGGCGTGATGATCTGCTGCAAGCAGGTAGGCAACCTGGTCTTCAAGGCGAAAAAGGCCGGCAAGATCATCAATCTTTCGTCGATACGCGGCATCCGTGGCAAGGACGGCGGCAATGTGGGCTATTCGGCCACCAAGGGCGCCGTGGAGATGATTACCAAGTCGCTGGCGCTGGAGTGGGCTCCTTATAACGTGAACGTCAACGCCATCGGTCCGGCGCTGGTTATCACCCAGGGAACCATTCACATCAAGCAGAATCCCGAGCTGGCGGAAAAATATCGCAAGACCATTCCCCTGGGCCGGCTCGCCGAGCCCGAGGATATGGCCGGTCCCGTTGTCTTTCTCGCCTCGGAGGCTGCGGATTTCATCACTGGCCTGACGATCTATGTCGATGGCGGCGTAGCTGCCGGTTGATCTTTGTTGTGCACTGGCTCCTGCCTGCACGAAGACGACGAATCCGTTATCGTGGCGGCTCGCTGGTTTGGTAGGGAATGAACGTGTGCGCGATGGCGCCCCATGGGGAATATCCGTCCTGATCCAGGGCTTCAATCTGTACGCGGTCGTGGAAGTGGAGCCAATCGGTCTTAGGCTCGCCGTGTTCCAGAACCTCAAGGGCGCGTCGCTCGGCGATGCAGCCGGTACCGGCGGAAGCGTCTTCGTTGGAGACTGTGCCGGAGCCAATGATGGTTCCCGCGCCAAGAGTGCGGGTTCTGGCGGCATGCGCAATCAGATCGTAGAACGAGAAACCCATCTGATCGGTGGCCAGGTTGCCCAACCGACGGCCATTGATGCCGATTTCCATGCGAAGATGCACTCGCCCGTCACGCCAGGCTTCGCCTAATTCGTCGGGCGTTACGGCTACGGGAGAGAAGACGCAGGTGGGTTTGCAGTGGATCATGCCGAAGCCCAGCGTCATTTCTGCAAAGAGCAGACGGCGCAGACTCACATCGTCAAAGAGAACCAGCAGGCGCACGTGGTCAGCAGCCTGCGCGCTGGTAACGCCCATGGGCACAGCATCAGTGACGATGCCTAGCTCCGCCTCGATGTCGATACCGTGTTCCTCGCTGGGCAGGGGCATGGCGGCGCGGGCGCCAAGAAATGCGTCTGAGGCGCCCTGGTACATGAGCGGGTGTTTGACCTCAAGCGAAGCTGTGGAGAGTTTGAAGGCGCGCACCATGCGTTGTCCGTGGGAGAGGAACGAAGATCCGTCGAGAAACTGCGGAGCGCGGGGAAGGGGCGCAGCCGCGACGGCCGGGTCGAATGTGAAAGTGTCCGGGGCACGGCCTGCCTCAAGCAGGTCCGATCGCTCTTTCAGCCTTTTCTCCAAATCCGGCCAGGATTCGAGCGCCGTGCGCAGATTGGGCGCGATATCTGCGGCAGGTACGGCGCGGCTCAAGTCGCGCGACACCACAACCAGTTTTCCATCGGGAGTTCCATCCTGAAGTGTTGCCAGCTTCATACTTCGAACCTCATTGGACCGGTCCGGTCCGGTAGAGCTTGTTGCGCCGTGAGTCGGATGGCAGGTTATTGCGCAGTCCAGCCGCCATCCACGGCGAGGCTTTCGCCGGTGATCAGCGAAGCGGCAGGCGAAACGAGAAAGAGGATGGTGCCGGCCACCTCTTCGACCGTTCCCAGCCGCCCCAAAGGAATCCGTTGTAAAACCCAGTCGGAAAAAGCCGGATCGCGCGCGAAGAAAGGCGCGGTCATGGCCGTCTTGAGGAATGTGGGCGCGACCGAGTTGGAGCGGATGCCGTGCGGCGCCAACTCGACAGCCATGGCTTTGTTCAGTCCCTCCAGCGCATGCTTCACCATGCAATAAACGGTGCGTCTGGGCGAGCCGACGCGTCCCATTTGCGAGGTGACGTGCACTACAGAAGACCCGCCGGCGATCCGTTGATCGGGCGGCGTCTCCAGCATCTTGCGCACGGCCGCTTGCGCCACCAGAAATCCGGCGCGAATCGTCAACGAGATCATGCGATCCAGGTCTTCTTCCTTTACATCGACGAACTCAGCGGGAATGTTGGTCCCGGCATTGTTCACCAGGATGTCCAATCGCGGAAGTTGCCCGATCGCGGCGCGGATGGCGTTGCTGTCGCACACGTCGCAAATGCAGGGCGTGGCTTTGCCGCCTTCGGCGCGAATCCGTTCGGCAACCACGTCGAGCTCGGCGGCCGTCCGGCTCATCAGAACCACATCGGCGCCCGCGCGGGCCAGCAATTCTGCCGTTGCCGCGCCCAAGCCTCTTCCGGAGCCCGTCACGAGCGCGACTGCGTTTTGGAGCACTGGAGCAATGGTTTCTGCTTTGCGATCGGGCATGGCTTATCGCGGCTCCACAAGAGCCGGTTCATTGGCAGTTTTGCCCGGTTGACCGTATCGCCGTACGCGCAGATCGGCTTGTTCCTTGTGCCCCCAGAATCGTTCGATAGCGCAGAGCCGCGAGCCGTACTCGCCGATCAAAGCGCTGGCCTCAGGCGTGAGCTGCTGATAGCTGCAGGTCTTGATGAACTTGCCCACCCACAAGCCGCCGGTATAGCGCGCCGCCCTGCGCGTGGGCAGCGTATGGTTGGTTCCCACCACCTTGTCGCCGTACGCGACGTTGGTCTCGGGCCCGAGGAAGAGCGCACCGTAGTTGGTGAGATTCTGAAGGAACCAGCGCGGCTCGCGGGTGAGCACTTCAACGTGTTCGCTGGCGATGGCATCGGCTTCGCGCTTCATCTCTTCGCGATCCGCGACCAGGCGAATCTCGCCCAGGTTCTCCCATGCGGCGCGCGCGACCTCGGCGGTGGCAAGCCTGCCGAGCTGGCGTTCGATCTCCGCGGGCAAAGCCTCGGCCAGTGAGCGCGAACTGGTGACGAGCACCGCAGGCGAAGTGGGTCCGTGCTCTGCCTGACCGAGAAGATCGGTGGCTACCATCTCCACGTCGGCGGAGTCGTCGGCAAGCACCAGCACTTCCGTGGGTCCGGCCAGCAGGTCAATGCCCACCCGGCCAAAAAGCTGGCGCTTGGCCTCGGCGACGTAGGCATTGCCCGGTCCCACGAGCATGTCAACCGCCGCAATGGTCTCCGTTCCCAGGGCCATGGCGGCAATGGCTTGCACGCCGCCGAGGAGATAGATTTCGTCGGCGCCGCCCAGCACCATGGCGGCGATGGTTTCAGGGTGGGCCTTGCCGGCAGTGGGAGGCGTACATGCGATGATGCGCCGCACGCCTGCCACTTTGGCCGTAACAATGCTCATGTGCGCGGAAGCGACCATGGGATAGCGTCCGCCGGGCACGTAGCAGCCCACGTTGGCTACGGGAATGTTCTTATGCCCCAGCCGCACGCCGGGGAGCGTTTCCACTTCGATCTCGCGCAACGCGGATTTCTGGTGCTCGGCGAAGTTCCGCACCTGCTGCTGTGCGAAACGAATGTCGTCAAGCGTCTTTTCCGGTACTGAAGCCACGAGCGCATCCAGCTCTTCCTGGCTCAGACGGAAGTTTGCGGGAGACCAGCGGTCGAGCTTTTCCGAGTACTCCCGGACCGCCGCGTCGCCTCGCGCGCGCACCTGGGCAATCATCGCCTCGACGGTTCTGCGTACCTGCTCTTCCGCCGCTTCGGTTTCTTCGGGTGAAGCACCGTGTTTCAAAAATTCGGTCATGATACCTCCACTGTTTCGATTTCCCGCGCGAGTGCGCGGCGAACGAGCACATCGACCGTCCCGTCGTGATGAAAGCCACGGGCTTCGGAGCGCTCGAATCTGGCTTCGGGCAGCCGTCCAAAGCGTTCCTCGATCTGCGCCTGCGGGGCGTAGCTGACCAACGCGCGCGCGGGCACGCCATAAACCCTTTCGAGGCCGCCGACCACCTGCTCCATTGAGGCACGCAAGGGCGGCAGCATCCAAACCCGATCTGAGCCAAGGCTCGCGGCGGAGAGTGTTGCAGCGTGAAGCACATTGTCAACGCAGCAGCCAACTGACATCCACCACGAAAAGGCGCCTGGGGAAACGGGCAATACAAATGGTCTTCCTTGCGAGACATCGCGAATCAGATCGCTGAGGAAGGCCGAGAGAGCGCCGACTGGGTCTGGCGGCCTGGCGACGATGCCGGGAAAGCGCAGGACCCGCGCATCAACCCAGCCTTTGCGCGTGTAGTCGGTCATCAGCAGCTCGCAGACAAGCTTATGCGTACCGTAAGTCCAGTTCGGTTTAGCCGGAGTGTCGTCGGTGACAAGTGAGGGCAGCTCTCCATAGACGCCGATCGAGCTGCTATAGACAACGATGGGCGGCGCGGATTCAGCGCGGCACAGTTCAAGAAGCCGCATGGTGCTATCGAGATTCACCTGCTTGCTCAAATCGAAGTTCTCTTCGGCAGCCCCGCCGGCAATGGAGGCGAGGTGAAAGATCAAATCGAAGGGCTGACGGAAGATCTCGTCGAGCACCAGGGGATCGGCGAGGCTGGCTTCGACGTAGCGCAGGCGCGGGTCGCGCGCGCGCGTGGCAAAACGCAAATCGAGGAGCACCAGCTCGCGAAAGCCCGCGATCGCTGCGGGCGGCTCCGCGAGCAGTCTGGCTGCTAACTGCCTGCCGATGAAACCGTTCGCGCCCGTAATCAGGATTCTCATCGTAGATGTCTCTTTCAGTCGCGATCGCCGCGGGTGACGAGCGACTGCCGGACCTCGTCGGAGTATTTGCCATTGAGGAGCACAAAAGCGATGCGGCAGGGTTTGTCGCCGCGATTGCTCCAGGCGTGATTGGTGCCGCGCTGGACAACGATGTCGCCGGGGGAGAGCTGGACCTCGGAGTCGTCGAGGATCAGCGTCAGTTCGCCGTCGATGAGGATTCCGAAATCGACTGTTTCGGTCCTGTGCATCAACGGATGCGGAGCGTTCAGCCGGCTGGTTGCGGCCTCGGGAGAGCCCGTCTCGCGAAAGTGCTGTTCCATCTCTTCTAAAGTGCTGGGCAGCTTTACGTCCTTCTCGGGAGCGATCTGCACGATGCGCACCGCGCACCCGTTGGGCGCCGGGCCCATGCGCCGCGGACCCAGCGTTGGATCCGGGCAGTTATCGACCGGCGCGGGCGTGGCAAACGTCTTCCAAATCTCAAAAAAATAGGTCCCCGGCACCGAGGGAAAACTGATGATATGCGGCGGCTCGCCCTGCATCGCAACCACAGCTTTGCCGTCCGGGTCATGGCCCGTCACAATGCGCCGGATAGGCAGTTTGTCAGTCGATTTCATATTGCCTGGCATTCTCCGTTCGTACTGCTGGCCGCGGCGCCGCGATCAGATCGGTTGCGCGGTAACACGAAACATCTCTTCGACCATGAATTTCTCGTCCACGTCTTCCACTTCATTCATCTGGTACCTGCCGATCAACTCGGAGCTTTCCACGATGAACTTGCAGCGATCGTATCTGCGCTCCATATAGCGCTTCAACTGTTTCTCAATGGGATCGCCGCTGCATAACTCCTCTGCCAGGACGACCGCGTCTTCAATGGCCATGCCTGCTCCCTGGCCGAGGTGGGGCGTGGTGGCATGAGCTGCGTCGCCGAGGAGCACCACGCGCCCGCTGAACCACGGCGGCGGCACAAAAACCACTTCCATCGGCTTGTAGACGACTTTGGCGGGATCGTCGATCTGCGCCTTCAATTCGCCGATCAGACCGCCAAATCCTTCCATGCGCGACTTCATCAGCATGTGGAGTTGGTTGGGTTCCATCCACGGATTACCGGGCTCGATCGAAGTCACGTACATGTACATCAAATCCTGCGCCAGCGGCACCAGTCCGGCGCTGCTATGACGGCCGTTGTGCGCCGCAAGATGATCGATCTCCGGGCGCCTCGGGAAGTTATGCCGCCAAACAGACTGCCCGGTAAAGCGCGGCTTGGGAGCATTGGGAAAGACTAAAGTGCGAATAAGCGAAAAAAGCCCGTCGGCGCCAACCACAAGGTCGTAGCTTCCTGAGGTTCCATCGGTGAATTGCACTTCGACCGAGCCTTGATGTTGATCGAGTCGATCAACCGTCAGCCCCAGCCGCACGTTCGCGCCCTTCTCAATCGCGGTAGATGTCAGGACGTTGTGCAGGGCAAGACGGGAGACCCCGAGCTGTGCCGGGTAATGATGGCCCGCAAGCCGGCCCCCAGGCAGCTTGGCGATCCGCTCTCCGTTGGGTTT